>NZ_AP029023.1:1206924-1810387 GCF_037076555.1 Methylophilus sp. DW102 | reverse complement strand
CGCGATGCCAGGGGTGACCTGTGTCAAACCTCAGGCCGCCATGTATTTGTTCCCCAAGCTGGATGCCAACATGTATCCGATTGCGGATGACCAGCAATTTATTCTGGACTTGCTGCTCGAAGAAAAAGTGCTGTTGGTACAGGGGACCGGTTTTAACTGGAAGTCGCCAGACCACTTCCGTGTAGTCTTCCTGCCTAATGTGGATGACCTGACCGAGGCCATGACACGTATAGGGCGTTACCTCGATGGGTATCGAAAGAAACATTCAAAATAAAAGGTGTGCCAGTGGGCATGCCATCAATGGTGAGTATTAAGTATGAAAGAATTAAAAGTTGGATTGTTGGGCATAGGCACAGTAGGCGGTGGTACTTACACCGTGCTCACCCGTAACCAGGCGGAAATCGCACGCCGGATTGGGGGCAATATCCGTATTGTGCAAGTGGCTGACCGCAACCTGGAGCTCGCCAAACAGGTCACGAATGGGCAGGTTGCCTTGACTGACGACGCCTTTGCCGTGGTCAATAACCCGGAGATTGATGTGGTTGTCGAGTTGATCGGCGGCTACACCATTGCCAAGGAGTTGGTGCTACAAGCCATTGCCAATGGCAAGCACGTGGTCACGGCCAACAAGGCCTTGCTGGCCGTGCATGGTAACGAAATTTTTAAAGCTGCGTCTGATAAAGGCGTGATCGTAGCATTTGAGGCGGCGGTCGCAGGTGGTATCCCCATCATCAAGGCTTTACGTGAAGGCTTGAGTGCCAACAAAATCGAATGGGTGGCTGGCATTATCAACGGCACCACCAACTTTATCCTGAGCGAAATGCGTGACAAAGGCCTCGCCTTCGCAGATGTGCTCAAAGAAGCGCAGCGTCTGGGATATGCCGAGGCTGATCCGACGTTTGACGTCGAAGGCATTGATGCCGCACACAAGCTGACCATCATGGCCAGTATTGCGTTTGGCATGCCCATGCAGTTTGAACAAGCTTACACTGAGGGCATCACTCAACTCAGCATTCAAGATATTAGCTATGCGGCAGAGTTGGGCTACCGCGTTAAATTGCTGGGCATCAGCAAGAAAACCAGTGAGGGCGTCGAGTTGCGTGTGCATCCGACTTTGATCCCGGAAAAACGCCTGATTGCCAATGTCGATGGCGCCATGAATGCCGTTGTGGTGAAAGGCGATGCCGTTGGGCCTACCTTGTACTACGGCGCCGGTGCGGGCGCTGAGCCTACCGCGAGTGCTGTGGTGGCTGATTTAGTCGATATCGCTCGCTTGCAGGGCACGCAGGCCGAACAACGCGTGGCCTATTTGGGCTACCAGTTAGATCAGCAGCAAGCTTTGCCCGTGTTGCCGATTGCAGAAGTGTATTCTGATTACTACTTGCGTTTGCGTGCATCGGATAAACCCGGTGTCATGGCCGATTTGACCAAGATTCTGGCTGATCTGCAAATTTCGATTGATGCCATGCTGCAGAAAGAGCCGGCAGATGGGGAGTCAGAAGCGGATATCGTCATTCTGACCCATACCACCCAGGAAAAAACCATGGATACCGCGATCGCCCGTATCGAGGCCTTGCCCGCCTTGACTGGTAAAGTGACAAAAATCCGTGTCGAATCCTTGTCGCGCTAAGTCAGTCTAATGTTGACCCGGCCAAATTCAGTGAGTGTCATACAATGAAATATATCAGTACCCGCGGGCAATCGCCTGCTTTGAGTTTTAGTGAGATTTTGCTGGGTGGCCTGGCGCCAGACGGCGGCTTGTATCTGCCTGAGCAGTATCCGCAATTCAGCGATGCTGACCTCAATGCCATGCGTGGCATGAGTTACCGTGAGCTGGCGTTTGCGGTTTTGTCACGCTTGGTTGATGACAGTGATATTCCACACGCAGATCTCAAAGCCATTATTGATAAAACCTACCGGGCTGAAGTCTATCAATATGCGCGTGCTGGCCAAAATGCCGAGGACATTACACCTACACTCAAGCTCGAGGATAATCTCTACCTGTTGAGTCTCTCAAATGGGCCAACGCTGGCGTTTAAAGACATGGCGATGCAGCTGCTGGGCAACCTGTTTGAATACGTGCTGGAAAAAACTGGCCAGACCACCAATATTTTGGGCGCAACGTCCGGTGATACAGGCTCAGCGGCCGAATATGCCATGCGTGGCAAAAAAGGCGTACGTGTCTTCATGCTATCGCCTTACCAGAAAATGAGCCGCTTCCAGACGGCGCAGATGTTCAGCCTGCAAGATAAAAACATCTTCAATATTGCGGTTAAAGGGGTATTTGATGATGCACAGGATATGGTCAAAGCCGTCTCAAATGATCATGCATTCAAGGCGCAATACAAAATCGGCGCAGTCAATTCCATTAACTGGGGGCGCATTGCAGCCCAAATTGTGTATTACTTCAAAGGCTATTTGGCTGTGACCACAAACAACAGCCAGAAGGTCAGCTTCACCGTGCCAAGTGGCAACTTCGGCAATGTCTGTGCAGGGCATATTGCGCGCATGATGGGCTTACCTATTGATCAATTGATCGTTGCTACCAACGAAAATGATGTGCTGGACGAATTTTTCAATACCGGCGTTTATGCGCCGCGTGGTTCAGCCAAGACTTATCATACCTCCAGCCCGTCCATGGATATCAGCAAAGCCTCCAACTTTGAGCGCTTTGTCTATGACTTGATGGGGCAAGACAGCGCAAGGGTACGCGAGCTGTGGACCGCTGTGGATCATGGGGGCAAGTTTGACCTGAATGCAGATGGTTATTTTGAGAAAGTGGCTGACTTTGGGTTTGTTTCAGGCCATAGTAACCATGCCAACCGGATGCAAGTCATACGCACTACCAAAGAAAAATATGGCGTGACTATTGATACGCATACTGCCGATGGCTTGAAAGTCGCTCTGGAACACCGTAAGCCAAATGTGCCCATGCTAGTATTGGAAACGGCACTGCCGGCCAAGTTTGAAGACGCCATCGTGGAAGCTCTAGGAGAAAAACCAGAGCGGCCAGCCAGCCTGCAAGGCCTGGAAGACTTGCCGCAAACCTCGACTGTCATGGACGTCAGTGTCGATGCGATTAAAGCATTTATCGTCGCCAATACCTAAATTAGCGGGAGCCTGTCTATGCAACAGTATCATGATTTACTGAACCACGTACTTGCGCATGGTCATGTCAAAACTGACCGCACCGGTACAGGCACGATCTCGGTGTTTGGCTATCAGATGCGCTTTAACCTGGCAGAAGGTTTTCCATTATTAACGACCAAAAAGGTACACCTGAAGTCGATTATTCATGAGCTCCTCTGGTTTTTGCGAGGCAGTACCAATATTGCCTACCTCAAGGAACACGGCGTTACCATTTGGGATGAGTGGGCAGACGAACAAGGCAATCTTGGGCCTGTGTATGGTTATCAATGGCGCAATTGGCCCAAGCCGGATGGCAGTCATATTGACCAGATTTCGCAGGTTATAGAGCAGATCAAAAAGACCCCTGACTCTCGTCGTTTAATTGTGTCAGCCTGGAATGTGGCCGATGTTGAGCGGATGAAGTTGCCGCCATGCCATGCTTTTTTCCAGTTTTATGTGGCAGATGGCAAACTGTCCTGCCAGCTCTATCAGCGAAGTGCGGATATTTTTCTAGGCGTGCCGTTTAACATTGCCTCATATGCTTTGTTGACCATGATGGTCGCGCAGGTGTGTGATTTGCAGCTGGGGGATTTTGTGCATACGCTAGGCGATGCCCACATCTACAGCAACCATATGGAGCAAGTCAAAGAGCAGCTTGCACGCACACCACGTGCCTTGCCTAACATGCGCATTAACCCGGCAGTTAACGATATTTTTGCCTTTAAGTTTGAAGATTTCACACTGGAAAACTACGATCCTTATCCTGCTATCAAGGCGCCAGTTGCGGTCTAAAGAGGCTGGTGAAGGGCGTGAAATGGTTGATTTAAACCATTTTGTTAATAAGGTGTAATATTTGCAAAACCCCTGTTTGTTTTTGATATCCTTTGCATCGTTGTGAATGTGTCAAGATGCGTCCCTAGCGCAGTCTTGCACGATGAGTTCATGACTTAATCTTAGGAGATCATTATGCAAATCAAAGCGTCATTCATCATTGCCGCTGTATGCGGTGTATTGTCAGCGCCAGCATTCGCTGACCATGAAACTATCAAACCAAAAGCCTACGACAGCCTGGGTAAGTGCGTAAAAGCGGCCTTGTCTGTGCATGATGGCAAAATTGTAAAAGTCGAAGCCAAATCTGAGCGCAAGCAATTGGTATACGAGTTTGATGTGCAGTCCAAAGACGGCACTGCTTGGGATATCGAGTGTAGCGCCAAAACAGGTAAAGTCACAGAAGTAGAGCAAGAAGTGACCGCGGATGACGAGAAATTTAAAGCCTTGGCTAAAGTTTCAGAAGCCGATGCCAAAGCCACAGCTCTGGCGGCGCATGCCGGTAAAGTGGTTGAAGTGGAGTATGAGCTTGAACCAGATGGCAAAGCCTCTTACGAATTTGATATCCTCGAAGCAGACAACGAAGAAGTCAAAGTTGAAGTTGATGCGACAACCGGTAAGATTGTGGAAACCAGCTACGAAGTGTACCAAATCGGTCAAGAGTAATTGGGTTGTGTCTGTCTCTCCGTGAGGCAGATCCAGTCTCAAAGGCAGAATAAAAAAGGCAGCGCAATTGCGTTGCCTTTTTTATTCTGACTAAGATCAATATGCAAGTTTGGGAGTGTCTACCCCGATACCGGCGGATATGCAGTCTGCTGGTATCGGTCCTAGTGATAGCTCACTCCCGGCTTGAACTTAGCATTTCTCATGCCAACTCTATAAATTCAATTTAACTCAATGTTTTAAAAATCTATTTTTAAAGTAAATAGGATTTTTTCCCGAAAATTTGGTGGTTATTAATAGCCGATTTTCGCCTTTGTTTGGTTCCTTTCAACCAATTTGGTGCGTGGCTGATTGCTTAGTGTGCGTTTTTGTTTAAGCCATGGTGCGATGTATTGTGGTCACCAGTTTTTTATACTCACCGCGTTTAATCAGGTCACTTTGCGCCAGCATATTCAAGAGCAGCGGAGATTGTGAATGGGCATCCATTTCATTCAAGAACTTGTCTGTGAATCCTAGATTGCTCGCCACATAGCAAATGTTGAACATCTCGCAAAAGGTACCATACAGGCTGCCGAGTAGCAGGCTGCGTGCGTACTTTGCTGCTAGTGGCGGTTGATGCTCAAGGCCCAGGGGGAGGCGGCTACGCTGGTCATCAATGAGCAGCAGGCCATAATCGGACAATTTTTGTGCAATCAGGGTGTGTTCGGCTTCCAGGTGGTCTGGTGACACAATCTTGCTGCTATCACACCACACTGCGGATACCGGAAAATTGATGCAGTATTTTTCAACCTGATCAATAAACTGCTGAGTCTGGTTACATGCCATTTCAGGCAGTTTCATGACTGGAATACCGTGCTTTTTCAACGCGCGCTCCAACCCGGTCCCGACTTCGGCATCAATTAATACATAACCATGGGCTGCATCCAGATTGCAGAGGATCGCCTGTTGCAGGCCATGCCGCGCGCCACAGGCAATATGTTCCGGCGGCACCAGATAGCGCCGTTCATGTGCTAGCAAATTTGCCAGCAAATGCTTGAGATGATGCAAGCCCGTGACATCGTAATCTGCTTGCCGCAATTTGTGCAGATGCAATGCTGCCCGGCGCAGATGATGAATACTACTTTTTTGGATCAGGCTTTCTATGTTGCTGGTTTCGGTGAGTGGTGCGGGAGATGGCTGGCTCTGGCCCGCCATCACTTTGTCTGCTGAGCTGGCACGCTTGGTGGTCTCGGCCACAAAAGTGCCGCGCTTGGGTTGAGTGTAGATCAGTCCTTGTGCAGAAAGCTCTTCGTACACGCGTGAAACCGTTTTTCGGTTGATCCCAAGGCGTTGCGCAATATCGCGTGAGCTGGGCAAGGGACTACCGCCTAACCAGTCACCTGCTTCTATCATAGACCTGAAGTGATCTATGAGTTGCTGATGTATGGAGGAAGGGGAGTCTTTATCTAATACCAGTGAGTAATACCAGGGTCTCAGCACGTCTGCGTTTGCCTTATGTTCAAGAAAAGGGTGCCTGCACATCACATTGGGCACGCTTACCTGAAGGGCACACTAGGACATGGCCTTCCGTTACCAGATGATACAAAAAAAAAAGCAATTCAATAAAGTTTTCGGAAAAATTCCCGCTCTGGCCCATGAATAAAACCTTAAACTGGCTGGCTGTCATGGGCGGTTATTTATATTACAGTTACAAGCGCTTAATAAAGTGACATATATCCGTTACAGGATGTTTCAGCTCTGGAAATCCTAGTGCCAGTGGCAACTTAAGCACCGCGCAATTGATGTTAACAATTGCTACCTTGTGATTATCTCGGAGATATAACTATCATGAAAATCAAAACTGCTTTTGGTATTGCTGCCAGCGTTGCGCTTGCCATGCCAATGCTCGCATTCGCTGCTGCTGATCAAGAAGCTGCGATGAAAGATCCCAACAACTGGGCACATCCACGTGGTCAACATAATAACCAAGGCTACAGCGCTTTGGCACAAATCAACAAGGGCAACGTTAAAAACCTGAAAATGGCGTGGACATTCGCGACTGGTGTAAACCGTGGTCACGAAGGCTCTCCAGTCGTTGTTGGCAACATGATGTATATCGTGACTGCTTTCCCAAACAACGTATACGCACTTGACCTGAACGACAATCAGAAAATCGTTTGGACCTATTTTCCTAAACAAGACCCAAGCGTACAAGCAGTATTGTGCTGTGACAACGTGACGCGTGGTCTGGGTTTTGGTGACGGTAAAATCTTCTTGCAACAAAACGACGGCATGCTGGTTGCTTTGGATGCAAAAACCGGTGCTAAAGTTTGGGACGTTAAAAACACTGATCCAAAAGTCGGTGCAACTAACACCAACGCACCACATGTGATCAAAGACAAAGTACTGACCGGTTGCTCAGGTGCTGAGTTCGGCGTACGTTGCTTTATCGCTGCATACAACCTGAAAGACGGTTCTCTGGCATGGAAAGCCTACTCTACAGGTCCTGATGCTGAAACACTGCACGACGCTAACACTAACAAAGACAATCCGCTTTACAACGCACTGTCTGTTTATCAAGACGTGAATGGTGGTAACAAAGAAGGTGGTTCTTTCAAGCGCTTGTCAGCTGACCAAATCAAAGGTGGCGAAAAAGAGTTGGGTACTCGTACCTGGTTGAAACCACAAGCGATTAAAGACGGCTGGCAACATGGTGGTGGTTCCGTATGGGGCTGGTGGCCATATGATGCACGTACAAACTTGGTTTACTACGGTGCGGGTAACCCATCAGTTTGGAACCCAGATGTACGTCCAGGCGACAACAAATGGTCTATGACTGTGACTGCACGTGATCTGGATACTGGTGTTGCTAAATGGGCAATGCAAATGACACCACACGATGAGTGGGACTACGACGGTGTGAACGAAGTGATCCTGTTTGACAAAGGTGGCAAAACATACGCATGGCACCATGACCGTAACGGTTTTGCTTACACCTGGAACGCACTGACCGGTACTTTAATTGCCGCTGAAAAAGTACACCCATTCGTTAACTGGGCAAATGATGTAGACCTGAAAACAGGTGTGCCAAGCAAAGATGGCCGTTACTCAACACACCAGGACTATAATGCTAAGGGTATCTGCCCAGCAGCTTTGGGAACTAAAGACCAACAGCCAGCAGCCTACTCACCAAAAACCGGTTTGATGTACTCTCCACTGAACCACGTATGTATGACATACGAGCCCGTTGAGTCCAAATACGTTGCTGGTCAACCATGGGTTGGTGCGACACTGACCATGTTTGCTGGTCCAGACGGCGTGATGGGTGGTTTCGGTGCTTATGACCCAATGACCAACAAAAAAGTTTGGTACAACAAAGAGAAGTTCTCTGCTTGGAGTGGTGCTCTGACTACAGCTTCAGACATCGTGTTCTACGGTACATTGGATCGTTGGTTCAAGGCGGTTGATGCGAAAACCGGTAAAGAACTGTGGAAATTCCAAGTCGGTTCCGGTGCAATTGGTAACGCTTTCACTTACGGTAACAAAGGCAAGCAATACGTGGGTATCTTGTCTGGTATCGGTGGTTGGGCTGGTGTTGCGATGAACTTGGGCATGACGACTGACACAGACGCACTGGGTGCTGCTGGTGGTTACAAAGAGTTGACCAAGTACAACGCTGCGCCTGGCGGCGGTGCATTGAACGTATTCGCACTGTAATCAACTCAGCTTATGACCGATCAAGTCATTGGTCGGTTAAAAGACTAAACACCCTGCTTCGGCAGGGTGTTTTTTTGTATCTAACGCTGAGGAGTGTAGAAGATAACGGAGGTTAACCGTAGACTTGCACGCTATTTTCGCTACGGATTTGCTGGAATATTTGTAAGCGTTCGCGGGGAATGCTGCCTGCTTGGACAGCCTTTAGAATCGCGCAGTCTGGTTCGTGCGTATGCGTGCAATTATTGAATTTGCAGTGACCAATAAAAGGCCTGAACTCGACAAATGCATATTCAAGCTCGGTCTCATTGATATGATACAGCCCAAACTCCTGCAGGCCTGGTGAGTCAATAATGGCACTGTCCTGATCAAGATGATAGAGATGGGTGGCTGTCGTGGTGTGTTTGCCACTATCCAGTGTGGTACTGATTTCCTGTGTTTTGCTGCGTGCTTCAGGGAGTAGGCTATTGATAATTGTGGATTTACCCATGCCGGATTGTCCTACCAGCACACTGGTATGACCTGCCAGCAACGGTTTGAGCGCCTCTACCGATTGCCGCGCATTGAGTTGCAAAGTGAGGTAGCCAAGCGCTGCATATTGCTCCAGCTTGTGTAGGGCTTGCGGGTTAGGCAAGTCACATTTGTTGAGGAGAATGACAGCACGAATGCCTGCGGCCTCTGCAGCGACCAGGCAGCGGTTGAGCAGGTCTTCATAAAAGCTGGGCTGCGTTGCCAGCACAATCAATATCTGGGTGACATTGGCTGCCAGCACTTTGCTTTTATAAGCATTGCTGCGATAGAGCAGGGTGGTCCGTTCTGCGGTTTTCTCAATGACGCCTTCATTGTTGGCAGTGAGGGTCACTGTGACGCGGTCACCTGCCGCATTATCGACTTTTTTGCCACGCGTGACACAACTAAGAATTCGCCCATCGGGCAATTCTACGTTATAGCGCTTGCCGTAGGCAGCGACAATCAGGCCTGGATGCGACATGCTAGAAATGATAGTAGGTGTGATTCAAGTACTGTACCACTTGCTGCTCTTCATCATCGAACCATTTAAGGTTGAGCATGGTATTACAGTTGGTGACTTGAGCTTTTAAACCATTGAAAGAGCGCACCTTGCGGTAGTCACGTGTATAAATGCCGCTACCATCGCCGCCATAGCTGCTGGCATGACAACTGATACAATGGGTGTCGACCAGTTTTTTTCCTGCTTGCAGCTGGGCTTCAGTTGCGTTTGCATCATGGCTGGCGAGCAATAAACACCAACTGATCAGCAGGAGCGCTTTCATGCGTACGTTTGTAACTTGGCAATCCGCAGGCTCGCCGGTGGATGCGAGTCATAGAATGCAGAGTGGAGTGGATCCGGGGTCAGCGTAGACGCATTGTCACGATACAGCTTAACCAGTGCATCAATCAGAAACTGTGGTCTGGATTGTTGTGCCGCGTAGTGGTCGGCTTCAAACTCATTGGTTCGGGAGTAGGCCGCCATGACTGGACGCAGAATAAACATGAAGACGGGCGAGACCAGCACGAACAGCAGCAAAGCCATGTGGTTACTCGGTGCCGAAATCCCCAGTCCTGTAAAAAACCATTCCTGTTTGACCAGGTAACCCAATAACGCCAATCCTAACAGGCTTAATCCAAACATCATGATGATGCGTTTAATGACATGTTGGTGTTTGAAGTGGCCAAGCTCATGGGCCAACACCGCTTCAATTTCATCGGCACTAAGCTTTTCCAGCAAGGTGTCAAAGAACACAACACGTTTGTTTTTGCCAAATCCGGTGAAGTAGGCATTGCCATGGCCAGAGCGGGTGGATCCATCCATCACAAACAAGCCTTGGCTGGCAAAGCCGCATTTTTGCAGCAAAGCTTCAATGCGTGCCTTGAGGGATTGATCCTGCATGGGCGTAAATTTGTTAAACAGTGGCGCAATCCAGATGGGATACACTGCCAGCATAAACAGGTTAAACGCACTCCAGATCAGCCACAGGTAGAGCCACCATAAGTCGCCAGCACCTTGCATAAGCCAGAGCGCGACAAACAAGATTGGTCCGCCCAGCATTAAGCCAACAACGGTGTGTTTAACCAGGTCACTAAAAAACATGCTGCGTGACATCTTGTTAAAGCCAAATTTCTCATCGACTTTAAAAGTCTGAATGTAATCAAACGGCAGGGTCGCTGCACCCGAGATCAACATGGCCGAGCAAATGACCAGTGCACCACGAATGATTTCATGGTCAGGCAGCCATTGTTGCCAGGCCTGATCCAGCAGTTGTAAAACGCCGCCTAGCGTGAGTGCCAGCAAAATCAATGACTCCATGACAGTTTCACTCAAGCGCAGTTTTACCTTGGCGGTCGTATAGTCTGCAGCGCGTTGATGTGCCTCCAGGCTGATTGTTTGACTAAAGGCAGGAGGCACTTGTGCACGATGTTGCTGGATATGGCGAATATGGCGCAAGCCCAGCCAGACACGTACTGCCAAGCTGATTACAATCACAGCGACAAAAATTTGAGTAAATAATCCGGACATAACAGTAATGATGATGAATGATTTCAGTTAGCTATTTTGATGGATTTAACTCCACCTTGTTCACTGAACTGAATATAATGTTTCATTTTAATGGAAATCATGACGAGAGGCACACAATTGGCAACTAATCAGGACAATTTAATCTGGCTGGATATGGAGATGAGCGGTTTACTGCCTGACACGGACCGCATTCTGGAGTTAGCTGCCGTCGTCACCGATGCACAATTAAATGTGATTGCAGAGTCCCCTGTGCTGGTCATTCATCAGTCTGATGCGGTACTCGATGGCATGGATGCATGGAATAAAGGCACGCATGGCCGGAGTGGCTTGATTGATAAGGTCAAGGTATCGACCCTGGATGAAGAAGCCGCAACAGATGCCATGCTGGCATTCTTGAAAGAGCATGTGCCTGCAGGCAAGTCGCCGATGTGTGGCAATTCAATTTGTCAGGACAGGCGCTTTATGGCGCGTTACATGCCACGCCTGGAGTCATTTTTCCATTATCGCAATCTTGATGTGAGTGTGTTTAAAGAGTTATCACGTCGCTGGCGCCCGGATATTTATGCGGGATTTAAAAAAGCCAGCCGTCATGAAGCCCTGGCGGATATTTATGAGTCGATTGATGAGCTCAAGTATTACCGCGAACACTTTTTGAATATGACACCACCTGCGGCCGCTGAATAAGCGACTGAGTCTGAATTCAGGCAAAAAAAAGACGCCTATTCGGCGTCTTGAGGGAGGAGAAGTTAGCTTTGGAGAAGCTTGATTAGTAATAAGCAGCTTCCGTGCCAACTTCTCCTTTTTGTCTCTCTGGCTTTAAAAATCAGGCTTTTGGGCTTGAAAGCACGTTTTGGTACAGTGTTTGATAGTGTTGGGCGCTGGTTTCCCAGCTCACATCCTGTTGCATCGCTTGCCGTTGTAGCTGTTGCCACTGACCAGAATTGGCATAAACCTGCATCGCAGTTTGTAATGTGACCAAAAGTGTCGATGCGTCATTGTCAGCCATGACCCATCCAGTCATCTTGCCAGGAACCCCTTGGGCATTGATTTCGCCGCCATGCACTGAGTCTGCCAGGCCACCAGTATTAGCGACTACCGGAATCGTGCCATAACGCAAGCCATACATCTGATTCAGCCCGCAGGGCTCAAACCGCGAAGGCATGACAAAAATATCGGTACCGGCCATGATACGGTGCGAGAGCGGCTCGTTATAGCCGATGGTCACGGCCACTTGTCCAGGATAGCGTTGCATTAAACTCAGATACTGCCGTTGCATGCTGGCCTCACCACTGCCAAGCACGGCTAATTGACAACCGCTGCCAAGCAATGCGTCAGCAATCTCGATCAGCATATCCAGCCCTTTTTGATAGGTGAGGCGACTAACGACCCCCAACAGTGGCGTATCTGCTTGCTGACGCAGTCCTAATTCTGCCTGCAAGCCTTGCTTGATCGCTTGCTTGCCGGATAACGCACTGGCAGTGTAGTGTGCTGGCAAATAAGGGTCTTGTGCGGGATTCCAGATTTCGGTATCGATGCCATTCAAAATCCCGGTTAAATCTGCCGCACGATGCTGCAGCAAGCCTTGAAAACCAAAACCAAACTGATCGGTTTGAATTTCACGGGCATAGGTTGGGCTGACGGTTGATAAAGCATCGGCGTAAAACAGACCGGATTTCATGAATGAGACCTGGCCATAAAACTCGTAGCCTTCTGCCTGATAGTCCTCAAGGTTGAGGGTTAATCGATAGCGCCAGTCAGCATGAAAGTTGCCTTGGAAGGCCAGGTTGTGGATGCTGAACACGGACTTGGCCTGACTGCCCATTTGCTTGAGGTAGTAGGGTGTTAATCCAGTTTGCCAGTCATTGCAATGGACGATCTCTGGCTGCCAGGCCTGCAGCATGTTAGGCATCGCCAGCATGGCTGCCACTTTTGACAACACCCCAAACCGCAACGGGTTATCTTCCCACTCCCCATGTAGCGGGTGATGGTAAGGGCCGCCATCCCGGTCATAGAGCGCAGGGCAGTCTATGAGCAGCAAGGGGATATTGGTGCCTGGTAACAAAGTTTTGTAGAGCTCGCAGCGGATATCATGGAAGGGCTGTAAGCTGCCCAAGTGTTTGGGCGAACTACATTGCGCCAGCATGCCACGATAAGCCGGTAACAGAATTTGAATCTCTGTGTCACTGCTAGCGAGGGCGGTGGGGAGTGCACCACTGACATCTGCCAAACCACCTGTTTTGATTAACGGGAAAACTTCTGAAGTAACGAATAGTAAACGCAAGGCAATCTCTTTAAATCAACGGGCGGTTGAGGCTGAATGTTTTTAAACTTATGATACATTGCCTGTTCACGTTTTAGAAGGATATTCAAATGAAATCATGGCTAGCAGTCGCATTCGGTGCCAGTGTTGGTGCATGGATCAGATGGGGCCTGTCATTGAGCTTGAATCAAGGTGGACTGATCCCGATCGGCACTTTTCTCGCCAATGCCATTGGGGGCCTGTTAATGGGCATTGCGTTGGGTATCTTGCAGGTGATTCCAACCCTGTCTATGGAGTGGCGCTTGTTGATGACAACTGGTTTTTTGGGCGGGTTAACCACTTTCTCTACCTTTTCGGCAGAAGCTTTCAGCTTGTTACAAAAGCAAAATTACGGTGGAATGTTGCTTTATGTCACCTCGCATGTGGTGGTCTCTATCTTGCTGACGATAGTCGGCTATTGGAGTATCGTGCGTTGGCACTCCAGTTGGTAATGCGTTTGATGCCATAAAAAAAGAGGGCCTGACAGGCCCTCTTTTTATCAGACTCAGTTTGATTACTTCTGCGTCTCTACCATGACCAGTCCATCTTCACCGGTGCTGGCATCGTCTTTTTTCCATTTAGCCGCATTACGTGGCTTTTTGGTTTTCTGGGTGGCTTCAACACCTGTATTCACCACTTCTGCTTTGGTTTCTACCAGTTGAATGCCACTGTCTACTTGGGTTTCTGTGGTTTTTGCCGCGGACGGTTTGCGTTTACGGGCCGGTTTCTTTTTCGCTTCCGCTGGGGCTTCTGTAACCTCAGTCACGACAGAGGAGGACGTTGCAGCGGTTTCCACCAATTCAATCCCGCTGGTGTCTACCGCCTGATCAGCCTGTTTCGCTTTGGCTTTTCCTGCTGGCTTGCCTGCTCTTGAACGATTGCGCGCAGGTTTTTGTGCCTTGGGCGCTTCAGTCTGATTGTCATCTGCGCTTTGGATGGCGGTGTCTTCAACGGGCGCTTCCACTGCGGCAGCCGGGTTCTCCACTACTGGTGCGGCAGCCACTACTTCTGCTGGGCTAACTGTGGCAGTTGTTTCTGCCACCGCAAACGTAGGCACTGTGTCAGCAACAACTGGTGCAGCGGCAAGATTGACGGATGCAGCAGTTTCAGTCACCACACTGTTTTCAGACTCTACAAGGTTCTGGTTAGGTGCTTCATCACGGTTACGGCGATCACGGCGGCCATGACGGTTACGGCGGTTGCCGCGCTCACCACGTTCCTGCTTGTTGTCGCCTGATTGCGCGGTCAATGCGGGCTGATTGGTCTCTGCTTTGACTTCTTGATTGGCTTGGCGCTCTTGACGTTCTCTCTGCGCAGGTTTTTCCTGTGCCGGACGCTCCTGGCGAGGTTTGCTACCATGCTGCGTTTCCTGTTGCTCTTTGCCTGTACGTTCATTGGCTGGACGCTCATTACGCTCTTGGCCGCGGTCACGCTGACGGTCACGACGGTTACGGTTTTTGTTTCGGTCACGGCCATGCTCTTTGCTTTCGCGCGCTGGTTTTTCAGGTTCTGAGGGCACCACTTCTTTTTCGTCCAGACCAAGCCAGGACTTGATCACGCCAAAGAATGACTTTTTCTGCTCAGTCACTTGTACCGGCGCAGGCGCAGGTTTCTCTTCTACAATCGGGGCCGATGTCGCAGGCGTAATGCCTTTGACTAGAGCTTCAGCTTTGGCCGGGGCTGCAGCCTGTTCCAGGCGATGCTGATAATCAGACTCGCTTGGCAAGTCCACCATCTTGTAGCTGGCTTGCGTGGTTTCTTCGTTCACATCATCATGGCGGATACGCAAGATGTTGTAATTTGGCGTTTCCATATGGATGTTAGGAATCAGGATCACTTCCACGCCGGTACGTTGTTCAATCTTGTGGATGTCGGCACGTTTTTCATTGAGCAGGAAGGTGGCGGCTTCAACCGGCAACTGTACCTGAATGATGGCGCTGTTGTCCTTCATGGCCTCTTCCTGCGTGATGCGCAGAATATGCAGGGCCGTGGATTCGATACCGCGGATATGACCGGTACCGTTACAACGAGGACAGGTCATGTGGTTGGTTTCGCCCAGGCTAGGACGCAGGCGCTGGCGGGACATTTCCAACAGGCCAAAGCGTGAAATCTTGCCCATTTGCACGCGTGCGCGGTCGTGATGCAAGGCGTCGCGCAGGGCGTTCTCGACATCACGCTGGTTGCGCTGGTTTTCCATGTCAATAAAGTCAATGACCACCAGGCCACCCAGGTCACGCAGACGCATCTGACGTGCCACTTCTTCGGCCGCTTCAAGGTTGGTATTAAACGCGGTTTGTTCAATATCTGCGCCTTTGATGGAGCGGCCAGAGTTGACGTCGATGGACACCAGTGCTTCGGTGTGGTCGATTACGATGGCGCCACCGGAAGGCAGACGTACTTCACGCGCAAACGCAGATTCGATCTGATGTTCGATCTGGAAGCGGGAGAACAGCGGAATTTCGTCCTGATACAGTTTGACGCGGGTGACATTGCCTGGCATCACGTGGTTCATGAACTGCAAGGCTTGCTCGTGTACGTCAGCGGTATCAATCAGGATCTCACCGATATCAGCACTGAAGTAGTCACGGATGGCGCGGATCACCAGGCTGCTTTCCTGGTAAATCAAGTAAGCGCCAGGCTGGAAATTGGAGGCATCTTCAATCGCTTGCCACAATTGGGTCAGGTAATTCAAATCCCATTGCAGCTCTTCTGCATTGCGGCCAATGCCAGCAGTGCGGGCAATGATGCTCATGCCGTTAGGCACTTCCAGTTGCGCCATGGTGTCGCGCAACTCATTGCGATCTTCACCTTCCACACGACGCGAGACACCGCCTCCGCGTGGATTGTTGGGCATCAAGACCAGGTAACGGCCAGCCAGCGAGATAAAGGTAGTCAGCGCAGCGCCTTTGCTGCCGCGCTCGTCTTTGTCTACCTGCACAATGACTTCCTGACCTTCTTTGATCACGTCCTGAATACGGGCGCGTCCTTGATCTGGTTTTTCTTGGAAGTAACTGCGGGCAATTTCCTTGAACGGCAAAAAGCCGTGTCTATCAGTGCCGTAGTCGACAAATGCGGCTTCGAGAGACGGTTCAATACGGGTGATCACCCCTTTGTAGATATTACTTTTGCGCTGTTCTTTACCAGCGTGTTCAATATCCAGATCGATGAGTTTTTGTCCATCGACGATCGCAACGCGCAATTCTTCTGATTGCGTTGCGTTAAACAACATTCTTTTCATGCAGGGCTCCTAGACGAAGCCACAGAATAGAGATGTGCGCAGGGCGGGCCGTGGTCGTAAACAACCACCAGAACTTAACGAAGTGACCAAGATGTCACCGGGGATGTGCAATGGCTTTTGCGAGGTGCGCTACAAGATTGTCAGCGCAGCAGGCAGGCATCAATATGCACTTGAGTGCAGCCAACACTGAATGTGGCTGAAGACTCGGTTTCTGCAAGGGGCAGTGTGTGCGTGGCAGGAGTGTGTGACCTGTATTGTCCAGCGCGATAGACTGCAAAAATAAAACCCTAAACAGAGGGCAATTTCGTTAAAATTCGGGTTGGCTAACGCCGAGCTCATTTCTTTGGTTATTCTGCGTGAGCTTCGCGTTAAAACATTTCTAATTAATTATCGCTACTTGATGGCGAGCGGTATTCACCAAAATTTTTTTGATTCTGAATGCATTGACGAGACCCAAAATCTGGCGAGTCCGGATATCAGGGCTCACAGGTCAGAGATGAAAACAGTTTGTCATCTCGAAATCGGCATGGCAATGTTGTCGCTTTTGCCGGAAAACCATTGATTCAGAATCTCGACAGTATATCCATAAGTCCTGATAAAGCAAAGCACGACCTGCAACTATGAGCTCACAATTACGATCATCCACATCCGCGACGGCCGCAATGGCTTCCAGCCTCGATTCCGAGCCCAGGCCCGCCAGTGATCGAGTCACATTCTTGATGGTGGACGAGGCGTCTGAAACACAGCGGGTAGATAACTTTCTGACCAAGGTGCTCAAAGGCGTGCCTAAAAGCCATATTTACCGGATTTTGCGCAGTGGCGAAGTCCGCGTCAATAAGAAGCGCGTTGATGCGGAATACCGACTGCAACTGGGCGATGAAGTGCGCGTGCCGCCCATTCGCCTTGCGGAAGCCGCAGCCAAGCCAGCCGCTCCAACGGTCAAGGCCAAGTTGGCCGAGCAAGTGATTTATGAAGATGATGCCATGTTGGCGCTGAATAAACCGGCCGGGATGGCGGTGCATGGTGGCAGTGGCATCAGTTTGGGCGTGATTGAGCAATTGCGCCTGGAGCGGCCGCAAGCCAAATTTCTCGAGTTGGTGCACCGTCTGGACCGTGAAACCTCTGGTGTATTGATGATTGCCAAAAAACGCTCGGCCTTGACTGCCTTGCACGAAGCCATGCGCCATCATCATATGGATAAACGCTATTTAATCCTGGTGCAGGGGCAGTGGACAGAGGCGAAAAAGAAAGTCACCCTGGATTTGCAGAAATACGTGACAGAAAGTGGTGAGCGCAGGGTGCAAGTCGTGGATGAACCTTTGCTCAATCACGAAGCGGGCGGCAGAAAGTCACTCAAGGCAAGTGGCTTGACCGCCAAGCGACACGCGGCCAAAGGCAAGTTTGAGGTGGAAACGCAAATCTCTGAAACCTGGTTTTACCTGCAATCCGTGTTGGGACAGTACAGTTTTTTACAAGCCAAATTAATCACCGGACGTACGCACCAGTTGCGGGTGCAGTTGTCTCATTTGGGCTTCCCGATTCTGGGCGACGATAAATATGGTGACTTTGCCTTGAACAAGCAATTAAGCAAGCAGGGCTTGAAACGCATGTTTTTGCATTCCAGCGAGACACGGATTGCCCATCCGCTGACGGGAGAGCCCTTGCATTTGGTGGCACCGTTGCCGGCAGAATTAGAAAGCTTTTTGCAACAACAACGTCAACTTCAGGCCGTAAAATAAAGTTGGTCGTGTGTTCTGGCCGCATCAATGTTGAGTTTTAAAGAAAGTTTGCTGAGTGAAGAAGTCTGATTTAGTGAAACAGTTTGATTTAATTGTCTGGGATTGGGATGGCACCATTGCAGATTCTACCGGTTTGATTTCTCAGGCGCTGATCAAGGCCGCAGAACAGGCAGGCCTACCCGGCCTGACCGAAGCACGTGCGCGCAGCATCATCGGCCTGGGACTGCGCGAATCCATAGAAGTACTGTTTGGTGATATTCCAGAGTTTCAGGCGCATGCCCTGGTCGCCAATTACAACCGTAACTATTACAACAATGAAAACAATATTGTATTGTTTGAAGGCATCGCCGAAACGATTATTGCCATCGACCGCAAAGGTTGCAAGCAGGCGGTCGCGACAGGCAAAGGGCGGCGTGGCTTAAATACCGCTTTGCAACAATCGGGCCTGGCCAGGTGCTTTAATGCCACCAAAACCGTGGATGAGTGTTTTTCCAAACCGCATCCGCAAATGCTGGATGCGCTCATGGACGAACTGGTGGTGATGCCAGAGCGTACCTTGATGATAGGCGACTCACAATATGATATGCAAATGGGCAAAAACGCAGGGGTGATCACGGCTGCGGTCAGTTATGGGTCGCAAACAGCTGAGCATTTACAGCAGTATTCCCCGGATTACTTGTTTCATGATGTGGCAACATTAAGCGCCTGGTTATTGGAGCAGACATGAGCCTGAACGCCGTCACTTTTGACAGTGCCGCCTTGCCTGAAAAAGGCGATGGGTTACGCTTTGACATCCCGGCGCTCGGCCCGCATGCGACCGGCTTTGTTGTCCGCTTTGAGGGCAAGCCCTATGCGTATGTTAATCGCTGTGCGCATGTGCCGGTGGAGCTGGACTGGGAGCATGGTAAATTTTTTAACATGACACAAGAGTGGTTGATCTGTGCGACGCATGGAGCCATGTACGCGCCAGAAACCGGCTATTGTGTGGTGGGGCCATGCCAGGGCAAGCGCCTGTCATCCATCCCTGTTACTGAAGCAGATGGCATGATCACGGTCCATCTCGATCAGTTTTAGTGATGAGGATTCGTCCGTGTGACAGCCTCTGCCTCATTGCTTAAATAGCCAACGGCGAGCACACAAATATTGCTAGAATAGCTAAAAATTAATAGACGAAAGTTGAATGATGCAAGAAAACCATACGCCATCCTCAGACACACAACCGAGCCCTGCCTCGCAGGATTGGGCTTTGCGCACGGTAGAAAAAATTGCACTGGCCGGATTGCAGGAGCAAAAAACAGCCAGACGCTGGTCTGTGTTGTTCAAGTCGCTGACGTTTATTTATCTGTTCTTCCTGCTCATGATGTTGTTGGGCTGGGTCGGGCAAAGCAAAAGCACCTCTATTGCCCACACCGCCCTGATCGACATTTCCGGCGTGATTGAGGCCGGTGGCCAAGTCAATGCCGATGCGGTGATCAGCAGCCTCAATGATGCTTACGACAACAAGGGCACCAAGGGTATTATCTTGCGTATCAACAGTCCAGGTGGCAGTCCGGTACAAGCAGGCATCATCAATGATGAAATCCACCGTCAGCGCAAATTGCACCCGGAAATTCCCGTTTACGCTGTGGTTGAGGATATCTGCGCTTCGGGTGGCTATTACATTGCCGTCGCAGCGGACAAAATATTTGTCGATAAAGCCAGTATCGTTGGCTCCATCGGCGTGCTGATGGATGGCTACGGTTTTACTGAAGCCATGAAAAAGGTGGGGGTAGAGCGCCGTTTGATGACCGCTGGCGAAAACAAAGGCATGCTGGATCCATTCTCACCGGTCAATCCAAAGCAGCAGGCGTTTGCGCAAAGCATGCTCAATCAAATCCACCAGCAATTTATCACCGTAGTGCGTGAAGGCCGCGGTAGCCGCCTCAAGGAAGATGCAGATACCTTTAGTGGCCTGTTCTGGAACGGCGAAGAAAGTATCAAGCTGGGTCTTGCGGATGCGCAAGGCAGCGCAGAATACGTCGCCCGTGAAGTGATCAAGCAGGCTGAGATCGTTGATTTCACCTACCAGGAGACGGTTGTGGATCGCTTTGCCAAGAAGTTGGGGGCCAGCATGGCACAAGAGCTGGGCGTGAGCGCAAAAAATCTGCTGCCCACCTTGCGATAACCTTTGAAAGGGATACAAAGGGACCGCAAGGTCCCTTTTTTTGTTTGCCGTATGACTGAAGGACTCTCATGACACAACCATCCCGTTTCCATATTCGTCCAATCGCTGGTGAAGATCATGCCGAGTGGTCAGCCTTGTATGCTGACTACGCCAGGTTTTATGCTGTGAATCAGTCAGTCGCCATGCGGGAACAGGTCTGGCAGTGGTTACACCAGCCGTCTCCCGCCATATTTGCTTTGGTGGCAGTGGATGCGCAGGGGCGCCTGATTGGATTTGCACATTATCGTGCTTTTGTCAGACCTTTGGTGTCAGACCTGTGGCGGCGAGCATGGGCGGTTATCTCGATGATTTGTTTGTAGCATCCGCGGCCAGAGGGCAGGGTGTTGGCACCGCTTTGATCAAGGCAGTGGTGCAGATTGGACAACTGCAGGGATGGTCGGTGATCCGTTGGGTGACTGCTGAGGATAACCAGCTGGCACGTGTCTTCGATGATAAGCTGGCAAGGCATACAGGCTGGCAAACCTATGAAATCAGCTTGAAATAAGTCTGATTTCAAGTTGAGCACTCAAGAGGCGCGCTGCCTGTGCGTGTAAGCTTGACTGCGCAGGATGGAATAAAGCAAAAGCCCATCCTGAGCGCCCAAGCAATTATTTTTTTGTTTTATTTTGCTCGTTGCGCGCTTTCAGCTTGGCGCGCATTTCATTTTTACGTCTACGCATGGTGACCAGGCCTTCGCCTTTTTTGCGCTCTTCTTCCTTATCAAACGGGTTTTCACCCTGATGGTATTGCACGCGCAGCGGTGTGCCTACCAATTGAAAGGCTTTTCGGAACACCCCTTCGAGAAAACGCGTATAGCTCGCTTTGACGCCATCAATGTGGTTACCGTGTACCACCACAATTGGCGGGTTGCTGCCACCCTGGTGTGCATAGCGCAGTTTGGGGCGAATACCACGGCTGATGGGTGGTTGATGCTGGGTGGTGGCCTCGCCAAGCACGCGCGTCAGTTGTGGCGTGGCTAACTTGGCCATGGCCGCCTTAAAGGCAACATCAACTGAGTCCAGTAACTCATTCAGGCCTTTTTTACGCAGCGCCGAGATATAGTGGAATTTGGCAAAGTCGAGGAATTGCAGTTTGCGGTCGATTTCGCGTTTGATCCATTCGCGCTCATCATCCTGCAAGCCATCCCATTTGTTAATGGCGACGACCAGAGCACGTCCGGCATCGACAATATAGGCCGCAACGTGTGCATCCTGCTCGGTAATGCCCTCTTGGGCATCCACCACCAAAATAGCCACGTTGGCGTCTTCAATCGCTTGCATGGTTTTGATCACGGAGAATTTTTCAACTGCTTCAAAAACCTTGCCGCGCTTGCGTACGCCCGCAGTGTCAATAATCGTATAGTGCTTGCCGTTCTTTTCGAGCGCGATTTCAATCGAGTCGCGAGTCGTGCCTGGCTGGTCAAAGGCAATCACGCGGTCTTCTCCCAGCAGCGCATTCACCAGTGTCGATTTGCCAACGTTAGGGCGGCCAACAATTGCAATGCGGGGATTGTCCGGATTCACAGGCTCGGAAGCTTCGATTTCCTTATCGGCGATGGTTTCCAGCGCCAGTTCAATCAAATCTCTGACACCCTCGCCATGTGCGGAAGAGATGGACAGAGGTTCGCCCATGCCTAGCTCATGAAAGTCAGCGCTGACGATGGCTTTGCGCATGCCTTCGGTTTTGTTCACTGCCAGCAGTACCGGCCGCTGGGCCTTGCGCAAGGTTTGCGCAATGGTAAATTCTTGCGGTGTCAGGCCAGCCCGGGCGTCGACCAGAAAAATAATGACATCGGCTTCATCAATGGCAAGCAAGGTTTGCTTGGCCATTTCTTTCAAGATACCCGTATCTGCGGTGGGCTCAAAGCCGCCAGTATCAATGACCAGATAGGGCTGGCTGGCGCCCAGGCCTCGGCCGTAATGCCGGTCACGCGTGAGACCAGGCAAGTCGGCGACCAGCGCATCTCGCGATTTGGTCAAACGATTGAATAAAGTAGATTTGCCGACATTGGGTCGGCCAACAAGCACGATGGTAGGTAGCATTATTTATATGTCACGGCGTAAAGGTGACCGTCACGCGATTGTGCAAGAAACTGGTTGGCATTGGTGCCTGCGATCAATGCCATAAGGGGTTTGGAACCTAATTGCAGACGGCCGACAAAGCTGCCGTCATCCTGGCTCAGTAAATGGACATAGCCTTCCAGGTCACCAACAGCCACAATATTGCTGAGTGGGAGAGGCACGGTCAGGTTGCGGTAGCCCAGGTTGCCCTGGCGCCAAAAGGTTTTGCCATTGCTGGCATCCAGTGAGTAGACTGAGCCGATGGTGTGGCTCAGGTACACTTTGTTATTCTCTGCGGTCAGGCCGACATAGCTTGAAATATCGCGGCTCCACACCACTTGTCCACGCTGACGGTCAACGGCGGCGACTTTGCCCTGATAAGCTACCACATACACCAGTGGGCCATCGACAAACGGCAAACTGGTGATGTCTGCAATCCGTTCGATTTCAGTCACGCCTTTGGGTTGGGCAACCGTTGCTTCCCAAATCAGTTTGCCATTGTCGGCACGAATCGCCACCAGTTTCCCACCAGGAAAGCCAGCATAAATGGCGCCGCCATCTACGACGATGCCGGCATGCGTTTTGAGCGAGAGGGAAGGGGTGGCACGTTCATAAGACCATTTGCGGCGGCCATCTGCCGCATCAATGCCGTAAATATGGTGATCGGTGGTACGCACAATTACCGTGCCATCATAATAGCGCGGGGAGCCTTGTATTTCACTGGAGAGCACGGCGCTCCACAGCTTTCTGCCATTCAGGTTGAGTGCATAGACGTGGCCTTTGCTGGTCCCGACCAACACCAGGCCACCGCCCAGTCCTGCGCCACTGCTGATGGGCTCGCCTAATTCTGTTTGCCACAGCGTTTTGCCATTTTCTGCAGAAAGCTGCATTACGCTGCCTTCTGCATTGACGGCATACACCATGTTGTCAGCCAGGACGGGCACGTAGCTGAAACGGCCAGCTTCGCCCACATCGGTGGACCACTGTACGCGTGTCTCGTAAGAGGATTTGATCTCCTCAAGCTCTACAGGCGGGTTCGCAGGCTCGGTGCCAAAAATACTTTCACTTAAATTGGTTTTAACGTCGTTGAATGCCGTACACGCAGTCAAACTGCTCCCGATGACACACAGGGCAACCAGTGTCCATTGTTTGAGACGGTGAGACGGGGCAGGCATGGCGGCAACATTCAACTTCATTAGCAATTATCCTAAAGCATCCAGCTTCTGCTGGGTCAGGTAAAACAATTTTCCTTCAGGATCAAGTGCTTGCAATGCTTTGGTATAGGCTTGTTTCGCTTCTTTTTCCTGTTTTTTCGCCATCAGGATATCGCCAAGCAAACTGTTTTTAATGCCATCAAAGCCTGGATCATTGATGCCTTCCAAGGTTTTCTTGGCATCGTCCAGTGCATTGCGCTCAATTTGCAAGCCGGCAATTTCAATGGCGGCCATCTGTTTAATGGCGGGTTCTTTTGCTTCAGCCATCGCCCAGCGCAATTGCTTTTCAGAGGCTTCGGACTGCTTGGCTTCATGCAATGCGCGCGCTGCAAACAGGGCGGCACGGCCTGCATAAGGGGTCATGCTGTAGTCTTGCTCAATGGCTTGCGCTTCTTTGCTAATTTGCTCGGCTTTTTTGCTATCAACATCCAGCAAGGAACTGCTGATCAAGGTCTGATAGGCGGTAGAGGCTGCAGTGGCCTTGCTATTCATGTAAGACTGGTATCCTTGCCAGCCGCCATAGACGATGACCGCTGCAATCACCAGGCGGGTGACCAGTTTACCGTTTTTGTTCCACCAGGCTTTAAACTCATCTAGTTGTTCCTGTTCTTCCAAATCGTATGCCATTGAATTTCCTGCGTATTCTTGTATTAGGATCTTAATTATGCGGCAGCCCCGCGCAGGCCTTGACCAGGAATTGCGCTGAGCAGCTGTTGGGTATATTTTTGTTGGGGAACATTATAAATGGTTTCTACGCTTCCTTGCTCAATTACTTTGCCTTTTTGCATGACCAGAACCTCATCGGCAATATGCCTGACCACGCGTAAATCATGCGTGATAAACAGATAACTGAGCCCCATTTCTTGTTGCAGTTGCTTGAGTAATAACAGGATTTGCGCCTGCACTGACACATCTAGCGCCGACACCGGCTCATCGCAGATGACCAGCTTGGGCTGCAGAATCAGGGCACGCGCGATGCCGATACGCTGGCGTTGGCCGCCTGAAAACTGGTGCGGATATTTGCTGGCATCTTCAGCTTTTAGCCCGACTTTTTCCAGCATCTCAAAGACGCTGTTTTGTTGTTGTTTTTTATCGCCGATGCCATGGATCACCAGGCCCTCGGCAATGATTTCACCCACACGCATTCTGGGGTTGAGTGAAGCAAATGGGTCTTGAAACACCATTTGCATATGGCGCCGTGCATGCCGCAGGCTGCTTTGGTCTAGCGCGAGAAAGTCTTGACCATCGAACAGCACCTGGCCTTGGTCTAGCGGCAGCAGGCGCAAAATGCCGCGAGCCAGTGTGGATTTTCCGCTGCCAGATTCGCCGACCACAGCCAGCGTACTGCCGCGTTTGAGTTGCAGGCTGACATCGTCGAGGGCATGTATGGTCTGGGTATTCAGCCCGAGCGTGCCGGTCCGCTGACGGTAACTTTTGCTTAGATGATGGGCTTGTAACAGGAAATCCGTCATATCGACCTCACGCAGGCGTCAGCCAGTCATAGCGCATGGGCTGCAACACTTTTTTGCCCTCAGCATCGGGCACGCAAGCGAGCAAGGCACGGGTATATGGATGCTGTGGCGCATCCAATACCTGGCTGACCGGGCCAGCTTCTACGATTTCACCTCTGAACATGACGATGACATCGTCGGCAATATCCGCGACCACACCGAAGTCATGGGTAATAAACAGCATCGCCATATTCAGCCGTTGCTTGAGTTCATCGAGCAAGCGCAGCACCTGTGCTTGCACGGTAACATCAAGCGCAGTTGTCGGCTCATCGGCAATCAGCAGGGCAGGTTGGCAAGCAATGCTCATGGCTATCATGACACGCTGACGTTGCCCGCCTGAAAGTTCGTCGGGATAACTGTTGGCGCGCGTGGGATCAATGCCCACTTGCGTTAGTAATTCAGCGACTTTTTGTTTAAGTGCGGCACCTTTAAGCGCTAAATGCGTTTGCAGTGGCTCACCGATCTGAAAGCCGATGGTGAGTACCGGGTTTAACGAGGTCATGGGCTCCTGAAAAATCATGCCGATTTTTCGACCACGGATGGCTTGCATTTCGCGCTCGCTTAATTGGCTGAGATCCTGGCCCTGAAATACCACGCGGCCTTGCATGCGCAATTGCGGGGAAAGTAGCTTCATGATACTGAGCGCAGTGAGGCTTTTGCCGCTACCAGACTCACCCACGATACAGGTTGTCTTGCCACGGGCGAGGCTGAGCGAGGCCTGTTTGACCAAGTAGCGCCCTGGCGCATTGGCCGGGTAAATATTGAGGTCCTGGATATTTAAGATTTCGCTCATGTTGATAGATCAATCACCAGATTCACAAAATTACGGATTTATCGCCATGCCAGCGACCGTTGTTGATATTTACCAGCCTTGCTATTCAGACCAGTCATCATTCAAACAGAACACTGCCGCCAATCAGCCCGCATTAACGATGGAGGCGACTTGATCAAAGCTGACACGTGCTTGCTCGCCTTGACCCAGCATGGGTTTTAAGGTCAGTTCGTCAACGGCTGCTTCATCATCCCCAAAAATGCCGGCAAAGCGCGCACCACTGCGGTCGGCCTTTTTCATTTGTGATTTAAAGCTACCGCCACCGGCGTGCAAGACCACCTTGAGTCCCATGCTACGCAGTCTTTCGGCCAGCGTAAAGGCTTTTTGTGTCGCCAACTCGCCCACATTGACCAGGTAAATATCGGGTTGGTTCTGGGCGGTGACGCCATATTCCTGCATCAACAGGAATACGCGTTCCAGGCCGATGCCAAAGCCACAAGCCGGAGTCGCACTCCCACCAATACGTTCTACCAGCGTGTCGTAGCGTCCGCCGCCGGCAATGGTGCCTTGCGCGCCAAGTTTGGTGGTCACCCATTCAAAGACTGTGCGGTTGTAATAGTCCAAGCCACGCACCAGTCTATGGTTAATCGTGTAAGCAATGCCTGCCTGATGCAATATATTGCAAAGGCCATCAAAGTGTTTTTTACTCTCATCTCCTAAAACGTCTAAAAGCCTAGGAGCTGCTTGACACATGTCTTGCATGCGAGGGTTTTTACTATCTAGGATTCTTAAAGGATTTGTATACAAACGACGCTTAGCATCTTCATCCAATATATCTACATGGCGTTCGAAATATTCAATGAGCCAGTTTCTATATTTTGTACGCTCTTCGGCATTTCCAATGCTATTTAACTGTAATTCAACGTCGGCAATGCCCAGCGCTTGCCACAGTCTGGCCAGCAATACGATTTGCTCGGCATCCACATCGGGCCCTTCAAAGCCAAAGGCTTCTACGCCGATTTGGTGAAACTGGCGCTGACGGCCTTTTTGTACGTTTTCATGACGGAACATGGGTCCCATATACCACAGGCGTTGCGGGCCATTGTAAGTGAGATTGTGTTCCACCACGGCACGTACGCAACCGGCCGTGCCTTCCGGGCGCAACGTCAGTTTGTCGCCATTGAGCTTGTCTTCCCAGGCGTACATTTCTTTTTCTACGATATCTGTATGCTCGCCTACGCTGCGCACAAACAACTCGGTCGGCTCGACCAGTGGCATGCGGATATTGTTGTAACCATACTGGCTCAAGATCCGGCGTGCCGTATCTTCAAGCTTGAACCACAAGGGCGTGGCTTCTGGCAGGATGTCGTAAAAACCTTTAATGGATTGAAATGTTTGACTCATCTTGTACGAATGGGGGAGGTGGATGGCTTATACGGCCACAATCGGGATCACGGGCGCTTTGTTTGTGCGCAGTTTGCCACCTTCGGCATAATGCGTGCGCACATACTCATCCACGATCTGTTGAAACTCTTCAGCAATATGGTCGCCTTTAAGGGTGACGGTTTTTTCACCATCAACAAACACCGGCGCCACCGGCGTTTCGCCTGTGCCCGGCAGGCTAATGCCGATATTGGCTAATTTGGATTCGCCAGGGCCATTAACCACGCAGCCCATGACTGCCACATTGAGGGTTTCCACGCCGGGGTATTGGCTACGCCAGATTGGCATCTGATTGCGTAACCAGCTCTGGATTTGCATCGCCAGCTCCTGGAAATAGGTGCTGGTGGTCCGGCCGCAGCCAGGGCAGGCGGTCACCAAGGGCGTAAATGAGCGGATACCCATGGTTTGCAGGATTTCTTGGGCGACCACCACTTCTTTGGTGCGGGACTCATTCGGCTCGGGGGTTAGTGAGACGCGGATGGTGTCGCCTATGCCTTGCTGTAACAGAATCGCCAGTGCGGCAGTGGAGGCAACAATGCCTTTGGAGCCAATGCCCGCTTCAGTCAGTCCCAAATGCAGGGGATAATCACAGCGTTGCGCCAGCGCCTGATAGACCAGTACCAGATCCTGCACGTTGCTGACCTTGCAAGAAATGATGATTTGATCGGGGTTTAAGCCTAAATCGACGGCTTGCTGGGCACTTTCGAGCGCGGATTGAATCAGGGCTTCGCGCATCAAGGCATCGGCCGAGAGCGGGTTGGCAGATTTGCCATTCTCATCCATCATTTGTGCCATTTTGGCTTGATCCAGGCTGCCCCAGTTCACGCCGATGCGGACGGCTTTTTTGTACTGGATGGCGGCTTCTATCATCGCCGCAAACTGTTCGTCACGCTTGCTGCCTTTGCCGACATTACCAGGGTTGATCCGATACTTGGCCAGTGCTTCGGCGCAATCCGGGTAAGCTTGCAACAGCTTGTGGCCGTTAAAGTGAAAGTCGCCCACCAGCGGCACAGAACACCCCATCGCATCCAGGCCTTTGCGGATGGTGGCGACTTGCGCGGCAGCTTCGGCGCTGTTGACCGTAATCCTGACCACTTCAGAGCCGGCCTGCCATAAGGCATAGACCTGCGCGATGGTGGCAGCCGCATCGGCGGTGTCGGTATTGGTCATGCTTTGCACGACCACAGGCGACACCTGTGTACCATATAAGCCACCGCCGACCGCAACGTGTCCGACCATGACCTGACGGGTATGTCTACGGGATATCATGATTATTTCAATTGAATACGCGCAACACGACCACGTGTGGCTTGGGTTAAATCGTAAGGCTGGTTATCAATGGTCAGTTGGGTGCCTGCGGCATGTCCAACCGTGATATTGACCGGTTTGTCTGTCACTACCTGACGTTCTGAACCGGCCGGCAGTACCTCACTAAATAATTTTTTGCCTTGCATATCTTCAATGCGCACCCAGGAGTCTTCAGTCACTTTAAAGCTCAGATTTGCCTTTTGCGGATCCACGGCTTTGAGCGTGGTCGTTTCAAGCGACTGACCGGCTGCCGGTGTCGGGGTGCTGACAATGGTAGGCGTGCTGGCAACCGTATCAGCCGGGCTCGCTGGCTGCATGCCTGCGGCCGGTTGCATGGCTAGACTGGTTTCTGCGGGCGCCTCTACTGAGGCTGTACTGGCAGTATTACCGGTTTCTACGGTCGCGCTATTGCTTGTTTCGGGGGCGGTCGCAGTTGCCGGAGGCACTGGAATTTCGATTTGCTGACCCGTTGTTTCACTGATTTCTTCCACATCCAGCGCCAGTGAAGCATCTTTGAGTGTGTGCGGCTTGATATGGTTGATATAAAAATAGGCGGCAATCGCGGCCAATATCAAAAAGATCAGCAAGGTGAGCAAGCGTTGCGGACGCAAGACGCGCACCGGTTTATCAATCACCGAACGGCTGGCATTCGAGCGGACACTCAAGGGCAGCGGGGTCTTGTTAGGCACGATGCGTTGATAGGCCTCGATGATGGGTGCCACATCAATATTGAGCAAACGTGCGTAGTTACGGATAAAGCCGCGCACAATGCTTGGTTGTGGCAACTTATCAAAGTCATCCTGCTCAATGGCCTGGATTTGCTTGACGCCCAGGCGCAATTGGCCAGACACTTCATGGATACTCAAGCCCTGTGCCTCTCGTGCCGCTTTGAGGACATTGCCGCAGCCAGAACCATAAGCGATGGACGGGTTCACTGCTTGTTGCGGGATGCTTTCCAAGCCCATGGCGGCACCGTACTCTTCAGGCGCATCGGTAGGTATTGGATTGAGACTGCTAGTATCGTCAGGTGTGATATCCATGCGCGAAGCTTCTGCTGCTGCTTGCGCAACCGAGACTGCTGCAGGCGTTTGCTCCAGGCTCACCGCAGTCTCTGTTGTGGGCGCCTGGCTGGCTGCCGTCTGCGTGGTGGCAGCATTCTTGGGCCGACGGCCACGTCTGGGTTTTTCTGCCGGTGCAGGATTGACGTTGGTGGTATCTTCTGACGTCACGTGCATTTACTCCGTTTTCAGCAATTGTTTGGTTTCATTGGCATTCGGGAACAGTTTGTGCAGTTGCACACTGTAATAATTTGCATCATCGGCCAATTGTAAGGACCGGCAAATTCGGACTGCCAAAAAGAGGGACTCTGGTGTCGGGGCAACGTTCACACTATTTTGCACGGTGTTGAGTGCCAGTTGTGCCTCGCCGCGTGCAAATTGCAGGTTGGCCAATTGATAAGCACTGGCGTGGGCCAATGGGTCCACTTGCAGTGCCTGATAAAAATAGTGCTCAGCCTGTGGTTTTTGCTGGGCACGCAAGGCACAGACGCCGGCGTTATATAGCGCAATTTGCGGTGTTTTATACAACGGATTCTTCACCGCGAGCAAAAACTCTTTTTGTGAGGCGTCGTATTGACCTTGGTCACACAAAAAACGGCCATAGTTGTTGTGTGACTCCGAGTTAGCTGGTTGCAGTTGAATCGCCCGCTTGAATGCGGCTTCTGCGCGTGCTTTTTCACCGAGGGCCGCATAGACCAGGCCTAAACCGTTGTAGGCAAGGGCATAGGTCGCGCTGCGTTCAAGCGCGGTATTAAACTCCTCAAGGGCCACATCGTATCGTTTGAGCCGGAAATACTCCGCGCCAAGTTCGGTATGCACGCGGGCAGATTCCATATCGCCGCTTTCGCGTCCGATAGGCTGCTGGTCATAAGGCTGAGCTTGAGCGTTGGACGAAGGGTTTTGCGCACACCCTGACAGCCACAGTAACAAGGTCACTGCAGAGATGACCACGAAAGGCTTGTACAAGGGGGCTGTCATCACTTACTGTTCCGGGTGTATCGCTATGGTTTTCTCGGTGCGGCGGGTTTTATCGAGCACTTTACCTGCCAGTTGCCCGCAGGCCGCATCAATGTCGTCTCCGCGGGTTTTACGCACGGTGACTACAAAGCCTGCCTGCATTAACATATCACGAAACGCACGCACCTGCATGGGCTTGGACGTCCCGTAACCACTGTTAGGGAACGGGTTGAATGGGATCAGGTTAAATTTGCAAGGGACATCGCGCACGATATTCATCAGTTGCTTGGCGTGTTCCAGGGTGTCATTGACGCCGTCCAGCATGACATATTCAAACGTCACGAAATCACGTGGTGCTTTGACTAGGTAGCGCTCGCAAGCGGCCATCAGATCTTTAATTGGATATTTTTTATTAATTGGGACGATCTCATCACGTAGCGCATCATTCGGCGCATGTAACGACACCGCCAAGGCGACGGGGCAATCTTCTTTGAGTCTGTCCATCGCTGGCACCATGCCGCTGGTCGACAGGGTGACGCGGCGACGGCTTAAGCCATAAGCGCTGTCATCCAGCATGATTTGCATCGCCGTGACGACGTTGTCATAGTTGGCCAATGGCTCACCCATGCCCATCATCACCACGTTGGAGATAATGCGCTCACCGGGTGGCAGCAAGTCATAGCCAGGCGCCTGGCGCAGGGCGTGATTGGCAATCCATAGTTGGCCGATAATTTCGGAGACGTTGAGATTGCGGTTGAAGCCCTGGCGACCGGTGCTGCAGAATGTGCATTCGAGTGCACAGCCTACCTGACTGGAGATACACAGCGTGCCGCGGTCATCTTCAGGGATAAAGACGGTTTCCACACTGTTAGACGTGCCGTCTCTTAAGTTGTTTGTGCCGATCAGCCATTTGCGGGTGCCATCATCTGACACTTGTTCCAACTGCACGTCTGGCAGCGCAAATTCGGTTTCCTGACGCAGTTTTTCGCGCAGAGTTTTGGCAATATCGGTCATCTGGTCGAGGTCAAGCACCCCGAAATGATGCATCCAGCGCATCAATTGTTTGGCGCGGAAAGGCTTCTCGCCGAGACTGGTGAAGTACTCGGCGAGTTGCGATTGGTTAAAATTCAGTAAGTTAACCAAGTGTATTCCTAGTTCGGTATCAATGTGATCGTCTTTAAGTGACGAAGGGTGTGATTAACCGAAGAAGTATTTGATTTCGATGGCCGCATTTTCCAAAGAGTCGGAACCGTGCACGGCGTTAGCATCAATGCTTTCAGCGAAGTCAGCACGAATGGTGCCAGGGGCTGCGTCTTTAGGGTTAGTTGCACCCATCAGTTCACGGTTTTTCAATACCGCGTTTTCGCCTTCCAATGCCTGGATCATCACAGGACCAGAGATCATGAATTTAACCAGGTCGTTGAAGAAAGGGCGCTCTTTGTGCACAGCGTAGAAGCCTTCAGCTTCAGCTTGAGTCAGGTGGGTCATTTTAGCTGCAACAATTTTCAAACCGGCGTTTTCAAAGCGGGTGTAGATTTGACCAATCACGTTTTTTGCAACGGCGTCTGGTTTGATGATGCTGAGTGTACGCTCTAAAGCCATGAGAACTCCAAATAAAGTAATGAACAAGAAAAACAAACGACTATTCTACTATTTTTACTGTGATTGATAAACCTTAGATACGGATGACAGGCTTTTATTGCGTTAAATAGCAGGCATTCATTGCTTTATTTTTTTTATCTATTGTCAGCAGATGTTTTATGATGTGATGGTTTCCCACGGTCAGGTGGATATTCAGGATTGAATACATAAAGATCAAAACGAGAGACTATAAAGCCATGACAAATCAACAAAACAGTATGCATGCATGCCCGGCTTGCGGCTTGCTATGTGACGACATTTCGGGGGAGGCCATTGCCAAACAGCAGTTTTCGTGTGGCAAAGCCGCAAAGTTCTATGCGCGAACGAGTAATGGTGCGCAACCTCGGGTGGCGGGGCAACCTGTGTCGCTGACCCAGGCCGTACATGCCGCCGTCGAACTGCTCAAGCAAGCCAAAACGCCATTGATCGCCGGCAGCAGTACCGATGTCCACGGTGCGCGTGCTCTGGTCAGCCTTTCGCATCATACGCATGCGGCAATGACGCATCTCAATGCCAGCAGTACGCTGCGCAACATGCAGGTATTACAGCATCGCGGCTGGCAGACCACCACCTTGACCGAAGTACGCAACCGCGCAGATGTGATCCTGATGATAGGCACTGATGTGGTGAGCCACAATACCCGTTTTTTCGAGCGCGTGGTGTGGGTGCCTGAGGCCATGTTTACCGCGCCTGCCGCCCGCAAGATCATCTACCTGGGCGGCGATGACCTGAATACCAAGCCTGGCGTCTCTCCCGATGGACGCGCACCTGAAGTGATTCCTTGTGCGAGCGAACAGTTACCGGAGGTGGTCGCCACCTTAAGGGCCCTGGTGATGGGCAAGCCAGTGACTGCGGAAACAGTGGCCGGGGTAGACGTGAGCCGTTTGAGAACCGTGGCTGAGACGCTGAAGGCAGCCAAGTACGCCACCTTGGTGTGGGTATCCAAAGACCTGCATTATGCGCATGCCGAATTAACCATTGAAAATATCACTGAAACCGTGGTCGCCTTGAACCAGAAGAGCCGCGCCATGGGTTTGTCGCTTGGCGGCAGTGATGGCGATACCAGCGTCAACTACGCACATACCTGGCTTAATGGCGTGATTATTGATACACCAGACTGGGAAAGCCATGACGCGGTGGTATGGGTGAATAGTTACAGTCCGGATGCGATGCCGCCTGCAGGCACTAAACCCGTGATTGTGCTCGGTGCTGCTGACAGCCAATTTGAAGAGACGCTAGCAGTGTTTATCCCCGTTGCGACGCCAGGGCTGGACTGCAACGGCCAGCAATTCCGTGTGGATGGCTCGGTTACCTTGCCGCTCAGCGCAGCCAAGCCTTCTGACCTGCCCACCTTGTCACAAGTGATCGCCATGATAGAAACAGAACTTAAAGGAGTGGCGGCATGATTACCGTACTCAAGAACGCTAAAGTGATTGACCCCGCGCACGGCAAGGATGGCGTGGTGCAGGATATTTATATCCGTGATGGCCGCATTATTGCCAAACCGGCCGACAGTGAAAAAATTGCGCAGGTGTACGACCTGAATGGCAAGATCGTGATGGCCGGGGCGATTGATATGCATAGCCATATTGGTGGCGGCAAAGTCAATATTGCCCGCATGCTGCTGCCTGAATACCAGGCCATGCGCAAGCTGGAGGAGCCTGAAGCTCACATCTGCGGCGCCAACTGCAGCCACCATGCGACACCGAATACCACCGATACCGGCATGCGCTATATCGAAATGGGTTATACCGCTGCCTTTGAGCCGGCCGTGCTCGCCGTGAATGCGCGTCAGGCGCATATGGAAATGGGTGACACGCCGATGATTGATAAAGGCGGCTACGCCATGCTGGGTAACGATGATTACCTGCTGCGTTTGCTGAGCCAGAATGCTGACCAGAAAACCATTAATGACTATGTGGCGTGGACTCTGCATGCGACGCAAACCATAGGCATCAAAGTGGTCAATCCGGGCGGCATTTCCGCGTTTAAATTCAATGAGCGCCGCCAGGACCTGGATCAACTGCACAGTTATTACAACATCACGCCGCGCCGCATTTTGCAGGCTTTGAGCCGTGCCGTAAATGAGATAGGTATTGCCAAACCTTTGCATGTGCACTGTAATAACCTGGGCGTGGCCGGTAACTTTCAGACCACGCTGGATACCATGGGCGCCAGCGATGGCATCCCCATGCATTTGACCCATATCCAGTTTCACAGTTATGGCACCGAGGGCGACAAGAGGTTTTCTTCTGCCGCCGCCAATATTGCCGAAGCGATCAACAACAACAAACACATCACTGCGGATGTCGGCCAGATTCTGTTTGGCCAGACCGTGACCGCGTCTGGCGACAACATGATGCAGCACTTAAACGCCAAAGTGGCCAATCCGAAAAAATCGGTGATTATGGACATTGAATGCGACGCCGGCTGTGGCGTGGTGCCGTTCAAATACCGCGACCAGAACTATGTCAACGCCTTGCAATGGGCGATTGGCCTGGAAGTATTTTTAAGTGTGGATGACCCTTGGCGCATTTTCCTGACTACAGATCATCCGAACGGTGCGCCGTTTACCAGCTATCCGCATTTGATCCGTTTGCTCATGGATAAAACCTTCCGTAATGATGCGTTTGACAAGCTCAACCTCGATGCGCAAGCCATGAGTAACCTGAAATCATTGGAACGCGAATATAGCTTATATGAAATCGCCACCATGACCCGCTCAGCCCCGGCCAAGTTGATTGGCCTGCACGACCGGGGACATTTGGGCGTGGGCGCTGCGGCTGATATTACCGTCTATACCGATCAGGCTGACAAGGAGGCGATGTTCGCCAAGCCAGACCTGGTGTTTAAAGACGGCGAGCTGGTAGTGAAAGAGGGCAAAGTGGTCAAGGTGGTGTGGGGCGCAACACATACCGCCAAACCAGCCTTTGATCTGGGTGTGGAGAAAGACATCAAGCAGTATTTTGACCGTTACCACACCATGCAAATGCACAACTTTAAAATTTCGGATGACCAGATTGCGGAAGATGGCCGCAACCATGTCATTAACCATAGCCAGGGGTGAATATGCAGTTAAATGGCGTAGACATAGACGATACCTTTGCTGAAGCATTTAATATGCGCGGCACGCGTATCCTGATTACGGCGCAAAATTTGCGCTGGGCATATAACGCCGCCAATGCCATGACGGGTTTTGCCACCAGTGTGATTGGCTGTGGCGTCGAGGCGGGCATAGAGCGGGAGTTGTCCGAGGATGAAACCCCGGACGGTCGTCCGGGCGTTAGTGTGCTCATGTTTGCCATGGGCAGCAAAGTGCTTATGCAACAACTCGAAACGCGCATGGGCCAATGTATTCTCACTTGCCCAACCGCGGCCGCCTTTGCCGGGATTGAGTCAGAAGACATGATCAGCCTCGGCAAACATTTGCGCTTTTTTGGCGATGGTTATCAGGTGTCCAAACAAATCCCCGATGCCACGGGCAAGCTTAAGCGCTACTGGCGTATTCCGGTGATGGATGGCGAGTTTTTAACCGAAGAAACCACGGGCATGGTACGTGCCATTGGCGGCGGTAACTTCCTGGTCTTGGGCGCCAGTCAGGCACAAGTGCTGACGGCCTGTGAAGCCGCCATTGATGCCATGCGCAAACTGCCCAATGTGATTATGCCTTTCCCGGGCGGGGTGGTGCGCTCTGGTTCCAAGGTGGGCAGCAAGTACCCCAAAATGTTTGCCAGTACCAACGACGCATTCTGCCCAACCCTTAAAGGCGTGGTTAAGAGCGAGCTCGATCCACGGGTGGAAAGCGTGATGGAAATTGTGGTCAATGGCCTGACTTTTGAAGATATTGCTGTTTCGATGAAAGCTGGGATTGAAGCGGCCTGTAGCCTGGGTAAAGAAAATGGCATCTTGCGTATTTCTGCCGGTAACTACGGCGGCAAGCTGGGCCAGCACCACTTTAAACTGCGTCCAATTTTAAGCGGGGAGGTGACCGCATGAGCCATATCGTATTAACCGCCAAGCCAATCTCGCGCACGGTCGATTGCCGTGCCTTATTGCCGCTGGCCTTGCAAGGCAAAACCGAGACCGAGATCGGCGCCATCAAACTGGCGGCCAATTTGTCTGTTGCCGACGCGTTTGAGGTGAGCGTGGACGCAGCCACAGAGGCAACTAAGCTGACTTTTAAAAACACAACTTCTTCGCACCAATACATCGGCTTCGGCATGACGGCTGGCCAGCTATTGGTTGAGGGGGATGCGGGTGACTTTTTAGGGGCGCAACTGCAAAACGGTATTCTTATTTGCAAAGGCAACGCTGGCGCACGTGCCGGCGACCGTATGCGTCGCGGCATGCTGTTGATTGAAGGCAATGCCGGTGACTATTGCGGCTCGGACATGATGGCAGGGACGCTGGGCGTACTGGGCAGCACAGGTGTATATCTGGGTTACGGCATGAAACGCGGGACTTTATTATTGGCACAATCGCCAGCGCCGCAGGCGACCTGGATAGACTGTGGTTTGCACAAGCTGCCTTTCCTCAAAATTCTGTATAAATCCTTTAAGTTGCTAGATAGCCGCTTTGCGCAAATCAGCAGTCAGCGCGTACAACGCTGGATGGGCGATATGGGTGGCCTCGGTAAAGCCGAGATACTGGTGATTCAGCCTTAAAGCCAATCAGTGTGCGTATGAAAACGGGCCGCGTGCCCGTTTTTCTTTTTGCATCAGTGGGTTAGAGTGGTAAAATCGCGATTTTGCAATCAAGCCAGATTTCTCATGAGCCAATATCTCACCGCTGCCCTCTATAAATTTGTCACGCTGGATAATTATAAAGACCTGCAACAACCGATTTTAGAGACTTGCCAGCAACACCAGATTAAAGGCACCTTGCTGTTGGCGCATGAAGGGATTAATGGCACCATTGCTGGCAAGCCGGAAGATATCCGCGCCGTGCTCACCTACTTGCGCCAGGATCCGCGACTGGCTGATCTCGAGCACAAAGAATCTTGGGCCGATAGTCATCCGTTTTACCGCATGAAGGTCAAGCTCAAAAAAGAAATCGTCACCATGGGCGTGCCAGAGGTAGATCCTAATCTGGTCGTGGGCACCTATGTTAAGCCCGAAGACTGGAATGCCATTATTTCAGACCCGGACGTCATTGTGCTGGATACACGCAATGACTATGAAGTGCATATTGGCACCTTTAAAGGCGCGGTGGACCCGAAAACCACCACCTTCCGTGAGTTTCCCAAATATGTTGCCGAAAACCTGGATAAAACCAAGCACAAAAAAGTCGCCATGTTCTGTACCGGCGGCATCCGTTGCGAAAAAGCCTCTTCTTTCATGAAGCAACAAGGGTTTGAAGAGGTGTATCACCTGCAAGGCGGCATCCTTAAATACCTGGAAACCGTGCCCAAAGAGCAAAGCCTGTGGGAAGGCGAGTGCTTTGTGTTTGACCAGCGCGTGGCGGTCAAGCATGGCCTGGAGGTAGGGGACCATGACCAGTGTTATGCCTGCCGCATGCCACTCACCACAGAGGAAATGCAAAGTGAGCAATATGAAGCCGGTATTTCTTGCCCTTATTGCTACGAAAAATTGACCGCAGAAAAGAAAGAGTCTTTGCGTGAGCGTCAAAAGCAGGTGAAGCTGGCCAGATTGCGCGGCCAAAATCACATCGGCGACAGTCAATAACCCTTTGATCAGCGCGCTTGCGCTGATGGCATAAAATTAGTAGTGTTACAAAAAATTTAATTTTATGAATTGACATAAAAGCAAATTGACATGTCATTCATCTATGCTCTTTGCCTAGGGGGTTGTGATGAAATGCCCAGTAATACCTGCTAATGAACCGCAAAGGTTGCAAGCGCTATTTGACCATGGCCTGCATCAGCCAGAAGTCATTGCCAATCTGGAGCCGGTAGTAGACATTGCAGCACGCATGTTTCGCATGCCGATTGCGGCCGTCAATATGATCGGTAGCGACCATGTGTTTTTCGCCGCCGCCGTCGGTGCTGGCGAAATGGATATGCGCCGTGATGTTTCTTTTTGTGCCCATGCTATCAACGAAAACCAGGTCATGGTCGTCCCAGACGCCTTGCTGGATGAGCGCTTCCATGACAATCCGCTGGTCACGGGTGAGGCGAATATTCGTTTTTATGCTGGGGTCAGGTTGCTTTCACCAGAAGGCCTGGCCTTAGGCGCCTTGTGTATTGTCGACCACCAACCTCATTTTGATTTTTCTTTAGAAGACCAGGCCAGATTGAGGGCGCTGGCGCAAATGGTATCTGACCGGCTTGAATTACGCCGCATTGAAATTTCAGCCAGCCGTACCCGGCCAAACTTTGAAGAATATGCGGCGCATGCTGCGACCCCTATCGTCTGGTTTAATGCCGCCAAGCAGATCATTGCCTGGAATCAGGCCGCGGCCGATATGTTTGGTTACCGTCTCATCGAGGGTGAGGGCCGCCCACTGCAAACATTGTTTTCCAGCTCGGATGCTGCGCTTTTACAAGAGAAAATAGACACCATATTGCAGTCTCGGTCACTAGACCGTGTGGCGAGTTCGTGTGAGCTCACAGGGCTTCATAAAGAGGGGACGAGCTTTCTGGTCAATCTATCGTTATTTTCCTGGCAAGCTGAAGGCCAGCTGCAATTCGAAGCAGTGCTCAAGCCCGTGCCAGCCACTGCAGCCACGCTGCAAGCAGAAAGCAAGCAGTCGTTGCTCGATACACTCACCGGCCTGTATAACCGGGTCCGCTTTTACCGTTTTGTTGAAGAAACACTCAGCCAGCCACATGCTGCCGCGGTGTTTATGATAGATCTGGATGGTTTTAAAGATATCAATGACACCATGGGGGGGACCGTTGGCGATGCCGTATTGAGAGAAATCGCGCAACGGTTATTACGGATTGTCCCTGCGCATGGTCTGGTGGCGCGTATGGGTGGGGATGAGTTTGCGGTCGTCGTGCCCGGCCTGCAAGTGCCAACTGATGCCACTCAGTTTGCGCAGCAACTGATTGATGGCATTGAGCAACCGATGCAAATGCAAGGCCAGTCTGTGAGGGTGATTGCCAGTTGCGGAGTTGCGCTTTCGCCCTTGCATACGCTTGAAGCCTTAGAGTTAGTCAGCAATGCCGACCTTGCTTTATTCAAAGCCAAGGCACAAGGACGTGGCCGCGCCTGTTTGTTTGTGCCTGAGTTGCGCCAGGCCGCGGTATCGCGCCGCCAACATGCACTTGAATTGCATCGTGCTGTCGATGAAGGCGAGTTTTTGTTGTATTACCAGCCTCAAGTGAACCTGCAAACTGGCCTCATCACTGGCGCCGAGGCCTTGATCCGCTGGAACCATCCACTACGCGGCCTTCTGCCGCCTATTACTTTTTTATCCGCACTAGAGAGCGGACCACTGGCCGCCACGGTGGGCAGCTGGGTACTTGATGAAGCCTGTAGCCAGTTGGCTTTTTGGCGTCGCCAAGGTGCCGGGCATTTGCGGGTAGGGGTGAATTTATTTAGCGCGCAGTTTCATACCGGAGAGTTGGTCGATGAGGTGATGCTGGTGTTGGCAAAACATGGCCTACCCGCGCAAGCGCTGGAACTCGAAATCACCGAAAATATCGCGCTGGATCAAGATGAGATTGTGCTAGCCACGCTACGCAAACTCAAGCAGCACGGCGTCGGTATTGCCTTTGACGATTTTGGGACCGGTTACGCCTCGCTCAGCCTGCTCAAGACTTATCCCCTCACACGCATTAAAATCGACCGCACCTTTGTCAATGGTATGCTGCAACACAAAGAAGACGACTCCGTGGTGTGCGCGACCCTCGATATCGCCCATGGCTTTGATTTACAGTCGATTGCCGAAGGCATAGAAACGGCAGAGCAATATCAATACCTTAAAAGCAAACAATGCGAAGAAGGGCAGGGGTATTTGTTTGGCAAACCCATGCCTGCTGATAAATTTTCCCAATTAATCGGCTGTGAAAATCTCTCGATGATAAAGCAAACACCTTAGCGAGACTTGATTACACAATTGGTTTGATCACATCAAGTGGACTGGCCACGCTCCGTCCGCCAGTGTTGACCAGTTGCGCATAGACTTTAGTGTTTGCCTCATTGGCATGACCCAACAAGCGCTGCACGGTCTGCAAGTCATGGCCACCTTCCAGCAAGTGTGTGGCAAAGCTGTGCCTCAGTGTATTCGGCGTCACGGTTTTTTTAATGCCTAATTGCTTGGCCACATTTTTCACCGCCCGCTGTATTGGTTTTTCATCCGCATGGTGGCGGTAAACTCCGCCTGATTGCTGCGCAACCGATAAACGGCTTGAGGGAAACACATATTGCCACTGCCAATCCTTACCTGCATTGGGGTAGCGTTTAGCCAATCCCTCAGGCATCCAGACTTCCCCTAAACCTTTACTCAAATCCTCGGCATGTAATACCTCAATAGACGCCAAATGTGTTTTTAAAGGATGCACCAACGTTCCTGGTAATAATGTCGTACGGTTTTTATAACCTTGCGGGTCGCGCACCAAAATTTCCTGCCGATCAAAATCAATATCCGCCACCCGCAAGCGCAAGCACTCCATCACCCGCAAGCCACTACCGTATAACAAGCTCACCATCAACCACATCATCCCCTCTAACCCAGAAAGTACGGCCTGTATCTCCTGCTTGCTCAATACCACAGGCAAGTCTTTCTTTGCCGGTAACTTGGTCAAGTTTTCAAGTTTTGGGAGATTCCGCTCCAACACCTCATCATACAAAAACAGCAGGGCGCTTTTCGCCTGACTTTGAGTGCTAGCCGCCACCTTTTTCTCTACCGCCAGATGGTTCAAAAACGCCTCAATTTCAGCCGTGCCCATGTCTCTGGGGTGGCGCTTGTCATGAAACAAAATAAAGCGTTTAATCCACTGTATATAAGCTTCTTCGGTGCGGTTGCTGTAATTTTTTAAACGCAATCGCTCTACGATTAAAGGAAACAACTTTGGTGCTGGTTTTACCTCAGGTGTGTTTTCCATACTGCGATCCTTTTATTAAGGTGTAATAAAAATATAATAATAATTGATTTAATTATGATAAATCATTTTATTGAATTTACAGCCACCGGCCTATATAAAGTTTAGGTTCGTTTTTTGGGTCTACTTTTCGTTAGGCATAATCCCAAGGAGTAGTTATGAAGATCGTCGACATCAATAAACTTTGTTCAATCATTGATGAAGAAAGCAAAACGGCAACAGAAAGGGTGCTCTACAGAGATACATTTGCTCTTGCCTGTTATCTGCATTTGAATGGTCAAAAGATTGCGGGTATAAAGCTCTGCAACACGCTCTTCGATCATCTGGGCAGAAATTTACGAAGTACATATCTTTCGAGTGTCACATCTACGCTGGCCGGTAACGAAAAAACATATGCTCGTAATATTTCTGCGCATCTGGAAATCAATAAACTTTTTGCGCATAGGGAAAGCAATGTCTAACATACGGTCAAGTTCGCTATGCTGGGACTGCGCTAAAGCGCAGCCCCTTCCTCAACGTTAACCATATGAACCGCGTAGATGCTCTCAAAGCTCTTGTCTATGCTGAGTTACCAATTGCTCAAGCAATTGCACGAATGTCTGAATTTGCATGGGACAGTGAAGAGTATGTAGTTGTCTTAACTCCAGAAAACCTAGAGCGGGTTTTAACTTTATTTGCCGAGGGTTCAATCACTGGGTCAGATGTTGAGAGCTGGGCCAATGCTCTTGAGTGCAGAGATGATTTGGCATTATCCGAACCTGTCGTTAGTGAGGTTCTTTTCGAGCTTGCCAACCCATTATTAACTCATGCACTTTCGCCAGAGAGAGTCTATCATTTGCTCTCTGTTGTTAAGCATGTTGGCTAACTCATCCATGAAGCGGGATTGGCGAGAACTTACTTCGATGCGCGCAAGTTTAATAATTCCGGCTGCGCTGCCATCCTCGCTAGCCCATTAAACTAACGCTACACTTATTGAGCATTTAAATATGAATCTGCCAGTAAAAACAAAACAATACATCGCCTTTGTCTCATTTTCTTTTTGGATCATGGCAATTGCAGGCTGCACTTCTCAGTCGTGGTATGAGGGGGTAAAGCGCGGAGCTGAGAACAATTGCCGCAATCAGCCCCCGAGTGAGGTTGATCGTTGTTTAGAGAATTTGAACAAGAAAACCTATGAAGAGTATGAAAAAGAGCGCTCCAATCAAAAATAGCGGGCTTTTTACAGCGCTCCGGTTAGACCCTGTCTAAGGGCACCCAGGGTAGACGTTAGAATCCAGACTTCTTTCCAAAACGCTATGAAGCTGTTCGTCAATTTGATGCGCCGGTTGGTAATGTGGCCGTTTCGGAGGAGAGATTTTTCAGCCATTGCCAATATCGGACATCAAGAGTTTGCCAGCGTTTTGGCATGGCTTGAGCAGACGGGCTGGAAAATGTATGCGCGTTACGGTGGCTTTGATGCTGGAATTGATTACGACTGCATCCGCTTAAAACGGGCTGGCATAAAGCTAAAATGTGAGTGGGATCCTTATGATGAATGGCGCATTGAGGGGCCGGTAGAGGTTATTGCAGCAATAGCAAGTCAGTTTGATCTTGTCGCAACATCTGAGTGAGGCTTGGCAATATGCAATCAGGTTTCAGCAAAAGTCATCAACTAGGGGCTGCTGATCGTGCCAGAGTATGAGGGGCGTATGGCGGTTTCAACATTTCAAGCGATCAAGTTGGCGATTGTGAGTGTCACGGGCCTTTCAAAAGACGCATTGCATATTTATGTTGGGTTGATGGTATTTTTTGTTGCGATGTGCATTTTTCGTAGGCAGGGGCATCGTTTTATGCCCTTGCTCACTGTGTTTATCATGGCCTGCTGCGGTGAAGTGCTAGATATGCGGGATGACCTGCATAGCTTGGGATATTGGCGCTGGAATGCCAGTTTGCATGATGTGATTAATACGCTCTTTTGGCCTTTTGTGATTGCTGTGTTAATGCGCAAAAGTTGGTTATTTAAACCGTAACCTTAGCCTGAAACTTACGTGGGTGTGGTCGTGAGTTCGGGAAATCCATGCTGGACGCGTGCAAGTATAGCCTTTACCATGAGCATCAATGTATTGCGTTAAGGCAGAAAGGATACACGTGGCCATTCAGTTTTTACCCATTCTTAAAGCCGTTGCGCCTTATCTGGCGCAGGTGGCAACGGCTGCCATTCCGGCATTTACCGCCAAGCCTGAGGCGGAAAAGGTTGATCCTGTATTGACCAAGCAGATTGAGGAGTTGCAGACAGCGACTTTGCAGAATGCCGAGTCTATTCACTTGCTGGCAGAAAAAATGCAGCAGGCCATCCTCGCTCTGGAAGACGCCGCTGAGGAGGCCAGAACACAGGTAACGACATACAAGACCATGTTGTTTTTGTCGTTGGGGTTATCTGCGACAACAACCATCGCGATGATCTATTTACTGGTTAGATAGCGAAAGGGGCTGAGATGTCAACTCTCCAGGTCACTGAAATCAAGGCGTTTGTGCCTAGCAAAGACTTTGCGTTATCCAAGCAGTTTTATCTTGATTTAGGCTTCAAGATGGCCTCGGAGGGTGGCGGGGTGGCTTATTTCCACTTTGAGCATGTGAGTTTTTTGTTGCAGGATTTTTGTGCAGAAAATCTGGCAGAAAACTTTATGATGCATTTGCTGGTCCCGGATGTGGATGCCTGGTGGCAGCAGATTGAGCAAACGGGCATTGTGCAAAAATATGGCATCAAGCTCTGGCCGATACAGTTGCAGCCATGGGGGATGCGCGATTTTTGTCTGACAGATCCTTCTGGCGTGCTGTGGCGCATTGGCCAGAATGTGGATTAGGACATTTCTTTGATAAGCCGGGGAGGGCGTCAATGACGGGGGATTGGTTTTTCTGGGCGGCGCTGTCGGCCTGTTTTGCCGCCTTAACGGCAATTTTTGCCAAGGTCGGTATTCAGGGCATAGACTCAGACTTTGCAACATTGATTCGTACCGTGCTGATTACGCTGGTGCTGGCGCCCTTTGTCTGGCTAGCAGGTAAGTGGAGTAATCCCTTGAGCTTGCCGGGACGTGCCTGGCTGTTTTTGAGCTTGTCAGCGCTGGCGACGGGCGCTTCCTGGCTGTGTTACTTCCGTGCCCTGCAATTGGGTGATGCGTCGAAAGTGGCACCGGTGGATAAATTCAGTCTGGTGCTGGTTGCACTATTTGCCTGTCTGTTTTTGGGTGAGCGCTTGTCTTTGCGCGAGTGGTTGGGCTTGGCACTGGTTGCCGCAGGCGTGTTGCTGCTAGCCCTGAAGCGTTAGTTGTACCCAGGGCTGATAGCCCCAAATGGCTATTGCTTGCGCTGTGAATTTATTGATAAATGCATGCGGTGATCACGGCGAATGAAGCTTTTTATGCTTGATGACGTGATGCCTAGCCAACAAACCAGCGTTGAAAGTATTCAGCATGCCATCTTCACTGTCCTTTTACCGTGCTTTTGCTGTCACCCTGGCCTTAGGGTTGGCTGGATGTTGTACGCCTAAGCCGACCAGCATTACCCAGCCTATCCCCCTCAAATCTGCCGCAGAATCCAGCGTGGCTTTGCATGTGATTGGCGTTTACCAAGGCACATTGCCACCAGAGGCAGACCAGCGACCCTGGTGGGCGCAATGTCAGGCAGCCAGGGCGGCAGCGGGCAAGTTGGGGCCACTTGTGCCAGGCGAATGCGATGCGTTTTTACTGGCGGGTCGTGATCAGCGCATAGTCACTGTAAATATCACTGACGATAGCAAACCCATGATTCTCGGCCTGATGGCTTATGAGCCTGTCACGTGGCATATTCAGCTGGCGCCGGGCGTGGTGATTCAGAAAGTCATCCTGGGGGCTTATCACACGCAACGTATCGTCGGGCTGGATGAGGTGCAGGTGGACGTATACAGCTATGACAATATTGCTTGTCCGCGCTGCACTCAAAAAGGGCACGCGCTTTATTCCTACGAACATGTCCCACTGGAAATGGAGTTAGTGGCAGGCATGCGGGCGACTTCGTTTCAGGGCAATTATACGGGCGGCACTTACCAGATTTTTAAAGGCATGCAGTAGTCTATCCGTGCAGCCCACTTTACAATGCTGGCTTTAAGTATTTGGGATTGGGTGACGCTGTGTTGCGAGGCTTAATTTACGGGTTAACCATTTTGCATTTAGGTCCAGGCTTTGCCTTTGCCGTGGTTGCATTTGGGTGCGATGCGTCTTTTGCCGCCTTGCAAGGGGTTTGCCAGCAGGACGCATTTGCCGCCTTTATTCAGCTCACCTTGATCGCTTGGGGCGTACTGATCGCCGGACTATTGCTTAAAATTTATATCACAAATTACTTTAATAAAAATAAATAATATATTGTTTAAAAATACCTTTTAATTTTATTTTTAAACTTTTTTAGCAAAGGCTACTCGAAAAAATAAACTAATAGGGAGCCTTCATTGCATTATTCACTCAAAAGCGCGAGCCGTGCCTCGCGCGTATCTTTGATTCATTTTTTCTTTGTTTTGCTGTTGTCCGGGTGGTTGGGCCAGGTGCAGGCAGACGATGCGACAGTGCCCAAGTTATTGCTCTCTGGCAGTGATGCTGCCCAAGCAGATAAAGAGGCAAAGCAGGAGCCGGAGACACCAAAGATTGTGTCCGTGTTTGGGACGCAAGCCCTCAAAGAGTATAAATTACCGTTTGAGGATCAGTACCCGACGGGCCCGTTTGAGCGCCTGGATAAAAAACTATTACTGTTTATCAGCAAGTGTGGCGAGGTTTATTTTGTTCGCCAGAATGAAACCATGGAGCTGGTGAAGCCGGGCAAGCCGCTGGCGAAGTTTATTCCGGGTGAAGAAACTTCTGCCGATGAAAGTAGCAGTAAATCGCTGGTGTATTGCCGTGAACTGTCAGGTGTCAAGGATTCATTACTGGTGGGTAAGACCCTGTATGTGGCTTATACCGCCTGGGATCAGGCCAATAACGGCGTACGACTGGCTGTCAGCGAATTTGAGGTCGACGTAGAGAACAGCGAAGTCAGTTTTAACCGCGAAATTTATATTAGCCGGCCGGCGATGAAAGAGCCGATACTCGGACATCAGGTGGGTGGCAAACTGGCGCTGGGCGAAAACGAGCGGACCTTGTACCTGAGCATAGGCGATTTTTCCAAACCGGACCGTGTGCAGGACAAGACCACCTCGGTTGGCAAAGTGATTCGTATAGACTTGCAGCGCTTGAATGCAGAGGTGTATGCCAGTGGTTTCCGCTCCCCCTCTGGCGGCTTGTATTTTGACCGCGACAGCAATGAGTTATGGTTGACGGATCATGGCCCCAGGGGCGGCGACGAAATCAACCTGATCAAACGTGGCAAAAATTATGGCTGGCCGATTGTCAGTTATGGCACTATTTACGAGCGCGACGGTATGAGTGGCTATTATGGCAACAAGTTTAATAGCCACGAAGGCTACGAAAAACCGGCCATGACGTTTGTGCCTTCCATCGGCATCGGCCCGCTAGTGAAGTATCCGGCCACTGGCCGCAATGATTTTTGGGACCATGATTTGTTTGTGGCTGGCATGGGTAATACTACGCTGTATCGCGTGCGCAAAGAGGGCACGACTCTGGTGTATGCCGAACCTGTGTTAAGTGGTTACCGGATTCGTGCCATCCAAATTGACCAGAATGGGACGTTTTATCTTAAAACGGACCATAATCAATTACTGATTTCCGAGCAGGAGCCGCCTGAGTCCAAATAGCACGGACCAGGGAAACCAGGAGGGGCGAAAATGATAGTGGTGAAGAGCTATAAACATCGTGGGTGCTATGCAGTGGATGGTGAGGTGAGCGCATGTTCAAATCAGCGCTCATGATTACGGCTATGATAGGTGCCCTGTTGGCACTTGGCTTTGAGCTATATGCTGCGCGCGGATTTGCTTTTTTGGAAAGTGCGAGCGGTTTGCTGATCACTTTATGGACGATAATCCCTTATCTGACGCTGCATGCAGGCTATTATTTTTTTGAGCATCCGCGCATACAAAAACAATGGTTGAGCTTTAGCGTAATTGAAGTGGCTGTCGTCGCCTGGCTATATTTCCAGACCGTGGTCATGTATCCCGATGCGCAGGGCGGTCTGATTTTCCTGTTTTTGCCCGTCTGGCAGGGGACACTAAATATGCTGGTTGGCATGCTGCTGTACTGGCGTCAAACGCGCTTAAATCGGCTGCCTTAACCCGGTATCTTTTCATCTTTGCGCAACTTGCTTCCCTATGCCTAAATTTATCGTGGATTGTTTGCGCTATCTGTGGGCCGCACCTAATACCGTACTTGGATTGCTCTTTGCCAGCCTGCTCATGCTGACGGGCGCGCGAATGCGACAAGTGGCGGGTGTGCTGGAAGTCTCTGGCGGTTGGCTGGCCAGCCGCTTGGCCCGGTATAGCGGCTTTGCTGCGATAACATTCGGTCACGTGGTGCTTGGCTATTCCGCGCATGCTTTGCAGCAGTTGCGCGTACATGAGCATACGCATGTGCGGCAAGCTGAATGCTGGGGCCTGTTTTTTATTCCGGCCTATTTGCTGGCTGGACTGTGGCAGCTGTTACGCGGACGCCATGTCTATCACGATCATCCGTTTGAAAAGGCTGCCGTGGCCGCTGAATGCCGTCACTTTAAGCGCTTGCCGCAGGCGGTGATCACGAATGGGCAATAAAAAACGCCAGCAGACTGGCGTTTTTTATGGGATGGAAGGCGCTTAATACAAGCTTTCCCAGAATTTCCACCAGACTTTTTCCTCTTCCTGAACCTTACCGGCAATCATAGGATTATCAGGATAGTTGGTTTTTAAAACACGCAGCGCTTCATTTTTCAGGTCTGTCATGTCCATGGCATCGTAAGCACTGATCTCCATGACCAGCGCATCTTCGATGGCGCTGGAATTGGGATAGGTCTCAAGCACATAGCGAGCACGGTTGAGTGCGGCGACGTAGGCTTTGCGTTGCATGTAATAACGCGCGACATGCATTTCGTGCAGTGCCAGTGTATTGACCAGGTAAATCATGCGCTGGGTGGCGTCGTTTTTATAGCGGCTGGTAGGGAAGCGCTCAACCAGTTCTTTAAAGGCGTTAAACGAAATACGCAGAGTTTTGGGATCGCGGTCGTTAATTTCTTGCTTGGTATATTTTTCAATCACACCGCGCTCGTTAAAGGTGGCCAGACCCTTGAGATAGTAGGCGTAATCGAGGTTGGGGTGATTAGGGTGGAGCTTGATAAAGCGGTCTATCGCAGACAGGCAAAGAATCGGTTCTGATTTTTTGTAGTAGGCATAAGCAACTTCGAGTTGGGACTGTGTCGCATACGCACCATGCGGATAACGTGCCTCCAGCTTCTGGAAGTACTCAATCGCCTTGTCATAGTTACGGTCAACCATTTTTTCCTGGCCCGTGGCATAAAGGCGTTGTTCGCTCCAGCCTTTGGTTTCGTCAGGGGGATTCGGATTGCCGAAAATGGCACAGGCACTCAAGGCCAGCGCGCCAATCAAAATAAAAGCACGCGTGAACAGGGTGTTAAGCGGTAAAATGCGAAGCATGTTGATTTATGTTGTTTTATCAAGGGAACTCAAAGCATTATAACTGATGCTGTTTGAAAATATGAAAGAAAGCACCTCCTTACAGCTGGTCGTCCCCAGCAACCTTGGCGGGCAGCGCCTGGACCTGGCCTTGCAGCAGATGTTGCCAGACCATTCTCGCAGCCGCCTGCAGGCCTGGATAAAAGAAGGTCTGGTCTTGCTCGATGGTAAGGCGCCCACGGCCAAAACCAAGGTGTGGGGGGGCGAGCGACTGGTGGTGACTCCCCCTAAAAATGCGCAGGACAATGCGTTTGAGCCAGAAGACATTGCACTGGATGTTGTATACGAAGACGATGCACTGATCATTATTAACAAGCCTGCTGGTCTGGTAGTGCATCCGGCGGCCGGCAACTGGAGCGGCACCTTGCTCAATGCCTTGCTGTTTCACTGGCCAGCGCTCAAAGAGGTGCCACGTGCCGGTATTGTGCATCGGCTGGACAAGGATACCAGCGGTTTGCTGGTGGTTGCGAAAACGCTGGAAGCACAGACCAGCCTGGTGCGTCAATTGCAGGCGCGCACGGTTAAACGTGAGTACCGGGCCATCGTCTGGGGCCAGTTGTGGCGTAATGGTAAGGTGGATCAGCCGATAGGGCGCCATCCGCACCACAGAACCAAAATGGCGGTGGTGCGACGAGGTAAACCCGCCATCACGCACTACGAGATCCTTGAGCGGTTTGGTACCAATACCTATTTGCGCTGCAATCTCGAAACCGGCCGTACCCACCAGATCCGCGTGCATTTGCAGCATCTGAAAGCGCCTATGGTCGGTGATCCGCTGTATGGCATAGGCAATATTATTCCGCACAAGATGATGACGCCGGAATTGCGTGAGGTCATCGGCAATTTCAAGCGTCAGGCCTTGCATGCGATCAAGCTCGGCTTGATTCACCCGGTGACGAATGCGCCCATGGAATGGCAGATTGAGCTTGCTGATGACATGCGTGAACTGCTGGACGCTATGCGCACGACCGACTTGCCCGATGAGCCGCTGGCGCCTGTCGATTTCAATGTGGATGAAAACGGCTTGTTCATTGGTGAAGATGACGAAGACTGGGGCGATGAAGATTTTGACGAAGATCTCGATGCTGAGCTGGATGAGGATGCCTGGGATGAAGAAGGCGAAGAGGACGAGGCATAATGGCTGATTTGCCTGTTATTTTGCCTGATTGGCCCGCGCCTGCTTGCGTGAAGGCCTTGCAAACCACGCGTCTTGGCGGTGTTAGTCAGGGCAGCTATGCCAGCCTGAACCTGGGGGATCATGTTAAGGACTTGCCTCAGCATGTGGCGGCCAACAGACAATTACTGAGTCCCTATTTGCCGAGTGAGCCGGTGTGGCTTAACCAGGTGCATGGAGTGCGCGTAATTGATGCGGCGTTATCTTCATGTCTGGAAAGTGCGGATGCCAGTTTTAGCACCCGCAAACAGGTGGTCTGCGTCACCATGACCGCCGATTGCCTGCCAGTATTACTCTGTGATCAGGCGGGGAGTGTGGTGGCGGCTGTGCATGCTGGCTGGCGCAGTTTGTGTGACGGGGTGATAGAAGCGACGGTAAAAGCCATGCCGGTTGAGCCCGCCAGGCTCATGGCCTGGTTAGGTCCGGCCATTGGCCCGCAAGCGTTTGAAGTGGGGAGTGAAGTGCGCGCGCAATTTATGGCGCAAGATGCGCAGGCAGAACATGCATTTCAGGCGCATGGCGAAAAATGGCTGGGAGACTTGTATTCGATTGCGCGTCAACGGCTTTCCAGGCTGGGGGTGACACAGGTCTATGGTGGTGGACGCTGTACTTATCGTGAAGCAGAGACGTTTTTCAGCTTTAGGCGTGATGGCGATACCGGGCGTATGGCCAGCTTAATTTGGCTGGAGTAGTGTATTTCGCCATAGTGGATACAGCGTCAGGCACGAACGTATTGGATCCTCACGAGGATTGATACGCTGGATTATGTGAATATTGCGCTATTGCAAGCTGGTTGATAGAGATTGATCTCTGAGTGCTCTGTGGCTCAACCCAATATATTATTTAAATAATGAAAAAACATCTGATTTTTGACCTCGATGGCACGCTCATCGATTCCGCACCCAGTATTCTGCATTGTTTTGAGTTGGCTTTCCGCTCGACCAATACACCACTCAGGATGGCGTTGGGCAATGAGGTGATTGGCCCGCCGCTCATGGAGACGCTTAAACGGCTGTCTGGCAGCGAGGATGCGGCTGTGTTGAATACTTTGGCCGCAGCTTTCAAGCAGCATTATGACAGCACGGGTTATCAGCAGTCTGTGGTGTTTGATGGTGTTCCGGCCATGCTGCAGCAACTCAAGGCAGAGGGCTATACGCTGTATATTGCGACCAATAAACGCTTTGATCCGACTGAAAAAATCATGGTCTATCTGGGCTGGCAGGACTTTTTTGCGGGCGTCTATGCACTGGATTATTTCAGCCCGGCATTGAAGTCTAAAGCGCAGATGATAGGGCGCGTGGTCGCCGAGCATGATTTAAAAATCCAGGATTGCCTGTATATCGGCGACCGTCTTGAAGATGGCCAGTCGGCCGAGGCCAACCTGATGGACTTCGTGCTGGTGACCTGGGGCTATGCCGGCGATGTGGCCTTGCGTCAACCGCATTGGCAGTGCTGCGACGCTGTGCCTGACTTGCCTGCCCTGGTGGCCGGGCTATGCGTGGATAGTGCCTTATGATGAAAAGATTGCGCGGCAGACGGCACCCGGCAAATACACCGGGGGAGGTGAGCGCTACGCGTAGTACATTGCGCGCCTGGCCACAAATGGTATTGTTCGCGGTGGCTTTGCTTTGCTTGTTTTTACTGGGGCAGCATTTCCATTGGGATACGCGGGTACTGGCGGCGGTCACACTGTTGTTCGGCCTGTTGTCGGGGTTGCTGGTGTGGCTGGTCGGCGTGATCGGCCTGGTGCCATTGATTGGCCCCATCATTGTCAAGGTGCTCAGCTTTGGCTTTATCTGGCTGCTCAATGCCGTAGGTTACCTGATGTCTTACATTGCCATTCGTCGTGGTTACTCACGGGATGTGTTGACCTATCGCGGATTGACCATGGCCTTGCTGATCGGCATTGTGATTGGCTACATCATTGCGCAGTTTATTTGAGCCAGCTGACCTGGCATCTGCACGCGTTAACTAATTGTTTATGCTTTGTTTTTTTGATAACTCACGTATAATGCGCGGCTTCCTTTAATCACTCGGCATGTTTGCTTTGACCCCTTTGTTGACTGATATTTCGCCTTTTACCGGCATGATGCTGGCCTGTTTGCTAGGGGGCGTGCTCAGTGTGTGTGTCGCAGCCCTGTTTGCGCTCAATGCTCAAAAGCATTGGGTGCCTTTGCTGGTGAGTTATGCGATTGGCGCCTTGCTGGCCGCGGTGTTTCTTGAGATTTTGCCGCACGCGATTGAAAGCAGCCCCAATATCGAGGCGATGACCGGTACCATGCTGTTTGGTGTGCTACTGTTTTTTACGCTGGAAAAACTGGTGCTGTGGCGGCATTGTCATGGCGAGCACTGTGAAATACATGCCATGCATGACGAGGCCCATTGCCCCGAGTTACATCCAGGCCAGCCTGTTACCAAAAAGCCGCAAGGCGCAATCAAGTTCAGATTGCCCGCGGCGCAGCCTAGCCAGATGATAGGGCATCCTCATTTACATGGTCACGCGCACGGCCATGATGGTGGCCGCAGTGGTTTGATGATCATGGTAGGCGATACCTTTCACAATTTTGTTGATGGCATCCTGATCTGCGCGGCATTTATGGTGGATATGCAGGTGGGCGTAGTGACTGCACTGGCGATTATCGCTCATGAGATTCCGCAGGAAGTCGGCGACTTCCTGATTTTGTTACATTCCGGTTACAGTAAACAAAAAGCCTTTTTGTTCAATATCGGCTCCAGTCTGGCCACCGTGCTTGGCGGTATCATTGCGTATTTTGCGCTGCATGCGGTGCAGCACTGGGTGCCCTATATCTTGAGTCTTGCCGCAGCCAGCATGCTCTATGTGGCGGTGGCGGATCTGATTCCAGGCTTGCACAAGCGTACGGCATTGCGCGATACCATGAATCAGTTATTGTTAATTGTGTTGGGGGTGGCTTCAGTTGCCCTGACCAAATGGTTGGTAGAAGGTTAAGAGGGAAGCATCATGCAAAGTTCACCTAAAGTTGGTTTCGTCTCATTGGGTTGCCCCAAGGCAGGCTCCGATTCCGAGCGTATCCTGACCCAGTTGCGGGCCGAAGGCTATGAAATCAGCAACAGTTACGAGCAGTCTGACCTGGTGGTGGTGAATACCTGTGGTTTTATTGACTCTGCGGTGCAAGAGTCGCTGGATGCGATTGGCGAGGCGCTCAACAAAAACGGCAAGGTGATTGTGACAGGTTGCCTGGGTGCGAAAAAAGACGTGGTTACGGACGCACACCCCAGCGTGTTGGCCGTGACTGGCCCGCATGCCCTGGAAGAGGTGATGGGGCATGTACATACACACCTGCCCAAACCGCACGATCCCTACACCGACCTGGTGCCGCCGCAAGGCATCCGTCTCACGCCCAAGCACTATGCTTACCTTAAAATTTCAGAAGGTTGTAACCACCGTTGCAGCTTCTGCATTATCCCCAGCATGCGCGGCGATTTGGTCAGCCGTCCGATTGGTGACGTGCTCAATGAGGCTGAGAGCTTGGTGAATGCTGGTGTCTCCGAAATTTTGGTCATTTCGCAGGATACCTCTGCCTATGGCGTGGACATGAAATTCCGCAAAGGCTTCTGGAACGGCAGGCCAGTTAGAACGCACATGACCGAACTCAGTAAAGCCTTGGGCGAGCTGGGCGTTTGGGTGCGCTTGCACTATGTGTATCCCTATCCACATGTTGATGACGTGATCCCATTGATGGCCGAAGGGGCGATTTTGCCGTACCTGGATGTGCCGTTCCAACATGCCAGCCCGGCGGTGCTCAAAGCCATGAAGCGTCCGGCCAGCAGTGAAAACAACCTGGCCCGGATCAAGGCCTGGCGTGAGATTTGCCCGGAAATCGCTATCCGAAGCACCTTTATTGTCGGCTTCCCCGGCGAGACTGAAGATGACTTTAAAATGCTGCTCGACTTTATGGAAGAAGCGCAGCTGGACCGCGTCGGCTGCTTTGCCTATTCGGCCGTGGATGGGGCTACGGCCAACCATTTGCCTAATCCGGTGGCTGAAGAAATCAAACAGGAGCGCCTGAGCCGCTTTATGGAAGTGCAAGAGCGCATCAGTGCCGCCAAGGTGGCGGCTAAAATCGGCAGCCTGCAAACCGTGCTAGTGGATGAACTCACTGAAGATGACGATGGAAACATCATCGGTATTGCCCGTACCAAGGCAGATGCGCCCGAAATTGATGGCATTGTTTATCTGCAAGATGCAGATGGCTTGAACCCGGGTGATTTTGTGGATGTACAGATTATCGATGCGCAAGGCCATGATTTGATCGGGGCGCCACCGGAGTTTTAGGGCTGCTGGGCCAAGGCGTTGATTCAGGCCCGCTTAAATCAGGCAGGTTTTTAAGCAGATCGCTGTCGTAGTGTTCAATCAGTGTTGAGATAAAAGGTTGACGCGTTTCAGCTTGGGCAGGCAACGGCCTTGCCTAGCGTCTTTTTAAATGGCGAGCTGTGGCCGTTCGCTATCCGCGCGTTCAGCAAAAATATCGGTGGTAAACGGACAGCGTGTGAGCTTGGTGGCTGCATTTTTTTTACGTTTGTTGGCTTGTTGCAAGTTGACGTAGGGTGTTTGACTCAGGCGGATGTAGCCGGATTGCAGTAGCTTGCTTGCTGTGGTCTCAAACTGACTGAGCGGATTGTCCATATTTTGCAAGGTGATGCCCTGTTTGTGAACAGCCAGCACGTGATACAAGACGGCAATGTGGCCATCGGCGTCTGGCTTGCCATAGAGCTCGCCTACATGAATTTCCAAGTTTGTATCTAATTGCGCAGTTTGCATACGCGCATCTTAGCGTGATTTTAAACCAGCTTCAATGCGTCCTCTGCGCCCACGGCTTCAATCTTAACCAGACTAAACACGGTGTTGACAGGCGGCATGTTAAAATGCACGCCTGTTTTAATTTCAAGAGTCATCATGCAAGCTGTTAAAACCCGTTTTGCCCCCAGTCCTACCGGTTATCTGCATATTGGCGGTGCACGTACCGCCTTGTTCTCATGGGCGTATGCCAAGCGCCATGGCGGCAAGTTTATTTTGCGTATTGAAGATACGGATGTTGCACGCTCCACGCCGGAAGCCGTGCAGGCCATTCTGGATGGCATGGCCTGGTTGCAACTGGATCATGACGAAGGTCCGTTTTACCAGATGCAGCGCATGGAGACTTACAAAAAAATGATCCAGCAGATGCTGGATGCTGGCCATGCTTATTATTGCTATTGCAGCAAAGAAGAGCTGGATGCCTTGCGTGAAAGCCAGATGCAGCAGGGATTGAAGCCGCGCTACGATGGCCGCTGGCGGCCTGAGCCCGGTAAAGTGTTGCCTGAGCCGCCTAAGGATGTGCCACCGGTCGTGCGTTTCAAGAACCCGACCGAAGGCGTGGTGGCCTGGGAGGATATGGTCAAGGGTCGCATTGAGATTGCCAATGCCGAGCTGGATGACCTGATTATTGCGCGGGCTGACGGTACGCCAACCTATAACTTCTGTGTGGTGGTGGACGACTGGGAAATGGGCGTCACGCAGGTGATTCGCGGTGATGACCATGTCAACAACACTCCGCGCCAGATCAATATGCTCAAGGCACTGGGTGCACAGGTGCCGCAGTATGCGCACTTGTCCATGATTTTGGGCGATGATGGTCAGAAGCTGTCCAAGCGCCATGGTGCCGTGAGCGTCATGCAATACCATGAAGACGGTTATTTGCGTGAGGCGGTACTCAACTACCTGGCGCGCCTGGGCTGGTCGCATGGCGATGATGAAGTGTTCAGCATGGCGCAGTTCTGTGAGTGGTTTGATCTGGACCATATCACGCCGTCCGCCGCACAGTTCAATACTGAAAAACTCAACTGGCTCAATGCGCATTACATTAAAACCTTGCCTTTGGAGCGGATTGCTGATGAAGTCAAACCCCGTTTGACTGCATTAGGCGTCACAGAAACACAGTCGCCAGATTTGCTGGCAGTATTGAATTTATACCGTGAGCGTGCCAATAACCTCAATCAACTGGCCAGGGAAATTGCCTTCTTCTACCAGATGCCTGAGATCAATGTGGCGGATAAAACCAAACATGTGTTGCCGGAAACCGCCGGCTATATCGAACTTTTTTTAGAAAAAACTCAAGATTCTGACTGGACTGCCGATATGCTTCACGATGCGCTAAATCAGGTGGTCACTGAGCAGCAGATCAAGTTCCCCAAGCTGGCGATGCCTTTGCGGGTAGCTTTGATTGGCATAGCACAGTCGCCCAGCATTGATCAGGTGATGTCAATTCTGGGTAAAGAGGCATGTCTGCAGCGCATCCGCGCTTTATTTTCAAAAAAGTAAAGCGCGGGGATTGAAAAAGGAACAAATTAGTACAATCATAGTCACTATGAGGGATTGGTGTTCAAGATAATAAAACTCCAATACGATTAAAACAAACAAGGAGCAATTCCATGAATAATAAAGGCCAAATGCTGCAAGATCCGTTTTTGAATGCACTCAGAAAAGAGCACGTTCAAGTGTCCATTTACCTGGTAAACGGCATTAAATTGCAAGGGCAGGTCGATTCTTTTGATCAATATGTCATTTTGTTAAAAAACACCGTGACACAAATGGTGTACAAGCACGCCATTTCCACCATCGTTCCTGCACGTCCAGTCAGCCTCGGATCGCACGACGCCGCTCAAGAATCTTAATGCATGTTTGATAGACCAAGCGGCGGAGATGCCGTCGTTCTGGTCAGCGTCAACTTTGGTGATGCTGACTACGCAGAAAGTTTGCAAGAACTCCGCCACCTGGCCGGGACTGCTGGCCTCAATATCTCAGCGACGCTGGAAGGCAAGCGTCATGCGCCTGACCCCAAATACTTTATCGGCTCTGGCAAGGCGGATGAGTTAAAGGCCTTGATGGCCGCCTATGACAGCAAAGTCGCTGCTTTCAATCACGACTTGAGCCCCTCGCAACAGCGCAACCTTGAAAAGTTGCTTGAAGCACGTGTGGTAGACCGCACCGGCCTGATTCTGGATATCTTTGCCCAACGTGCGCAATCGCACGAAGGTAAGCTGCAAGTCGAGCTTGCCCAACTGGAGCATTTGTCTACGCGGTTGGTGCGTGGCTGGACCCACCTTGAACGACAAAAGGGCGGGATTGGCGTGCGAGGCGGCCCTGGTGAAACCCAGCTCGAGCTGGACCGACGCATGCTGCGCGTGCGCGTCAAGCAGTTGCGTGAAAAACTGGATAAACTCAAGCAGCAACGTGGCATGCAACGCCGTGCGCGCAAACGCTCCAACCTGATGACCGTTTCTCTGGTCGGCTATACCAACGCGGGTAAATCCACCTTGTTTAATCGCCTGACACACTCGGGTGTCTATGCGGCGGATCAGCTGTTTGCCACACTGGATACCACCTCTCGTAAAATGAACCTGCCGGAAGGTTATCCGGTGGTGTTGTCAGATACGGTCGGCTTTATCAAGCATTTGCCTACGACTTTGATTGAAGCCTTTGGTGCGACGCTTGAAGAGGCCGCGCAGGCCGATTTATTACTGCATGTGGTTGATGTGGCCAGCCCGAACCGTGATGCGCAAATCGAACAAGTCAATATCGTATTGAACGAGATTGGTGCTGCCAGGGTCCCACAGATTCTGGTGCTCAACCAGATTGACCGCATGGGCATGCCGCCCGGAATCGACCGCGACGAGTATGGTAATATCCGAACTGTTCGTGTGTCAGCCAGGGATGGCATAGGCATAGAGGATTTACGCCAGGCGCTGTTAGAGCATCAGCAATACCTGAAAAAACTCAGCACCGAAGAAAGTGCTTACGTTTAAAAAGATCAAAACATACGGAGTACACGCATGAAAAAATTTCCAGGCTTTTGGAATAAAAACAATGAAGGCCCGCCCGATCTGGACGAGGTGTTCAAGGATTTGAATCAAAAGCTGAACCGGTTATTTGGCAACAATAAAGGCGGGCAGGGTGGTCCGCGTGGATCAGCACCTGCGCCACAATCCTTGCCAGTGGCCCCGATTTTAGGGTTGGTGGCGCTGATCTGGCTGGGCTCTGGCTTTTATATTGTTGATCAGGGCTCTCGCGGTGTGGTGTTACGTTTTGGCAAACATGTGGAAACCACCATGCCTGGCCCGCGCTGGCATTTGCCATTTCCGATTGAGACCGTGGAAAACGTGAACCTCGAGCAGGTGCGTACCATTGAAATGGGCTACCGTTCTTATGAAGGTGAATCTGGCCGTAGCAAAGAGCTGAAAGAGTCTTTAATGTTGACCGATGATGAAAACATTATTGATTTGCAGGTGGCAGTGCAGTACAACCTGAAGTCGGTGGAAGATTATCAGTTTAGTAACCGCTCCACCGAAGAAAGCGTGCGTGGTGTGGCAGAAACAGCCATCCGCGAAGTAGTAGGCAAGAGCAAGATGGACTTCGTGCTGTATGAAGGCCGGGATGATGTGGCTGCCAAAGCGAAAAAGCTCATGCAGGACATGCTGGACAGATATCAATCCGGCGTCAATATTGTTAACGTCACCATGCAGAATGCACAGCCCCCAGAACAGGTACAGGCGGCATTTGATGATGCAGTCAAGGCCAAGCAGGATCTGGAACGCCAGAAAAATGAAGGTCAGGCCTATGCCAATGATGTGATTCCTAAAGCACGTGGTACAGCGTCGCGGTTGGCCGAAGAGGCCGCGGGTTACAAGCTGCGGGTGGAGAACGAAGCCAAGGGTAATGCAGACCGTTTCGAGCAGATTCTGGCGCAGTACAACAAGGCGCCAGAAGTGACTCGTCAGCGTTTGTATCTCGATACGCAGGAACATATTTTGGCCAATACCAGCAAAGTGCTGGTTGATCAGAAAAATGGCAACAGCATGCTGTATTTGCCACTGGATAAACTCATGAGCATGAGTGGTGCAGGCAGTAATGCCGCAGCTGGCTCTGCCGTCCCGGCGGATAAGCCAGCCATCGAGCCACCGGCTGACGCGAGTGTGCTAGACCGCTCCAGGGATGCCATGCGTAGTCGTGATCGCGAATATCGCTAGTCTGCCCCTCAAGGAAAATACATGATGAGAAATATTGGAAGTTTGTTAATTGGGGTGTTTGTCTTGCTGGTCTTGGTGACATCATCAGCATATACGGTCGATCAGCGTGAATATGCGCTGGTCTTCCGTCTGGGCGAAATTGTCTCGGTGAAAAAAGACCCTGGTCTTTATTTCAAGATGCCTATGGTGGAGAACATCCGCTATTACGACAAACGTATTCTGACGCTGAACTGGGAAGAGCCAGACCGCTTTATCACCAGTGAAAAGAAAAACGTACTGGTGGATTCGTTTGTGAAATGGCGCATTATCGACCCGGCCAAATACTACGTTTCTGTGCGTGGCGATGAAGTGCAGGCCGAGCGTCGTTTGTCGCAGATGGTCAATGACGGCTTGCGTGCCGAATTTGGTAAACACACCATCCACGATGTCGTCTCTGGCGAGCGTTCGCAGATCATGGAAATCCTGCGTCAACGCGCAGACAAGGAAAGCCGCCAAATGGGCATCCAGATTATGGACGTGCGCTTGCGCCGCGTAGATCTGCCGAAAGAAGTCAGCGAATCCGTGTATCAACGCATGGAGGCCGAGCGTAAATCGGTGGCCAATGAGTTGCGCTCACAAGGTGCAGCAGCGGCAGAAAAAATTCGTGCCGATGCTGACAAGCAGCGTGAAGTGATTATTGCCGAAGCCTATCGCGATGCGCAGAAAATTAAAGGCGAGGGCGATGCCAAGGCCTCAGAAGTCTATGCCCAGGCGTTTGGTAAAAATCCTGAGTTTTATGCCTTCTACCGCAGCCAGGAAGCTTACAAAAACAGCTTCAAGAGCAAGTCTGACGTGATGGTGATTGACCAAAGTTCAGACTTCTTTAAATACATGCGTAGCAGCGGTAAAAAGTAATACTTGCGCCATGAACTGGTGGTGGAGTGTGCTGGGCGGCGTGTTGCTGATTGAAGGCTTGATGCCGCTGTTATTAACCAAAGCCTGGCGCAATATTTTTGAGCGAATGCTACAACTGCGGGATGGTCAAATCCGTTTCATTGGTTTTATTTCCATGCTGTTTGGTTTGTTCATTCTCTGGTTAAATCGTTAACGGGTGAATGCCACCAAGCTGATATGGTTAAGCGTTTTAAAAAAAGCACACCTTGCGTGTGCTTTTTTGTTTGGATTTTAACGGAGTGCAAGGCTGACGCGACTTGCTGGCAGGTTGCTAAAGCCGTGCTTTCGGCAGGGGTTTGCAGGTATAATGGCGGGATGCATAATTGGTTACTCCCTGAATATATTGAAGATGTGCTGCCTGCTGAAGCAGCACGGCTTGAGTCCTACCGTCGGCAACTGCTGGATTTGTTCCGTGTCCATGGCTACCAGTATGTCATGCCGCCGATGATGGAATATGTTGAATCCCTGCTCACCGGGACCGGTCACGATCTGGATATCGCCACCTTTAAAGTGGTAGATCAGCTGACCGGGCGCTTGATGGGCTTGCGCGCTGATACGACGCCACAGGCGGCGCGCATTGATGCGCATATGCTCAATCATGCCGGTGTCTCGCGCTTGTGTTATGCCGGGACCGTTTTGAGAACCAAGCCGGATGGCCTGGCGCGCACCCGTGAGCCTTTGCAACTCGGTGCAGAATTGTATGGTCATGCCGGCATTGCCAGCGATATTGAAGTGCAGCGGCTGATGGTCAAAGCCTTGCAGTTGTTAGGCATGCAAACCTTGTTTGTGGACCTGAGTCATGCAGCGATTTTCGCCAGCCTGTCGCATACCGCGCAATTAGGCCTGCCGCAAGAACAAGCCCTGCAAGCGGCTTTGCAAGCCAAAGACATTTCATTGGTAGAGCAACTGGTGGTGAATTTGCCCGAAAAATCCAGGCAAGCTTTTATTGCCCTGGCCCAACTCAATGGTGGCATTGAGGTGTTGGATCAGGCGCGTGAAGTATTGCCTGACTCAGAAGGGATTGAACAGGCTTTGCTTGAGTTGGAGGCAGTCGCGAAAGCGCTGGGTGATCGTAATGTGACGGTGACCATTGATTTAAGTGAGTTGCGTGGATACCACTACCATAGCGGCATCGTCTTCGCGGCCTATGCCAAAGGCTATGCTGGCCCCATTGCACTGGGTGGCCGCTATGATGAGGTGGGGGCTGCCTTTGGCCGTGCACGCCCGGCGACAGGCTTTAGCCTGGATCTGCGTGGTGCTTTACTCGCCTTGGGCCCTGCGACCATGGACAAAGGGATTTTGGCGCCTGCAACGCAGGATGCTGACTTGTTAGCCCTGATAGAGACCTTACGCGCGCAAGGTCAGGTGGTGGTTGAAGCCTTGCCTGATGCGCAGGTGGATTATTCTGAATTGGCCTGTGACCGTCTGTTGCAAAAGGTGGATGGTCGCTGGCAAGTGGTGGCTGTGTAATACGCCGCCTCTTTAATTTGTATAGACAAGATATTGATTGAACATGACACAATTTAAGCAAGCAAAGAACGTCGTTGTGATTGGCACCCAATGGGGCGACGAAGGTAAAGGTAAAATTGTTGACTGGCTGACCGACCATGCGCAAGGCGTGGTGCGTTTTCAGGGTGGTCACAATGCGGGTCACACCCTGGTCGTCGGCCAAGGGGATGCGCAAAAAGTCTACAAGTTAAACCTGGTGCCTTCTGGTATTGTGCGCGATGGCGTCAATTGCTATATCGGTAATGGCGTGGTGCTGGATACCACCCATTTGCTGCATGAGATTTCCACGCTGGAACAAGGCGGGCTGGATGTTAAAAACCGTCTCAAAGTCAGTCCTGGCTGTCCATTAATTTTGTCTCATCACGTTGCGGTTGATTTGGCACGTGAAGCCAAGCGCAGCGCCGAGAAAAAAATTGGTACTACAGGCAAGGGCATTGGCCCTGCCTATGAAGACAAGGTCGCACGCCGCGCCTTGCGTGTCTATGATTTGTTCCACCCTGAGCGCTTCGCCGAAAAGCTGCGCGAAGTCATGGATTATCACAATTTTGTATTGACCAATTATCTGGGTGCTGCTGCGGTAGATTTCCAGCAGCAATACGATGCCAGCATGCAGCACGCTGTGGCGTTGAAACCGATGGTGGCTGATATTTCTGCGGCGTTATATGAAGCCAATGCCCGTGGCGAACACTTGCTGTTTGAAGGCGCACAAGGCACCTTGCTGGATGTGGACCATGGGACTTACCCCTATGTGACTTCCAGCAACTGTATCGCTGGCCAAGCCTCAGCAGGGACCGGTGTTGGTGCCAACATGCTGCATTATGTGCTTGGTATTACCAAAGCTTACACGACGCGTGTGGGTGGCGGCCCCTTCCCAAGCGAGCTGGATATTGAAACAGAAGGCGCACCAGGTTACCAGATGTCTCACAAGGGGCAAGAAATCGGTACCGTGACCAAACGTAAACGCCGCTGTGGCTGGTTTGATGCTGCCGCCTTGCGTCGCTCTGCGCGAATCAATGGCTTGACTGGCTTGTGTATCACCAAGCTGGATGTGCTGGATGGCATAGAGTCACTGGATATTTGCACGGGTTACAAGCTGGATGGCAAAGTGGTTGATATGCTGCCGGTCGGTGCGGATGACGTCGCCCGTTGCGAGCCGATTTATGAAACCGTGCCAGGCTGGAGCGAAACCACCTTCGGTGTCAAAACCTGGGATGCATTACCCAAAAATGCCCAGCATTACCTCAAGCGACTGGAAGCGGTCTGTGGCGTGCCAATTGCCATTGTCTCCACTGGCCCGGAGCGGGATGAAACCATCGTGTTGCAACATCCTTTCGCCTGAGCAAGGTGACTTGACATGCGTGCACAACGATTGGCATGGGCTATTACCGGTTCCGGCCATTATCTGCGGGAGTCATTGGCCATTCTGCAAACCTTGCAGGAGGTCGATATTTACCTGAGCCGTGCGGCGGCAGAAATTATTCAGCAATACGGTTTTCAGGCTGCTTTAGAGGCGACAGGGCATAAAGTCTATCAGGACAAGACTGCCAGCAGCGTGCCGGTGGAGCGATTTTACGAGGGGGTGTATCACACCTTGGTGATCTCGCCGGCGACTTCCAATACCATAGCCAAAATGGCGTATGGTTTTTCTGATAGCCTGGTCACCAACCTGTTTGCGCAAGCAGGTAAAACGCGGATCCAAAGCATTGTGTTTGCATGTGATACGGCGCCAGAGTTGGAGTCGGAAGCGCCCAGAGACAATGTGGTCAAAGTCTATCCACGCCAGATCGACCTGGATAATGTGGCCCAGTTAAAACGCTTTGCGGACACCACGGTCGTTGAAGACATGGCTGGTTTGCAGCATGCGATTATGGCGCGTCTGGCAGCCGTGCATGACTTGCATTTGCACCAGGGCGTACAGGTAGAGCACACTCACGACTAACACCATGAATCGACTGCTGTTCCTTACCGGAAAACTGGCAGAACACAGTCTGCATCAGGTATTACAAGCGATACAGGCCGACAGTAAACAGTCTCCGTTTGAATATGAAGTGAAACAGATCGGGGTGTCTGTTGCGGCATTGATGACGCCGCCCCTGATCGCCCGCCGCTTACCCAAAGTCGAGAATATTGATAAAGTCATCCTACCTGGGCTCTGTCAGGGCGATCTCGGCCTGCTGGAGTCGCAATGGGGTGTGCCGGTAGAGCGAGGACCTAAAGACTTGAAGGATTTGCCACAATATTTTGGTCAGCAAGGAAAAGTGCCCGATTTAAGCCAGCATAGTGTGCTGATTTTTGCTGAAATCGTCGATGCACCAGATCTGACGGTTGAGCAAATCATCGCCAAAGCGCAGCATTTCAAACAGCAGGGGGCCGATGTCATCGACCTCGGCTGCCTGCCGGGAAAAGCATTTGCGCACATGACAGAGAGCGTGCGTGCGCTCAAGTCAGCAGGTTTTCAGGTAAGTGTAGATTCCATGCGTGAAGACGATCTGCTGGCAGCGGGTAAAGCCGGTGCCGATTACCTCTTAAGCCTGCATGAAAACAGTCTCTGGATTGCAGAAGAAGTCGCTTCTACCCCCGTGTTGATTCCAGCCAAGCCTGGCAGCATGCCCAGCTTGCAACGGGCCATCGAGTACTGCCTTAAACGGGAGCTTGCGTTTATTGCCGATCCTATTTTGGATCCCATCCATTTTGGTTTCACCGAATCGATTGTACGTTATCACAAGCTACGCAAAAAATATCCGGATATCGCGATCATGATGGGCGTGGGCAATCTGACAGAGTTGACGGATGCCGATACCACCGGGATTAACGCCATGCTGTTCGGGATGATCAGTGAACTGAATATCAACGCTGTCCTGGCGACCTCGGTTAGCGCGCATGCCTGTGAAGCTGTGGCTGAGGCAGATATCGCGCGCCGTGTTATGTACCGTGCCAAACAGGACAAACGGTTGCCCCGTGGCTATGATGCGGGCTTGCTTGGCCTGCATGATCGCAAGCCGTTTCCTTACAGTGCGGCGGAAATTGGCGAGATGGCCAGGCAAATTAAGGACCCCAGTTTTCGCATCATGGTGAGCGAAGCGGGTGTACATGTCTATAATCGGGATGGTCTGCAGCAAGCGACGGATCCCTATGTATTTTATCCAGAACTGCAGGTACAAGACGATGCTTCGCATGCGTTTTATTTGGGGGTAGAGCTGGCCCGCGCGCAAATTGCCTGGCAACTGAAGAAACGCTATGTGCAGGATGAAATGCTGGAGTGGGGCGTTGCCTCAGTCGCTCAAAATAAGCAGGCCAAGGTTGCACATCGTGAGGCTTCCATCAAAGAGCGTCAGGAAGCGACTAAACCTGATCAAGCCAGTGGTGCCACGGTTCACGCATCAGCGGAAAAGCCCGTTGGTAATTCAACCAGCCCGGAAAACAAAGAATGATTTACGAAACCATCATCACCACGTGCTCTCCTGAAGGTGAGGTTCACATTGCGCCGTTTGGGATCCAATGGCAGGCAGGGCGCGTGCTCATCATGCCTTACCAGCCCTCAACTACCTTGCAGAATATTTTACATACCCGGTCGGCCGTCTTAAATCTGACTGATGATGTTCGTGTTTTTGCTGCCGCTATTGCCAGAAAAAAAATGTTTTCCACCTTGCCAGTCGGGCATGGCCACAGCGTGCGGCTAACTGACTGTCTGGCGCATCATGTATTAAGCCTCGATACAGTCGAGCCGGATGAAAATCGACCAAAATTATGGATGCAAGTGGTTGAAAGTCAGACACATGCGCCATTTATGGGCTTTAACCGTGCCCAGGCGGCAGTGGTTGAATTGGCCGTGCTTGTCAGCAGGCTGCATCTGTTGCCTGCTGAGAAAATTACGCAAGAAATGCAGTATTTACAAATTGCGATTGATAAAACTGCTGGCCCCAACGAGCTTGAAGCCTGGCAATGGCTGGTGGATTGCGTTAACAACCACCAGGCACAGCAAACAGGCATGCAGCAGGCATAAGGATATCTATGCGCATATTAGTCAGTGTAAATTCGGTTGTCGAGGCGCAGTTGGTACTGGCCGCTGGAGTCAGCTTGATTGATTTGAAAGACACCAGTCATGGTGCGCTCTCTGCATTAAGTATGTCGCAGTCAGTTGCCATCATGCAGGCAGTGAATGGTTACAAAAAGCAGCATGCTCATGCGGACATTCTGGTCAGTGCCACCGTGGGCGATACTGCTGAATCCGTGGCTGCATTGCTGGAGTTGATCCAATCCCGTCTTGAGATTGGCGTGGACATTATTAAGCTGCCGGAAGCCATTTGGGATCATCCTTTGTTTACAGCGGCGATTAGCCAAGTGCTTGCGGCAGGCACGCGGATGGTTGCGGTGTTTAGCCCCGATAGTTTATTGCAAACATCTACGATTGAGTTGCGCTTGAACAAGCTCGCCACAAAAGGGTATGTTGGGGTTATGGTCGACACGATAGACAAGTCTAGCTCAGTCTTGGACTGCGTTTCTATATTGCATATTCAGAAATTTACCGAGATGGCCAGACGCTTGCAGTTAATGGTCGGGGTGGCCGGCGGACTCAGACCGGCGTATTTGGCGCAATTGTGTTCGTTAGAGGCGGACTTTTTGGGTTTTCGTAGTGGTTTATGTGAAAAAGGGTTAAGGCAATCAAACCTATTGGCTGAATCAATTGTGAGCGTTGTCAGGCAGGTGTCAGGAAACTGTTGCAAAATGAGCGCCTAAACCAATAAATACTTGGGCTTGTAGCTCTCTAGGCTTGCGCCTCTTGCACTGTTTGCGTATAGTTGGGTTTGTAAGTATTTTCAAAGATGTGGCGAAAATGCCCAATAACAAAGGAGTCAATGAATGAAAAAAAGTTTTTTAGGCTTGGCAATTGCTTCTGCATTTGTTTTTGCATCGCAAGCTGCGCAAGCTGAAGACATGTACCGCGGTGCTTGGTATGTTGTGCCAGGTGCAAGCTACATGCACACTGACAGTGATCTGGATGCAGATAATGCCCGTGGTGGTTTCTTGTCCATTGGTAAAGAGCTGAGCGAGCACTGGGACATTCAAGGTCGTCTGGGTTATAACCGTGCTGATGAAGATACTGGCATTGCGGGTGCAAGTGGTAAATACAAACAAACCACTTTTGGTTTGGACGCATTGTATATGTTCAGTCGTGAAAAATTCCGCCCATTCCTGTTGGCTGGTATTGGTGCAGCCCGCAATGATTTAGATTACAACATTCCAAACGTTGATATTGATGGTAAAAAAACTTCTTGGATGGCTAACGTAGGTTTAGGTGCCCAGTATTTGTTTAATGATAAGTTTGGTATCCAAGCTGATCTGCGCCATCAATGGAGCAGAGCACGTTTGGTAGCTACCGGCCCTGGTGGAACAGCTGGTGATTCTGGCCGTGTTGATAACACATTATTTAATATTGGTGGTATCTTCCGCTTTGGCGCACCAGCGCCAGTGGTTGAAGAGCCAACGCCAGAGCCAGCACCAGCTCCAGTGGCTGCAGCTGAGCCAGCACCGGCACCAGCTCCTGCACCAGCGCCAGCACCTGTTTGCAAGCCAGTCAACGAAACAGTGACTGTTTCTGCTGAAGAGTTGTTTGGTTTTGACAAGGCTAACCTGAAAGAAAAAGGCCGCGTTACACTGGATGCAGTTGCTGCCAAGATCAAAGAAAATCCTGAAATCAAAGCTGTGATCGTCACTGGTCACACAGACCGTATCGGTTCTGAAGCTTACAACCAGAAGTTGTCTGAGCGCCGTGCAAAACAAGTGGCGGACTACTTGGTTGCTCAAGGTGTAGACAGCAGCTTGATCACTGCTGAAGGTAAAGGTAAATCTGAGCCAGTGGTTCAGTGCGAAGGTAAAAAAGTAAGCAAGAAATTGATCTCTTGCCTGCAACCTAACCGTCGTGTTGAAATCCGTGCAGAAGGTACGAAACAAGAAGGTTGCCAATAAGCACTGACTTGTGAGTTTAAAAAGCCACGCAATTGCGTGGCTTTTTTGTTGCTGCACGCAGGCGGACTTTCAATTTGCCAGCCTGCCTCAGTTATAATCCAAGCATGAGTGAATCCCAATTTATCATCAAACCACGCTGGCTCGTTACTATGGATGAAGGGCCACACGTGCGGGAGCAGCATGCAATTCTTGTGGATGCTGGAAAAATCAAGGCGATTGTACCCAAATCCGATATCCCGGATTGGGCGGTTGACTGGCCCGTCGTTGATTGTTCACAACATGTCGTGATGCCCGGGCTGATCAATTTGCATACTCATAGCAGTATGAGCCTGTTAAAGGGGTATGCTGATGATTATGCGTTGATGCCGTGGTTGAATGAGCATATCTGGCCAGCAGAAAAGAGATGGGTCTCACCCGCTTTCGTACAGGATGGCAGCTTGCTGGCTTGTGCGGAAATGCTGGCAGGCGGAATCACGACATTTAACGATATGTATTTTTTTCCGCAAGCGACCATAGAGGCTGCCAAACGCACAGGGATACGCGCACATATTGGCTTAACTATTATGGAGTTTCCCAGTAATTATGCGGCAACTGCCAGTGAATATATCCGCTTGGGCACAGAAGTGCGCGATCAGTATAAATCCGAGTCCTCTATCAGTTTTTCTTTTGCGCCGCATGCCCCCTATACGGTGAGTGATCAAACCTTTACCGACGTTGTCACACTTGCCGAACAGTTGAATCTGGGGATTCATACGCATTTGCATGAAACCCAGGCGGAAATCGCGCAAAGTCAGGAGCAATTTGGTGTACGGCCGTTGCAGCGTTTGCAAGCGCTGGGGGTAATTGGTCCCAGCACCGTATTGGCGCATGGAGTACACCTTGAAAAGTATGAACAGGAGACCCTAGCAACGTTAGGCGCGCATATCGCGCATTGTCCAAGTTCTAATCTGAAATTGGCGAGTGGGATTGCGCCGGTGGCATCTGCGTTGCGTTCGGGGATCAATATCGGTTTAGGCACTGATGGTGCCGCCAGTAATAACCGGCTCGATTTGTGGCAGGAAATGCGCACAGCGGCCTTGCTTGCCAAGGTATCAGCGCAACAGGCAGAGGCTGTGCCAGCTTATCAGGCGCTACAGATGGCAACCATTAATGGAGCCACGGCACTGGGGTTGCAAGCACAGATTGGCAGCATTAGCGTCGGTAAGCAGGCTGATCTGATTGCGGTTCGTCTGGATGAGCTGAATAGCTTGCCTTGTTTTGACCCGATTTCTCATCTGGTGTATGTGGCTAGCCGCGAGCAGGTCACCCATACCTGGGTCAATGGTCAATTACGGTATCAGCGCTTACCAGATGGCCAGCCACAATTTGCAGGCATTGAGACCGAGGCATTACGGTCTATCGCTTTGCAGTGGCAGCTCAAGATGCAACAGCCCGCAGATTAATTTTGTTTAGGAAAACATCATGGCCAATGTCGAAATTGCAGAAGTAAACAAATTTGCTGAACTGGCACACCAGTGGTGGGACCAGCAAGGTGTCTTCAAACCTTTACATCAGTTGAACCCAATACGTTTAAATTATATTGACAGTCGCGCGTTGCTTAAGGGCAAACAGGTGCTCGATGTCGGCTGTGGTGGCGGTATTCTGAGCGAGTCCATGGCACAACGTGGTGCCCACGTGATGGGGATTGATATGGCAGACAAGTCGCTGCAGGTGGCGCAATTACATGCGCTTGAGGCAGGGGCCCAGGTTTCGTATCGCTGTATTGCCGTGGAAGCGCTGGCTGCAGAAATGCCGGAGCAGTTTGATGTGGTGACCTGCATGGAAATGCTGGAGCATGTTCCCGATCCATCCAGCGTGGTGCGTGCTTGCGCTGCACTGGTCAAGCCGGGGGGGCAATTGTTTTTTTCCACGCTTAATCGCAATGCCAAGGCATACCTGATGGCGGTGGTCGGGGCTGAGTATGTCCTCAATCTGCTTCCCAAAGGCACACATGATTACAGCAAGTTTATCAAGCCGTCTGAGTTAGCGAGCTGGTTACGTCAATCTGGACTGGAGTTACAGCATCAGACTGGCGTCACTTATGACCCTTTCAGTAAACAATATAAATTGACAACAGATACCAACGTCAACTACATGCTACATGCGGTCAAAGAGGATTGAGCGCATGCAAGCCGTATTATTTGATCTGGATGGGACGTTGGTAGATACCGCTCCAGATTTGGCATATGCACTTAATTTGCAGCGTGAACGGCATGGATTGCCCTTTTTACCAGAAGCGACGATTCGCCCCTATGCCTCGCATGGGTCTCGAGGGCTGCTGGAAATCGGATTTGATCTGTTACCGGATCATGCTGAGTTTGAACAGATGCGCACTGAATATCTGGAGTTATACACGCAAGTCATGACCCGTCAGCCACAATTGTTTGACGGCATGGCAGAGGTGTTACAGGAGATTGAGCAGCGGGGGCTCAGCTGGGGCATTGTCACCAATAAGCCACGCCGGTTTACCTTGCCTATGATTACACACATGGCGCTGGATAGCCGCGCGGGTGCGGTCATCAGCGGAGATGATGCGCCCCAGCCCAAGCCGTCGCCCCAAACACTGTTATTGGCCTGTGAGCGTATGCAGCTTGATCCTGAGCAAGTGGTGTATGTTGGCGATGCCGAGCGAGATGTGCAGGCCGGTAATGCAGCGGGCATGACAACGCTGGTGGCTTTGTTTGGCTACCTGTCAGACATGGATCGGCCTGAGGCGTGGGGTGCGGATGGCTGTATCCAGCAGCCCCAGGACTTGCTGGCGTATTTATAACTGAGCAGATTCCGCGCCAATTTATCATTGCGCTTGCCGCTCAGCTAATTGCGCTTGCTGCTGAGTACCGCCATCGCGGCAATATTAATATCTGCGACTAAAATACTAGCCAGCTGGCCGTCCTCACCCAAAATTGGCAAAGAGACCGTGAGGCAGAAGTCTTCGGTTGCGGTAGACAGATAAATGCTTGAAATATAAGGCGCCTGAGTTTCTGCCACGCGACGATAATAGGCTTGTTGGCTCCGGTCTATGCCTGCACCGCCAGCCTTGATTTTTCCATACATGTTGGGATTTATCCAGTTGGCATAGCGCTGTACACCGTTTGGCTCTAACTCAAAGATCACCTCAAAGAAGGGGAATTCGGCAAAGCAGCTATCCAAATCATGGGCGCCTGTCGAGCGTTGCGTGTGTAGCAGCGACTGTAAGGCGGACAGTGCTTTTTGCTGCCAGTCTGAATAAAATTCTTTTTTCGGCAGGATGGTTTGTGGCGGCGTATCTTCTACAACCACAATGCTGCCGATATTGGCCTTGCCTATCTTTTTAAGCAGCGCTGCGCGTTCCGCGGCAATGACGCTGTTTTCGAGCTCGCCTTGTTTGCCATTCACCACTGCAATCGAGACACTGGCGACCGGGTGATCCTTACCGTCTTCAGTGGTAAAAAATCCTCGTTCCAGATCTGTCGCGTCATACAGATGCACGGCCAGGGCCTGAAACTGGCTAATGATATGCAATAAGGTGTCATTAAGGGTAGGCGCCTTATGATCATAGATCAGCACAAAGTCATCGCCACCAATATGGCCCACCATCACGCCCGCTTTATCCTGAAACTCCTGTCGGATGATTTCGGAGAGGAGTCGTATCATGGCATCGCCACGGATAAAACCGTAGCGGTCGTTATAGGCCTTGAAATGATCCAGATCTATGTAGATCAGTTGCGTATTGGGATTGTTACGCAAGCTGTTATCCAGGGTTTGCCGGAGTGTCGGGCCCGTGGTCAGATGGCTTAAGGGATGCAGATTGCCGGTAGCAGTTTTGCGGCTGATCAACTGAGCCATGATTTCCATCGGCTGCAAGATACCGACATAGCCGCCTTCGTCATTGACGGTGATCCAGATGTCGATATTGCCACGCTCCAGATAAAAAATGCGCGCCAACACCGAAGAGGGCAGTTTATGGTTGATGACCTTGGGCAAGGGGTCGCAACAAGCGCCCAGGCCTGTGGGTTTCTTGGAGAATACTTTGCCCCGCCGCAATACCCCCAGCGGTTTTTGCCCGTCCAGCACCACTGCCGTTGCAATATCGGCATGCGCGTTAAACAAGCGTCTGGCTTCAGCCAGCGTGCTGCTGACATCAATTGTCAAGCCGTGACTAATATATTCACCAATATGAAAATCATCAGGAATATGCGAACGGTGGGCTTCATCCCGTACGGGCAGTGCAGCCACCTTGTCGCTTGGCGTGCTTTGTGGCTGGGCAAAATAATGGCCCTGGGCATAATGCAGGCCTAAATCCTGGCAATAGGTAATATCCTCTACCCGCTCCAGCCCTTCAGCGATAATGGTGCATCCCAGTCGTTGCGCCATCGAAATAATCGCCTCAAGTAACACTGTCCTCACACGGCTGCCTTGTGCTTCATGCACAATGGCACGGTCTATCTTGATAAAGTCAGCCCGTACCTCAGCCAGGATGCGCAAACCGTTAAAACCGGAACCCATATCATCCAGTGCGATGCGCAGACCATGCATACGGATTTCATCGCAGTAACGCGCCAGTACTTCGGGATTGGTTTTTTCACTCTCAACAATTTCGATGACGATATCCCGTCGATCAATCTGCTGCTGGTTCAATAGATTTAAAATAAAATTGAGCCAGCCCGGACTCATGATTGTTTGTGGCAGCACATTAATAAAGAGGGGCTTGTCCACAGAAATTGATTGTGACTTGCCCATCAGCGCCAACTGTTGGCAGGCCAGGTCTAACTCGTGGCTGCGTTTAACCTCGGCGGCAAGGGCGAAAGCCTCCATGCCGTTGAGCCACTTACCTTCTGGTGTTTTCAGTCTGCACAAGGCTTCAAAGCCAAACACTTTGCCACTCTGGCCAAAGTCGACAATCGGTTGATAATGCATTTGCACATGTGGCGTCAGCTCAGACAGCAGCCACGGGTATTTATGCCTAGCATAAAAGGTATTGAATGGCATGGTGGCCTGCAAGGCTTCCATTGGATGCATGGCCTGCTTGTCCTGTGACACCAGCACCCAGGTATCTCTGAGCGTATGTGCAGGCTCCTCGGCAATGACACGGTCTAAAATCTGCAGTAGTTCTGCTTCAGTCTCATAACTGAAAGATGCGGTGTTGATGCCTGAAAAATGCGGACTTTCAGAGTTGGTATGACTATTGGCGTCAAAAGTATGCAGAAATAATTCCATGGAATACGACCTTGCTTTTATTTTTATTAGCTCACGATAATGACGACTCGCCTGATTAAAAACCGGGAGGCTGTCATTTGTATAACGACAGGACAGAGTGTTTATGAAGAGAAAAAACGAAGATAAAAGACAAGTGTGCTTAAAAACTTGTTAAGGTCTTGGCACAAGGGCATCAAATACAGCAGTTATCTTGACTGCTTGACGATTGCTTTGCTGTTAAGTGACGGCTTTTCTTTCCAGCAACGCGGTAGACAGCGTGCCACTGTCCACATACTCAATCTCACCACCCATCGGCAACCCACGCGCAATCCGGCTGACGCGAATGCCACGCGATTTGAGCATCTGCCCAATATAGTGTGCAGTGGCTTCACCCTCGGAGGTAAAGTTGGTGGCAATAATCACTTCGTTTATCGCGCTGTCCTGTGCACGTTTGAGCAGTTTATCCAGGTGAATGTCTTTGGGCCCAATGCCATCCATGGGCGAGAGTTTTCCCATTAATACAAAATATTGGCCCTGATAGCTACGCGTATTCTCCAGCATCATGAGGTCGGTCGGCATCTCCACCACACATAGCGTGGATTTGTCTCTGTGGGTATCCTGGCACACGCTGCATACGCGATGCTCGCTGAAGTTGTTGCAATAATCGCAATGCGCCAGCTTATCCAGCGCCTGTTGTAGACTGGCTGCCAGCTTTTGCGCACCTTCACGGTCACGTTGCAGCAAGTGATAGGCCATCCGCGTGGAGGATTTAGGCCCCACGCCCGGCAGACAGCGCAGGGCACTGATCAGCTGATCCAGAACTGCCGGGTGATTCACGCCTGGTCTCCGCGTCGACGATAATATGGGTGGGCGTTAGGCACTAGAACGGCAACTTGAAGCCTGGTGGCATCAGGCCACTCATTTTCGCTGAACTGGTCGCTTCGGCTTTCGCTTTCGCATCTTTCAACGCAATCATAAGCAAGTCTTCCAGTGTTTCTTTGTCATCCATGGCCGCGTCATCAATCTGTACGCGTTTCACATCATTGCTACAGGTCATGGTCACTTTGACCATGCCATTGCTGGCAATACCTTCCACCTCAGTGTTTGCCAGTTCTGCCTGGGCTTTTTGCATATTGGCTTGCATCATTTGGGCCTGTTTCATCATATTGCCCATGCCACCTTTCATCATTGTCTGCTCCTGAAGTTACGTGTGGTTAATGTAAGGGTTTAATGGAATTTGGCACTATCGTTGCGCCCATTTCCTGCATCAGGCCTTGCACAAAGCGGTCACTCATAATCGCTTGTGTAGCCTGATCCTGTAATTCTGCTTTTTCGACGGCCAGCTGTCTGGCGGGCGTATTGGCTTCCTGGCTGGTGGTGATGATCAGTTGCAAGCGGCGGCCAAAATGGCTGTTTAAAGCAGCATTGAGTTTTTCGAGATAATTGGCACTGGCCAGGTGTTTATGTGACTCGCTAATCCGCAATGTCATGGCATCGTCCTCAAACTGGACCAGCTCGCAATTTTGTGCCAGTGCGCGTACCAGGCCCAATTTGCTCAAATGGTTCTCTACCAGCGCGCGCCAGTTGCCATCCCAGTCCAATGCAGCGCTTGTTTCTTGCGTCTCAGGCATTGCAACATGTACTGCTTCACTGGCAACGGCTGTCGGTGCTGGGGCCGAAAGCGCTGGCTGCGACATTTCTGCCAGGGGGGCAGTGGTGAAAGATGCGCCTGGTTCAGTAGCACTTTCGGGAGCCTGTTCCACCGCACGCTTGCGCATCGCATGATCCGCTGTTGCAGGGTTGGTTGCGCTGCTGGCTTGATAACTTTGCGCCAAGGCGGCGCGCGCGCTGCCAACACTCGGAGCGCTGCCACGGCCATGACCTTCTGTGCTTGACGGGGGCGCGGGTGTGGGGGCCGTTGCATCGGCTTTAAATGCCAGCATACGCAACAGCGTCATGGTAAAGCCTGAATAAGCATCCGGGGCCAGGCCAATATCGCGGTGACCTAAAATAGCAATCTGATAATACAGCTGCAGGGTTTCTGCGGGCAAGGCTGCGGCAAGTTCCAGCAAGTTCTGCCGCTCGGGGTGATCGTCTGCAATTGATTGGGGCGCGTATTGCGCGACAGCTAGCACATGCAACAAAGCTGCAAGATCGTTCAGGGCACTTTCAAAGCCGATGCTGCGCGACTCCATTTGCTGTGCGATATTGAGCAGGCTGGCTGCATCTTGTGCGATCAACGCCCGCAACAAATCATACAGGTAGCTCTGGTCAATCGCCCCCAGCATGCTGCGCACATCGCTTTCGCGGACGGACTGGTTGCCATAAGCAATTGCCTGGTCGGTCAGTGAGAGCGCATCACGCATGCTGCCATTGGCCGCACGCGCTATCAGCTGTAATGCGGGCGCCTCAAATGGAATTTGCTCCTGGCCCAGAATGTCTTGCAAGTGGGCGGTAATGGTACTGCTGGCCATTTGGCGCAGGTTGAATTGCAGGCAGCGCGACAAAATGGTGACCGGGACTTTTTGTGGATCTGTGGTCGCCAGAATGAATTTGACGTGGGCAGGCGGCTCCTCCAGCGTTTTCAGCATGGCATTAAACGCCTCTTTGGTCAGCATATGCACTTCGTCTATCATGTAGACCTTGAAGCGGCCGGAGGACGGCGCGTAGATCGCCTGCTCAAGCAAGCTCACCATGTCTGCAATACCGCGGTTAGAGGCCGCATCCATTTCCACGTAATCTACATACCGGCCGATATCAATCGCACGGCATGCTTCGCACTCGCCGCAAGGCGTTGCGGTGATGCCGGTCGCACAGTTCAGCGATTTTGCCAGAATACGGGAGAGGGTGGTCTTGCCAACGCCACGGGTGCCGGTAAACAGGTAAGCATGATGCAGGCGCTGTTGGCTCAGAGCATTGCTCAGGGCCTGGACCACATGGTCCTGGCCCACCAGACTGGCAAAAGATTTGGGGCGCCATTTACGCGCCAACACTTGGTAAGACATCGCGCACTCTACTGATTAAAAGCAATAAGGCAAACCTGTACTTTAGCCTATTTTGCCGACTCATGCTTGCCACAAACCATAACATTAAGATCAACGCTGGCATGACAAACAGAAGGGCTGGAGAGAAGGGGCGAGCCCAACCCCCGGCACTTGCTTGATAGTTGTGGCTGCTTGCTTCCGCACCTGACCAGGTTGGCTACCTTACAATGCGGGGAGGCCCGCGGACGCTATTGTAACGCAAAAACGTTTTTTTACCGCCTTATTTTCGCCGTGCCTCATTTCACCTGCAGAGGTAAAGCTTCTGAAATAAACAATTATTTACCTTCTTATACACCAATAAATTCCAATCATCGCCCCGCATAATATTTGCATCCTATTAATTTTAGTGTGATTTGGCAGAAAACGATGGCAGCAAACGGATCATCCATGACAGCTTCAGAAGTTGCACGTGAAACCATCAAGCAAATGGCTGTCAGGCGTGTCGAACCGACACCGGACAATTACATGCAGATTTACTATGAGATTGCAGGTAAACCGGTGAAGGAGGATGCTGCCAGTGCGTTGCGCAAGGCATTGAAGCAGTTGCCCCACGACACGCTGGAGCAAACCAACTGGATTAACCGCTGGGAAAAAGTGCTTAAACAGGATAACTGGCAAGGGCTGGGGGAATTGCTGACTGAGGCCATGCAACAGCAGCTTAGTCATTCCACCAAATGGCCCAAGGCGATTCGTGTTTTATTGCAAGCCTGGGACGACAAGCGCAGTGGCATAGATACTGCCAGAAAGCGTGAGACGCTGGAACGTGTGCTCATTAATTTTGGTGATGACGAGAGCCTGTCCGACAAGTTGATCGGCATGGCGAATATGTGGTTGCCTTCTGAAGCCCGGCTTGAGGGGATTGCCTTGACTGATGCGGCTGACGCGTCCACAGCTTCGACGTCGCAACCTGTCTTGGATATATCCAGTGAACAAGGTTTGCCCTCTGAAGTACAGCAGTTCCATGGCGCTTTTACCATTTTGCAGACCTTGTTGAAGCAAACACTTTACCTGGGCTTGATTCCCCGTTTGCAAGGGTATCCAGACTTGCAGGCGGAGGCGGTGGCCCTGCAGGAATCTGCCGAGCGCGCTAAAAAGCTTAAAGAGTGGGAGGCTTTGGCCAAGTCACTTAAAGCGTTATTGATGCGGGTCGAGGTGATGGGCGCGCAAGAGGATGACGTGCGTGGCGACATTATCGACTTGTTGCATTTGCTACTGGAAAATATCGGTGAACTGGTGGCTGAAGATAGCTGGCTGAGTGGTCAGGTCTATGCTGTACAGTCGATTATTACCGGTCCGCTGGATAGAACCAAGCTTAAACAAGCCGAAAAAAGCCTCAAAGAGGTTATTTACAAGCAAGGACTGGTCAAGCACAGTCTGATTGAGGCGAGGAACTCATTTAAAACCTTAATCAGTACTTTTATTGATAAGCTCAAATATATGGGTGAAGCCAGCGAACTCTACAGTGGCAAAATCGAGACCTATGCCAAAGAGCTCTCTCAAACTGATGATTTGATTAAAATTAATGAGCTGGTCAACCAGTTGATGCGCGATACTTCTGTCATGCAGACCGACATCCTGCGTTCGCGCGATGACTTGCTTATCCAACAGCGCAAGGCAACGGATACGCAAGACCGTATTGATCAATTGCAACTGGAGTTGCAGCAGTTGAGTGAGGTCGTCAGAATTGACCAACTCACCGGCGTGCTCAATCGCCGCGGTATGGACGATGCCTTCCAGGCCGAGATTGCGCGTTTTCAGCGTAGCGGTGAGTCATTTAGTGTGGCTTTGCTCGACATCGATAATTTTAAATCGCTCAATGACCAGCATGGGCATGCCGCCGGGGATGCTGCGCTCAAACATCTGGCTTCAGTGGTAAAACGTGCGGTGAGGCCGACGGATATTGTGACCAGAATGGGGGGCGAAGAGTTTGTTGTCATTCTGCCCAAGACCGACTTGCAAGAGGCGGTGATCATTATGTCGCGCTTGCAGCGATCACTGACCAAAGAGTACTTCATGGGTAATAACCAAAAGCTGCTGATCACCTTTAGTGCAGGTGTCGCCTTGTTCCAGAAAGAGGACGATGTCAGTGCCATCTTGTCGCGCGCAGATCAGGCCATGTACCTGGCCAAAAAACGCGGCAAAAACCGGGTGATGACTGAAACTGATCTAGTTGGCACCGTCAATCCCTAGCTTGTGCGCTTGGTCAGCACTTTGTTGATCGACAGCGGTTTTATCCGGGATCACTGACTGTCATATCCAGCCGTGGGTTGACATGATATGCTAGCTGGCATCTTGATTGAGGTGCCATGTGTCTACGCCAGCCAGCCATTTTCCTATTGATAGTGTCCAACATGCCTTGCATGAAAGCGAGCGCAGATTCTCCGCCATTGTTTCCAGCATTCCAGGACTCGTGTTCCAGATGCATATGACTGCAGATGCTCAAGTGGTTTTTACTTATGTGAGTGAGGGCTGCGAAGCCTTGCTGGGTATCCCGGCCGCAGCATTGCTCAAGGATGCCAACACCCTGTTTGATGCCATGGATCAACCTTCCGCCCATCTGTTCAAGCAAAACTTGCAAAAATCCGCCCGGCAACACAAGCGCCTGGATTGGGAAGGACAAATCTGGATTGCCGACTGGCAAGACATGAAATGGGTCAATATCCGGGCTACCGTGCAAGACTTGGGGCAGGGCGCGGTGCAATGGGATGGCATTATGCTCAATATTAGCCAGAGCAAGCATGAAAAACAGGAGATCGAGCAAGCCAGGCAAGATCTGCAGGCACTGACGGCGCACTTGAACCAGGTCAAAGAGCAGGAGCGCGTGTCGATTGCGCGTGAAATTCATGATGACCTCGGCGGCAACCTGACCGCGATGAAGCTGGGCTTGTCGACCATCATCCAGCAAATTGAGGCCGGTGAGCCGGTCAACCTCGAGCAAGCGCATTTGTTGCAAGGGATCATCAACCAGACGTTTGATTCCGTACATCGTATTTCTGGCAATTTGCGACCCAACATTCTCGATCTGGGGCTGGTGGATGCGCTGGAGTGGCAGGTGAGCCAGTTCAAAAAACAATTAGGCATCTCGGCAAAATTTCTCACCAATTGTCATGATTTGGAGTGTGATCCCGACCAATCCATGGCGTTGTTCCGGATTTGTCAGGAGGCGCTCTCGAACATCGCCAAATATGCGCAGGCCAATGCGGTCGAAGTGGAGCTCAGCCTCAAGGATCAGCTGTTATTCATGAACATCACGGATAATGGCATCGGCATTGCCCCTGCCGACAAGATCAAATCGAACGCATTTGGCCTGAGAGGTATGCAGGAAAGGGCGGCGGCACTGGGGGGCGAGTGCCAGATTGAATCTTCCAGCGCCGCGTCTGGCACTTGTATCCGGGTGCAAGCACCGTTCAAGCCCGCAGAGTCGTGACAGAATGGCTGATCCGATTTACAATCAACAGCGCAGTTTCTGGATTAGCCATGGTGCAACCAGCAAAACAGAGGGGTCAGGTTGGATATACAAAAAATAAAAGTCATTATCGTAGATGACCATGCCATCTTACGTTCTGGCATCAAGCAAATATTGCTTGCGAGTGGGGATATTGATGTCGTCGGTGAGGCGGAGAATGTTGCGCAGGCGATTAAATGTGTACGTGAAGTGGCTGCCGATGTCATGCTACTGGACATTTCGTTGCCGGATAAAACTGGCATAGAAGCCTTAAAGCTCATCAAGCGAGAAAATGCTGCGCTCAACATCTTGATGCTTTCCATGTACATGGAAGAGCAGTATGCCGTGCGCTCCATTCGTTCTGGCGCTTCTGGCTACCTGTGCAAGCATACGGCGTCAGAAGAATTGCTCACCGCCATACACACGCTGGCCAAAGGCAAAAAATACATTACCCCCAACGTGGCAGAGATTCTGGCCGAGCAGGTGGGGAATGATTATGCGGTGGCCTTGCACGAAACCCTTTCAGATCGCGAGTTTCAGGTCATGCGCATGATTGCTTCCGGGCAGTCAGTCAGTGAGATTGCAGATAAACTCGCATTGTCGGTGAAAACGGTCAGCATGTACCGGACGCGGCTGCTCGAAAAAATGCATCTCAAACATAATGCCGACATCACCCATTACGCCATCAAGAACCAATTGGTTTAGGGTGTGCTTAAGATAGCACCGCACAATAAAAAAAGGCCTCAATCGAGGCCTTTTTTAATATTAATCAATATGCTATGAAATTTTCTTCGCGTAATTGATTAAGCCGTTGGTTGAGCTATCAAAGCTGTTTACCGGCTCGTTGGTATTCAACTGTGGCAGAATTTGGCTCGCAATCTGCTTACCATATTCCACACCCCACTGGTCATAGCTGTTAATGTCCCAGATCATGCCTTGCACAAAAATCTTGTGCTCATAAAGCGCAATCAGTTTACCCAAGGTAAAGGGTGTGAGCTGTTTAAACAGGATAGACGTGGTTGGGCGGTTGCCTTCAAACACTTTATGCGGCAGCAGATCTTCCAGTGCCTGGCCGCTCATGCCTTGTGCTTCCAGTTCGGCGCGTGCTTCTTCACGGGTTTTGCCCAACATCAAGGCTTGGGTTTGTGCCAGGAAGTTAGCCAGCAGAATTTTATGGTGCTGATCGTCTGGGCTACCCACTTTGTAATGGCTGTTGGCTGGCATCAAAAAGTCTGCCGGAACCATTTGTGTGCCCTGGTGAATCAACTGGTAAAACGCATGCTGGCCGTTGGTGCCAGCTTCGCCCCAGATGACCGGGCCCGTTTTGTAGCTGACGCGGCTACCGTCACGGCAAATAAATTTGCCATTACTTTCCATGTCTGCTTGTTGCAGATAGGCCGCAAAGCGAGACATGCCCTGGTCATAAGGCAAAATCGCGTGCGTATCAACATGGAAGAAATTGTTGTACCAGACCCCCAGCAAGGCCATGATAACAGGCATGTTCTGTTCCAGTGGCGCCGACAAGAAGTGCTGATCCATGGCGTGACCGCCTGCCAGCAACTGTTCAAAGTTGTCCATGCCGACATAGAGCGCAATCGACAGACCGATGGCTGACCACAGGGAGTAACGACCACCGACCCAGTCCCAGAAAGCAAACATGTTGTTGGTGTCTATGCCGAATGCCTGCACGGCCTTGGCATTGGTGGACAGCGCGACAAAATGCTTGGCCACATGTTGGTCTTGTTTAGCTGCTTGCAGGAACCAGCGGCGCGCTGAGTGCGCGTTGGTCATGGTTTCCTGGGTGGTAAAGGTTTTGGAGGCGACGATGAACAGGGTGGTTTCAGGGTCGCAGACTTCCAATACACGCATCAAGTGCGCGCCATCAATGTTGGAAACAAAGTGGGCTTTCAAGTTGGGGCTGGCGTAGGGTTTTAACGCATCACATGCCATGACTGGACCGAGGTCTGAGCCACCAATACCGATATTTACGATATCGGTAATCCGTTTGCCGGTAAATCCTGTCCATTGGCCGTTGCGTACTTGCTCGGTAAAGGCCCGCATTTGCGCCAGTACGGCATTCACTTCTGGCATCACATCCTTGCCATCCACATACACCGGTGTATTACTGCGGTTACGCAGGGCGGTGTGCAGCACTGCACGCTTTTCGGTAATGTTGATTTTTTCGCCGCTGAACATGCGGCTGCGCCATTGCTCAATATTTGAGTCGCGCGCTAACTGGAATAACTGGGACAGGGTTTCTTTAGTGATGCGGTGCTTGGAGTAGTCCAGCAGAATGTCGTCCACCGTTAAACTGAATTCTTCGAAGCGTTTGGGGTTTTGGTTAAACAGATCGCGCATTTGAACATCGCGCATTTCAATTTGATGCTGGTTCAGCGCATGCCAGCTCGGATGTGTGGTTAGTTTTGCCATGTCGTGTTGTTACTATCGTTTTTCAAGTCAATTAAATTTACGGGGCCAGACAAGGCAATCTCTGAATTTTCTTGTCTGGCCAAAAATCTTTACTGCCAGGCTACATCATATAGTCAGTGTAACCAGTTATTGTAACTGAAGTATGACACCCCCAAGTGGCGGCAAGTTTAGGCTGATGGAGGCTGGCTGGTTCATCCATGGCACGGGGTCACTAGGACAGCCGGAACCATTACCAACATTGCTGCCACCATAACAAGCGGCGTCACTGTTAAACAATTCCTGATAGTAACCCGATTGTGGTACGCCCAAACGGTATTGATGGCGCGGTACCGGTGTGAAATTAAGTAGGATTATAACAAAACTATGGTCTTTGCCGCGTCTGACGTAGCTTAATATTGATTGCGCGGCATCTTCGCAGTCTATCCATTGAAAGCCCTGTGCATCAAAGTCATGGGCATGGAGTGCGCTTTGATGGCGATAGAGCCAGTTGAGGTCCTTGCAAACGCGCTGTATACCTCGATGCAGGTCATGGTCAGCGGCAGTGTCTTCAAGTAAATGCCAGTCCAGGCTTTGGTTGACACGCCACTCACGGCGCTGGGCAATTTCATTGCCCATAAAGTTGAGCTTTTTACCTGGCATGGTCATTTGCAAGGTCATCAACAGACGCAAGTTGGCGAATTTTTGCCAATCATCCCCAGGCATTTTTTCGAGTAAGGACTTTTTGCCGTGGACCACTTCGTCGTGCGAGAACGGCAGGACAAAGTTCTCGGAATAAGCGTACATCTGACCAAAGGTCAGGCGATTATGGTGGTATTGGCGGTAGACCGGATCCAGTTGCATGTAGGTCAGGACATCATTCATCCAGCCCATATTCCATTTCATACTGAACCCCAGGCCCCCGGCATAGACCGGTCGCGAAACGGCGGGCCAGGCCGTTGATTCCTCGGCTATCGTCAATGCGCCGGGGAAGCGTTCGCCCACCATCACGTTCAGTTGCTTGAGAAACTCGATCACGTCCAGGTTTTCACGTCCGCCATAGACATTAGGCAACCATTCTCCATCTTTGCGCGAGTAATCCAGGTAGAGCATGGACGCCACGGCATCCACACGCAAGCCGTCAATGTGAAACTCTTGCAGCCAGTAATAAGCATTGCTGAGTAAAAAGCTGCGCACTTCATTGCGGCCATAATTGAAGATATAGGTGCCCCAGTCCATATGTTCGCCCAGGCGGGGGTCTGCATGTTCATACAGCGCCGTGCCATCAAAACGCGCCAGCGCCCAGTCATCTTTGGGGAAGTGACCAGGGACCCAGTCCAGAATGACGCCGATATTGGCGGCATGACAGCGGTCAATAAAATATTTAAGATCATCCGGGCTGCCATAGCGCTGGGTGGGGGCAAAGTAGCCCGTCACCTGATAACCCCAGGATTCATTCAGCGGATGTTCGGCAATTGGTAACAGCTCGATATGGGTATAGCCCATCTCTAGCAAATGTGGAATCAGCGCCTCTGCCATGGCGCGATAGCCCATAAAGTGGCCGTTTGGGTCTCGTTGCCAACTGCCTAAATGCACTTCATAACAGTTAAATGGGGCATGCAGCCAGTCATGCTGCTGGCGTTGCTGCAACCAGCCATCATCTTGCCAGGTGTACTCGCTATGGCAGATGCGATTGGCCGTGCCGGGTCTAGGCTCAAAGGCTCTGCCATAGGGGTCGGCCTTGAGCATGACATAGCCATGCTCGCGGTTGCGGATCTCAAATTTGTATAAATCATGTTCGGTCAGGTGGGGAATAAATAACTCCCAAACACCGGTGCTACCAATGACACGCATGGCATGGATACGGCCATCCCACTGGTTAAAGTTGCCGACCACACTGACCCGTGACGCATTGGGCGCCCAGACAGCAAACCGGACGCCCGCCACCCCATTCACCTGCATGGGGACCGCGCCCAGGGTATTGTAGGCCTGGTAAAAACGACCTTCAGCAAACAGATACAGGTCATCGGCAGACACGGTGCTGTCAAAACCATAGACATCCAGGGTTTCGTAACGGCTAGCTTGCCCCTTGGGCTGAATTTGCAGTGGGGCAGGGGTTGAAACAGGACTGTCTGACTCGTAAATAAACAAGCCCTGGGCATGCGCCTGCTGCATGGGCTGCCAATTTTTGCCATTGTTGAGCCATACTTGTTCTGCCGTTGGTATGAACACACGCACCTGCCAGCGTTTGGTTTTCGCATTCTGATGCGACCCCAAATATTCAAAGGGATTATGATGGGTAGCGTCTAAAATCCGTTGCAAATGATGATTGTCGGTGGCAATTTGATGAGAAGCTTTGGCAGTCATGCTGTCGGTATCCGGTTAAGCAGATTCCATGCTATCAAAAAAAGTTAAGATTTACGTCATTCGCCCCCGGAATTTCGTTGTCTTTACCCCAATTATCATGCAGACTGTGGATGTCAGACCTGCAGATGCAAAGCCTTGTGTCGTCTCTGCTGAAACGCGCAACGCTGACAATAATGACTGTAGGCTGGTTCCCAGGATCAGGAAAAACAGGAATAGCATCATGTCTCAAGTAGCAGAGTTTGTTGAACGTCGTAAAGCCAACCGGCGGCAAGAACGTCCCTCCGACCGGTTTATCAGTAACCTGACGAAAAATACCGTTGCCATTATCCTGGCGGGTGGTCGTGGCAGCCGGTTAAAAAACCTCACAGACTGGCGGGCCAAACCGGCTGTACAGTTTGGTGGCAAATTCCGCATTATCGACTTCCCCTTGTCTAATTGCATTAACTCTGGCATCCGCCGCATTAATGTGGCGACCCAATACAAAGCGCAAAGCCTGATTCAGCATGTTCAGCGCGGCTGGGGCTTTTTGCGTGGGGAGTTTAACGAATACGTCAACATTATTCCTGCCCAGCAGCGTCTGGGCGAGGAATGGTACAAAGGCACGGCTGATGCGGTCTATCAGAATATTGATTTGCTGCGAGAGAATGGCGGCGAATATATTCTGGTCCTGGCCGGCGACCATATCTATAAAATGGACTACGGCAAAATGCTGGCGACGCATGCACGCAGCAATGCCGATATGACCATTGCATGCATCAATGTGCCGCTCGAAGACGCCAAAGGGTTTGGGGTATTGGAGGTGGACGCCACCGACCGCGTGATCGCCTTTGATGAAAAGCCAGCGCATCCCAAGCCTAGCCCGAACAATCCCGAGGTGGCTTTTGCCAGCATGGGTATTTATATCTTCAATGCCAAATTTTTGTACGAACAATTGATCCGGGATGCTTATGACCGCAAGTCACACCATGACTTTGGGCAGGACATTATTCCTTACATCATCAAAAAATACCGGGTACAGGCGCACCGATTTACCGATAGTTGCGTCGGTGCACAAGGCAACAACTTTTACTGGCGGGATGTGGGAACCATAGATGCCTACTGGGAAGCTAATATGGAGCTGACCAAGGTGATTCCAGAGCTCAATCTGTATGACAGTGAATGGCCGATCTGGACATATCAGGAACAACTGCCGCCGGCAAAATTTGTATTCAAGGATGAAGGCCGTACGGGCAAGGCGACAGACTCGCTGGTGTCAGGGGGCTGCCTGATCAGTGGTTCTTGCGTGTCTAACTCAGTGCTTTTTTCCGGCGTGCATGTAGCGGATTATTCCGATCTGGATGGCGCTGTAGTGCTGCCCAAGGTCAAAATTAACGAGGGGGTCATCATGCGCAACGCAGTGATAGACCGCGGCTGCGAGATTCCTGCTGGCATGCAGATCGGTGTCGATCTGGAGCGAGATAGAAAGCGCTTTCATGTCTCTGAAAAAGGCATCGTACTGGTCACACCCGACATGCTGGGCCAAGATTTATACCGTGTGAAGTAGTTTAAAAGTCATTGAATGAGTGAAAGAGGTTGAAGGATGTCCGATAAAAAATTGCTCTTGAATTTATATTGGCACATGCACCAACCGGATTACCGTGATCTGGTGACAGGCGAGTTTGTGCTGCCATGGACGTATTTGCATGCGCTCAAGGATTACAGTGATATGGCCTTTCACCTGGAGCAAAATCCAAACGCCAGGGTAACGTTCAATTTTGTACCTATTCTGGTGGAGCAGCTCGAAGATTATGCTGAGCAGTCACGGTCTGGACAGTGGCGCGACCCATTACTGCGTTTGCTGGCAGATCCCAATCTGGAAAACATCACGGATGAAGAGTGTCGCCTGATTGTGGACAGCTGTTTCAAGGCACACCATGAAAAAATGTTGAGTCCTTTTCCGCATTATCAGCGTTTGCTCAAGCTGTATGAACTGGTGGCGCCTATCATGCAAAACGGCCAGTTTCATTATCTCTCGGCGCAATTTAAAGCGGACTTGCTGGTCTGGTACCACCTGGCATGGACGGGGGAGAGCTTGCGCCGCAAAAACAAAACTGTGCAAACCCTGATGCAAAAAGGCGTGTTGTTTACCCTGGAAGACAGGCAAGCGCTGTTAGCCGTGATCAGCGAGACCTTGCAAGGCATTTTGCCGCGCTATCAGGCCTTGCTGAAAAAAGGCCGCATTGAAATGACCACCACGCCTTACTACCATCCCATCTTGCCATTGCTCATTGATTTGGAAAGTGCGCGTGACGCCATGCCCAATGCGCCGTTGCCGCAGTCAGCCACCTATCCAGACGGTTATCCGCGTGCGATTGCTCATGTGCAGGCGGCACAGCGCTATCATGAAAAAATATTTGGTCAGCCCGCCAATGGTATGTGGCCTGCTGAAGGCGCGGTCTCGCATCCTGCACTGTCGTTGCTGGCAGAGCAGGGCGTGGCCTGGGCAGCCACTGGCCAGGGTGTGCTTGCCAACAGCTTGCGTAAACTTGGGCTGCCGCACGACACGCCAGCGCAATACCTGTATCAGCCTTATAAGATCACCAATGGTCAGCAGGATATTGTGTGCTTTTTCCGTGACGACCATCTGTCTGACAAAATTGGTTTTGAGTATTCCAAGCAATACGCAAGCGAAGCGGTGCATGACTTTATTCAGTCGCTGGAGCATATCCTGGCTAACAGTGAAGAGACGCCGGTGGTTAGCGTGATTCTGGATGGCGAGAATGCCTGGGAATACTATCCATACAACGGTTATTATTTCTTGCACGAGCTCTATCAGGCGCTGGCGCAGCATCCGGATATCCAGATGACGACTTTTAGCGATATTCTCGCTTTGCAGCAGAAACACACATTGCCAGCGCCACGCTTGCTGGATGATATTTGCGCCGGGAGTTGGGTCTATGGCACCTTTAGTACCTGGATTGGGGAGCCGGCCAAAAACCGTGCCTGGGATCTGTTATGCGTAGCCAAGCGGCATTATGATCAACAGATACACCAACTTTCAGCCGAACAGAAACAAAAATGCCAGCAGCAATTGGCCCTGTGCGAAGGCTCGGACTGGTTCTGGTGGTTTGGCGATTACAACAGCGCCCAAAGCGTACAAAGTTTTGACCAACTCTATCGCCGTAATTTGAGCAACCTGTACAAATTACTTGGCCTGACAGCCCCTGCACATTTGTTACAACCCATCAGTCTGGGCGGTGGCGATGCCGAAAATGCAGGCACCATGCGCCGGGGCAACGCCTGATTCTTTCAACTGATTTGAATGCCAATCCATGACGCAACATAGACAAGCGGGTGTGCTGATGCACATCACTTCATTGCCTGAGGGCAATCTCGGCCCAGAGGCCTATCGTTTTGTAGACACCCTGGTCAAAATGGGCGTATCGGTGTGGCAGACCTTGCCGGTCAACCAGCCACATGGAGACCAGTCGCCCTATCAAAGTGTCTCCGCGCATGCAGGACATAGCGGCATGATCAGCGCGCAGCAATTACAGCTTGATGGCTGGTGTCTGCCCAATGAGCTCACGCTGAGTTTGCCTGCATTGATGGCTAAAGTCATGGCGCGCGTGCAGTCAGGCAGCGCCCCCACACATGGCGAAGGCCATGGCCTGTCCTGGTCCGGGTTTGCGAGATTCTGTCAGACGCAGCAATACTGGCTGGAAGATTTTGCCTTGTTTGGCTGCTTGCGTGAGCAGCACCATAATCAAAGCTGGCAGCAATGGCCACAAGCTTACCGCAAGCATGATCCACAAGCCTTACAAGCTTATCGGGTCACGCACCAGGAGCCGTTGACGCTGATTAAGTTTACGCAGTATGTGTTTTTTCAGCAATGGGCGCAGCTCAAGCGTTACGCCAATCAGCGCGGCATTCGCTTGTTTGGCGATATCCCGATTTTTGTCGCTTACGACAGTGCCGATGTCTGGGCGCATCCCGCATGGTTCAAGCTGGATGACACCCTGAACATGACCGTCGTAGCGGGTGTGCCGCCAGACTATTTCTCTGAAACCGGACAACGCTGGGGGAATCCGCATTACGACTGGCTGGCCATGCAAAAAGATGGGTTTTCATGGTGGCTGGGGCGTATCGATACGCAGGCACAGCTGTTTGATGTGCTACGGATTGATCACTTCAGGGGCTTGCAGGCCGCTTGGGAAATCCCCGCAGAAGAGCCCACTGCCATTAACGGGACTTGGCAAGAGGCGCCAGGTGAAGCGCTGTTAAACGCCATCACCGAGACCTTCCCGGAGCTGAGTCTGGTGGCTGAGGACTTGGGCATTATCACCGCAGAGGTGGATGCCTTGCGCCATGGATTCGACTTGCCTGGCATGAAAATTTTACAGTTTGCGTTTGGTGGCGGTGAAGACAATCCTTACTTGCCAGAAAACATAGAACAAAACAGCGTTGCTTATACCGGCACGCATGATAACGATACCACCCTGGGCTGGTACCTCACCGCGCCAGAGCATGTGCGTAATCATTTACATGATTACCTGAATCAACATCCTCCGCAAATGCCCGCAGCCCTGATTAAACTGACCCTGGAGAGCCAGGCCAAGCTGGCAATTATCCCCATGCAAGACATTCTCGCGCTGGACAGCCAGGCGCGCATGAACACGCCAGGCACCATAGAAGGTAACTGGTGCTGGCGCATGCAATGGTCGCAACTGAGTGAAGAGAAATTATTGTCTTTTAGACACAGTGTTGAAGAAAGTGGCCGCTTCCATGCGTGATGTGACTCCGGTTTATCGTTTGGGTCTGGATGTGGGCGGGACCAATCTGCGTTTAGGTGTGTTTTCTGATCTGCGCCTGATTGAAGAAACGCGTTTTGAGGCAAACTATTCTGCCATTTGCAAGCAGCACTCGCCAGCACAGGCCTGGCAAAAGATTATTGCGGTTACGGCAGAAGCCATCCAGCCATTGCTTGAAAAATATCCGACGATTCAGAGTATAGGCATTGGTTTTCCCGGCTTTATTGATCCGCACACGGGTATCCTGGCGCAATCGCCCAATTTACCGGGCTTGTTGAACGTGAATCTGGGCCACGATCTCGGTGCCCGGCTTGGTTTCAATATCCGGGTCGAGAACGATGCCAATGCTGCAGCCTTTGGGGAATTTAGCCTGCTTGGTCAGCCAGCTGGTGGTTTGCTGTATCTGGGCCTGGGCACCGGAGTGGGTGCCGGCTTGGTCGTGAATGGTCATGTTTGGGCCGGGCAGCATGGTTATGCGCTCGAGGCCGGGCATATTATTGTGGAGCATCAAGGCCGCTTGTGTGGCTGTGGTAACCGAGGTTGCGTTGAGCAATATGCTTCTGCCACCGGCATCAGCAGAGGCTATGCCGAGTTGACTGGCCAGACAAGGAGTGCTTTGGAGATTGCGCTGGCTGCGGAGCAGGGCGATGAACATGCGCGCGCAGTCTACGCGGATGCTGGTCGCAAACTGGCGCAAATGCTGGCGAGTGTACTCAAGGTGGTTGATGTCGGCACCGTTTTGATTGGCGGTGGCGTGGTTGCCGCATGGTCGCTGATGTCTGAGGCGTTTTATCAACGGCTGGAAGCTGACTTGATCCCGGTACTCAGAGGCAAGGTCGTGGTTCATCTATCTCGCTCTGGCGATATTGCGGGCATGCTGGGTGCTGCCTTGCTGGCCGAGTCCACTACCCGCTCAGCATAAGCCTTCATGCGCGTGCGCCTGGTGTTGCGCCAGTGCCCAGGCCACATGCTCCCGCACCAAGGCATTTTCATCCTGTGCCCGTGACTTCAGTGCTGCAATCACCGCCATCGACGTCGGCGCATTACCCAAGCCGACGGCAATATTGCGCAACCACTGCGTGTAGCCTATGCGGTAGATCGCGCTCCCCGCCATTTTTTGCTGAAATTCAGCTTCGGTCCAGCCAAAACAGGTCACCAGGCTCAGGCTGTCCAGCCCATGCCGTACCGCAAAGTCGGGCTCTGAGGTCTTGACGGCAAACTTGTTCCACGGGCAGGTTAGCTGGCAATCGTCACAGCCATACACCCGGTTGCCCATCAGTGGCCTTAACTCCTCGGGAATGCTGCCTTGATGTTCTATGGTGAGGTAAGAGATACAGCGGCGGGCGTCTAGTTCGTAAGGTGCAACGATGGCAGCGGTCGGGCAGACAGTGATGCACGCAGTGCAACTGCCGCAATGTGCAGAGGTGGGCGGGTCCACTGGTAGCGGCAGGTTGGTATAAATTTCCCCCAGAAAAAACCATGATCCCTGCTGGCGATTGAGTAGCAGCGTATGCTTGCCGCGCCAGCCCACACCGGCTTTGGTGGCCAGTGCTACCTCCATCACCGGCGCACTGTCGGCAAATACACGGTATTCAAAACTGCCAAAGGTCTCGGTGATGCGGGTACACAATTGCTGCAATTTTTGCCGCATCACTTTATGGTAATCGCGCCCCATGGCATAGCGGGCGACATAAGCCTGCTCAGGGCTCTCCAGCACCTGCCAGCCGTCGGCTGCATCTGCGGGCAAATAATTGAGGTTGACCGAGATCACGCGCAAGGTGCCAGGCACCAATTCTGCCGGACGGGTTCGCTTGGTCCCATGTTTTGCCATATAATCCATATCGCCGTGGTATTGTTTGTCCAGCCACTTTAAAAATTCAGGCTCCGCGGCAGACAAGTCGGTATCGGTAATGCCGATATTGCCAAACCCCAGTTCTCGCGCCAAGCCCTTGATGGTCGCTGCCATTTGCGCAGCGACATGAACATCAGGCAGTTGAATCGGGACGGGATGTGATTGATGTGACATGACAGAAACGTATTCTACACAGATTTTAAAAGACGAAGCAGCGACCGTGCATGCCGCAAGCGTGCTGGCAAAGCAATTGCAGCCTGGGCAGGTCATTTACCTGCACGGTGATCTGGGGGCCGGTAAAACCACGCTGGTGCGCGGCATGCTGCATGCCTTGGGGCATGTCGGCAAAGTGAAAAGCCCCACCTATACGCTGGTGGAACCCTATATGCTGCCATTCGCCACGTGCTATCACTTTGATCTTTACCGCTTTCAGGATGCAGAGGAATGGGAAGCTGCCGGCTTCCGCGATTATTTCAACCCTGCCAGTGTTTGCCTGGTCGAGTGGCCTGAGCGTGCAGCCGAGCTATTGCCTGTCGCAGACATCGAGATTCGCTTTGATATCCTGCCGCACGGCCGCGTGCTGCACATCACTAGTCAGCAGGCGTTGGCCTTGGAAACACTATGCCAGTAAAGCGTAAGCATTGCCTGGGCTGGCTATTGCCAGTCCTGTTATTCATCCTGAGTCAGGCCGCACATGCCGCTGAAGTCATCCTGGCCAATTTGCAGCAGCAAGGCGGTCAGGCACATGTCGAGCTTTTGCTCGACCAGCAAGTCAAATACCGTGTCTTCACGCTGGATAATCCATTCCGCGTGGTGATTGATATGGACGGTGTTGCCATCAGCCCGACCCTGAAAGCGCTCGCGCTGCAGTTGGATGCCCAACATCCTTACCTGTCTAAAATCCGCATTGCGCCGTTTACCGAGAAAACGGCGCGTATCGTTTTTGACATCAAATCTGATATTAAACCGCAGGTCACCGATATGAATGCGGGCAGCTCGCAACAACGCTTGGCCATCAGCATAGGCCCTGCGAGTGGTCCTGTCGAGTCAGCCATGGCGAGCCCGGTACTGACACCTTCCCGGCAATTGCAAGAAGTGCCACGTCAAGACGACAAACCCGCTGAAAAAGCAGCCGAGCCCACACCAGACAATGCCAATGCAACGGTGGAAAAGTCTGCCGAAAAACCGGCGGACAAAGTGACTGACAAGCCGGTTGAAAAAACACTCAAACAGGCAAAACCTGGCCAAAAACTCATTACCATTGCCGTCGATGCCGGTCACGGCGGTGAAGATCCTGGTGCACGCGGTTCCAATGGCAGCCACGAAAAGAACATTACTCTGGCCATTGCGCGCAAGCTCAAGCAACAGATCGATGCCGAAGAAAACATGCAAGCGATCCTGATCCGCGATGGCGATTATTTCGTGCCACTGGGAGACCGTGTCAAAAAAGCACGCGCGGCCAAGGCCGACTTGTTTATTTCCATCCATGCCGACTCGTTTGTGAACAGCACCGCCAAAGGGTCTTCTGTGTTTGCCCTGTCTGAGCGTGGCGCCACCAGTGCCGGCGCCCGCTACCTGGCGAAAAAGGAAAACGCGGTAGACTTGATTGGTGGTGTGGCGATTGATACCCGCGATATGGACCTGGCAAGAACCTTACTCGATTTGTCGCAAACGGCCACTATTCACGACAGTATCCGCATGGGTAAAGCCGTGCTGGGACGCATCGCTAAAATCAATACGCTCCATTCCAAGTATGTTGAACAAGCGGCGTTTGCGGTGCTTAAATCACCGGATATCCCTTCGATTCTGGTCGAGACGGCGTTTATCAGCAATCCTGAAGAAGAAGCCAGGTTGAATGATGATGCTTATCAGGATAAGTTGGTCAATGCGATTTTGTCTGGCGTGAAGTCTTATATTGCGACCAATCCTTCCTTCGCTAAAAAATAAGTGTTATTTATTTGGTTCAAAAGTTATTCGATGGTTGGGCTTATTTTTGCCTACAGGCGAAAAGGACACCGGAAGTGCGCTTGGTAAAAAATCTGTTAAAAGTATTGCCCCAATTCCGCCTCTCGCTGCGTCTTCCCATAGCCCGCCTGAACTCTCAACGCCCGACCAATAAAACCATTGAGCTTTTTCCTGGCGTCATCAATCAATGCGCTGTCCACAAAGATGCGTGGATATTGATACGATAACCAGCTATACAAGCTCAAATGCTGGCATATGAGTTCAGCCTGCTCCAGATATTGCGCCTGTTGGCCATTCAGCCATTCTGGCATTTGCGGCAATGACCTGGCTTGTTGCGTAGCGACGGCTTGCACGCATTGCACAAAATAGTCCCGTGCAATCGGCACCTGGATCGCGAGCGGGGCGCACATCAAGCGGTATTTGTCCCGCATGGAGAGTTGCGGTGCGGTTTGGTCGATCAGCATGGCTTGCTGGTGTTGCAGGCTTGTCACTTGCCACTGCAAGGCATACTGGCCGGGTGACCTGGCATATTGCTTGTGCAGGTACTCCATGCATTCGGCCAGTCGCCAGGTGGGGATGCGTTCACTCAGCGTTTCAATATCTTCGCCACCAACCGCAATCGGCAAGGCAAATGGTGGCACCGTGTCATCGGCGTCTAACATAGCCTGTAAATGCCATTGCTCGTCGTCTTCCAGGACGGTGACATAGCCCGTGTCATACAGGCCATGGCGTCCGGCCCGACCGGCAATCTGGCGCATTTCGGTGGCATTGAGCGGCCGTGAGGCGATGCCGTCAAATTTATGGATATTGGCAAAAATCACGCGGCGAATCGGCAGGTTGAGCCCCATGCCGATGGCATCTGTGGCGACCAGGATGTGCGCCTCGCCGCTGGCAAAACGCGCAGACTCGACGCGGCGGACTTCAGGCGAGAGGGCGCCATAGATGGTGGCGACAGACAGCCCCCATTGGCGGATACGCGCAGCCAGTGTGAGCACATCTTTGCGGCTAAAGGCGATGATGGCATCACCGGTGTGTAGTGCTTTGCGTAGTTTGGCGGCGTGGTAGCGTGCACCGCAAATACTATGTTCTTCGATCAGCAACGGTGTCATGCGCTGTAAATGGGTGAGAGTGTAGGGCTCGTTGAGCCTATCCAGCACGCGGGTACAGCTGCTGGTGACGCTGTTCGCCCCGCAGATAAATACTTGTTTTGCCGGGACCCCGACCAGCGCCGCTGTCCACGCACTGCCTCGGTCTGGGTCCATCAGCATCTGGATTTCATCAATCACTGCGACGTCTACGGCGTGGTCTGGCCGCAGCATTTCGATGGTGGAGGCGGTGTGTCTGGCACCGGGCACCATGACACGTTCTTCGCCAGTCACCAGATTGCAAGGGACGCCGGCCTGCATCAGCCGGTCGCGGACCTCCATTGCCAGCAGTCGTAACGGCGCGAGATAAACGCCAGACTCAGCCTGGCGCAGGGTTTCGAGTGCCTGATAGGTTTTGCCTGAGTTGGTGGGCCCGACATAAAAATGATGTTGGCGACCCAGCTGGCGGGCGAGGGTAAAGCGAGATAAATACGCCTGAAATTCTTCTGAGAACATACAGTCATTCTACCAAACGGTTTAAAATGCCAAGATGCAAATTAAACTTCTCCCCGATCAACTGATTTCTCAAATTGCCGCCGGTGAGGTGGTTGAACGCCCAGCCTCCGCCCTGAAAGAGCTGCTCGAAAACAGTGTGGATGCAGGCAGCACGCAGATTCAGATAGCCTTGCAACAAGGCGGTATCAAGCTGTTGAAAGTCACCGACAATGGTCACGGAATTGCCAAGGATGAATTGGCCCTGGCGCTGACACGGCATGCCACCAGCAAGATTGATAGCCTTGAAGATCTCGAACAAGTTGGCAGCCTGGGCTTCAGGGGCGAGGCATTGGCCAGTATTGCCTCTATCTCGCGTACTGTGCTCACCAGCCGTCAGCAAAGCGCCAGTCATGCCTGGCAAATCGCCGCAGAAGGCACGCAAGCGCCACAGCTGAGCCCGGCCGCACTGGATGCAGGCACCATTGTTGAGGTGCATGATTTGTACTTTAATACCCCGGCGCGGCGCAAGTTTCTCAAAACCGAAAATACCGAGTTTGGCCATTGTGAAGATGCCTTTACCCGCGTCGCCCTGTCGCGTCCGAATATCGGGTTTTTGTTGCAACACAATGGCAAAGCCATTAGCCGCTTGGCGTCCAATACCCCGCAGCAACGCATCACAGATGTGTTAGGGAGCGAATTTGCTGCACAAAGCCTCTGGCTAGAAGAGAATAGCGGTGGCTTGCGCCTGTGGGGGATGACCGCTTCGCCCACTTACCAGCGCCACAGCCGCGATAGCCAATATGTGTTTGTGAATGGCCGGTTTGTGCGCGACAAGCTGATTGCGCACGCCATCAAGCAAGCCTATCAGGATGTGTTGCACGGCGATAAACATCCGGCCTTTGTGCTGTTTCTTGAGCTGGATCCCTCCCTGGTCGATGTCAACGTGCATCCCGCCAAAACCGAAGTCCGCTTCCGCGAATCGCAAGCAGTACATCGTTTTATTTTTCATAGCCTGCACAAGGCCCTGGGCAAAACATCTGCCGAGATACAAGCCAGCCAGCCTGTGCAAGCGCCGTTTAATCCCTTCCGCCCAGGCACGGATGCCTCTGTGTTTAGCATGCCACGCGAACAAGTGGAAATGCCACTGCACAATCGCCCGGCCTTTGGCGGCAGCTACCCCCCCAATATCAGCAACGGGGGTGACATGGCGCAGCAGTTTTATGGTCAACTCTACGGCGACTTAAAACCGGCCGCGATGGATCAAGCGACCATCCTTGAAAGTAATTCTTTAGAGGTGTTTGCCTCGGTGGTGGCCTTGGATCAGCCGATACAACCCACGCCAGATCTGCCGCAACAATACCCGTTGGGGTTTGCGCTGGGGCAGTTGCATGGGATTTATATTCTTGCCCAAAACGCCCAAGGTATGGTGGTGGTCGATATGCACGCCGCGCATGAGCGCATCATGTACGAGCGCCTGAAAAATGCCTTGAGCGAGCAGGCCATCGCAACTCAGCCGTTGCTGATTCCCATCAGTTTTTATGCCGAAAAAGTTGAAGTTGCCACGCTGCAATCCTTGCAAGGCAGCGACACATTACAGCAACTGGGCTTTGAGTTGGCTACCTTGTCACCCACCACGATTGCCATTCGTGCCATCCCCAACATGCTGCAAGATGCCGATGCCGTCGCGCTGGCCCGTGCTGTATTACGCGACTTACACGAATATGGCGCCAGCCGCGTGCTGCTAGAACGCCAAAACGAAGTACTGGGTACCATGGCCTGCCACGCTGCCGTTCGTGCTAACCGGCAACTGACCATTACTGAAATGAACGCCTTGTTGCGTGATATGGAAGCGACTGAAAGAAGCGGGCAGTGCAATCACGGCAGACCCACCTGGTTTCAGGTGAGTTTGGCCGATTTGGACAAGATGTTTATGCGGGGGCAGTAGCCGTCTAGCCCCGGTTTTAAACGCGTGTGCGTCTTACTCGTCAAAGTCTAGGGTAAATTGCGCTGAATCTGTTTGGTCTATACGATCAGCACGCAGCAGACCGCTGGTTTTTACGCCTAATAATCGTATCCTTTTATCAAGATTTATCCTTTTCAGGCATTTTCCAGCAAAAAGCCGTAACGATTTCGCATCGCTGATCGCCGTGGACAAGGTGAGGTCACGCGTGACCGTTTTAAAGTCCTCAAAACGCAGCTTGATCCCGACCTTGCAGCAGGTATAGCCTTTCTTCTGCAGATCGTTGGCGACACGTTCACATAAGCGGGTAAATGCCTCGCTCAGCGCTGGTTTGTCTCTCACCGGATGCAAGTTGCGTTCGAAAGTGGTCTCCCTGCTCATGGAGACCGGGACGCTTTCTGTCACGACCGGTCTGTCGTCCTGCCCGCGGGAAACACGGTATAACCACCTGCCATAGCGATTGCCAAAATGTTGAACAAGCCAGGCTTCGCTCATAGCTGCGATTTGGCCTATGGTCTTAATCTGCAACGATTCGAGTTTTGCACTGGCTTTGGGACCAATGCCATTGATCTTTTTTGCCGCCATCGGCCAGATGCGGCTGGGGACATCTGACATCGTGATGACCGTGATGCCATCTGGCTTTTGCATTTCAGAGCATAACTTTGCCAATAGTTTATTGGGGGCGATCCCGACAGAACAGGTCAGGCCGGTGGCCGCAAATACGGCCGATTTCAGCTGTTGTGCAATCTCTGTAGCATCCCCTGGCAGGCTTGAAACATCGGCGTAGACCTCGTCAATCCCGATATTCTCCACCTGCGGGCTGATGCTGCGAATCGCTGCTTTGAACAACTGCGAGTAATGGCGATAGAGTTCGAAGTTGACCGGTAGCAAGACCGCATCGGGCGCGAGTTTGGCTGCCTGCATGGTGGGCATGGCCGAGTTCAAGCCTAGCGCCCGCGCTTCGTAGGTGGCTGTGGTCAACACGCCGCGCCCTGCGTAATCACGCAAGCGCGAGAATTCGCGTGTGCCATCTTCTCTGATCCTCGGCACATGTGAGGAGCCACCGGCCACCACCATGGGCAAGCCTTTCAACTCCGGGTAGCGTGACAATTCGCAAGATGCGAAAAAAGCATCCATATCAATATGTGCGATGCGTCTTAGCTCTTGGTCTGACATGTCCGGCACTCACTAATTGATCAGCAGATTAACAATCAGAAATTTACGCATAAAATGAAGTATCAAGGATGGCAGCCAAAGAGATAGAGGAGCTTGCAAAGCCGGATTATCCCACGATAGTACTTAAAAACAATTCTTGTCCAAGAGTGCTTTTTTAAACGGCCTCTACAATCACCATTGCTTTATCCGCTATGAAAACCGCCGTAAAAATAGCCCACTTGGGCGGCATATTCGTTCCGTTTCTCGGTAATGATTGTGTTGCATGCGTTTTTTCAACAGCGATGTACAGATTGATTAATACCGCGGTTGGATCATATAGTTTAAATCGCTTTAAGCAGTGCGGTAGCGGATATTGCTGTAGGCGCAAAAAAGGCCTATCTTGGATAGGCCTTTTTAATCGGTGAAAGTTACTGAATAACGCCTAGTTGTTTGAACAAGCCATAAGCATCCAGCACATCCCAGTGCTCGGCCAGTTTACCGTTCTCGATCCTGAAAATATCCACGGCGTAAATACTGTAGTGCTTGCCTGTAGCCGGGATACCTAACCAGTCGCCTTTTTGTGTCCCTGAATACACGCCATACGCCCAAACGGTATCCCCTTCGGCGACCAGCTTTTCCAGTTGATAGTGCCAGTCTGGTACAGCTTTAAACCAGGCACTAAAGAATTGCTCGAAGCCAGTCAGGCCTTGTGGCACGAGCGGGTTGTGTTGAATATAGCCTGGCTGCATGAAGTTGGGCAGTTGGCTCAGGTCTTTTTTCACAAAGACGGCAGTGGCAAAGTCTGCCAGCAGTTGTTTGTTTTGTTGCGTTTGGTCTTGTGCCATGGTGAGGGTTCCTTTGGTTATCAGGGTGGTGAATAGCAAGGTGGTGAGTAGCGATTTGAATAGATGCATATGGCTTCCTTAAGTGAGTTGAAAATGCTTGCGTGCTATAGGTGTTGCGCATCATAATTTCAATGGTTACTTTTAGTAAGTAGGCACCTTAAAGTAACTTATGCACTTGTCACTCACTTGAACGTCTTAGATACCGAGGGAAAGCCATGCTGGAAGAGATAGAACAACCGTTGCAGATTGTCACTAGCTGGAATGCGTATCAGGCAGCGTGCCCGACACGTTTGATGTTGAACCGGATAGCGGATAAGTGGACAGTGCTGGTGTTGGGGTTGCTGGAGAGTGAAACCAAGCGGTTTAGTACCTTGCAGCGTGAGATTGGCGGAATTTCACAGAAGATGCTGACGCAAACATTGCGTGGGTTGGAGCGGGACGGGCTGATTGCGCGTACGGTGTATCCTGAGGTGCCGCCAAGAGTGGAGTACAAGATAACACCGCTGGGGAACACGCTGGTGGGCCTGCTAGCCGCATTGCGTGACTGGTCTGAGACGCATATGGATGAGGTGTTGCAAGCGCAACGTGATTATGATCAGGCGCAGCAGGCAGCCTCCAATCCCGAGGCTACCTCTGGTGTGAGGGTAGTACGTTTTTGACCCCTTAGGCTAGCAGCAAAAAAACGGTCGGTTTTTTATGCAAATCAGGCAGGGGTGCTTTTTTCCAGTCAGCCACTGTTTTTGTCACAATCAATTCTTCTTTGCCTGACACATTGCACGCCACACATAATTTTGTTTGTGCTTGCAGGTTAGCAATCAGGTCTTCTAGTACATGCTGGTTGCGGTAGGGTGTTTCAATAAACAGCTGGGTCGCTTGCTGTTTTTTTGAGTCAAACTCAATGCCTTTGATGGTTCTGATACGTTCATTTTTATCGCTAGGAAGATAGCCTAAAAACGTAAATCTCTGGCCGTTCAAGCCGCTGACCATCAGTGCCAGCAGCAAGCTGCTGGGGCCGATGAGCGGGGTGACGCGTATGCTTTTGTGATGAGCGACGGCGGCGAGCGCGGCCCCCGGATCGGCGATACCCGGGCAGCCGGCTTCACTCATCAAGCCAACATCCATGCCCTGTTGCACAGGTTGCAGTAACTTTTGCAGGTCTTTATTCGGTGTATCTTTAGTCAGCACCGTGAGCGTGATTTCACGCATAGGCACTGGGTGCCCGCTGGCGCCTAGAAAGTGACGGGCCGTTTTTTCGTTCTCGACGATAAAGTGACGCAAGCTGTGCATGCGTTGTATGACCTCAGGCGGCACGACTTGTTGGGGCGTGGTGTCCTCGGTGAGGGGGACGGGAATAAAGTAGAGGGTTCCAGCAGTCATGGCAATCTTAATGAGTTAAACAGCGTGATTATCCCACGGCCAGACAGCAAAAAAGCATTCTTTTGCAAGAATGCTTTTGTTGACGCCCTTGAAGCATGTTGAGCGGGAGTGTGGCAGGCTAATATTTCACCTGCACACGATATTTCAGCGTGGTATCGCCATCGGCAGGCACATTGATTTTCCAGCTGGCCTGGTGGGCACTGGTTTTCTGGTGTGGCTGTGATTCGCTTAGTATTTTCCAGCTACCTGCAATCGGCTCTTGCACGGTGACGGTGACCGCTTCTTTTTTCGCGTTGTGCAAAGTGATGGTATAAGCGCTTTCATACACGGGTGGCTGGTTTTGCTTGCTCAGGTTTTTAAAGTCGGTTTGCACACGGTCAGCCGTCACATCAAAGGCATTGCCAAGTTTGAGGCGCACCGTGTCGTTCTTTGGTGTATGGTCGATCTGGTCTTCGCCCACAAACTGTGCCGTGCCGTCGTGATCTTTTTTGTAAACGCGCATGGTGCCTTTAGGCAGAGGAATGCCCAACTGGCTACTTTCTTTGTTATCAAATTCTACAAAGACCTGTACTTTGAGTTTTTTGTCGATATCAGGATACTGACCCTGGAAATAATACTCCGAGCCATTCAGTACCAGTTCTTTATGCGCCGGGATATGTTGCGCAGAAAGCAAGGCCACTTGTTTGGTTTGGTTTTCTGCAATGGTCGTGGGGCGTGGCAGGGTGTATAAATGATATTCGAGTAATGCTTGCTCGGTGGGCATGGCGGCTTCGGCGACCATGGCATCCGCGCGCATCATCATGGTTTTGGGGTGGATCACTTCACGCACACGGTTGACATCCCCTGCCACCAGTTGCACTTTTGCGTTGGGATAGCTGGTGCCGCTGGTATTGGTGAGCGTGACCCAGCCAGACAGATCTATCGCATCCTCTTTGCTGCTGAGCTCAGCGACATAGTCGGTTTTCCACTGCAAGCCACCTGTGAGGTAACTGAGCTCCAGAGTGGACTGTTCACCGCCTTTATATTGCAACTGCGTCGTCAGGGTTGGACGGTCTTTGAGCATGCCGGGGACGTTAGGATAGGCGATACGGCCCGGGATCACGGTTTCGATACGGTTACCTATTTTGAGCACCGGGCCATCCTGGGCAGAGAGTACGGTGGCTGTTTCTTCAGTTTCGGCACCTGTGGTCGGGTTGGTACGAATCACGGTGACTTGTTGGCCGACATATTTTTCCAGCAGTTTGTGCGGGGTGAGCAAGTCAAAGTCGAAGTTCTGCTCCAGCACCTGCAAGCTGGTGTTAGGGAGCAAGCTACGCAATAAGGCAGTTTCAGGCTTGATCTGCGCACTGACATCACGGAAAGAAACGGCAGACAGGCCGTTGCTTAACTTTAACTTGCGACTGTCTTTGACCAGCGCAAGGTCTTCATTGTAAATCGTCACCGCCACACTGGTCTGGTCAGATTGCGGGCTGGTGAGGGTGGTTTCCGCTTGTGCAGCGGCTGCGTACGTCAATGCAGCCGTCCCCATGGAGAAAAATAGCAGGGTGCTGAGTCGCATGTGTATCCTTTCGTTATGGGTTATTTGCGTTTTAAGCATGAGATTGCCTAAACGCAGTGGCCGTTCAAAAGTTAACACATGACTTTGTTTTATGCTATCGAGTTGAAGCCGATAATACGTCTACACCCGCTTGTCGCAGCATCTCGACCAAGGCAATCAAGGGCAGTCCTATCAGCGCATTCGGATCATCGCCCCGCATATAGTCCAGCAGCGCGATGCCCATGCCTTCAGATTTGGCACTGCCTGCACAATCATAAGGTTGTTCAAGGTGCAGGTAGGTCTCGATCTGGCTGGCACTTAAGGATTTGAATTTAACGAAATAGGGCACGATGGTGGCTTGCATGTGCTGCCGTTGGCTGTCATACAGGCACAAGGCACTATGAAAAACCACCTCTTTGCCGCTGAGCATGGTGAGTTGCGTGACAGCATTGGCATGATTACCAGGTTTACCTATCTGCATACCATCCACGGTCGCGACCTGGTCGCAGCCAATAATCAGCGCATCAGGCTGGGTTTCTGCCACTTTGCGGGCCTTGGCCTCTGCCAAGCGCAAAGCAGTCTGTTCGGGGCTTTCATTTGGCAACGGGGTTTCATCAATCTCTGGTGACAGGCAGGTAAACGGTAAATGCAGCTTTTGCAATACTTCACGACGGTAACGTGAAGAGGAGGCAAGAATCAGTGATTGTTTCATGGATCAGGCAGCTCAAAAGCAAAAATCCCTGAATTGCTTCAGGGATTTTTGTTGATTGTAATTATTCAGGTTGAATTTCAATCAGTGTTTCATCTGGCGTGACACTGTCGCCCTTGGTCACATGAATGGCAACCACGGTGCCCGATTTGCTGGCCTGGATCTCGTTTTCCATTTTCATGGCTTCGATCACCAACACGCCATCACCGGCATTGACTTTGTCACCCACATTCACTTTTACCGTCACTATCGTGCCTGGCATTGCCGTGGTGACGCAGCCTGGATGGTGAGGGCGTGGACGCCCACTCGCGGCGACTGCAGCGGCTTTTTTCTTGCTGCCGTTACTGCCGCCACCGCTGACTTCCATTTCGCTCAAGGTCTCAACAAACACTTCTTCAGAAATGCCGTCTACCTTGACATAGTAAGGTCTGCGTTCTTCACCCGCGTGACCGCTGCCGGTCAGCTTGATATGGTAGGTTTCACCGTGCAGGGTAATGTTGAACTCATTCGGCGCATAACGGGCGGCCGCTGTTTGCTGGGTGACCGCGTCTTTGCTCAACAATGGCTCTGGATTCAATGAGCCTGCATTGCGTTCTTGCAAGAAAGTTTTACCGATGTCCGGGAACATGGCATAGGTCAATACATCTTGCTCGTTATTGGCAAAGCGCTCGGCCTCGGACTGCAGCTTGACCATTTCCGGTTGCAGCAAGTCTGCTGGACGGCAGGTAATGACTTCAGCATCGCCGACCGCTTGTTTACGCACCTCAGCATTCACTGCCGCAGGGGCTTTGCCATATTGGCCTAACAAGTAATTTTTGACTTCGTTGGTAATGGACTTGTAGCGGCCACCGGTCAATACGTTCAGTACAGCTTGTGTCCCGACGATTTGTGAGGTGGGCGTCACCAACGGAGGATAACCAAGATCTTGACGCACACGTGGAATCTCGGCAAGCACCTCGTCCATACGGTTAAGCGCACCTTGTTCCTTCAGCTGGTTGGACAGGTTGGAAATCATGCCTCCTGGTACCTGGTTGACCAGAACGCGGGTATCCACGCCGGTAAACTCGCTTTCAAATTGCCAGTATTTCTTGCGCACTTCTTTGAAGTAGGCGGTGATTTCCTGCAACTTGCCCAAATCGAGGCCTGTGTCGTATTCCGTGCCTTTCAATGCGGCCACTAGGCTTTCTGTGGTCGGATGGCTGGCACCTTCGGAGAATGAAGAGTTGCAGGTATCAATAATATCCACGCCGCTTTCCACGCTCTTGAGCAAGACCATACTGGCCAGACCGGAGGTGGCATGGCTGTGCATGTGTACGGGCACGCTGACCGCAGCCTTCAGACCTTTGACCAGTTCGGCAGCCATGGTGGGTGTCAGCAGGCCGGCCATGTCCTTGACGCCAATGCTGTCACAGCCCAGCGCCTCAAGCTCTTTGGCCATGCTCACAAAGTAGGCCACATCATGCACCGGGCTGGTCGTAAAGGACAGGGTGCCGATGGCATGTTTCTTGACCGATTTAACGGCTTCAATCGCGGTTTTCAGGTTGCGGATGTCGTTCATTGCATCAAAAATACGGAACACATCGACACCGGCATCGGCTGCCTGTTTGACAAAGGCATGCACGACGTCATCAGAGTAATGACGGTAGCCCAGCAAGTTCTGGCCACGCAACAACATATTGATAGGCGTATTGGGCAAGGCTTTACGCAAGCTGCGCAGGCGTTCCCATGGATCTTCCTTCAAAAAGCGGACGCAAGCGTCAAAGGTTGCACCGCCCCAGGCTTCGAGAGACCAGAACCCAATCTCATCCAGCTTGCTGCAGATCGGCAGCATGTCTTCGGTGCGCATGCGCGTTGCAATCAGGGATTGGTGACCATCTCTTAAAACGAGTTCGGTGACATGTATTTTGCTCATAGTCTTGTCGATCTAAATAAATATCTTGCAATGCGGGTTAATCAAATACCTTCGTGGGCGGCAATCGCAGCCGCAATGGCGGCTGCCATCAACTCTTTGGGTAATCCTACGTCGTACTCAGTCAGCTCGGGGTGTTGCTCCACAAAACTGGTGTTGAAATCAGCGGCGCGGAAGTCCGGATGCTGCATGATCTGCTGGTAGTATGGAATGGTCGTTTTGACGCCATAGACAATCATGTCATTCAAGGCACGGCGACCGCGCTCAATCACGCTTTCCCAATCCAGAGCCCAAACCGTCAGTTTGGCACACATGGAGTCGTAATAAGGCGGAATGACGTATCCGCTGTAAATCGCCGCATCCATACGTACACCCGGACCGCCGGGCGCATAGTAGCGGGTGATTTTACCAAAGCTGGGCAAGAAGTCCTTTTTCGGGTCTTCTGCGTTAATCCGGTACTCCATGGCAAAGCCACGGAAAGCAATTTCACTTTGCTTGTATTGCAGCGGTAAGCCGGCCGCAACACGAATCTGCTGTTGAACAATGTCCACGCCAGTAATGGTCTCGGTCACAGTATGCTCTACCTGTAAGCGCGTGTTCATTTCCATGAAGTAAAAGTTATTGTCTGAATCCAGCAAGAACTCAACCGTGCCTGCGTTCTCATAGCCGACGGCCTTAGCCGCTTTCACACCCAGACCACCGATATATTCACGTTGGGCTTGAGTCAGTTGTGGAGAGGGGGCGATCTCGATCAGTTTCTGGTTACGACGCTGGATGGAACAATCGCGTTCAAACAAATGAATGACATTGCCATGTGAGTCGGCCAGCACTTGCACTTCGATATGGCGCGGATGCACCACGCACTTTTCGAGAAAGACTTCTGGCTTGCCAAAGGCTTTGCTGGCTTCTGAAATGACACGGTCATAGTTACTGAGTAGCTCTTTCTCGTTGTCGCAACGACGAATTCCGCGGCCACCGCCACCATTCGTCGCCTTGAGCATCACGGGATAGCCAATTTTATTGGCCAAAGTCACCGCGGCCTCTACCGATTCCAGATTGCCTTCACTGCCTGGCACGCAAGGAATGCCTGCGTTAATCATGGCATTACGTGCCTGGATCTTGTCACCCATTTGACGGATGACGTCGGCATCAGGACCAATGAACTTGATGCCGCGACGTGCGCAGACTTCAGCAAGTTCTGGATTCTCTGACAGGAAGCCATAACCAGGATGCAAGGCGTCACAGCCTGCAGCCACAGCAATGTTGACTATATTGTGTGCGTTCAGGTAGCCTGCGACAGGGTCTGAGCCAATGTTATAGGCTTCGTCTGCCTTTTTAACATGCAACGCATGGCGGTCAGCATCGGAGTAAATAGCTACCGATTTAATGCCCATTTCAGAGCAGGCACGTACGATGCGCACCGCAATTTCACCGCGATTCGCGACTAAAATTTTCTTAAACACACATTACCCTTAAAGCAAGAAAAAAGGACTAGAGTCTTTTAGTAACTCAACCGAGTTTTTCAATCTCCAGGAGACTGAATATAAAACAGTTCAAGTTGATTTGGTTGTGGTTTGGAGTCGTCTTTGCTACAGCAACAAATGGCCGATCAGGCAAACCGGCACCATGGGTGCGCCCTTGAACAGAGCGCCGCGTGATGCGGTGTCATTATAACAACAAACCTTGCGCTTAAACAGAGGCCTGTCATTTTAGTGCTGGCCTTGTCCGTGTTTTAGTCGTCAATGATCATTGAGTTTGTTATAGTGCCGGCTTAATAGTTGATTGAATTGTTTGGTAAAGATCATGGCGCATTTTCAGGAGCTGGCAAAGCAGCAAAAAACCGTTGAGGGGGCGTTAGCGCTGAGCGCTATGCCCAGGTTACATGAGGCGTTGCAAGCGCTAGGAGTGACGGATGCGGCCGCCCTCGACGGCATGCAGGTGCATTATCGGTTGCAAGGCTTGCCATCCCGCTATTTTGGTGAGGTGTCGCTGCCTATGCTGGCGCTGAGTTTGCAGGCGACTTTGCCGCTGGTGTGCCAGCGCTGCTTTGAGCCCATGCCAGAGTCGCTAGAGATGACCTTTGAATTTGCGCTTTGTGATGAGCCGCCGGAAGCATTGCTAGAAGATGAAACGGTGGATTGGCTGGAATCTACGGATGAGTCGTCACTGGAAGTGTTGGTCGAGGATGAGTTGTTGATGGCGCTGCCTATCTCTGTCATGCATGAAGAGGCGTGTACACAATTACAGCAGTCTGCGGGTGAAAAGCCGAATCCATTTGCTGTGCTCAAGCAGTTGAAGCTGGACAAATAACCCCGTAAGCTGGGTGTTCATGCCGCGAATCATGGCAAATAAACCAATGAAAAGCGATATTTGCATGATTTATTTGCAGTTGTCCCTGAGTTATTTTATAATGCTGGATTAGGTAGCATTTTTAATTTATTAATAACCGAGTTTGTTTTATAAACTGTCATTGAGCTTCGATACATGAGGTGTGGCGGTTTGATATTGGAGTAACTTAAATGGCCGTTCAGCAAAACAAAAAGACACCTTCCAAGCGTGGTATGCACCGTTCCCACGACTTTTTGACTAACCCACCTTTGGCAATTGAGCCAACCACAGGTGAAGTGCATTTGCGTCATCACGTGAGCCCTAACGGTTTTTACCGTGGCCGCAAAGTGATGCCTGCAAAAGGCGAATAATCGCCACATTAAAGCTAACCGCTTTAAAACGCGCCGCGCAGTAAAATGCGCGGCGTTTGCGTATCTGACGTAAGCCGCTGTGATGGCTGCGCTTAAACGCGCAAAGTTAACAAACTTGGAAAATCACATGACAACTGGTCAACACGTGCATTCACATGAAGTAGTGATTGCCATTGATGCCATGGGAGGAGATCACGGTCCGCATGTGACTGTGCCCGCGGCAGTTCGAATTCTGAACGAAAATCCTGAATTAAACATTATCCTGGTCGGCCTGCAAGAGGCAATTGAATCCGAGCTTAAGGTCTTGAATGTCCAGCCGGGGCCGCGATTGCGTATCCGCCATGCCAGTGAAGTGGTGTTGATGGATGAGTCGCCACAAAGTGCGATGAAGAACAAAAAAGATTCTTCTATGCGGGTGGCCATTAATATGGTGAAAACGGGAGAAGCGCAGGCTTGCGTGAGTGCCGGTAACACCGGTGCGTTGATGGCGACCGCACGTTTTGTCCTCAAAACCTTGCCCGGGATTGACCGGCCAGCCATTGCCTCGACTTTACCCTCTGAAAAAGGCAGTACATTTATGCTGGACCTGGGGGCGAATGCCGACTGTACACCTGAGCATTTGTACCAGTTTGCCATTATGGGCGCGATGGTGGTGAGCTGTCTGACCAATAAGCCGAATCCAACCGTGGGCTTGCTCAATATCGGTTCTGAAGATATCAAGGGCAATGAGGTGGTCAAGCAGGCGGCGGAGTTGTTACGCGGCAGTCATTTGAATTTTTACGGCAATGTAGAAGGCGACGATATCTTCAAGGGCACGACAGATGTGGTCGTTTGTGACGGTTTCGTTGGCAACGTATCGTTGAAAACCACCGAAGGCCTTGCGCATATGATGGGTAAATTCCTCACCCAGGAATTTAAACGTAACTGGTTGACCAAGTTAATGGCGCTGGGCGCTTTTCCGGTGCTAAAAGCCTTTAAAAAGCGGGTAGATCCAAGACTTTATAATGGGGCAAGCTTTTTGGGCTTGCGTGGCATTGTGGTCAAGAGTCATGGTGGCGCAGACAGCGTGGGCTTTTACCATGCGATTCATGTCGCGATGGAAGAGGCGCAGAGTGGTGTCCTCAAGCGTATTCAGTCGCAGTTGGAGATTGAGCATCTGACGACCTCCGAGCAACCCTGAACCCCTTTTTGTTAGGTGTTTCAAACCAATTAAGGCATAATCGCACGAATGATTTACGCTCGCATTGCAGGTACTGGAAGCTACCTGCCACCCCATATTTTGACCAATGCCGATCTGGAAAAAATGGTGGATACCACCGATGAGTGGATTTACGCCCGAACTGGCATCAAACAACGCCACCGCGTCACGGATGAGCGTACCAGCGATCTGGCGACCCACGCGGCGCGTCAAGCGATTGACGCGGCCGGCATCGCGGCTGAACAGATCGACCTGATTATTGTGGCAACAACCACGCCTGACAAGATTTTTCCAAGTGTGGCGACCATGGTGCAACGCAAATTGGGCATCAGCGGCTGTCCCGCTTTTGATGTGCAGGCGGTATGCAGTGGTTTTGTCTATGCGCTGACCACCGCCAACCAGTTCATCAAGTCTGGCCAGTCCCGCAATGTCCTGGTGATCGGGGCGGATACATTCACCCGTATTACTGATTACAGCGACCGTAGCAACTGCATTTTATGGGGCGATGGTGCCGGTGCGGTGATCCTGCAAGCCAGTGAGCAACCCGGTATTCTTTCTACCCACATCCACGCCGATGGTAACTACGAAACCTATTTACATGTGCCGCGCAATCCTGATGGGCCTGACACGGTGGTGATGGAAGGGAATCCGGTGTTCAAAATGGCGGTCAATACACTGGATCAGATCGTCGATGAGACGCTGGAAGCTAACCAGATGCAAAAGTCAGATATTGACTGGCTGGTGCCGCATCAGGCTAATATCCGTATTTTGCAGGCAACGGCCAAAAAACTGGAAATGCCAATGGATAAAGTCGTCGTGACGGTGGATCGCCATGGCAATACCTCTGCAGCCTCAATTCCACTCGCACTGGATGTGGCTGTGCGTGACGGTCGCATCCAGCGTGGACATACCTTGCTCATGGAGGCCTTTGGTGGTGGATTTACCTGGGGCTCAGTCCTGGTGAAGTACTAACCAGTGATGACAGTACCAAGGTTCAACAATGAAGCATGCCGTGCTTGCATGACCGTTTTAATTGAATAAATAACTGAATCAATATGTCTAAATTTGCTTTTTTCTTTCCTGGTCAAGGTTCACAGTCTGTGGGCATGATGCAAGGACTTGCAGCCCATGCCATCGTTAAACAAACCTTTGACGAAGCCTCTGCTGTGTTGGGGGTAGATTTCTGGAAAATGGCCACCGAGCCAAATGAAGAAATTAATCTGACGGAACACACACAACCCATCATGCTGACCGCCGGTATTGCTACCTGGCGTGTTTATCAGGCGCTGGGTGGCCAGTTGCCAACCGCGATGGCGGGTCATAGTCTTGGTGAGTACACTGCACTGGTTGCAGCCAATGCCATTTCGTTTGCGGATGCCTTGCCACTGGTAAAATTTCGCGCCCAGGTTATGCAGCAAGCCGTGCCGGAAGGCCAGGGGGCCATGGCTGCGATCTTGGGGCTGGATGATGATACCGTGCGTGCTGTTTGTAACGAGGCGGCACAAGGTCAAGTCTTGCAGCCTGTTAACTTCAACTCACCAGGCCAGGTTGTCATTGCCGGTGACAAAGCGGCGGTTGAACGTGGTATGGAGTTAGCCAAGGCGAAAGGGGCCAAGCGTGCGCTCGCATTGCCTGTCAGCGTGCCTTCGCACTGCGACCTCATGCAGCCAGCGGCTGAAAAGCTGCGCGAATATCTCAATGGCGTGAATGTACAGGCGCCGGTTGTGCCTGTCTTGCATAACGCCGATGTCGCAGCCTACGCGGATGCCGCGCAGATTAAAGACGCGCTGGTTCGCCAGCTCTATAGCCCGGTCCGCTGGGTGGAGACCGTGCAACAGTTGGCTGCACAAGAGGTGCTGAGCGCCGCTGAATGTGGCCCCGGCAAGGTGCTGGCTGGTTTAGCCAAGCGCATTGTGGCCGAGGTGAGCTGTGTTGCGCTCGTCAATGACGAAGCCATGCAAACATTGATTACGCAATAAGGGAGAGACCATGTCTGACCAACAAATCGCATTAGTGACGGGCGCCAGCCGCGGCATAGGTGCAGCGATTGCACAAGCCCTGGGCAAGCAGGGAGCCACCGTGATTGGTACGGCGACCTCTGCCAGTGGCGCAGAAGCAATCACCGCCCATTTGAAAGCAGCTGGGGTCAACGGCGTCGGGATGGCGCTGGATGTGACGCAGCCTGAACAAATTGAGGCGGTTTTAAAGCAGATTGCCGAGCAATATGGGGATGTCAGCATCCTGGTGAATAATGCCGGCATCACCAAAGATACCTTGCTCATGCGCATGAAAGACGAAGACTGGGATGCGGTCTTGACGACCAACCTGAAGTCCGTATTCCGTATGAGTCAGGCAGTATTGCGTCCGATGATGAAAGCGCGTCAGGGACGTATTATCAACATTTCCAGCGTGGTGGGTCATATGGGCAATGCCGGGCAGACCAACTACGCAGCGGCCAAGGCTGGGATGACTGGTTTTACCAAGTCTATGGCGCAAGAAGTCGGCAGTCGCGGTATTACTGTGAACTGTGTGGCGCCTGGCTTTATCGCCACGGATATGACCGCTGAACTGCCTGACGATATCAAGACCAAAATGCTCGAACGTATTGCGCTTGGGCGTTTGGGGGCTGTGGATGAAATCGCGGCGACAGTGGCTTTCCTGGCTTCGCCAGCGGCCGCTTATATCACGGGCGAAACCATCCATGTCAATGGCGGCATGTACTGCGCTTAATATTTAGTTTCTTTGGTATTCTGGGCAAGTTTTGCTAGAATACTGGTTTACTGTACACGACACTTATCAACAAAGGGGTATTTTAGATGTCCGACATCGAACAACGCGTAAAGAAAATCGTTTGTGAACAATTGGGTGCAAACGAAGCTGACGTAAAAAACACATCATCTTTCGTAGATGATCTGGGTGCAGATTCTCTGGACACCGTAGAATTAGTAATGGCTTTGGAAGAAGAGTTCGATTGCGAAATCCCTGACGAAGAAGCTGAAAAAATCACTACAGTGCAGCAAGCGATTGACTACGTCAACGCAAACCTCAAGTAATTCATTGACTTCATTCTTCAATCAGCCCTCGCAAGAGGGCTGATTTTCTATTATGACGAAACGCAGAGTAGTAGTAACTGGCTTGGGCGTGGTGTCTCCAGTAGGGATTGGTACCCAAACCGCTTGGAACAATCTGGTCGCTGGTCAATCAGGCATTACCCGTATCACTAAATTTGATCCTACCCCATTTGCCTCGCAAATTGCAGGTGAGGTTAAAGGATTCAACGCTGAGGACTTTATTCCAGCCAAGGATGCGCGCCGCATGGATACTTTTATCCAGTACGGTCTGGCTGCTGGCTTGGAGGCTTTCCGTGATTCTGGCCTGGAAGTGACCGACGCAAATGCAGAACGCATTGGCGTGACCATTGGTTCCGGGATTGGTGGTTTGGGCTTGATTGAGTCCACTAACGACAGTTATGACGAAGGTGGCCCACGCAAGATCTCGCCATTCTTTATTCCTGGCACCATCATCAACATGATCTCGGGCAATTTGTCCATCATGTTGGGTCTCAAGGGGCCAAATATTGCGGTGGTGACTGCCTGTACCACAGGCACCCATAGCATTGGTGAAGCCACACGTATGATTGAGTATGGTGACGCCGATGTCATGGTGGCAGGTGGGGCCGAAGCGGCCATTACCGAGCTCAGTGTCGGTGGCTTTGCCTCTGCACGAGCCTTGTCTACACGCAATGACGATCCCGCGACGGCCAGCCGTCCCTGGGATAAAGACCGTGATGGGTTTGTCATCGGTGAAGGTGCAGGGGTGATGGTGCTCGAAGAGTATGAGCATGCCAAAGCACGCGGTGCCAAAATTTATGCCGAGGTGGCAGGTTACGGCTTGAGTGCCGATGCCTATCACATGACCGCACCGAATATGGACGGTCCACGCCGCTCCATGGTCAACGCGCTCAAAAACGCAGGGGTGAACCCGGACCAAGTCCAGTTCATGAATGCGCACGGGACCTCGACGCCCCTGGGCGATACCAACGAAACCAATGCCATCAAGGCAACGTTTGGCGATCATGCCTACAAGCTGGTAGTCAATTCGACCAAATCGATGACTGGTCACTTGCTCGGTGGCGCAGGCGGTCTGGAGTCGGTCTTTACGGTGTTATCGATTTACCATCAGGTTTCACCACCGACCATCAATCTGTTGAATCCTGATCCGGATTGCGATCTGGATTACTGTGCTAACACGGCACGTGACTTGCAGATTGAATATGCCCTCAAAAACAATTTTGGTTTTGGTGGGACTAACGGCAGCTTGTTGTTCAAGCGCGTTTAAAAGTATTTAAGACGGGTCTTTAGCAATATAAAAGCAGTAATAAAAAAGCCAGCTTAATGCTGGCTTTTTTATTACTCAAATCTGCTGACTTATTTGAGGACTGCCAAGGCAGCAGCATAGTTTGGTTCGTCAGCAATTTCGCCAACCAGTTCGCTATGCAATACCTGATTGTTCTCATCCAGTACAACCACTGCACGTGCAGTCAGGCCTGCCAGGCTGCTATCGGTGATCAGGACGCCATAATCATTGCCAAATTTGGCTGTATCGCGGAAGGTAGACAGGGTTACAACATTCTCCAGACCTTCTGCACCGCAGAAACGGCTTTGTGCGAAAGGCAGGTCTGCAGACACGCACAGCACGACGGTGTTGCTGACGCTACTGGCTTCCTTGTTGAAGGTGCGCACTGAGGTGGCGCAGGTGGGCGTATCAATGCTAGGGAAAATGTTCAAGACTTTACGCTTGCCTGAAAACGCATCCAGACCAAGCAGGTTGCGTTTGGCATCTGCCAATTGAAAATCAGGAGCCTTGTCGCCTTTGGTTAAAAATTTACCGCCAACCGCGACCGGATTTCCTTTGAGCGTAACGCTAGACATAGTGTTCTCCAAAATGTGATGAATAAAACTTAAACAAGCACTTTAACGTGTCAGCGCAACGCAATCAACCACATAAAAAGTAAGGGAATCAGGCGGGCAGCACCGCAAGCACGGCTTCGTAGTCTGGTTCCATGACCAGGTCCTTGACCAATTCAACGTGGAGGACGCGGTCATTTTCGTCCGCGACGATGATGGCGCGTGCAGGTAGGCCTGCCAGTTTGCTGGTCATCATGAGCACGCCATAATTCTTGAGCATGTCGCGGCCACGCAAGGTGGATAAAGTCATGCATTGCGGCAGGCTTTCCATGGCGCAGAAGCGGGCCATGGTGAATGGTAAATCCGGTGAAATATGCAGGATGGCGGTGTTAGTCAGATCTAGCGCCATGCGCTCAAGAATACGCACGCTGTTAGCACTGGTGGGCGTATCAATGCCCGGGAAGAAATGCAGTATCTTGCGCTGACCTGCAAAGGCATCCAGCGCAACGTCCTCAAGCTCGCGGTTAACTAGCTGGAAATACGGCAGGGGCTGCCCCACGGCAGGCAGCTCGTCCTCCACCAGTATCGGGTCATCGAGCAGGGCAGTGGCATTGGGCATGTGATCTATCGCTTATGACAAAAACGCCTGCCATCATAGAACATAATCCCGGTTCGTTTCAATTTTTTACAACTATCAACAATCCATTTTTTACGAGGTTTGCATGGCTTTTTTGAGGCTGTCAATGACATTATTTGTCGTCGGCATGGGTACAAAAAAGCAGGTTGGCGGTTAAAATAAAGTGATGGAAGCGCCTGAAACACCCTCTCTCCAACCTGCATTTATTCACCTGCGTTGCCACAGTGAGTATTCCATTGTGGATGGCACGGTGCGCATTGATGATTACGTCAAGGCTGCAAAAAGTGATGCCATGCCAGCGATTGCGCTGACCGATCTGGCTAACCTGTTTGGGGCGATCAAGTTTTACAAGGCTGCCCGTGGCAAGGGGCTCAAACCGATTCTGGGCTGTGATGTCTGGATCGAGAATCCGCTCCAGCGCGACCAGCCTCACCGCTTGCTGTTACTGGTACAAACGCAGCAGGGCTATCGCAATCTGTGTGAATTACTCAGTCGCGCCTATCTGGAGAACCAGTACCGTGAACGGGCAGAAATCAAACCCGAGTGGTTACAGCAAAAAAACGCAGGGCTATTGCTGCTGTCGGGCTTTACTGCCGGTGACATTGGACAGGCACTGCAGGCTGGCAACCAGGCTCAAGCCTTGCAAGCGGCAGCACACTGGGCCGGGGTATTTGAAGGCCGCTACTACCTGGAAGTTCAGCGCGTACATGTGCCCGGCAATACCGAAGCCTATGCCCAAGAGCAATTGATCAGACAAACCATCGCCATTGCACAGCAGCTCGATTTACCTGTGGTGGCAACGCATCCGATCCAGTTCCAGACGCCGGATGACTTTATGGCGCACGAGGCGCGCACCTGTATCGCGGAAGGCTATGTGCTGGCCGATACCCGTAGACCCAAGCGTTTTGTCGCCACCCAGTATGTGAAAACCCAGGCAGAAATGCAGGCTTTGTTCGCCGATATGCCCATCGCCTTGCAAAACTCGGTGGAGATTGCCAAGCGCTGCAACCTGACGCTGACTTTGGGGAAAAATTACCTGCCCGATTTTCCGACGCCTAATGGTGAGAGTCTGGATCAATATCTGGTGGACCAGTCTAAAGCAGGCTTGGAGCACCGCCTGGCCTATTTGTACCCGGATGAACAGCTGCGGGAAGCCAAACGAGCTGAATACGAAGCGCGCTTGCAGTTTGAGTGCGGCATCATCATTCAGATGGGGTTTCCTGGCTACTTTTTGATCGTGGCCGATTTTATTAACTGGGCAAAAAACAACGGCGTGCCAGTCGGACCAGGCCGGGGCTCCGGTGCGGGGTCTTTGGTCGCTTACAGTTTGGGGATTACCGACCTCGACCCGCTCAAATACAACCTGCTGTTCGAGCGTTTCTTAAACCCGGAGCGGGTCTCCATGCCCGACTTTGATATTGACTTCTGTCAGGAAGGGCGAGATCGCGTCATCGATTACGTCAAGCACAAATATGGCTTGGCTTCGGTGTCTCAGATCGCCACCTTCGGGACCATGGCGGCCAAAGCGGTGATCCGCGATGTGGGCCGCGTGCTGGATTTGCCGTTCAACTTTGTCGATGGCATCGCTAAGCTCATTCCAATGGAGCTGGGCATCACGCTTGAATCCGCACTGGAAAAAGAGCCGCAACTGCAAGAGCGCCGCGAAAAAGAAGAAGAGGTCGCAGAATTACTGTCTTTGGCATTGCGGCTGGAAGGCCTGGTCCGTAACATCGGTATGCACGCCGGGGGGGTGTTGATTGCGCCTGGCAAGATTTCAGATTTCTCGCCCGTCTATTGCCAGCCCAATGGCGACAGTCTGGTCAGTCAATATGATAAGGATGATGTGGAGGCGGTCGGCCTGGTTAAGTTCGACTTTTTGGGCCTGCGCACGCTGACTATCCTCAATATGGCGCTTGAAAACGCCAATGCGCAGCGCGCGCAAGAAACGTTGCCACCACTGAGTTTTGAGACGATTCCGCTCGATGACAAGCGTAGCTACCATCTGCTGAAAACAGCCAATACGACAGCGGTGTTCCAGCTGGAATCGCGCGGCATGAAAGATATGCTTAAGCAAGCCAAGCCAGACTTGTTTGAAGACATTATTGCGCTGGTTGCCTTGTACCGTCCTGGCCCAATGGATCTGATTCCAGACTTCTGCCGCCGTAAACATGGCACGCAGCGCGTGGAATACCCGCACCCGTCGACCGAATCTATTCTCAAGGAAACCTACGGTATTGCCGTGTATCAGGAACAGGTGATGCAGATCGCCCAGGTGGTCGCCGGGTATAGTCTCGGTGGTGCAGACTTGCTGCGCCGCGCCATGGGTAAGAAAAAACCGGAAGAGATGGTTAAACAGCGCGAAATCTTTAATGAAGGTGCGCTCAAAAATGGCCTGACTTTGCAGCAGTCCAACGATTTGTTTGACTTGCTGGAAAAGTTCGCGGGTTACGGCTTTAACAAGTCGCATGCGGCAGCGTATGCCTTGGTGGCTTATCATACCGCTTACCTCAAAGCGCATTACCCGGCGGCTTTTCTGGCGGCGACCATGTCTGCCGATATGAACAACACCGATAACGTGCATACGTTTTTTGATGACTGCGGCGCCAATCATATCGAAGTATTGCCGCCAGACATCAATGCCAGTGTCTATCATTTCAAGCCGCTCAATGCGCAGCAGGTGCTTTACGGCCTGGGCGCCATCAAAGGCACCGGCCTGGCGGCGATTGAGTTGATTATGGCGTCCCGTCAGTCTCAAGGCCCTTTCAAAGACTTATTCGATTTTTGTCAGCGCCTGGATTTGCGCAAGGTCAACCGTCGGGTGATTGAATCCCTGATCCGCGCCGGCGCTTTTGACAAGCTGGAACCTAACCGGGCTGCGTTGCTGGCGGGCCTGGATAGGGCGATCAGTGTCGCAGAGCAGGGCGCGGCACACGCCGGGCAAGATTGCCTGTTTGGCGGGGTGATCGAAACGCAGCATGCTTTACCGGATATTGCCGCCTGGAGCCCTGAGCAGGCCTTGCAAGAAGAAAAAACGGCGCTGGGTTTTTACTTGAGTGGCCACCCTTATTTAAGCTACAAAGCGCAGCTTGGCCCCTTTATTAAAGGCAATCTGGGTGAACTGGCGCCACAAGAGCAGCCGAAACTGCTGGCCGGGGTGGTCATGGGCGTACGTGTCCGCATGACGCAGCGCGGAAAAATGGCGATTGTGACGCTGGATGATGCCGTCGGACGCGTGGATGTGGTCGTCGGTAGCGAACTGTTGAATCAGCACGCACAGTGGATCAAGGAAGACCAGCTGCTGGTGGTAGAAGGGCGAATCAGTAATGATGAGTTCTCCGGTGGCATCCGCGTCAGCGCCCGTAAACTCTATGATCTGGCCGCCGTGCGTAACCGTTTTGCGCAAATGCTGACCTTGAGCTGCAATGGCACTTCGGATGTGCAGCGTCTCATGACAGTATTGACGCCTTATCGCTACGCCGGTGAGGAACAGAAGCGTTGTCCGATCAAAGTCGACTACCATAACCAGTCTGCTCAGGTGAGTTTGATGCTAGGGGATGACTGGCAAGTCGTGCTGCATGACGACCTGCTACACAATTTACAGGGCTGGTTGTCTAAAGAAAACGTCAAAATCCTTTATAATGCCTGAACTTTTTTCTAAAGAATTCATATTGGAATTCCAATGAGTGTAAAACGTTTAACGCCTAGTAAACTGACTTATCTTGATTTTGAACAACCGATTGCCGAACTGGAAAAGCGGATTGACGCGCTGCAAGTTTCGCATGACGAGCATGACTCTCTGGATATTTCCAAAGAGCTGGATTTGTTACAAAAGAAGAATACCAAGCTATTGCAGGATACCTTCCAGGCCTTGACTGCCTGGCAGATTTCCCAGGTGGCCCGCCATCCGCAGCGCCCCTATACTGCAGACTATATCAATGCCTTGTTTACTGATTTCCAGGAGTTGCATGGCGACCGTGCCTATGCAGATGACCCGGCCATTGTCGGCGGCATTGCGCGCTTTAAAGGCATTCCGGTCATGGTCATGGGCCATCAAAAAGGCCGCGATATCAAAGAACGCCAATACCGCAATTTCGGTATGCCGCGTCCTGAAGGCTACCGCAAGGCGCTGCGGCTGTTCCGTCTGGCCGAAAAGTTCAAGATGCCGATTATCACCTTTATTGATACGCCAGGCGCCTATCCCGGCATTGGGGCTGAAGAGCGCGGCCAGTCAGAAGCGATTGCACGCAATTTGTATGTCATGGCCGAACTGAAAACGCCGATTATTGGCGTGGTGATCGGTGAGGGCGGTTCTGGTGGTGCGCTGGCCTTGGGCGTGGTGGATCATTTGAATATGCTGCAATATTCCACTTACTCGGTGATTTCGCCTGAAGGCTGTGCGTCCATTTTGTGGAAGAGCGCCAGCAAGGCCCCGGAAGCCGCCGAAACCTTGGGCATTACCGCAGACAGGCTCAAGTCTTTGGGCTTGATTGATACCATTATCAACGAGCCGCTGGGTGGCGCACATCGTAATTATGAAGATGTGATGGAGAAGGTCTCGCAAGCGATCGGCCAACAGTTGAAAGCATTGCAAGCCAAAAAAATACCGCAGTTGCTGGAGACACGTTACCAGCGTCTGATGAGTTACGGTAAATTTAAAGCGGCCAGTGAAAAGTAATGCTTCTCTTATGACCAGCCTGGAAAGCCAGTTATCTGGTTTTCTGGCTGGGCTGTCAAATCCGGATGCCAACACACCACATCTGCTACTCGCACTGAGCGGTGGCGTAGATTCTATGGTGTTGTTACATCTGCTCGCAGAGCTCTGCCAGCGATTGCCATTTCGGCTGTCAGCCATGCATGTGCATCATGGCTTGAGTCCTAATGCCGATGCGTGGTTGCAACAATGCGAACACCGTTGCCAGACCTACAATGTCCCTTTTTTTGCTGACAAGGTGCGCGTAGATTTGCAAAGCGGACAAGGCCTGGAGGCCACCGCCCGAGAAGCACGCTATCATGCCCTGGAGCAACAGCGTCAGCAGATCGGTGCAGATACGATTGTGACGGCTCATCATCTGCAAGACCAGTCAGAGACGTTGATGCTGCAACTGGTACGAGGCGCTGGCGTCAAGGGCTTGAGTGCCATGGCCGCGTGGGATGGCGCACGCCGCTTGTATCGGCCACTGTTAAGCGTGCCAAAAGCTGCACTTTTACAGTTTGCCACCGCACACCACTTGCAATGGGTGGAAGACGAAAGCAACGCAGATACGGTTTACGACCGCAATTTTATGCGTCATGCAGTGATGCCAGTGTTGCGCGAACGTTATCCGCAAGTGGATCAGTCGTTGTTGAGAACGGCGGGGCACATGGCAGACGCGCAGAGTTTGCTGGATGTTCTGGCCAGCCAGGACTTGGCGCAATGTGATTTGCAAGCCGAATGGCTGGGGCAATCGATTGCGATGTCAAAGCTGTATGCATTGGGTGATGTCCGCGCCAAAAACTTGCTCCGCCATTGGTTTCAACAGTTGCAGTTACGGATGCCCAATCAGGATCAATTGCAAGAATATTGGCAGCAGCTTTCATCGGTCAAACCTAACCGTTATCTGCATTTGCCGTTACAAGGCCAAGCCTCGCATCAGTCAGCTTATTTGCACCATTACCAGCAACGCCTGTATTGCGTTACCAAACCAAGCGCATTGCCGCAAACACCGCTGGTGTGGCAAGGACAAGCCTCGCAGCAATGGGGTGACTGGCAAGTGCAGTTTAAAGTCGTGAAAGCGCGCGGGATTGCTTTGGCCAGACTGGGGGTTTCCCCGGCAGCGATTACCCTTAACCGGCGGTATGGGCAACCTTTGGTGCTTGCTGAAGGCACTTCGCTCAAGTTGATGCCTAGGGCAGGGGGTGAGAGTTTGCAGCCTGACGCCAAGCGTCCTCGGCGTGAATTGAAGATCCTTTTTCAAATGCTGGGCATTCCGCCATGGCAACGTGCTTTTTATCCTTTGGTCCAAGTGACCACCACCCATCCAGGCGCTTCTGAAACGCTGGTCTCACTGGCAGGGCTGGCGGTGGATTCCGCCTGGCAGCCTGGCCGCAATGCTTACGGTCTGGAAATCAGCCTGACGCCGTCTCCCTCCCTACTGTAATTGGTTGTATATATCCAATGGTGGTTGTTAAATTGGTTGTAATAAACCAATTTTAAGATAAAATCTGGTTGTAATAAACCAGATTTATTTTTATCTCATTGATTAAAAAAAGATATTTTTTTTAGCCTCCCAGTGGAATGATTTTTGCTCAATACCTTGAGTGTTTTTTGCAGCCAAAAGACATTCATTTAAGTATTCTCGGGAAAAGGATCATTCGTTATGAATAAACAAGCAGTCAAACCATTGTTGATGGCCATTCTCTCTGCTTATGCGGCGCATGCGGTTGCTGTGCAAGCTGAAGAGGTGCAATTGGATAAAGTCGAGGTCATCAGCACCACGCCGCTGAATGGGGTTGGTGTGCCTCTTGAGCACATTCCTGCCGGCGTGCAGCAAGTGAAACAAAAAGAGCTGGTCAAGCAAAAGAGCCTGACATTAGGCGACTACATGAACCAGAATATGCTTGGGGTGAATGTGAATGAAACACAGAACAACCCATTCCAGCCCGATGTGAACTATCACGGTTTTACCGCTTCCCCTTTGCTTGGCACGCCACAAGGATTGTCCGTGTATGTCGATGGCGTACGTGTGAACGAAGCCTTTGGTGACGTGGTGAACTGGGACCTGATTCCGATGAACGCCATTAATCAGATGACTTTGATTCCAGGCTCTAACCCATTGTTTGGTTTGAACACTTTAGGCGGGGCGATTTCAGTGCAGACCAAGAGTGGCCGTACCAACCAGGGCGGCGCTGTTGAGGCCTACACTGGTTCCTGGGGCCGTCATGTGTTGAATGCAGAATATGGTGGCGTGTCCGAAGACGGTTCTAAAGATTTCTTTATCTCTGGCAACAGTTTTGAAGAGGATGGCTGGCGCAGTTTTTCAGCCTCCCGCGTCAAGCAGTTGTTTACCAAGGCCGGTTGGCAGAATGAAAAAACCTCTGTCAATGTCAGCTTGTCGCTCGCAGATAACAAAATGCGTGGCAATGGCTTGCAAGCAGGCAGTTTGCTGGATTCTTTGGGCTACAAAAGCAATTTTACCGTGCCTGACCAGACCAAGAACAACATGGCTTTTGTAAACCTTAATTTGAGCCATTACTTTGCTGACGATATTCAGTTAAGTGGGAATGTTTATTATCGTGATGTGCGTACCAAAACCTTCAATGGTGACTTAAATGATGGTTTTGAATTGGCTGCTGGCGGGTTAGGTGACAATAATTCAGATTGCTTGGCTGGCAATGATGCTGATGAGAACTGCTCTGGCGCGATTAACCGCAGCAGATTAACGCAGAAAAGTTACGGCTTTACCTCACAGTTAACCTTTTCTCAAGATTTACTGGGCCTGAAAAATCAGTTTATCAGCGGCTTGGGCTACAACCGCGGTAAGACCAAGTTCTCGCAGAATACCGAGTTTGGCTTGTTAAACAGCTACCGTGGCGTGGATGGCACTGGCGAACTTAATGCCTTGACTGACCAAGTGAATTTGAGCGGTGTGAACCGCACCTGGAGCGTCTTTGCGACGGATACCTTGTCTTTGAATCCTTATTGGCACGTGACGGCCTCTGCGCGTTACAACACCACTAAAATTGATAATGATGACAAGATCACCCCCAGTGGTTCCGGCTCGCTCACCGGCACGCATTCCTTCAATCGGCTGAATCCGTCTTTGGGGATTAATTTTACGCCCAGCAATCAATTGACGGCGTATGCCTCTTATAGTGAAAGCAGCCGTGCGCCTACCTCAATCGAGTTAGGGTGTGCGGATGAAAACAATCCTTGTAAATTGCCTAACGCCATGGCAGGAGACCCACCACTCAAGCAAGTGGTTAGCAAAACCTATGATGCCGGGCTGCGTGGCTTCCTGACACCCACAATCACCTGGAGTCTGGGTGCCTATCATACGATCAACACCAATGACATTCAGTTTCTGACCTCTGCGACCGCCCTCAATAACGGTGCTGGCTTTTTCTCTAATATCAGTAAAACCAAGCGTCAGGGGCTTGATGCGAGTCTTGCAGGGCGTATGGATGCGTTTTCATGGAATCTGGGCTATAGCTTTGTGCAGGCTACCTACGAGTCTTCTTTCCAGATTGCGAATCAGGTGAATACCAGCGCTACTGTAGATCCTGTTTCAGGCAACAGCTTTATTCAGGTGAACAAGGGAGATTACCTGGCAGGTATACCAAAACATCAGCTTAAACTGGGCTTGGGCTATGACGTGACTTCTGCCTGGAATGTGGGCAGCAATATTGTGGCTTTCTCCAGCCAGTACTCCCGTGGCAACGAAAACAACAAGGATACAAGCTCTGGCGCAAAAGTCCGCGGTTATACGGTAGTCAATCTGTTCACAAACTACCGCTTTGACAATGGCTGGAACATCTTCGCCCGTGTGAATAATGTGTTTGACCGCGAGTATTACAGCTTGGGCATGCTGGGTCAGAATCCGATTGACCCGACTACCGGCCAGTTTAGTGGCAATGAAACCAACGATACGTTTTATGCCCCTGGTGCGCCAAGAGCAGGCTGGATCGGTGCGCGTTACGATTTTGGCGTCAAAAAATCAGTCGCTTCTTATGATAAAGACTAATTAAAACAGGAGGATGCGTGCTTTCACAACTTTCATCATCAGTGGATAAATCCAGCTTAATGCCTCTCAAGAAAAAAATCTTGCTGGTAGAGGATGAGGCGCTTTTTGCGCGCGCGGTGGTTAAGCGTTTGCAAAAAGCAGGATTTGAGTGCGAGCACGCAGAATCTTTAAGCGATGCAAGACTGCTAATCAAGCAGTTTGAACCGGATATGGCGCTGTTGGATATGCGCCTGCCCGATGGCAATGGTCTAGACCTGTTATCAGAGTTTATTGCCAGAAATATCAATACGATTGTCATGACTGCGTTTGGTGACGTGAGTGATGCGGTCAATGCCATCAAGCTGGGGGCCATTGATTATTTAAAAAAACCCATTGATCTTGAAGAGTTATTGCTCATTATTCAGAAAAACGAGAAGACGACAGAACTGCAAACCAGCCTGGATTACTCGCGCCAGCGCAATGCCGTTGCTAATGACTCCGTTCAACTGATAGGCGAAAGTACGCCTATGCAAAGTGTGCGCCAACAGATCACGCGTATTGCCCAGTTAAGTGCACTCAGTGATGCCGTGCAACCCACGGTGTTGATTACAGGAGAAACCGGCACGGGCAAAGACGTTGTTGCACGTTTTTTGCATGGCAGTTGTGCCAATCATGACAAACCTTTTGTGCATGTGGATTGTGCCTCTTTACCGGCTGAGCTGATTGAGAGTGAGCTGTTTGGGCATGAGAAAGGCGCATTTACCAATGCAGTTTCCTCGCGGCCAGGCCTGATCGAATCTGCAGAAGATGGTACCTTGTTCCTCGATGAAATCGGCGAGTTGCCGTTGGGTTTACAGGCAAAATTACTCAATGTACTTGAGCGCAGAATGGTGCGTCGCTTGGGCTCTACCAAGGAGCGTCCAGTGAACGCGCGTATTATCGCCGCCACCAATCGTGATTTATACCAGATGTCGAATGAGGGGCGCTTCCGTTCGGATCTATATTACCGACTGAACGTGATCACCATGAAAATGCCTCCCTTGCGTGATCGTGGGGCAGATGTCTTGTTGCTGGCCAATTATTTCCGGCAACTGACTGAGAAGCGCTACGCCTTGCCGCATCATGAGTTTAGCGCCGCGGCATTAATGGCAATGCAAACCTATCACTGGCCGGGCAATGTCCGTGAGTTGCGTCATCAAATCAGCCGTGCGGTTTTGATGTGCACACAGTCTATGATTTCCGAGCTTGACTTGGGCTTGCCTCAGGTTGGCATGAACCAGGTGGCGAGTGTCTTGCAAGGCGACAGCCAGGTGACGCTGGATGATGCAGAAAAGGCCATGCTGCTAAATGCCTTGGAGCAGTCGCGTAATAATGTCTCTAAGGCCGCAAGATTGCTGGGCATCACGAGAATGACCATGCGCTATCGTATGGATAAACATGGCATCTCTGTATAACGCGCTGAATCTCTGTCATCCTGAATAAAACGCCTCGCAACTGCGGGGCGTTTTGTTATGCCCGTGCGTGGTTGTTGCATGATGTAAATCAAGCGTACGGCCTCTTGCACATAAATCGCGCATGGTATCATTACGCTTTTACAGTGGAGCTAAAAATGATTGGTACCCCGTTAAGCGCAAATGCGACCAAAGTCATGTTGTTGGGCAGTGGCGAACTTGGCAAAGAGGTGATTATTGCCTTGCAGCGTTTGGGGGTGGAAGTCATTGCGGTTGACCGTTATGAGCATGCGCCTGGTCACCAAGTTGCCCATCACGCCTATGCGATTGATATGACTGACGCGGATGCGCTTAAAGCCTTGGTGAGTCAGGTCAAACCACATTATATCGTCCCGGAAATCGAGGCGTTGAATACGCAGGCGCTGGCCGAGATTGAAGCCACAGGCGTCACGGTGGTGCCTACTGTACGTGCCGTGCAACTCACCATGAACCGTGAAGGGATACGCCGGCTGGCCGCGGAAGAATTAAACCTGCCGACGTCACCGTATGCGTTTGCCCGTTCTGAAGCTGAATTGCAAGCAGCGATTGACGGTGGTATTGGTTATCCATGCTTTATCAAGCCCACCATGTCTTCGTCTGGTAAAGGTCAATCCCGCATTACACAAGCCTCAGAAGTGAAGGCCGCCTGGGAGTATGCCGCCAGTGCGGGGCGTGTCAATCAAGGGGTGGTGATTGTCGAAGGTCAGATTGATTTTGATTATGAAATCACCTTGTTAACCGTGCGTGCCAAAAATGCCGCTGGCGAGATTGAAACGCATTTTTGCGCGCCGATTGGCCATGTGCAAAAGCAGGGCGATTACGTTGAGAGCTGGCAGCCACAAGCAATGGATGCGCTAGCCTTGAAAAATGCTCAGGACATTGCCAAAAAAGTGACCGATGCCTTAGGTGGTCAGGGCTTGTTTGGCGTTGAGCTGTTTGTCAAAGGTGAGCAGGTTTGGTTCTCTGAGGTTAGTCCTCGTCCGCACGACACGGGGATGGTCACCATGTGCACGCAGCGCCTGAATGAGTTTGAACTGCATGCGCGTGCGATTTTAGGCTTGCCTGTGGATGTGACTCAGCGTGAGACTGGCGCAAGCGCCGTCATTTATGGCGGTGCAGATACCAAAACACTGGCCTATCACGGTCTGGAAGCGGCCATGTCAGTACCTAACAGCGAGATTCGCTTGTTTGGCAAGCCGGAGTCTTTTGTGCGGCGTCGCATGGGCGTCGCCTTGGCGACCGCTGACAATACTGACCTCGCGCGTGCGCGTGCCAAAGAGGCTGCGGGTCTGGTCACGCCTAAAGTCGCAGGATAACTGGTGTGGCAATGACTGAAATTCAAGAGCCAAATGCTTCCAAACAATCGTTGTTTGACTGGCTGGGCGGCACAGAAAAAGGGACTGAGACCATCCGACAGCTGGTGGAAACCTTTTATGACATCATGGATAGCGACCCGAAAGCGGCGGGGTTACGCGCCATTCACCAGCCAGATCTCACCGAGGCACGCGAAAAGCTGTTTATGTTTTTAACTGGCTGGACGGGTGGGCCGCAGTTGTATATCGAACGCTATGGTCATCCCAGATTACGGGCACGGCATTTGCCGTTTTCCATTGGTGAGTCCGAGCGCGATCAATGGATGTATTGCATGATTAAAGCCATGCATGCCTTACAGTTTGACGAGTCGCTGATGAAGCATATTGCCAATCAATTGTATGGCGTGGCGGATTTTATGCGCAATCGCGAGGGTTAATCCCCTTAATATTAATATTCGCAAGCTCAACCTCTCATCCGCAGAAAGAAAAAGCCCCGACTCTCGGGGCTTTGTCATCATCGCGATCCCAGTTCCAGGACTTCAGTGTCGTCTCTGGGATTGCAGGCTTAAGACTCAATATTCGCGGTCTCCGCTGCATTTTCAGCAGGTTGCTGAGCAGGGAGATCTGATTTCTGCTTAGACCTGCCTGTCGTGCGCTTGGCTTGCGTGCGGTTTTGCGGCGTCGCTTTAAAGCCAAATCCACCCAGCAGCGCGGCAACCACTTTGCGTTTTACGTTTGCTGCAGATTTTGCCGTGACTGCTTTGGGCGCGGCCGTGGCGGCGGCTGGCTGGTAAGGCTGCTCAAACCAGGCATCCTTGCCGCTGGAGGCTTTAGAGGGGCGTGAACGCGTAGGGGTCGTACTGCTGCTGACATTCGCTTTTTCTTTTGGAATCTGTTTTTTGATGAGCTTTTCAATCTCGTCAAAATACTTGGTTTCATCCTCGTCGATCAGCGAAATGGCAATGCCTTTAGCGCCTGCACGGCCTGTACGGCCAATACGGTGCACGTAATCTTCTGGCGCAGTAGAGATTTCGTAGTTAACCACCAATGGCAAGTCCGTGATGTCCAGACCGCGTGCGGCAACATCGGTTGCAACCAAGGCGTGAATAGTGCCCGCCTTAAACGCATCAAGCGCTTCGATCCGTTCTTTTTGTGACTTGTCACCATGAATCGCGCTACAAGGCACCTGATCACGTTCCAGTGCTCTGGCCAGTTTGCTGGCCGAAAGCTTGGTTTTGGTAAAAACAATCACTTGCTGATTGGGGTATTGCTTGAGCAGTTGTACCAAAAAACGTTGTTTCTGGTCAGTGTTCACCAAAAACGCTTTTTGTTCCACATTGTCGTTGGTGGCGTTGCTGCGTGCCACTTCAATCAATGTCGGATTATTTAAAAACGCATCTGCCAGTTTTTTGATTTCATCAGAAAACGTCGCCGAGAACATCAGATTTTGCCGCTGTTTTGGCAACAAGGCCAGAATGCGCTTCAAGTCAGGCATAAAGCCCATATCCAGCATGCGGTCGGCTTCGTCCAATACCAGAAACTGTACCTGGTTTAACGACAAGGTTTTTTGCTCGACATGGTCCAGCAGGCGGCCGGGTGTCGCGACCAGGATTTCAACGCCTGTCTTGAGGATAGGCGTTTGCGTCTTGATATCTACACCGCCATACACCACAGTACTACGCAAAGCCGTGTGTTTGGCATAGGTTTTGATGTTGTCGTATACCTGAATCGCCAGCTCACGTGTCGGCGCCAGCACCAAGGCCCGGATGGGATGCTTGGCTGGCGAGGTGCTGGTGCTGGCCAATGGCAGCAAGGTATGCAAAATTGGCAGCGAAAACGCCGCCGTTTTGCCCGTCCCTGTTTGCGCACCGGCCATCAAATCCATGTGCTGCAAGGCAAGAGGAATCGCCTGCGCCTGAATCGGCGTCGGCGTGGTATACCCGGATTCCTCAATCGCTTTCAACAGCGGCTCGGCCAGGCCGAGCGCACGAAAATCTACAATGGTTTGCTCAGTCATAGGCTAGGCTTAGGCAAATGAACGAGGACGTTTGGCGGCGCCACCACCATTGTCACCAAAGGATTTTCCCGCTGGACGTGGTTTTTGATTGCTACGGCTGGCGTTAGGGTTGCCAAAGCGTTCCTGGCTATTGGTTGGACGTGGGCGGCGCTGGCCAAACTCGTCCGCCAATGCGCGGGCAAACTGGAAGTCGGTATCCTTGTTGTAGCTCTTGCTGTTACCGTTGACTTCTTTGCTTTGTCCAGCTTCTGGGGTACGCGGTGCACGTGGCTTATTGTTTTGCGCATCGCGCTGGCCTTCACGTGCAACACGTTCACCAAATGATTTTGGCTGTGCTGAACGCTCGTCGCGACGGAAGCCACCTTTACCTTGTGGTTTGCCAGGGCGCTTGCCACGACGGCTATCGCTATCATCCATGCGTACCGCACGTTTTGGCTCAAAACCGGCAATCACTTCAGCCTGTAATTTCTGGCCAGTATATTGCTCGATTTTGCGCAGCAAATGACGATCGGCGTTTGAAGCAAACGAAATCGCAACGCCGGTATTGTTGGCGCGGCCAGTACGGCCAATGCGGTGTACATAGTCTTCAGCAAATTTAGGCAGGTCGTAGTTAATGACGTGTGAAATACCTTGTACATCAATGCCGCGCGCTGCAACATCCGTCGCTACCAGCACTTTTACATCGCCGTGGCGCAATTTTGTCAGCGTGCGGTTACGCGCACCTTGAGTCATGTCGCCGTGCAATGCGGCAGTGCTATGGCCGGCAGCATACAAGTCTTCAGCCAACAAATCGGCATGGCGCTTGGTGCTTGTGAAAATAATGGTTTGATTGACATCTGGTGCAATCAGCAAGTGCTCCAGCAGTTTGTTCTTGTGGTTCATGTCATCCACAAAGTGCAAACGTTGTTCAATGTTGGCATGTTTTTCTTTTTGACCAGCCACCTGAATAGTGAGTGGATTATTGAGGAAACGTTTGCCGATATCCATAATCCCGTCAAGAGTGGCAGAGAACAGTAAAGTTTGGCGCTCAGCAGGCAAGGCTTCGCAAATACGCTCTACATCCGGCATAAAGCCCATATCCAGCATGCGGTCAGCTTCATCCAGCACCAGCATCTGCAGGCGGCTCAGGTCAATGCGGCCACGCTCAAGGTGATCAATAAAACGGCCTGGCGTTGCTACCAGAATATCCAGTGGTTGCGACAGCAGCTTGTTTTGCAATGGGTAAGGCATGCCACCCACAATGCTGATGCAGCGTGCACGCAAGAATTTACCGTATTTACGTGCGGCTTCATTCACTTGTGCAGCCAGTTCACGGGTTGGTGTAAGTACCAGGATACGTGGGCCACGGCTGCGCACCGGGTGTGGTGTTGCCAGCAAGTTTAAAGCGGGCAGGGTAAATGCAGCGGTCTTGCCGGTGCCGGTTTGTGCAGAAGCCATGATGTCACGGCCTTGCAATGCTTCAGGAATAGATTGTGCCTGAATCGGTGTTGGGTTTTCATAGCCTGCGTCGGTCAATGCGCGCAAAATGGAGGGGTCGAGATTTAAATCTGCAAAAGACAAGGAATGTCCCTTTCATCAACAATTAAAAAGGGCGCTAGTAAAGCAAATGCAAAGCCAGTCAATTACATTGCACAAAGTGCGCATGTAGTACTTGCTGAGCGAAAGCAAAATCAGGAATGGATTGCTTTTACCGGCGCTTGGGCATGGCCACTAACCGATAAAAGAAGATGGTGTCATCAAGACTTCATCTAAAGATGATAACCTCAAAAATTCGCGAGTTATCGACAGGTCAGGGCAATGAATTTAAAACGTATTGGGCTAGTAGAGCACCAGCAACGCTTTAAAGTTGCTCGCAGTATATCCATTTTATTTTAAAAGTCAATTATTTAGTTGATTTGTGATAAAATCGCGCCCTTTCCAAACAGATGGCAGTTCACATGGCACGCAATTTAAGAAATATCGCAATTATCGCCCACGTTGACCACGGTAAAACCACCATGGTCGATAAGCTACTTCAACAGTCAGGTACTTTTGCCTCACACCAAGCGGTGACTGAGCGTGTGATGGATAGCAATGATCTCGAAAAAGAGCGTGGCATTACCATTTTGGCCAAAAACACCGCCTTAACGTATGAAGGCACGCATATCAATATCGTTGATACCCCGGGCCACGCCGACTTTGGTGGTGAGGTAGAGCGTGTATTGGGTATGGTGGATGGCGTATTGCTGTTGGTGGATGCCGTTGACGGCCCCATGCCACAAACCCGTTTCGTGACGAAGAAAGCACTGGCACTAGGTTTGAAGCCTATTGTCGTGATTAACAAGGTAGACCGTCCAAGTGCCCGTCCGGATTGGGTGATCAACCACACTTTTGATTTGTTTGCCAATTTGGGTGCAACGGATGAGCAATTAGACTTCCCTGTGGTCTATGCCTCTGCCTTGAATGGTTTTGCAACGCTGGACCTGAAAAATCCTTCAGACAATATGCGTGCCTTGTTTGAAACGATTTTGAGTCACGTTGAGCCGCCAAAAGGCAACAGCGATGCTCCATTGCAATTGCAAATTTCAGCCTTGGACTATTCGACATATACAGGTCGTTTGGGCGTTGGTCGTATCACTAATGGTCGTATCAAGCCAGGCCAAGTCGTAGCAGTGATGCGCGAAGATGAACAGGTCGCACAAGGCCGTATTAACCAAGTGCTCGGTTTTAGAGGTTTGGAGCGTGTGCCGGTTGAAGAAGCCGAAGCAGGCGACATTGTGATCATTTCAGGGATCGAAGAAATCGGTATTGGTTTCACCATCTGTGATCGCGACAAACCTGTTGGTTTGCCACATCTGGGCGTAGATGAGCCGACTTTGACCATGGACTTTATGGTCAATACCTCACCATTAGCAGGGACTGAAGGTAAGTTCATCACCTCACGTCAAATTCGTGATCGTTTAACCAAAGAGTTGTTGGTTAACGTGGCTTTGCGCGTTGAAGATACTGAAGACACCGATGTTTTCCGTGTGTCTGGTCGTGGTGAGTTGCACCTGACCATTTTGCTGGAAAACATGCGTCGTGAAGGCTTTGAAATTGCTGTAGGTAAACCACGCGTTGTGTTCAGAGAAATCAATGGCGAAAAATGTGAGCCTTATGAAATCCTGACTGTAGACGTTGAAGATGAAAATCAGGGCGCGGTCATGGAGGAGTTAGGCCGTCGTCGCGGTGAAATGACTAACATGGAATCTGATGGTAACGGTCGCACACGTTTGGAATACCGCATCCCAGCACGCGGCCTGATTGGTTTCCAAGGTGAGTTCTTAACCTTAACCCGTGGTACAGGGTTGATGGCGCATATTTTTGACGAATATGCCCCGGTAAAAGCAGACATGCCAGGCCGTCGTAATGGCGTACTTATTTCAGCTGAACAAGGTGAGGCCGTTGCCTATGCCTTATGGAAGCTGCAAGATCGCGGCAAAATGTTCTCTAGCCCAGGCGACCGACTGTATGAAGGCATGATCATCGGTATTCATAGCCGCGACAATGACCTGGTCGTTAACCCGATCAAGGGCAAACAACTCACAAACGTACGTGCTTCTGGTACAGACGAAGCGGTGCGTTTGATCCCGCCAGTCTCGCTAAGCCTGGAAAGTGCCGTAGAGTTTATTGACGATGACGAATTGGTCGAAATCACACCAAAAACCATCCGTCTGCGTAAACGCTACCTGTTAGAGCACGAGCGTAAACGTGCTTCTAAAGACTAAGCTCTGCTCAGTATAAAAAACGCCAGTGTTATGCTGGCGTTTTTTATTAGGAAGCACGCACAGCTTAAGCTTTAGAAGTGCTTTCGGATAACTAATCTACCTTTTGTATAAAAAGTTAAATTTTTTGTGAGTGCTAATAGATTTAACTATAAGTGTTTATACAAGCATATATAAATAAAATGTAATATTTGCTTTAAAGTATGCAAAAAATAGAAGCGTTATAGTTTTCATGGAGCACCGATTGTCTAAGACTATTACCACTCAAGAGCTTGCGAAACTAACAGCTGGTGGAGACGATTACATTCGAACTAAGCTGAATGTAGTGAAGGGTTTGGCACTTCGTATGGATTTGAATCCCGATGCTCCTGATGCAGTCGTATTTGGAAAAGGTCCTAGGGTTGAGGGAAGGGCGCGACTCTTTTTAGAGTCAGGAGCCGTTGTGCCCGCTTATGTTAAACGTGGTGTCAATAAGTGGGAGTATCTTGGTCTGTTTCGCACCACCGAAATCAGATATGACAAAGAAACGATTGAATATCATCTTGGCAATCGAAAGCCTGAGGAGGTCGCAGGCGTTTTGTTCTTAGCGTCCGTTGAGGAGCCCAAAATTGCTATGATCGGCGGAGGTTTTCCTGATGCTGCAACTCGAAAAGAGATCGAGGATGCTGCCATTAAGCATGTAACTAACTCTCTCAAGAAAGATGGTTTTCAAGTAGATGACCGTCAAAACGAGAATCTAGGGTACGATCTTTTGGCAATAAAAGATACAGTTACTAGATTCATTGAAGTAAAGGGAACTGACAACCCAGAGCCCAGGTTTTTTATCACTAGAAATGAGTCAAAATTTGCTGATGAAAACTCCGAATGGTTTATTTACATTGTCTGTATGGCAAGACGCTCTCCCCAGCTTCACGTATTTACGGGACGTGAAATGCGTCAGAAATTTAGCTTTTCTCCGTTGGCATGGGAGTGTAATTTAGCCGAGTAGGGAGCAATGCGTTGTGATCCTAAGTTGTCTCTACCTTTTGCAACCCTCTCAGCTTGAGATACACTGCTTGTGATTTTGTCATCTTGGCAGGCCTCATGGAAAAGCTGGAAAAATACCGCGTCAACCCTAAAAAATTCTCCCTCAAGCAATATTCTCCCGATGACCGCTCAGCGCGGAGTGAAGATAAAGCGCAGGATTTGGCCGAGTTGGCAAAACTGACTGAGGCAATTAATGCGCGGCAGGATATTTTGCATGCTGAGGGCAAGCATAAGGTGATTTTGCTGTTGCAGGGCATGGATACCAGCGGCAAGGATGGCACAGTGAAGCATGTGTTCAGTGCTTGTGACCCGTTAGGCATTCGTCTGGCGAGTTTTAAAGCGCCTAGCGCTGATGAGCTGGCGCATGATTATTTATGGCGGGTGCATGCGCAGGTGCCGGCAAACGGTGAGTTGGTGATTTTTAACCGTAGTCATTATGAAGATGTGCTGGTTGTGAAGGTGCATGGCTGGATTGATGAGGTGGAATGCAAGCGCCGTTATCAGCAAATCAACGATTTTGAGCGTATGTTGACCGAGACGGGCACGACACTGATCAAGTGTTTTTTACATATCTCGAAAGAAGAGCAAAAGGAGCGCCTGCAAGAGCGTCTGGATGAACCGACTAAGCATTGGAAATTTAATCCAAAAGACCTGGAGGAGCGGGCGCTTTGGGAGGATTATATGCAAGCGTATGAGTCTGCCTTGCAAGCCACTTCTACCGAACATGCGCCCTGGTACGTGATCCCGGCCAATTCCAAAACCAACCGCAATCTGCTGATTTCACGTTTGTTGCTGGAGACGCTGAACCAACTGCCATTGGCTTACCCGCCTAAACCCAAGGAATGGGATGCTTTGAAGATTAAAGACTAAGCGCCGGATTGGTTGAATTTAATGATTTTACGCTGTGAGAATGCGCGGTAGTTAAAGTCTAATAGGGCAATTGCGATTATCATCACTCTCCATGAGTTTACGTTTCAGGTTAAATCTTTTAGTCACCATGCTGTCGCTGGCTTTTTTGGTCGCGGCAGGCGTGGTGTTGGTGCGCGACACCAAAGACAGTATTCGTGAGCGGGTGGAGGCGGCTACGCGGGTAACGGTGCAATTGCTCGATACGGTGATTGTCAGTTCTGCCATGAATCCCAGCCTGGGGCCGACGCATTATGTGTTGCAGGACTTTTTACGCTCTTTGGGCTATGTGCGCAGCAGCCGGATTGAGTTGTATGACTACGCCAATAACCCGTTGTATCTTTCTCCCGGCTCCACTTTTAAATCTGAGGTCATCCCGCCACAATGGTTTGTACGTCTGGTGGCCCCCAAGGTCGAAACCGTGACGCGCCGCGTGCGGTATGGGGTGCTGATTGTTCACTCCAGTGCAGAAGGCTCGATTCGGGAGGCTTGGTCCGGGTTTCGGCAATTGATGATTATGGGCATTGGTTTTTTTGTGCTGCTCAACTTGCTGGTATATGGCTTGCTGAGTCATGCCTTGCGCCCGGTCAGGCATATTTTGCGTGCGATTAACCGCATAGAGCAGGGTGATTTGACAACGCGCCTGGAGCGCTTCTCTTTGCCCGAGTTTGACCGTATTGGCCAAAGCTTGAACCAGATGGCTGTCTCGCTGGATGCCGAGCGCCAGTTGGAGCAAAACCGCCAGCTCACGCAACTGATACAGCAGCATATTGAAGACGAGCGGCGCAGCCTGGCGCGTGAGCTGCATGATGAGCTCGGCCAGTATGTGACCGCGATCAAAACCTTTGCCGTGGCTATTGTGAACAAAACCAAGGCGACCACGCCTGATATCTCCGCCAATGCGCAGACCATCGTGGCGGCGGCCAACCATATTTACGACGGCATGCACAATATCATCCGCCAGTTACGTCCGGCCGCCATGGATAATATGGGCCTGGTGGAAACCTTGCGCGATATGATATCTGGTTACCAGGCGCAGCATCCAGAATTAAGCATACAGCTGCATGTCTCTGGCGAGTTTCAGCCCATGGGCGAGAATGTGAACATCAATCTTTACCGCATTGTGCAAGAGGCGGTGAATAACGCCATCAAGCACGCGCATGCACAATGTATCAATGTGCATTTGCTGCTGGATAAGGATGGCTTGCGCCTGATGATCTGTGATGATGGCGTGGGGATGCATATCGACAACGTGGACCAGACCAAGCATTTTGGCTTGCTGGGCATGCGTGAACGTGTACAAGCATTGCATGGGCAATTTAAAGTAGTTTCGCAGCCAGATGCTGGCCGTGGAACCACCCTGGAAGTTCGGTTGCCTATACAATCAGCATAAATAAAGGGGAGACAAGTGTGATTAGTGTAATGCTGGTGGATGACCATGCCGTGGTCAGGATGGGTTTTAAAATGTTGCTGGAGTCCGACCAGGATATCAAGGTGATTGCTGAGGCTGAAAGCGGCGAGGCAGCCATCAAGGCCTATCAGGAGCATCATCCGCAAGTGGTGGTGATGGATATCACCATGCCTGGTATCGGCGGCATGGAGGCGATTGAGCGGATTCTCGCCAAAGACAGCCACGCGCGTATCCTTGTACTGTCTGCACATGAAGACTCCGTGCATCCCAAGCGCGTGCTAAATGCCGGTGCGATGGGCTATGTCACCAAACGCAGTGCGGCGGAAGAGTTGATCAAAGCCATCCGCAGTGTGGCACAAGGCAAAAAGTATCTTGAAGCCAGCGTGGCCCAGCAAATGGCGATTCAGCAATTATCAGGTGAGCAAAATCCGGTCGATGTGCTCAGCGAACGTGAGTTTGAAGTGTTTATGTCGCTGGCGCGAGGCAAATCCACCAACGAGATTGCTGAAACCTTGTTTTTGAGTCCGCGTACCGTGGGCACGCACCTGTATAACATCAAACAAAAACTCAACGCACAAAACTCTGCCGAGATTGCGCTGATTGCCATGCGTTGTGGCTTGCTGGAGCCATAAGCGCTCAATTAAAACCAGCTTAGGTCTTTAATAAAAAGTCATTCTTAGCAATAAGAATGACTTTTTTATTGCACTTTGGGAGAGGGTAAGGCCTTGGGATGGCTTTAAGCGCGGCTGCGGGTACTTAAAACACCAAAGGCGATAATCAGCAGCATGCCTGCTGTTTCAAGCAGACTCAGGGCTTCTGCCCAGAAGAGCATCCCAAGCAGGGTGGCAAAGACGATGGTGCTATAAGCCATGCTTGCCACCGTCAAGGTGTTGCCTGTGCGGTAAGCGCGGGTAAGCGCCAGTTGGCTCAGGGTTGCCGACAGGCCGAGACCGCACAATAATGGCAGGTCTTGCCAGCGTAGGGGGGTGACATGGTCGATCAACATCCAGCCGCCACTGGCAATCGTGCACAACAGTGTGAAGTAAAAGACGGTACGCCAGTCGGGTTCGCCTTGTATCCCCAGTTGTTTGACGTGGACATAGGCGAGCGCTGCCCCAATGCCTGAGAGCAGGCCGACGCCTCCGGCCAGCCATTGCTCGCGATGGAATGTGGGTTGCAAGAGCAGGCAAATGCCAATAAAGCCTCCCACCACGCATAGATTAAGCCTCAATCGCTGTTGGCGCGTCAGTGGCTGGTCACCTGTGAGCAGCCAGGGGGAGAGCAGGGCGAGGAACATAGGTGAGGTGTAATTGAGTGTAATGGCTGTGGCCAGCGGTAAATGCGCGATGGCATAGAAAAATAGCAGCAAGGCCGTGAACCCCACGCCGGCCCTGCGTAACTGCATATTGAGTAGTGGTGTTTTTATCTGCTTGCCTTGACCATAAACGATGGCGGCAATCATCACAAAGCCAAAGGCTGAGCGGTAAAACACCAGTTCACTGGTGGTGAAGCGTGCTGCGCCTGCTTTGACAAATGCGCCCATGATGGCAAACCCCAAGCCTGCCAGCAACATCCAGTAGCTACCCAGCTGCCAATGTTTGGGGTGCCAGGAGCGTGGGGAAGGTGGTTTTTTCAAGCGGAAACAGTAAGATGGATGTTCGGTTAGCGTGGCAAGTGGGCGGGTAGATGCGGTTCCATCTGGCGGCGATACCATTGATGGAAGTGTTCCAGTCCTGTTTCCATCGGGTGCTGATAGGGGCCACGCTCATCTTTACCTAGCAGATACAAGCCTTTGCGGCCATCCTGCATACGCTGGCAGATTTCTTTGTCTTCTACTGCGGTTTCAAAATAGGCCGCTTGCTGCGCTTTGATATACTCACGTTCAAACAGCGCAATATCTTCTGGATAGTAAAATTCGACCACGTTTTTGCAGGACTCGACGCCGGTCGGGATGATGTGCGAGACGACCAACACATTGGGGTACCACTCGATCATCAGGAAAGGATACATGACGAACCAGATGGCGCCGTATTTAGGCGCGGTGCCTTGCTGGTAATCGGTGACCGTTTGTTGCCAATGCTTGTAGACTGGCGACAGGCTGTAATCTGGCAGTGGTTTGTAGCCCACGGTTTGTACACTGTAGTGTTCGCCAAATTCCCAGTGCAGTTCACCACAATCAACAAACTGGTTCAGGCCAGGGTGGAAGGGGCCTACATGATAGTCTTCCAGGTAGACTTCGATAAAAGTCTTCCAGTTGAAATCATAGTGATCCACAATCGCCGAATCAAAATAATAGCCGGTGAAGTCAAAGTCTTGCTTGCAACCAAGCGTTTTTAACACCTGGCTAATCTCCAGACCTTTTTGTTTGGCGGTGGTCTCGTTCGCTTTAAAAAGCAGGCCTTGCCATTCTGTCAGGGATTGTTTTTCAAGGTGCAGGCAAGGGGTTTGCTCAAAATGCGGGGCGCCGAGCAATTGTCCGCTCAGGTCGTATGTCCAGCGATGCAACGGACATACGATATGTTGCGTATTGCCTTGTCCATTGAGCATGACTGCTTGCCGGTGACGGCAAATATTGCTGATCAGTTGAGGCGTGCCTTGCTGGTTGACCAAGGCCACAGCGTCGTGCATCCAATCCAGCGCCCGGTAGTCTCCGGCATTAGGCACCATGCGCGTATGCCCTAAGTATTGTGGCAGCAAGGAAAACAAATGCGCCTGCTCCAGCGCATAGATTTCCGGGTTGAGATACCAGTCTACGGGTAATTGTGCGAAGCGAGTCTGATGGTGTTCTTTGTTTAAAGAGGTGACAGAGCCCATATGCCCAACGGATAGATTACTTGCAAAAAAGGTGAATTGTGCCCGAAAAGGGGGTAAATGAAAAGTCAAAGCGCCTTTATTCACTGTAAAAATCCGGCTCAATCATTTGATTTTAATCAAAAAAATACGCGTTGTGTGTGAGGTGGGCCTGGCCCCGGGGCTTATCCAAGGCCAAAACGAGGCTTAACCAACTCAAATAAATTCAGTTATAATGTTCGAGGTTTTTGTGTATAACAATACGTAAACGATAATTGCAATTTTTAGGAGCAATCGAATGGCAAATTTATTAGATCAGTTGAAAGCAATGACAACCATCGTGGCTGACACTGGTGATGTTGAAGCAATTAAAAGTGTTAAACCTGTGGATGCAACCACAAACCCATCTCTGGTGTTGAAGGCTAGCCAAATCCCTGAATACGCACCATTGATTGACACTGCCATTGCTTATGCTAAAGCACAAGGCGGCTCTAAAGAGCAACAAATTGAGAACGCAGCGGATAAATTGGCTGTGTTGATTGGCGCTGAAATCACTAAAGTGGTTCCAGGCCGTATTTCTACAGAAGTGGATGCACGTCTGTCTTTCAATATCGACGCCATGGTTGCTAAAGGTCGCAAATTGATCAGCCTGTACCAAGAGTCTGGCATCAGCAAAGACCGCGTATTGATCAAACTGGCTTCTACCTGGGAAGGTATCAAGGCCGGTGAGATTCTGGAAAAAGAAGGCATCCAGTGTAACCTGACTTTGCTGTTCGGTTTTGGTCAAGCCCGTGCTTGTGCTGAAGCTGGCGTATTCCTGATCTCCCCATTCGTTGGCCGTATCCTCGACTGGTACAAAGCGAAAAACCCAGGCACTGAGTACACACAAGAAACTGACCCAGGTGTGGTTTCTGTGCGCGCGATCTACCAGTACTACAAAGAACACGGTTACAAAACCGTGGTAATGGGTGCTTCTTTCCGTAACACTGGCGAGCTGATTGCCTTGGCTGGTTGTGACCGTTTGACCGTGTCTCCAAACCTGCTGCAAGAGTTGGCTGCAACTGAAGGTACATTGACTCAAGTGTTGAAAGATGGCGGAAAAACCAAAGAAGTCCCTGCCAAATTGACAGAAGAGCAGTTCCGCTTTGAATTGAATCAGGATCCAATGGCGACAGAGAAATTGGCTGAAGGTATCCGTGGTTTCGTGGCTGACCAGAACAAACTGGAAGCTGCATTAGCCGCAAAACTGTAATATCGCCATGCGATAATGCACACGGGCAGATCACTGCCCGTGTGGCTTTTAAGTCAGGCATAAATTGGCCTGCAACATTGACTTATTTTGGCTGCGAGCTTACTATGGGCGACCAGCTTGAATTGGTAGTACGCTAGCAATAGCATTTAAATTTTAACTTTTGGAGAAAAACATGGCATTAACACAAATGGCATTAGACTCATTGGATTTCGACGCAACTATCGCTTTGGCAGAAAAAGTTGCTCCACACGTTGACATTCTGGAAATCGGTACACCATGCATCAAGCACAACGGTATCAAATTGCTGGAAACTTTGCGTGCTAAGTTCCCAAACAACAAGATCCTGGTTGACCTGAAAACTATGGACGCTGGTGAGTACGAGTCTGAGCCATTCTACAAAGCTGGTGCTGACATCTGCGTAGTTTTGGGCGTATCCGACATCGGTACAATCAAAGGCGTAATCAAAGCTGCTAACAAATACGGCAAAAAAGCTCAAGTTGACCTGATCAGCGTTGAAGACAAAGTTGCTAAAACTAAAGAAGTTGCTGCTGCTGGTGCACACATCATCGGTATCCACACTGGTTTGGACCAACAAGCTGCTGGTCAAACTCCATTTGCTGACCTGGCTGCTGTTGCCGGTTTGAACCTGGGTGTTGACATCTCTGTTGCTGGTGGCGTTAAAGCTGCTACAGCTGCTCAAGTACGTGACGCTGGCGCGACTATCATCGTTGCTGGTGCTGCTATCTACGGCGCTGCTGACCCAGCTGCTGCTGCTGCAGAAATCACTGCTATCGCTCACGCTTAATTCATTTAAGCATCAATAAGCAATTATTGATTAGCGATCATAAAAACCCGACCCAGTAATGTGTCGGGTTTTTTATTCAATTTTATGTTTACACAGGATTTAAAAATGGATCATCAACAATTTATTCTGGACAACCTGAAACGCATTCTTGACGTGACCGACAAATCAAAAGCAGCTGAGCTGCTCAAGTTGGTTGATGAGGCAGGTTCTACGTTCATTGGTGGCGCAGGTCGCTCACTGCTGGTCTCACGTTTCTTTGCCATGCGCCTGGTACACTCCGGTTACAGCGTTTACATGATCGGTGAAGTAGTGACTCCAGCCATCAAAAAAGGTGACTTGCTGGTATTGGTTTCTGGTTCCGGTGGTACAGCGACGTTGCTGCCATTTGTGAAAAAAGCCAAAGAAGTGGGCGCAAAACTGGTGGTTATCTCCATGAAGAAAACTTCTGCCATGGCAGATGTGGCTGACCTGGTGATTCAAATTGGTCAGGATGACAGCTTCCCACTGGTCAAAGGCATGCCTATGGGTGGTCAGTTCGAGCTGTCGACCTTGGTATTCCTTGAAGGCGCGATTTCTGAATTGATTCATGCTAAAGGCCTGACAGAAGAAGGCATGCGCGCATTGCATGCAAACCTTGAGTAAGTGTTTAGGCTTGGCCTATAAAAAACCGGTCGTATGACCGGTTTTTTTATGCGCCCCATTTGGATAAATCATGTGCTGTGAGTTGCTTTTGATGCAGCGCACTGGCGATCAATACGCCGCTGGCGCCTGCCTGCGATAAGGTTTCAATATCTTGCGCATCACGTACGCCACCAGCGGCATATAAAGCTTGTTGCGGATGCTGCGCTTTGAGCGTGGCCAGTTGTGTATGGTCTGGGCCGCGATTTGCCCCGACCTTGGGCAAGCTCATGACGATGGTGGGGTGTGTCCATTGCTGTGGCGCTGAGAGCAGTTGGGTGGGCCCATGAAAGCCATCTTGGAAAAAGTCCAGCGAGAGTAGGCTGTTTGGGCACGTTTGCCGCATTTGTGCATAGGTTTGATCATCTTGCATAGACTCACTGGCCAGAATAGGGGTGATGCGGGCAGATTGCCAAGGAATCAGCTGGTCGGCGGTTTGAAAACCTGCGTCTATCCACCAGGCTAATTGCGGGAACTCGACCATCGCCTGCTGGATCAAGGACAGGTGGTTCGGCAACGTGCCTTGGCCAGTGATGGCATTTAAATCTGCAATATACAGGCAGTCAAACGGATAAACTTGTAAAATAGCTGCCACGATATCGATCAGGGCATGGCTCTCCGTCAGTTGCGATTGAATAGGACGGTAGTGCTGGCGCTGGCCTTGTATGGCCTGGACCACCTGGCCATGCATCAAATCGATGACGGGAAGAATATGCAAAATAGCACTCGTTTCAAAATCTGGGTTTGTGAATACATCAGCGCCGGCGGCTTGGTTGCAGAAGCCTTGCCTGCCAGTTTGCTGCAGGAAGGGCTGTTGATGCGAGACGCCCTATTGGCAGACCTGGCTGCGCTGGGCATGGATTGTATCACTAGCCATGACTACCGCGTGATGCCGCCTGCAATGGCGCAGAGTGTTGCCATACAGGCGCATGAAAATGCGCATTCGGTATGGCAACAGCAACTCGCTGAGCAGGACATTGATGCCTGTTGGGTGATCGCACCCGAAACGCAGGGGATTCTGCAAGCGTTGTGTCATCTGGTGCAAGACATGGGTATTCCATGGGTCGGATGCACGGCACAGGCTATTGCCGACACCACCAGCAAGGCATGCATGGCTGAGCTTTGTCACCAGGCCGGTGTGCCAGTGGTGCCACACGTGATGTTGGCTGAACTGACCACATTTGAATCGCTGTCCTGGTATGCTCAGGGGCAGTTGCATGGCTGGGTAGTGAAACCTGATGATGGCGCGGGTTGCACTGCAACATATTACTTTAAAAAAGATTCTGAACTGATTGAATTTAAAAATAATTTAATCAATAATTCCTTGCTGAGTCAGACGCAGTTTTTGCTACAGCCCTATGTGCCAGGCATCGCCTTGAGCATGTCAGTGGTGGCTACCGCTAACGAGGTAAAAGTGATCGCTGCGCATCGTCAGCAGGTGGAAATCGTCAACGGTGAATTTACTTTTAACGGGGCTGGCGTAAATGAAGCGACGGATCAGATCCTCGCCATGCAGCGACTGGCCGAGCAAGTCCATCGCGCGATCCCGGGCCTGATCGGTTATTGGGGGGCGGATATGATTTTGAATGCTGCGGGCGCCTTGGTGCTGGTTGAAATCAATCCACGATTAACCACTCCGTATATTGGATTGTCGAGGATAATGAACAGCAATCCGGCAGGTGTCATACTGCAGGCAGTATTAAACAATCAGTTACAAGCAGACGTGGCTAGCAGCTCGCTAAGACTCACGCTGAACACATTGCAAGAGGGGGGATATGACCAGGTCTAAACCTGTCATTGGATGGGATATTGGCGGTGCGCATGTCAAAGCGGTGATGCTGGATACACAATCGCAGGTACTCAACGTTTCACAGCAGGCATGCGCTTTATGGAAAGGCCTGCCGCGATTGGAGGAGGCCATCAAGCAGCTGTTGCATGACTGGCAATTGTCGGCGGACGAATGCGATCATGTCATTACCATGACCGGCGAGTTGGTGGATTTATTTGAAAATCGGGCACAAGGCGTACAAGCAATTGCGGAAACGGTCCATCGCTATTTGCCAGCCGCCAGATTTTATCAGGCCACAAAGCGTTCAGGCGTGACCTTTACCGACAATGTGACAGGCCAGGCGGAAACGATTGCATCGATGAATTGGCATGCCTCAGCACAATGTCTGGCCATGGCCTTGCCTGATGCCGCGATGGTTGTGGTTGATATCGGCAGTACGACTTGCGATCTGACACGATGTCAGCAGCAACAGGTCTTGCCCTCAGGCTGGACAGATGCCGAACGTATGCGGCAATCTGGGCTCTGTTATACCGGTGTCGTCCGCACGCCGCTGATGGCGCTTGGGCCATTTATTGAATGGCAAGGTGCACAGCGCCATATCGCTGCCGAGTATTTTGCCACCACGGCGGATGTCTACCGTATTTTGGGCGAGCTGCCGGCCAGCGATGACCTGGCAGACACGGCGGATGGTCAAGGCAAATCGCTGTTAGAAAGCATGCGGCGCATCGCTCGTATGGTTGGGCATGATGTCGAATCAGCCGAGGACAACCTCTGGCAGTCTCTGGCGCAGGCGTTTAAAGCAGCGCAGCTCACCTTAATCAAGCACAGTATTCAGGCAGTGATCGCGCAGGGACAAGACCGACCGCAGACCTTGGTGGGTCTTGGTGCGGGCAGTTTTCTGGTCAGCCAATTGGCTGACGAATTGGGGATGAAGTACTACGCTGCTTCTACTGTGGTAGAGGCCGCTGAGGCAAGTTTAAAAAAGGATGCAGAGGTATGTTTTCCGGCCTATGCAGTGGCGAGGTTATGGCAGCAACGACATTGAATACGCTGACGCTCCCGTATGCTGAAGGCATGCATTGGTTCAAGCAGGTGAGAGACCTCACTTGGCCCATGTTGCTTGAAAGTGGGCAGATTGAGAAAACAGATGCAGTCGCGACCGTGGATGAAGAGATCAGCCTGGGGGCGCGCTTTGATATTGTGGTGGCTGCCCCTGTGGCGAGAATAATTCATCGGCATCCGCACACAGACGTGCTGGTTGATGAGCAGCGCACCCGCACGGAAGAAGATCCTTTCAAAGCCATTCAGCAATGGTTGCTCTCCCATCCTGTTGAACGTACCCCTGAGGTTCCGTTTGCAGGGGGCGCCCTCGGCTATTTTGCCTATGACTTGGGTCGCAGTATTGAAAACATTCCAGTGATGGCACAACAGGACGTGCCGTTGCCAGAGATGATGGTGGGCATTTATGACTGGGCGATCATCGTGGATCACCATGCACGGCAGTGCAAGCTGGTTTCGCATTTACGCTATCTGGATCAAGCAGGCCTTGAGCAACTGCATGCCAGGTTGCTATCCGTGGCGCCAGAATGCAATAGCGTACCATTTGAAGTCGTCGGCAACGTAGAGGCCAATCTGGATCAAGCAGCTTATGCTCAGGCCTTTACACGCGTCAAAGATTACATCCGTGCCGGGGATTGCTATCAGATTAACCTTGCGCAGCGTTTTGCCGTGGAGGTGCGCGGTGACGCCTGTCAAGCGTATGATCATTTCCGGCAATTGAGCCGTGCGCCTTTTATGGCGTTGATGCAAGTGGAGGACGGGGAGGGGTTGCCTGTTTCGGTCCTTTCCATGTCGCCTGAGCGTTTTTTGCAGGTGGTGGATCAACAGGTGGAAACGCGTCCGATCAAAGGCACTCGTCCGCGTCACCTCGATGCTGAGCAAGATGCAGCGATTGCCCAGGAGTTATCCGGCTGTATCAAGGACCGCGCCGAGAACCTCATGATTGTTGATCTGTTGCGCAACGATATCGGCAAGGTGTGTGCCGTTGGGTCGGTGAAAGTCGAAGCGTTATTCAAATTGCAGCGATTTACCAATGTGCATCATCTGGTCAGCATCGTTCGTGGTCAGCTGGCCAATGGGTTTCATGCGCTGGATTTGCTGCGCGGTTGCTTCCCTGGCGGCTCTATTACTGGTGCGCCCAAGTTGCGTGCGATGGAAATTATTGAGGAGTTGGAGCCGCATCGGCGTGGGATTTATTGCGGCAGTATCGGCTACATTGGCTTTGATGGTTGTATGGATACGAATATTGCGATTAGAACGGCGGTCATTGCCCAAGACCGCATGACGTTTTTTGCCGGCGGTGGCATTGTCGCTGATTCGGATTGCGCCAAAGAGTATCAGGAAACCTTTGACAAGGCGTCGCAGTTCTTCAAGCTGGTTGCGGCATTTAAAACAAAAAACGAATGGTCAGCAAAAAACTAATGTTCAGGAAGATGCGATGTGGGTGATCAAGCTAGGGGGTAGCGTGACCCACTATGATAGCCTGATGCAATGGCTAAAGCTGGTGGTGCGCTGGGGGGATGGTAAGGTGATCATCGTCCCCGGGGGCGGTGTGTATGCTGATGCGGTACGTGAGTTCCAGCGCTTGCGGGCGACGATGCCTGAGGGACATATCGATGACAGTCAGGCGCATGCGCTGGCAATTTACGCCATGGATCAAATGGCACGTAGCCTGGTAGCGATGATGCCCGCGCTAACCCTGGTGCGTAATCCCTTTGAAATTGCCGAGCGTGGCTGGCAACACCGTGGCCTGGTCTGGTTGCCGAGTGAAATGGCATTAAACCAGGCATTTGCCACGGAATATCCGCTGCCGCACAGCTGGGACGTGACCTCGGATAGCCTGGCCGCGTGGTTGGCTTTGCAACTGGATGCTTGCCAGTTGTTGCTGGTGAAGTCTGATGAACGCTTGCTGAGCCTAGACCAGGCGCTGACATTGCCACAATTGCAGGAGATGGGCATGATAGACACCGGAGTTACCGCGCTCCTCAGGCTGGCGCGGTTTAAAACCCGGGTGGTGCATCAGAGTCAATACACACTGTGCGAGCACGGCTTTGATGCCAGCCATTTTGATCGTTGTGGCGTGACGAGTATTTCAACTGCGTAATGCAGGTTTAGCCAGGCACATTACTGAGGGGCTGTCTGCTCAAATTTGCCAAAATGCAGCATGATCGTGGGCAGAATCAGCAAATTAAGAATTGTTGAAGACACCAGCCCGCCGACAATAATGGTCGCCATCGGGCCCTCAATCTCCCGCCCGGGTTCGCCGCTGCCAATGGCGAGCGGGAGTAAGCCTAACGCTGTTACCAAGGCGGTCATCAGCACCGAAGGCAGCCGTTCTGAGGCGCCACGAATGCAGGTCTCCAGATTCCATTCACAGCCCTCATGATCCACCAGATGCTGGAAGTGCGATACCATCATGATGGAGTTGCGCAACGTGATGCCAAACAAGGTGACGAACCCCACCAATGTGCCTACCGAGATCCAGCCGCCACTAAAAAAGGTCACCACTACGCCGCCAATCAAGGCAAAAGGCAGATTGGCAAAGGCTAGCAGGAGGTTACGCAGCCGGCCAAACGCCATGTACAGCATGAGAAAAATGGCGATGCCAGCGACCAGCGAATGAACAATTAGGTCCTGACGCGATTGCGCGTTAGCTTCAGCCTCACCCGAAAATTCAAGATAGTTGCCGGGATTGAGTGTCATCTTTTCATGTAAAGCGCTTTGTATCTGTTTAAGCAATAATGTCTGGTCACGCCCGGCCATATTGGCGGTGACAGTTTGGATGCGTTTGGCACCTGAATGCAGGATTTTTGACCGTCCACCTTCCTGCGCAACATAAGCGACATCAGACAGCTTGAGCATCTGGCCTTCGGGGTTGAAAATAGGCAGGTTGCGCATATCGGCGATATCGTCGCGTGCGGCATCATTGAGCAGCACGCTGACACCGACCGCGCGATTGCCAATGTAAACCTGGTTGACAGGCACCCCTTCATAGCAGGCTTTAACCGTCTCCAGGACGTCCATAGGCTGCAACCCCCACAATGCCAGTTTTTCCTGCTTGAGCCGAATCACAATCTCTGGCGTTTCAGGTGGGGATTGCACCATGACATCTCGAATGCCGCGTATCCCGGCCAATACACTGGCGACTTTTTGCGCATCCCTGTCCAGGGCATCCAGGTCCTGGCCGTAAATATTAATCACCAAGCCAGCGGCGTAGCCCGAGATGGTTTCTTCAATCCGCTCGGTTAAAAACGTATTCATGGCAAAATTGGCGCCGACAAATCCCACTTCCACTTTACCGTCATCCTCTTCGTCCGTGGATTCGCCAGCCAGCTCCTCTCGGATGGCATGAAAAATACGCTCCTGCTCAGCGCCGGGCAAGGTGCCAGTCTCGACCTCAAACTCGCTGTAGTGTGTGCCAAACGTATCTGCTGCATTCGGGGCCCGGCCTACCCATTGGGCGACCGTTTTCACTCCGGGGATTTCCAGCAGCGTTTTAGTGACCTGATTGCCCAGCTTGAGTGACTGCAGCTCTGAGGTCCCTGGCACGGTAGTCATGTGCAATACGTAGTGCCCTTCGTGCAGGGAGGGAATAAATTGGCTCCTGAATAAAGGCAGCAGGGCCAGGCCGAGTGCAATACACACAAAGCTGCTCAGCAGAATGAGCTGATAATGCTGTTCAATGCGGTGGAGCAGGGCGACATAACGGTGCTTGAGCCAGTGTAATAAAGGTGATTCTTGCGCATCTAAAGGCGCTTTCGCCAGCAACAGATAACAGAGTGCAGGGGTAAGGGTGAGGGCGACGAATAATGAGGCTAAGATGGCAGAAATATAAGCGTAGCCCAATGGCGCAAACAATTTTCCTGCTACCCCTGTCAAGGTCAGCAACGGTAAAAATACCAGCGCGACAATCATGGTGGCGTAGACCACCGAACTGCGCACCTCCATCGAAGCTTGAAAAACCACGGTTGTCACAGGTTGTGGCTGTGCAAGCTGGCGGTTTTCGCGTAGGCGGCGGAAAATATTTTCCGTATCAATAATGGCGTCATCCACCACTTCGCCCAGTGCAATCGCCAGCCCCCCCAGCACCATGATATTCAGACCTGCACCACACTGGTAGAGCACCACAATGGCGGTTAGCAGTGACAAGGGAATGGCCGTGGCGGAAATGACGGCCGTACGCACGTTGAACAAAAATACAAACAAGACGGCGATGACCAGTATGGAACCAATCAATATATCGGAGCGCAGGCTGTGAATCGCCGTTTCAATAAAGTTGGCCGGGCGGAACAGGCCGGTGTGCAAGGTTGCTTGCGCGCGTTGCAAGCTGGGCTGTATCTCTGCCAGTTTTTGCTCCAGCTGTTTGGTGAGGGCGTATACGTTGGCCCCCAATTGCCCTTGCACCGATAGATAGACGCCCACCTTGCCATTGATCGCCGCACTGCTAATGGAGGGGGCCGCACCTTCTGCGACTTCGGCCACATCGCTGATGCGAATGGTCCGGCCAAGTTTGCGGAGCAGGGTGATGTGTGCGAGTTGCTGTGGTGTCGTGGTTTGCCCTTGCGTATTCAGAATGAGGCGCTGATTGTCATTTTGGATAAACCCGGCCCCTCTGACTCCAGTTGCGCGGGAGGCTGCATTGACGACATCTTGCACATTCAGCTGGTATAGCATCAATTTGCGCGGATCAATCTTGATTTGAAACTGACGCACTTGTCCGCCATAGACATTGACATCAGCCACGCCAGGTATGCTCATCAAATGCGGAGTCAGTTGCCAATCGACCAGGGTCCGTAGCGCCATCAGCGACAGCGTCTCCGAGGTAATACCCAGCCCGAGAACGGTACTGGCGGACGAGGTCAGCGGAGTCATTTTGGGAATAATGCCTGCAGGTAGCAGATTGCCCAGCATGTTCAGGTGCTCCGCAACCATTTGCCGATTGCGGTATATGTCTGACTTGTCCTGGAAAACGACGGTGACGATGGACAAGCCTGGAATCGACTGCGAACGTAAGCTTTTGATGCCTATCGATCCGGAGAGCACGTTTTCAATCGGTTGTGTCACCATTTTTTCTACCAGGCTGGCGGACAATCCCGGCGATTCGGTTTGAATCACCACCTGTGTTGGCGCAAACTCTGGAAAAACATTCAGATCACTTTGCTGCAGGCTATAAACACCATACAGTACTACCAGCAGGGCCAGGCCGATGATGACACCGTAAAAGCGGATGGAAAATCTGACTAGGGCTGCCATCATGGTTTGAAATCTCTATTTTTTTCAAACAGTTGCAGATTAATCTTCATTTTCATTCTTGATCTGAAATTTGAACTCTTCCGACAACAACAACTGTGCACCATGGGTGACGACTTCTGTGCCGGGCGTTAAATGGGTGTCGAACCAGCCGTGCTCGAGTTCAATATCAGAGGCCACCGGTTTGCGCAAAAAGGTATCTGGCTGGGTCTTGATGTAAATCCAGGCGATGCCCCCGTGCCAGGCAATCGCCTGGTTAGGCACCAGTACGCCCTTGAGTGATTTTGACGAGGCCTCGGCCGGAACCACATTGACCCGCATGCCTACCCGCAAATAATCGGCGGGCGCACTGTAAAAATAGGTTTTTCCGATATTGCTGATATCGGTTTGGATCGATTGCGAAACAAACTCTGCCCGGATGGGGGTGACTTCATCTTGAATTGGGGTCAGATAAACAACGGAGTCGGTGGCTGGTGCCTCATAATTCAACGGAAAACTGACTTGTACCAGTACTTTTTTTTGCTTGATCAAGTCATTGAGCGGGCCTTGCGAAGGTTGCTGGGTGATGAGGGTAGCCAGCGGTTTGCCCCATTGTGCCACGATGGTGTCTGTGAGCGCCCTGAGTTGCTCTTGCGTGGTTTTGATATGCGTCTGGTCGCTAATCATCACTGACTGCGCTTCTTGTAGTGCCTTGTCAGAGATATTTTTGTCGTCTTCGTTCAGTTGCTTGTAACGCTGGTATTGCAGTTGATGGTTAGGCAACATGTTTTCAGCCAGTGCCAATTGTGACTTGAGTAGCTGGTATTGGCTGTTGTAGTCCACCAGTGTCTGGATCGAGATCACTGAACCCAGCACCTTGATATTGCCATGATATTGATAGGCTTGCAGAGGCTGCACCTGGATGCCACTGTTTTTTTGCGTGGCTGCATTCAATTTGACCACTTGCAACCCATTTTGCTCGCTTACTCTTGAGGGGCCTTCAATGGTTTCATCTCCGTCATTCTGGACGGATTCATACTCGTCGCGACCGAGAATGGCAACGCACCATATCAGAACCACAATCAGTAAAACCTGAACCACAATAATCCACAGCGCTTTTTTATTCATTTGGCTGTTGCCTTTTGCTGTTGTTTTAGGGTGACCACCGGGCGCTGTGACAGCGCGATGGGTGTTTGCATTACGTTCTCAATCTCTTGCAATGCCCGCATGACATTGGCCTGCTGCAAAATGAGCCGTTGCTGCGCATTGTAAAATTGAATTTCGGCTTGCAAGTATTCCACTTTGTCGATCAGCCCTTGCCGCCACTGTTTTGCAAGCTGGGCTTTTCTCTGCATTTGCTGTTCATAGGTTTGTGTCAATGTGACCAGCAAATGCGCGCTATCGCGGTATTTGACATGCACCTGCTCTGAAGATTGAATCACCTGATGCTGTAAGGCATAAAATCGCGCAGCTTCATTCAGTCTCACTTGCTCGGCTTGTGCCCACAAATCCGAATTGCGGTTGAGCAGGTTCAGCATGGTGCTCAATCCCAATGACCAGATTTTATCGCCATATTCATACATGATGCCGGGGCTGAGCGAGAGGTTGGGGTAGCGCTTGGCCATCTCCAGTTTCAGTTGCGACTCAGCCTTGGCATATTGTGCTAAGCCGCGTTGAATGTCCATGCGGTTGGTCAGCGCATAATGTTGTATGGTGGTCGCATCGGCATATACCGCTGCATGCGCAAAGCGCTCCTTGAGAATTTGGGAAAGCTGGACTGGCGCCAGTTTAAACAGCGGGTTGTTTTGTGTGGTCAGTCCGGCATCATGCAAGATTTTCTGCTCGGTCTGTTTGATTTGAACACTGGTTTGTTGCAACTGCCAGGCTGACTGGTCACGCTGCAAACGAATCGGCAGCACGTCAGATTGCCCTGCGACTCCCACATCCAGCCGTTTCTGGTAAGCATCCAGCAATTGATCCTGTGCTGTTTGCAATTTGCTCAAGTTTGCCTGCATGGCTTGCTGCTCTGCCAGCAAAATCAAGTCTACGCTCAATTGCTGCCTGAGCATCCACGCCGTTTCCGCGATCTGTATTTTGGCGATGTCTGCCTGATATTGCGCGATTTCAATGCTGATTTGTCGCTTGTTAGCAGTAATTAGCGGGATACTCACTTGCAGGCTGTAAGCCCAGGGGCTGATGTCACCATTGGCCTGGTTGCTATGCGCTAACTGGCTGTTCAAGCCGACTTGCGGCCGGAGTCCGGCACTGGTGATGCTGGCGAGCGCAACTGCGTAATCGGATTTTGCAACTTTAAGGGCTGGATGAAAATAAAGCGCAGATAAGGTCAGGCTATCCAAATCCCAGGTCTGGATAGGCCAGGCGGTCTGGGGTGCATTGCTTAGAACAAACGTCTTGAAGCCATCTTCATCCGGCACCGCTTCATGGATGGTGGTAATGTTTTCTTGTTGAGGAATCGGGTGTGGCTGAAAAGCAGTGCCGCAAGCAGTCAGTAACCATGGAAAAGCAAAAGCTAGCAGACGCATCACATCTCAAGCCCGCATGTCAGACATGCACTTCACCAGAACTTAGTTGACGATGGTCGCGTGAACAGCGTCCAGCGCGTCTTGTAACAGGTCTTCTGGCAGCTGATTAATGGTCGTGGCCAATAAATCAGCGGCTTCCACCGTGCGAATTGGCAAATCCGGTGTGTTGAGTTCTGCAATGAGTCCGGCAGCCACCCCGGTGATTTTGAGCAAAATTTCACGCTCTCGCATCAAGAGCTCAAGTTCCGCTCTAAGCATGTTTTCTTCGGCTGAATGCATATCCTGTCCTATAACAACGTTTTTATGATGATTAATCTGGCATCTTGCAGTTGAACGGCTGGCTTGTCAATCTGAACTCGGCAAGTTTGTGAAAGCTGATGCAATTAGGGTATAATATCGAATTGTCAGCGAACGATGGCAGTATGCGAAAGTGGCGAAATTGGTAGACGCACTGGATTTAGGTTCCAGCGCCTCGCGGCGTGAGAGTTCGAGTCTCTCCTTTCGCACCACCTCACCCGATGGGGGAGGATACAAATTAAAGGCTTCCTTTGCGGAGGCCTTTGTTGTTTTTGGCGGCCGTTCAATGGTCATGATAGAGCGGCCTAAGCAAATGATCTGGATTGATTTGAGCGAGTCATCTTTGAATGACGCTCTGAAAGGAACGAAAAATGAATATTGTACAAACAGCGAATGCACCAGCCGCGATCGGGCCTTACGCACAAGGTGTTGTCGTCGGGAATATGCTTTATACCTCAGGGCAAATCGCCTTGCGCCCGGATGGCACGCTCAATGATGGCGATATTGAGACCCAGACGCGTCAAGTACTATCCAATTTGCAGGCTATTATCGAGGCTGCAGGGGGCAGTTTGCAGCAAGTTGTGAAAACAACCGTGTTTCTCAAGAATCTGGATGATTTTGTGGCGATGAATCAGGTGTATGCCGAAGTGTTTGGCACGCACACCCCGGCACGCTCCACCGTACAAGTGGCCAAATTGCCGCGCGATGTATTGGTTGAAATTGAGACGATTGTTGCACTTGCATAAGATGTTGAGTAAACATTGCTGAGTTAGGCCGCTTGCAATTAAAGTGCTTAGCCCCATCTTCGATTCATGTAGTGAGTATTTCGCATTTTGATGGGGTTGTCGTTTAAAAGTACAGTGTCTTTAGCCATGTGTTGTGCGCAGTTGCGCTAAACTGGCTTTAAGTTTATTTCAATTCAGACTTGTGTTATATTTTTACGCTCTTTTTTCATCATTTGATCGCCGGCCTCTGCCTTTAGAGTGTGGTCAGGTTGTGTGAAAACATTATTAAATGCGCATTCAATGGCGTTCACTTACATAACCCATCGTTAAATAACGATTTTTACAGGAAGTTCAGCATGGCAGCAGTATCTGTTGAAACAGTCAGCAACTTGGAACGTCGCATGACAATCAAAGTCCCTTTGGCACCGCTGGAAGGGCAAATCAGACAACGTTTACAGCAAATTTCACGTACCGCCAAGTTTGCTGGTTTCCGTCCGGGCAAAGCGCCCATGGGTTTGGTCAACCAGCACTACGGCAATCAGGTCCGCGATGAAGTGTACTCCAAAGCTGTAGAAACCAGCTTTGGTGAAGCGGTAGAGCAGAATCAGCTGCGTGTGGCAGGCTTCCCGAATATCGAGCATATTCCGTTTAAGGATGCTGCAGAGGAATTTGAATACATTGCTACTTTCGAAATTTTCCCGGAAGTGAAACTGGGCGATCTGAGCAAAGTCAAAATTGAGCGTCCAGCGTTGGAGTTGACCGATGCCGATGTGGAAAAAACATTGGATGTGTTGGTGAAGCAGCGCGTGAGCTATGAGCCGGTCAAACGCATGTCGAAAAAGGGTGACCGCATTAACATTACTTTGACCGCTTCTATTGATGGTGAGCAGGTTGAAAGTACTGGCGACCGTGGTATTGATCTTGTGATCGGTGAACCAGGCCGTGTGAAAGAATTTGACGATGCGTTGATCGGTGGCAAAGCTGGTACCGAAAAAACATTTGAGATCACTTATCCGGAAGATCACAATCCGGCGCAGTTGGCAGGTAAAACTGTGTCTTATGCGGTGAAGTTTGTTTCTGTGTCGCAGCCAGTCTACCCTGAAGTGGATGCTGAGTTTGCGAAAAGCCTCGGGGTGGAAGATGGCAACATCGACACCATGAAAGCTGAAATCAAGCAAAGCCTTGAGCAAGAAGTAGATAAACGTATCAAGGCACGGGTTAAAGAGTCTGTCTTCCAGGCCTTGGTCGATGAGAGCAGCTTTGAATTGCCTAAAGCGGTGATTGCGGCCGAGACTAATCGTTTGATGCAGGTTGCTGCACAAAACCTGCGTCAGCGCGGTGTGGATCCGGCACAAGTGCCTATGGAGCCTTCTGTGTTTGAAACGCAGGCACAGCGCAATGCCAAGTTGCGTTTGGTTTTAACTGAGTTGGTCAACACCAACAACTTGCAGGCCAATGCCGATCAGGTACGTGCGATGGTAGATACTTTCGCGCAAAGCTTTGAGAAACCTGAAGAGCTGGTCAACTGGTATTATGCAGATGTGAAACGTCTGGATGAGCCAGCGGCCTTGGCGACCGAAGAAAATGTTGTTGCCTGGGTGTTGGAAAAAGCCAAAGTAACAAACAAAAAAATTAAATTTGATGAATTGATGATGGCAGGTGCTTAAACCATGAATTATATGAACGCGAACGAAGGCATGATGCAACAACGTATGGAGCCACAAGGCCTGGGATATATCCCTATGGTTATTGAGCAGAGTGGCCGAGGAGAGCGTTCATATGACATCTATTCCAGGCTGCTCAAAGAACGCGTCATTTTTCTGGTGGGGCCGGTCAATGACATGACCGCCAATCTGGTGGTGGCGCAGTTGCTGTTCCTTGAGGCCGAGAATCCTGACAAGGACATTTCTCTCTACATTAACTCTCCCGGTGGCTCGGTCACTGCGGGGATGTCTATCTATGACACCATGCAGTTCATCAAGCCCGATGTCAGCACGCTGTGTATCGGTCAAGCGGCCAGCATGGGCGCGTTCCTGCTGACCGCTGGTGCGAAAGGCAAGCGTTTCTGCCTGCCTAACTCACGCGTGATGATTCACCAGCCGCTGGGTGGCTTCCAGGGCCAGGCGTCTGATATCGAGATCCATGCCAAAGAGATTTTGTACCTGAAGGACAAACTCAATGGCATCATGGCCCATCACACTGGCCAAAGTATTGAAACCATTGCCAACGATACCGATCGTGACAATTTTATGAGTGCTGACGCTGCCAAAGCTTATGGTTTGGTAGATCAGGTGATTGCCGCACGTAGCGCTGCTTAATCAGCGCGTAACTAGCAGGGGAATAGCATGGCAAACAAATCTGACAGCGAGAAGCTGTTATATTGCTCGTTTTGTGGCAAAAGTCAGCATGAAGTGAAAAAACTGATTGCAGGCCCCTCTGTGTTTATTTGTGATGAATGCGTTGATTTATGCAATGACATTATTCGTGAAGAAATTCAGAGCCTTAACGAAATCAAGTCCGCAGACAAAAAATTGCCGACGCCACAAGAAATCTGCTCTATTTTGGATCAGTATGTGATTGGCCAGATACAGGCGAAAAAAAATCTGTCTGTTGCGGTGTATAACCACTACAAACGTCTGGGGTATAACCCTTTGTCTGACGGCAACCAGTCTGGCAAAGATGATGTTGAGGTACAAAAAAGCAACATTTTGCTGATTGGACCAACCGGCTCTGGCAAAACATTGCTGGCGCAGACCTTGGCACGTTTGCTGGATGTGCCTTTTGTGATGGCGGATGCGACCACACTGACCGAAGCCGGTTATGTGGGTGAGGATGTTGAAAACATCATGCAGAAACTGCTGCAAAAGTGTGATTACGATGTAGAAAAAGCACAGCGCGGCATTGTTTATATTGATGAAGTCGACAAGATTTCCCGTAAGTCTGATAACCCGTCAATCACCCGTGATGTGTCTGGTGAAGGCGTGCAACAGGCCTTGTTGAAACTGATCGAAGGCACGATTGCCTCGGTGCCGCCACAAGGTGGACGCAAGCATCCTAACCAGGAGTTTGTGCAGTTGGATACCACTAACATTCTGTTTATCTGCGGTGGCGCTTTTGACGGGCTGGAAAAAGTCATTCGTCACCGTTCAGAAAAAGGCGGTATTGGTTTTGGTGCCGAAGTCAAGAGCAAAGAAGATGTGCGCGCGGTTGGCGAAGTTTTGCGTGAAGTGGAGCCGGAAGATCTGATCAAGTTTGGTTTGATTCCTGAGTTCATTGGACGTCTGCCAGTCGTGGCGACACTTGAGTCTCTTGATGAGGCTGCACTGATGACGATTCTGGTAGAACCCAAAAACGCGCTGACCAAGCAATACATGAAGCTGTTCAAAATGGAAGGCGTTGAGCTGGAGTTTGAAGAGTCTGCCTTGCGTCTAATTGCTAAAAAAGCGCTGGAACGTAAAACCGGTGCACGTGGCCTGCGTTCGATTCTCGAGCACGCTTTGCTAGACCTGATGTATGAGCTGCCATCTCTCAAAAACTTGTCTAAAGTGATTGTAGATGCTGGCGTGATTGAACACACCTCCGAACCAATTCTGATTTATCAGGATGCACAAAAACGCGTTGAAAACGCACATTAAATCCCGCTTGCAATAGCCGTCCGGCTATTGCAAGATAGCATCTAATAGCATGAGATGCTTGCTCTCTTGAATTCTCAAAGAATGTTCCCATCTATATGCAAAGGACTTGTTCCTTTGACACTTATTGAAAGACGCTATGACAGAACACACTTTGCTTGACTCCGAGACACCGGAAAACGCTTTAATCCCTTTATTGCCTTTGCGCGATGTCGTCGTCTATCCCCACCTGGTGATTCCATTGTTTGTTGGCCGGACCAAATCGGTCAAAGCGTTGGAGCGCGCTTCAGAGGGCGATAAAAAGATTTTGCTGGTTGCACAAAAGTCAGCCAACAAAGACGATCCTGTGGCTGAAGACTTGTATGAAATCGGTACCCTGGCGACCGTACTGCAAATGCTCAAGCTCCCGGATGGTACAGTGAAAGTTCTTGTAGAAGGCTTGCATCGCGTACGCGTTTCCCATTTTGTGGAGACTGACGAGTGCTTCATGGCTTTGGGTGAAGAGGTTGAGCAAACAGATCAGGATGACAAAGAGGCTGAAGCCTTGATGCGTACGGTCATGACCCAGTTTGATCAATACGTTAAACTGAATAAAAAGATTCCCCCCGAAATTCTGACTTCGCTGGCAACAATTAACGAGCCTGGTCGTCTGGCTGACACCATTTCAGCTCACTTGACGCTCAAGCTGGAAGAAAAGCAGAAAGTGCTTGAGATGCTCAGCGTGATTGAGCGTCTGGAGCATTTGCTCTACCTGATGGAGTCTGAAATCGACATCCTGCAGGTTGAAAAACGCATCCGTGGCCGTGTTAAACGGCAGATGGAAAAAAGTCAGCGCGAGTACTACCTCAATGAGCAGGTGAAAGCTATCCAGAAAGAGCTCGGTGAGCAGGATGAAAATGCCGAGATGGAAGAGCTGGACCAGCGCATTAAAAACGCTGCCATGCCTAAAGAGGCATTAGCCAAAGTCACTGCCGAGTTCAAGAAGCTGAAATTGATGTCACCGATGTCAGCTGAGGCTTCTGTGGTACGTAACTACATTGATACTCTGTTAAATCTGCCATGGAAAAAGAAAACCAAAATCAGCAAAGACTTGCAGGCAGCAGAAGCGATTCTGGATGCGGATCACTATGGTCTTGATAAAGTCAAAGAGCGTATTGTGGAATATCTGGCAGTACAGCAGCGTGTTGGCAAGCTCAAAGCCCCAATTTTGTGCTTGGTGGGCCCTCCAGGGGTCGGTAAAACCTCGCTGGGACAGAGTATCGCCAAAGCGGTCAACCGTAAGTTTGTGCGCATGGCTTTAGGCGGTGTGCGTGATGAGGCGGAGATTCGCGGCCATCGCCGTACCTATATTGGCTCCATGCCAGGCAAAGTGCTGCAAAGCATGACTAAAGTTGGGGTGAAAAACCCGTTGTTCCTGCTTGATGAAGTCGACAAAATGGGCCAGGACATGCGCGGTGATCCGTCTTCAGCTTTGCTGGAGGTGTTGGATCCAGAACAAAACCATACCTTTGCTGACCACTATGTCGAGGTTGATTATGACCTGAGCGACGTCATGTTTGTCGCGACGGCTAACAGTATGAATATCCCCGAGCCGTTATTGGACCGGATGGAAATTATTCGTCTGTCAGGGTATACCGAAGATGAGAAGATCAATATTGCGCAACGCTACTTGTTACCCAAGCAGCTTAAAGCCCATGGCTTGAAGTCTACCGATATTTCGGTGGCGGAAAGTGTGTTGCGCGATATCGTGCGTTACTACACCCGTGAAGCGGGGGTGCGTCGCCTGGAGCAGGAAATTGCCAAGGTCTGCCGTAAAGCAGTCAAAGAGCAATTGCTGGCCAAAGGCAAAACCAAAACCGTTAAAAAGATTAACATCACCAGCAAGAATATTGAACAATATCTGGGCGTCAAGCGCTATGACTTTGGTGTTGCCGCTAAAGATAACCAGGTAGGGCAGGTGACAGGCTTGGCATGGACCTCGGTAGGCGGTGAATTGCTGACCATTGAGGCGGTGACTTTGCCTGGTAAGGGTAAAACGATCACCACAGGTAAGTTAGGCGATGTGATGCAAGAGTCTGTCACTGCGGCCATGAGTGTGGTACGTAGCCGTTCAGAAGGATTGGGTATTCCGACCGACTTTTACGAGAAGAAGGATATTCATATCCACTTGCCAGAAGGTGCGACGCCTAAAGATGGTCCAAGTGCGGGTATTGCCTTAACCACTGCCTTTGTGTCTGTGCTGACGGGCATTCCAGCCCGAGCAGACGTGGCGATGACAGGCGAGATCACCTTGCGTGGGGAAGTGCTGGCGATTGGCGGCTTGAAAGAGAAATTGCTTGCCGCTCACCGTGGAGGGATTAAAACGGTATTGATTCCTTCAGCTAATGAAAAGGACCTGGTTGAAATCCCTGCCAACATCAAAAAGGATCTCGACATTCATTGCGTGAAGTGGATAGATCAGGTCCTGGATCTTGCGCTGGAAAGAGCACCGCAACCGTTGGCTGTGGAAGCGCCTGCAGTCGAGATTGTTGCCGCTGGCGAAGGGAATGCCGAGCAAGCTGTCACGCATTAGTAAAATTGATGCGAATTATTGTCAAAAGGCCGGAATACCGCTTGACAGCTCGTTTTGCGGCTTGATATAAAGACGGTACAGGATGTACCTGTCTTTTTAACTAGTTATTAGGGGAAACACGTGAATAAATCAGAATTGATAGATCATATTGCAAGTGCTGCTGGTATTTCTAAAGCCGCTGCGGCTCGTGCTCTGGATGCAACAACTGAGGCTATTTCCGGTGCATTGAAAAAAGGTGATATGGTGACCTTGATTGGTTTTGGTACATTCTATGTAGGTGAGCGTTCTGCCCGTTCTGGCCGTAATCCTCGTACCGGCGCAACAATTAACATCAAAGCTGCTAAATCTCCTAAATTTAGGGCTGGTAAAGGCCTTAAAGATGCTGTAAACTAGCATTCTTTGGTTGAGCAGCGTTTGTTGCTTAACTGCAGTAGCAACACCAGTGGTTGTTACGGGTGCTTAGCTCAGTTGGTAGAGCGTCGCCCTTACAAGGCGAATGTCAGCGGTTCGACCCCGTTAGCACCCACCAAACAATTTAAATTAAGAGTGCGAAGTTTGCGCTCTTAATTTTTTGAGTGACACGGTACTTAAGAAGTTACTTTAATTAGCAATGCTAAGTACCGAATAAGTAATTAAAAAAATTAGTTGATTTTATAAAAAACAATGTTATAATTTCAGCTTAACGATTACCGGGAGCGGTAGTTCAGTTGGTTAGAATACCGGCCTGTCACGCCGGGGGTCGCGGGTTCGAGCCCCGTCCGCTCCGCCAAATAAAAGCCCTGATTATTCAGGGCTTTTTTCTTTTTATTCGATTAAAACACTTCTCATTTGTTCACTTGATATTCCAAATTTGGAATCAGGTTTATCTTGTATGTTTGTCAGTATCGACTGCTGTTCTTTCCCATTCGTTTTAATCTCTCAGACCTCCAGCGCTTATTTGATCGAGTGCATTGGCTAACGTACGGTTTATTTTTGGATCAAATCTTTGGGTGTAATGCCTGAAGGGTGTTGCACTCAGGCGGTTTTAATCGCTTTATGGTATAGTTTGCTGTTGCAAAAAATCAGGTAATGGAAACGATAAAATGTTGGAAGCACTTAGAAAACATACACAAGGATGGATGGCAAAAATCATTCTGGCACTGATTGTGGTGCCGTTTGCATTGTTTGGCATCGACTCCTATTTGAATCAGGCGGGTGGGCAGGTTGCAGTGGCCAAAGTTGATGGCCAGAAGATATCCCTGCAGGAATATTCTAACGCCGTGGAAAATGCGCGTAACTATATGCAGTCCCAGGGACAAAAAGTCGATACGGCTTTGCTCGAAAGCCCGGCTTTCAAGCAATCTGTGCTGGAAGGCATCATTACACGTCGGCTGATTGAGGGTGCGATTCATGATTACCGCTTTAAAATCAGTGACGAGCAACTCAGCCAGCATATTCTTGGCATGCCCGAGTTTCAAAGCAACGGTAAGTTTTCTGAGGAAACCTACAACCAGTTGCTGACACAAAACAAGCTGACACCAGCCAAATTTGAGCAGAGCATACGCAAAGACCTCGCGGTCCAGCAGGTAAGAGAAGGCCTGAGCAATCTGGTCTTTATGCCGAAAAAAGTCGCTGAGCAATCGCTGATGTCCGAGTTTGAACAGCGTGAAGTCAGCGTGACCGATATTAAAGTAGCTGACTTTATGAATCAGGTGACGGTGACGCCTGAGCAGGTACAAGCGTATTACAACCAGCATAAAACTAAATTCATTGCACCAGCCAAGGTGAAGTTACAGTTTGCTTTGCTCTCTGCTGCAGGCCTGATGGGTCAAGTCAGCGTGACTGACCAAGAAGTTAAGCAATACTATGATGAAAATGCGGCTAAATTTCAGGGCAATGAACAACGTCAGGCCAGCCATATTTTGATCGGCTTTAATAGCACTGCCACGTCTGCTGAAAAAGCCGCTGCCAAAGAAAAGGCAGAGTCCATTCTCAAGCAGGTCAAGGCCAATCCTAAGAGTTTTGAAAAGCTGGCAATTGAGTTTTCACAAGACACAGGCTCAGCAGGCAAGGGCGGCGATTTAGGCAGTTTTGGCCGTGGTGCGATGGTCAAGCCTTTTGAGGATGCAGCTTTCTCAATGAAGGTTGGCGATATCAGCGATTTGGTGGAATCTGAGTTCGGCTACCATATCATCAAGCTGACAGGCATTACAGGCGAGTCTTCTGATTTTGATTCGATGAAGCTCAAAATTAAAGCCGAATTGTTGTTCCAGAAAGCACAAGCCAAATATGCAGAATTGGCCGATGATTTTGGCAATACTGTGTATGAGCAATCTGGCAGCATGGAGCCAGCGGTCAAGAAATTTAACCTGCAATTGCAGTCTTCTCCAGCCATGAGCAAAGATGAAGTCGCCAAGTTCTTCAAAAGCGATCGTTTTGCTTCCTTGGTGTTCTCCGATGACGTGCTTAAAGATAAACGCAATACCGAAGCCGTTGAGGTATCACCGAATAACCTGGTGTCTGCACGCGTGGTTGAGTACAGCCCAGAAGCGCCTCGTAGCTTTGATGAAGTTAAAGCCGGTATTGAAGGCTTGCTCAAAGCTGAAGCCGCAGATAAATTGGTGCAGCAAAAAGGCGAGGCCTTGTTGGCTGAGCTAAAGGCCGGTAAAGCAAGCAATGCAGACTGGATTACGCCCGTGACGGTTGATCGCAGAAATGCGCAGGGCTTGAGCGATGGTGTGATGAGAAATGTGTTCAAGGTCAACATACATACACTGCCAGCGTACTATGGCTTTAACGAGGCCAACAAAGGCTATACCGTGATTAAAGTGATTGCGGTGAACCAGAAGCTCAAAGACCAGCCAGATGTGGCGGACAGAGCCTTTAAAGTGTATCAGATGGCACTGGGGGCAGAGATGTCACATGCTTATGTCGCTTCGCTCAAAGCCAAGAAAGATATTCAGTTCAATGCCAAAGTGTTGTTATCTAAAGGTAACGAATAATTAGCGAACTGAAGTGAAAAAAGGAGGGCATAGCCCTCCTTTTTTATTTCATGTCACTCTGTAATTGATACACCTGGCTAATTTAAAAATGTGCTAATCACGCGCTCTATAAAAGCGAGACCATTCATGGAAAGCAGCCACGCTAATGTCGCGCAGTTCAGAATAATAGTTGCCCAAAAAATCACTTGAAAAGAAAGCTTCTTTGATTTGTGGCGAAACAGTTTCTGGCCAATAATGGCCCCAGGCCAGCCACCGATTAATGCCAATAGATGCAAGGTTTTTTCAGGGGTACGTCTATTGTTCTGCCTTGCAGCACTTTTATCCAGCTTGTAAGCAATGAGTGTGCAACTGCTCATCAGCAAATAGATCCCTAACACCCATAATGGCAGTTTTCCGGCGAAAACGGATATTGCCATGCAAACAAGAAAAATGATGGCAAATAGGAATAGAAACTGCCCATCCTTTGATCGCGATGGTGCATCAATGTATTGAACACGCTCGGCTTTTAATTTCCCACTCGCATCTTTACTGACTTCATAACTCACAATCTCGTTGCCAATCGGCCGTCGCCGCCGGTTTGAAAATGCAGTGATATGAACAAACACTTGCTTTCCGTTACTATTGGGCGTGATATAGCCAAACCCTTGTTCGTCTTTCCAGGTAGTGATTCTGCCTTGATAACGAGTGCATTTCATAATTCATCTTTGTTAGAGTCCGTTTGATATGACTCGCTAGGTTTCGCCTTCATAACGCATCAACTCTGCAAATCTTTCATAAGTTACCAAGGATAAGGAGGCGAGAATGGCAGCAGCTTTTGCGAGCGTTCTCATAAACCCGCTAACGTTTGACCTAATCGGCGCCGGAGCGCAGCATTTTGGCATCCGGTTGACGGACTTGTTAGCAGTATTTCGCATCATGAGTGTTCGATACTTCTCGACTGTATGCAGCTTCAAACTCAGTGAGTGTTCTGGCCTTGCCCCAAAGATCTGCGATGTACTCGAACTCTTGTTCGAAGGGCTCGCGGAATGCATCGACGTCGGTAGCGTATTCACAGTTTCTGCTGAGCATGACTAGCCAATTTGGATACCCAAGACTGACAAAGAGTTTGGTGAACTTGCCATTGAGCGACTCAATGGACTCGGCGCCAGACAAATGCAAAGGCCGTAAACTCGCCACGTACTTTCCTGCAGCAAGTTGCTTGTCCAATGCCTCAGGGCCTTTGTAGCGCTCCAAAATCGTATGAGCCAACGGAGAAGCTTCTTCTAGTACTGTTGCTGCAGCAAGCAAGATAACGTCTAGATCATCACCTTCTTGATTGAGCTCCAATCGTTCAATTGCCCAGTCGATGCACGGTTGTATCTCACCTACACCAAGCGTAAGCATCATGTAGTGGCGCTGAAGTTGGTCGATGGCTTCCATGAGACTGCTAACGTTTGACATAAGGAGCTGGCGACATTGGTGGCTCCACCCTCGTTATTGAAAATTCCATCATCGAAGATTGCTTTCGCCAGTTCCTCTTGATGGATGGGTTAGTGGCTAACATTAAACTCAACCTGGAAAATTACCTCACCACTGGTTTTAAGTGGTGTAAGGGCTTTTGTCTTGTCATAAAGTTCATGCAGTACAGCTTCTTGTGCATTGCCTTGACTAGCAATTTGTACAACATGATGATTGGGTTGACAGTTGAATTGAAGAAGCACTCGGGCTGGAGCTATATTTTTTGCCAAAATGGCATGTGCCTCATTTTCGGCTGATTTAATAAATGAGTCGAGCTCTTCAACAAGGACTCTTTCTTTCAAGTCAGGCTCACCAGTTAGAAGTCGGACGTTACTTATAGTTACTTTCTCGTTTTTGGCGAAATTTTGCCCCTCTGGACTGTAGGTTTTAAATTCTCCATTGGTTAGATATGTGCGACCATCTACTGGATTTCCATAGCTAGACTCACCAAATACAAAGCTAGTAGATAAGAAGAAAAATAAACCCGTAATAGCGAGGCGATGCTTTAGTATCATAGTATTAGCCCCTAACGTTTGAATTAAGGGGCGCCGTTAGGCGTCCCGCTTGAATGATGGGTTAGAGAACATTTTCTACCTCTTGCCGTGCTGAATTTTCCCACACTCCTATATAGCTTTGGTCTGCTGTAAAATAACCCGAAAGAACTGGACCGTCACTAAAGTTCTCAGAGCTAAATTTATACTCTGTTTCAAGAGAGCCTAAAGCACTAAGTTTGAACTCAAAATAGATGTTTTCTTCCATATTCGACCATTTTAGTTCAGTGCTTTTACCGACTGATGCATCAAGTTTCTTGAGTGTTTTGATTAGCAACAACCACTCACTTTTTTGAACAGTACATGTAAAAGCGCCCTGAAACTGCTGGGTTTTGACTTTGACATTGGTATCCATCCACTCCCCACTGTCGGGAAGTGATAAATCAATTTCACATTCAAAAGCATGCCCAGTTATTTTCATTGTTGCGCTCTAACGTTAATTAGACCCCAAAAACGAACCTAAACTTTTATTTAGACTAGGGGCTATAAATATTAAAAAATAAATTTTAATTAAAATACAATATATTATATATTTTTATTACACCATAATTAAATGAGAATTAAATTCTAGTGCACCTTTAATTGGTTTGTTTGTATTTTTTTGATTGCTTTGAAGATATTGTGCAATTTAGCGCATTGTTATTAAGCAGTGCAAGTATTCGGCATTTAGCTATAAAAAAACGCCTGGCTTTTATCAGCGCAGGCGTTTTTATGCAGGTGGTCAACTTTAGTCGATTTGACCAGCAGCAGTGATGTTCATGCCACCATCAACATAAGTGATTTCACCAGTCACACCAGAGGCGAGGTCGCTGGTCAGGAAGGCGGCGACATTGCCAACTTCGTCGATGGTCACGTTACGGCGCAAGGCGGCGTGTTTTTCGTTAAAACCGATCATTTTGTCAAAGTCAGCGATGCCTGAGGCAGCCAGCGTTTTGATTGGGCCAGCAGAAACAGCGTTAACACGGATTCCGCGTGGGCCAAGGCTTTGTGCCAGGTAGCGTACGTTGGCTTCCAGACTGGCTTTGGCGACCCCCATGACGTTGTAATTAGGCATGGTGCGTTCTGCGCCCAAATAGCTGATGGTCAACAGGCTGCCATTGCGGCCTTGCATCATCGGGTAGGCTGCTTTGGCCATCGCTGAGAAGCTGTAGGAGCTGATATCATGTGCAATGCGGAAATACTCGCGGTCGATTCTTTCGAGGTAGTCACCATCAAGAGCGACTTTAGGGACGAAAGCAATCGAGTGCACCAGGCTATCCAGGCCATCCCAGACTTTAGCCAGCTCTACAAACAGGTTGTCGATTTGTGCATCTTCAGCAACGTCACAGGGGAGAACGATCTCGGATTCAAAGTCTGCGGCCAGGTCACGTACACGCTTTTCGTGTTTGTCGACTTGATAGGTAAATGCCAGTTCGGCACCTTCACGTTTCATTGCGGCTGCGATGCCATAAGCGATTGAACGGTTGCTCAGCAAACCGGCAATCAGGATTTTTTTTCCAGCAAGAAATGCCATGCTTGTTCCTGTGTGGTTGTTAGTTCGTTTGGTCAGTTGATTGAAGGGTTAGCGTACTGTGTTGGAACGTGGGTCGAACACATCCCGCAGTCCTTCGCCGAGCAGATTATACCCTAACACCGTGATTAAAATGGCAAGTCCGGGAAACACGGATAACCACCAGGCAAACTGGATGTACTCTTTACCATCGGTGAGGATGTTGCCCCAGGAGGCTTGCGGTGGCTGCACGCCCAGACCTAAAAAGCTGAGGCCAGACTCAAGGAGAACGGCGCTGGCGATGCCCAGCACGACACTAACCAGAATAGGGGTGAGACTATTAGGCAGGCAATGTTTGAAAATAATGCGGCTGTCCAGAGCACCGAGCGCCGTGGAAGCGGTGACAAATTCACGTTGTGTCAGACTCAGGAATTCAGCGCGCACCAGCCGCGTGACGCCCATCCAGGAGGTGAGGCCGATGACCACCATGACGTTGGTGATCGAAGGACTTAAAAAGGCAATCACGGCTAAAATCAAGAAAAAACTGGGAATAGACAACATCAAATCAACCAGTCGCATGATCAGCGTATCTACCCAACCACGATAGTAGCCAGCTAAAGCACCGAGCATGACCCCGATGGCAGTCGAAATCCCCACCGCGACCAGGCCTACCAGTAGCGAGACGCGGCCGCCAAACAGCATCCGGCTCCAGACATCCCGCCCCAGACCATCGGTGCCCATCCAGTGCTGGCCCGAAGGCCCCACCAGAATCTGCTTGACCTGGATCGCATCCGGGTCATAAGGGGCAATCCAGGGCGCAAGTAGCGCCAGCAGCAAGATGATGCTGATAATGATCACCCCGGTTAGGGCTAAGGGATTTTGCAGGACTTTTTTCATGTCTGGATAGCCTAGCGTTGTGGCATGACCCCTTTGCGTAAACGCGGATCCGCCCACGCGTAGGCAAGATCAGCCAATAAGTTGCCCACCAGCGTCAAGGCTGAGCCTATGGTGAGTATGCCCATGACGACCGGAAAATCACGCATCATCACCGCTTCATAAAACAGTTTACCCATGCCTGGAATGGCAAAAATGGTTTCAGCAATCACCGAGCCGCCAATCAAGCCCGGCAGTGACAGGCCGACCAAAGTAATCAGTGGTAGCAGGGCATTGCGCAGAGCATGTCTATAAGTCACGACCCGGTCACTCAAGCCCTTGGCGCGAGCGGTGATCACAAAGTCTTGGCTCAATACGTCCAGCATGCCGTTTTTCACAAACATGGTGACACCTGCGAGGCCCGTCAATGCTGGAATGATCACAGGCAAACACAAATGCATGAACAGATCCTGTGCTTGCTGCCAGGCGTTGAGTTGGTCGTAGTTGAGGCTATGCAGGCCAGAAATCGGAAACCAGGGGTGAATCACACCCAGCCAGTACATCAGCAACAGGGATAACCAGAAGCCGGGGATAGAAAAGCCAATAAAATTAAATAAGGTAATGCTTCGATCTTGCCAATGACCATGTTTTTTGGCCGCCATGACACCCAGCGGAATCGCAAGGCTCAGCGTCAACAACAAACCAACTAAATTCATGAGCAAGGTCACTGGCAAGGCTTCTTCAATCATGCCCTTGGTGGTATTGCCGTCTTTGTCGGTTTCTGACCAAAACACCGGTTTTTGATGGCTGGCAAACGAATGGCCGAAATCAAGGTGCACCATGCGCTCCAGCCATAAGCCATACTGCACGATAATGGGTTTATCCAGATGATAAAGCTCACGCAGTTTTTGCCGTGACTCTTCTGAGGATTTGGGGTCGAACGCAGATTCCGTACTGGTGATATCGCCAGGCGCCAGATGCATGATAAAAAACGAAATCAGACTGATGCCGATCAACATCGGGATCATCCATAAAACACGTCTGATTAAATAACGTAGCATGTTTTATTCAGCCTGTATTTGCGCGCGGCGCAGCGGCGCCGGAATATACCATTTTTGTGAGTCGTAGCCGACACCCGCCGGAGGTATAGGATTCATAATCCCTTGCACACGTTTGTGGATGGCGGTCAGCCCGTAGCCGGCAGACAGGTAAACCAGAGGACTATCGTCATAGAGGGCCTTGGCGAATGCATGATAAATCTGCATGCGTTTTTCCGGGTCAAACTCAAGTCGCCCTTGCTCCAGCAGATGGTCTACTTGAGGATTGTGGTAGCCGATAAAGTTGAATTGTCCGGGATTCTGCTGACTGGAATGCCAGATATTGTACTGGTCAGGGTCCAGACCCAGTCCCCAGCCCATTACCACGGCATCAAAATTACCCGGTTTGATAAAATTGGTCAGTAAACTGGCCCATTCCAGCGTACGCAAGCGGGTATCAATCCCGACTTCCTTGAGTCTGCGCTGAATAATGACCGAGGTTTTCTCGCGCTGCTTGTTACCGAGGTTGGTCAGGATTTCAAATGACAATTTTTGACCATTTTTGTCTAGATAACCGTCGCCATCGCTGTCTGTGTAACCTGCCTCGGCTAGCAATTGTCTGGCTTTGGCCGGATCGAAGGCATAGGGGTGAAGATCAGGATTGCTCCAGCGCGTGCCCGGCTTGTACGGGGAGGCAATCGCAATGCCGAGGCCAAGATAGACGCCATCAATAATTTCCTGTTTATCAATGGCATAGTTGATCGCTTTACGCACACGCACATCATCAAATGGTTTGCGTTTGAGGTTAAAGCCCAGGTAGGTATAGCTGTTGCCTAGCTCTTTGTATTGGTTGAGCCTGGCTGCGAGTGCCGGACGCGAAGGAATAATGCGTGCATAGGTAATCGGATCCATGTTCATGCTATCAATATGGTCCGCCATGAGCTCGAGAAATTGGGCGGCTGGATCAGGGATCACGCGTTCGACCAGTGTTTCGATGTTGGCGGGTCCCATGACAGACTTGGGGTTGCGACTTAATTTGATGTATTCGCCGTGTCGCCATTCCTGAAGCTGGTAATAATGACTGCCTAACGGTTTTTGCGCAAAACTGGTGGTATGTATATCCTGTCCTGCCAGTTTGTGTTTGGGCAGCACTTGCAAACTGGCCCAGCTTTCGAGCGCGGGTGCAAAGGGCTGCGAATAGTGCACGATAAACGTTTGTGGATCTGGCGCTTCTGCCTGGGTGACGAGTTGATAATCAGAGGCATAAGGGCTATGCGTTTTTTCGTCTGTGATCAGCTGCCAGGTGAAAAGCACATCCGCACTGGTAAGCGGCTTGCCATCAGCCCATTGCAGATTGGGTTTGAGCTTGAAAGTGATGGTCTTATTGTCGTCTGCGACTTGCCAGGAAGCGGCTAATTCGCCGGCCAAATCCAGATTCTGGTCGTATTTGAGCAGTGAATTAAACAGGTAACTGCCAATTGCCAGCGAGGCGGATTCGCCAGCCACCATACCGATCATGCTGCTCGGATCTGAGGGCATGGCGCTCATCAGCGTGCCCCCGGCCTGTGGTGGGTAGGCCTGATCAAACGCCAGTGTCTCCTGGTTGGCCTGCTCTGGACTACAGGCTGACAGCATGGCCGCCAGAGCCATGGTCATCATGGCATGGCGCACATATCCTCGGCGCTTGCCTTGCGCATTCTGCGGATGAGACACAACGTGCAAATTGAGCGGTGAGTGTGCAGTGCGCATAATGAGCCGATTTAATGTTTGCTGGACTGACTTTTCTTATGATGCGATGTTGTGCTCTTTTTAGCTGAATCTGATGAAGAGGCACTATGTTTACTGTGGCTGCCTGCTTTCTTAGCACCAGATTTTACGCTTGTTTTCGAGTCATGCGATTTTCCAGAGTTCCCTTTACTTGATTTGCTGGCATGGCTTTCTTGTTTTTGCAGTTGCAATACCTGGCCAGCCGCCAGTTTTTTAGACTTGAGATGGTTTTGTTGCATGATTTGCTGGCTGCTAATGCCATAGCGCTTGGCCAGAGTAGACAAGGTCTCGCCAGCTTTCACTTTATGGGAAAAAGTCGTTGGTTCGCTGGATGACTCTTTTTCAACCGGCACTTCTACGGAAAGTTTGGCCATGGCTGCGACATCAATCGGTTTGGTCAGACCAGCTGACTCCACGCTGGCGGGCACTAACAATGGTCGACGGACAATCAGATTGCGATTCGGCTTCAGGTTATTGGTTGCGCTCAATTCGTAAATACTGATATCAAACTTGCTGGCAATCACACCCAGGCGCTCACCACGCTTGGGCTGGTAGCTGTGCCAGTTGGAGAGGGGACGGTTGTACGCATTCAGATTTTGTGTAAAGTTGCTGGCCGCCCAGGTTGGTAACAGAAGTTTTTGATAACTGTTTTCCGTAATGAGGACCGGCCGCGTAAAACTTGGGTTCAGTGCGCTAAACTCCTCCAGCGTAATCCCTGCCAACTCTGCAGCCAGTTTTGCATCAATCTTGTTGGGGGCCTGGACGGTGGTAAAGTAAGGCCGGTTTGGAATTTCGTTTAGCGTCAATCCATATTGTTCAGGCCGGAAAATAATGTTTTTGATGGCCTGCAGCTTTGGCACGTAATTGCGAGTTTCATCCGGTAAGGACAAGTGCTGGTAATCGGTCGGCAAGCCCAGGCGCTCATTGCGCTCAATGGCGCGTGCAACCGTGCCTTCACCCGCGTTGTAAGCGGCCAGTGCCAAGTCCCAGGCGCCAAACATGGTATAAAGCTTTTGCAGATAATTGAGCGCAGCCTGGGTGGCGGCAGTCACGTCTTTGCGTGAATCTTTCCAGTAGTTCTGCTTGAGGCCAAAGTCTTTGCCGGTAGAGGGGATGAATTGCCAGATGCCTGACGCCTTGCTGGTAGATAGCGCTTTAGGGTTAAAGCCGCTTTCTATCATGGGCAGTAGCGCAATCTCGGTGGGCATGCCTCTTTTTTCAACCTCAACAACGATGTGGTAAAGATACTTTTTACTCCGCTCCAGCATGCGTGAAACGTAGTCTGGGCGAGAGGCGTACCATTGTTCGTGTTTGTTGGTGTAGCTTGAGTCGATGTCCGGCATGTTAAAGCCATCGCGCACGCGGTCCCACAAGCTGTTTTGCAAGGTCAGGCTATCTTCAAACTGATAAGTGGAGGTGTAGCCTTCTACGCCAGTCTCTCCATAGCTTTCGTCATAACTGCCATTGTCATCGGACAAGGTGGCTGGTTCCACGTATTCAGCCGACCCGCACCATGGCGAGGCTGACAGTGCAATGCAGACGATGAATCTTTTAAAACGCATGACGGTAATACTTTATCCTGAGAGTGTTGTGCATCCGGCAGAGCGGATACACATGGATTGCTAAATCCGGATGGCCGTAGCGGCCGCGCCGATCTGTTTGAGATAGGCCTAACGCACACAAGCGCTTTAAGGAGGACATCATTCTACGTTAAATTCGGGGGGAGACAAGCCCTTGCCAGCGAGCCCAGACTGTGCTTGAAGGTTGTGCGATCAGAAGTCATTGCGGCGGGTGCGGATCTCGGTAAACACTTCCAGCACCGAGCGCGATTGAAATTCAGGGCGCAGACGCAACTGTTCACAGCGCAAAAACGGATTGGTCGCCAATTCTTGTGCCAAGGACGTTGGCAGGGTGGGGCGTTGCTGATGGCGTAACTCGCGGGTGGTTACGATACGTTGGAGTAATGCGCGGTTATCCGGCTCTATGGTCTGCGCAAAAGCAAGATTGTGCGCGGTATATTCATGCGCCGGGTAAACGAGTGTTTCTGGGGGAAGCGCGGCAATCTGCTGTAGCGAGGCATACATTTGTGCAGGCGTGCCTTCAAACAGGCGGCCGCACCCTGCACCAAACAGAACGTCGCCGCTAAACAAATGCTGCTGATTGACATAATAAGCCACATGATCAAGTGTATGGCCCGGCAGCGAAAGCACTTCGCAGCTTATTATGTCTTCTGGCAGCAGACTGATAGTGTCCCCGGCGTGGACGGGGATGGTCTGCATGGCCTGATAAGACGGCTGTGAACTGTCCGGGGCATAGACAGGACAGCGCCAATGCTTTTGCAAGCTGGCAGCGCCGCCCACATGGTCTGCATGATGATGTGTGAGTAAAATCCCTTTTAAGCTCAGTTTTCTCTTGCTCAAAGCCTCTTCAACCACGTCCGCATCGCCCGGATCAACCAGCCAGGCCAGTGAGCCAGACTGAATTAACCACAGATAATTGTCGCTAAAAGCGGGCAGGGGGATGATTTCTATACTTGCAGAACTTTTGTCCATCACGCATCATTGAAAAAATCATGATGCTTGTCAAGGGAGATGCCCTGGACGGTATTCAAGAGGTGTTTTAAGTGCGTGAGGGAATCTATCTTGCAATCAAGCCAGTCAGTGTTCTTTGAACAAATGCCTCTGGGTCAATATATTGTCGCGCGTGAAACGCCTTTGTACGCGCAAGCCGTGGCTGATGTGTTCGGCTTTCATGCTCTGCAGATCGGATGGTCTGCGCATGACCTGCTCGAGCAGTGCCGGATTCCTTACAAACACTCCCTACAGCTAACCGCCTCGGCCAATGCCTCGTTGTTATGCGAAAGCGAGTTTTTGCCATTTGCCGAAAATTCAGTTGACTTGGTTTGCATGCCACATGTGCTGGAGCAGTGCGCGGATCCACAGCAGACGTTACGCGAAGTGTTTCGGGTACTGGTGCCTGAAGGTACTTTGGTGTTGACCGGAATTAGCCCTGCCAGTTGTTTAGGCATGCGCGCCAGAGTCGGGCAATTCAGGCAGGCAGGCGGTTTCAGTAGATTGTTTACAGCCTGGCGCATTCGTGACTGGTTGAGTGTATTGGGATTTGAGGTCGTGCGTAGTGGTTATTTGATGCACGCTTTTCCATTCAATGATCCTGACTGGCTGGCGCGTCAGTCTTGCCTGGAACGGTGGGGGCCACGCTTGTGTGGCATGAGTGGTGGCATTTATTTCCTGATTGCCAAAAAAAGAGTGCTCAATATCCGTTTGTTAAAACCAGACTGGAAAATGTTGCCGCTGAATCCGGCGTTGCAGGTCAGAAAAGGCCGTTCCAGCATACAAAAAAACGGCCAAAAGCAGTTAGAATGCGCGGATGTCGAATCAACAATGGATAGAAATGTACGCTGATGGTGCTTGCAAGGGCAACCCTGGCGTCGGTGGCTGGGGGGTCTGGCTTAAAGCGGGCTCGCACGAAAAATCCCTCTACGGTGGCGAAGCGCTGACCACCAATAATCGTATGGAGCTGACTGCGGTGATTCAAGGCTTGCAGGCGCTTAAGAAACCCTCACATGTCAGGGTGTATACCGATTCCAGCTATGTGCAAAAAGGCATGACCGAGTGGTTGGCAGGCTGGAAGCTCAAGCAATGGCGTACGGCGGATAAAAAGCCGGTTAAAAATGCGGACTTATGGCAACAGTTGGATGTCATCGCCCAGCCTCACCAGATTGAATGGATTTGGGTGAAAGGTCATGCTGGCAACGAGGGCAACGAGCGTGCGGATGCCTTGGCAAATCAAGGTGTATTAACCGTGGCGATAGGATAGGAGTGTAGCTTAAATGAGACAGATTTTCCTCGATACCGAGACCACTGGCCTCTATCCCGATCAGGGACATCGAATTATTGAAATTGCGGCGGTGGAGATGCTGAACCGCCGACCAACCCAGCGTCACTTTCACTTGTATATCAATCCCGAGCGTGAGATTGATGCCGGTGCGCAGGAAGTACATGGCATTTCGCTGGAGTTTTTGCAAGATAAGCCGCTTTTTGCGCAAATTGCACAGGATTTCATTGCGTTTATTCGTGGTGCAGAGCTCATTATTCATAACGCTCCGTTTGATGTCGGCTTCCTCAATATGGAGTTGTCCAGGCTTAACCTGGACCCGTTGCCGTCATTCGTCAGTGGTATCGTTGATACCTTGAAAATGGCCAAGGAAATGCGTCCCGGCCAGCGTAACAATCTGGATGCCTTGTGCCGCCACTTCGGTATTGATAACTCACAGCGGACTTTGCACGGCGCCTTGCTCGATGCGGAATTGCTCGCCGATGTCTACATTGCCATGACGCGCGGACAAGAGAGCCTGTTGATGGAACTCTCAACCTCCGAGCAGCAAACCACGCAAAGCCATATTGACGTCGACTTTTCTGCACTGAAGCGATTGCAGCCGAGCGAAGAGGAGTTGGCCAGCCATCAGCAATATATAGAAAGTCTTAGCAAGTCTGGCGCTTCACCCTGGTGACGACCGTCTTTTGTTGTGATTTGATGCGGCTCTGCTGCGCTTATTCACTCTTTACATGCCGGGTGCTTGCGGTAGTATCAAAAGATATTTCCAAGTTGTAATCACTATTAAGCAGAGATTTTATGCACACAGACACCATTGTAGTGACCGGGGGTGCCGGTTTTATCGGCAGCAATTTCGTCAATGCCTGGGTAAAGCTGAAGCTGGGTAAACTGGTCAATCTGGACAAGCTCACCTATGCTGGCAACATGGAAAATCTGGCGGAGATTAGCCACGACCCGGACCATGTCTTCATTCATGCGGATATCGGTGACCGCGCTGCGGTTAAAACTTTGCTGGAAACCCACAAGCCCAGGGCGGTGCTTAATTTTGCTGCAGAAAGTCATGTAGACCGCTCTATCCACGGGCCGGATGCGTTTATCCAGACCAATGTGGTCGGTACGTTTAATCTGCTCGAAGAGGTCAGGGCCTATTGGCAAGCATTGCCGGTAGAGTCACAACAGTCGTTCCGTTTCCTGCATGTGTCTACCGATGAAGTCTATGGCTCACTGGAACCCAATGATCCTGCATTCAAGGAAACCAACCCTTATCAGCCCAATAGTCCATATTCAGCCTCAAAAGCGGCCTCAGATCATCTGGTGCGTGCCTATCATCACACCTATGGCCTGCCGACCCTCACCACCAATTGTTCCAACAATTATGGCCCTTACCACTTCCCAGAAAAACTGATTCCATTAGTAATTCATAACGCCTTGTCTGGCAAACCCTTGCCGATCTATGGGAATGGCAGCAATATCCGTGACTGGCTGTATGTCGAAGACCACTGCAATGCCATCCGTGAAGTGCTGGCCAAGGGCCTGCCTGGCGAGACATACAATATTGGTGGCTGGAATGAGAAAACCAATCTGGACGTTGTACATACGCTGTGCGACATCCTCGATCAGGAGCAGCCCAAAGCACAAGGCAGCTACCGCGATCAGATTACGTTTGTCAAAGACCGTCCCGGTCATGACCTGCGTTACGCCATTGACGCCAGCAAGATCGAGCAGACCTTAGGCTGGAAACCTCAGGAAACCTTTGAAACCGGGATCCGTAAAACGGTGCGCTGGTATCTGGAGCATACCCAATGGGTGGCACGCGTCACCAGCGGTGAATACCAGCACTGGCTCAGTACAAACTACCATGAACGTGGCGAGGAGTTGGCATAATGGCAAGAAAAGGCATCGTATTGGCCGGTGGCTCCGGCACCCGCTTATATCCAGTGACGCAAGTCGTCTCCAAACAACTGTTGCCGGTGTATGACAAACCCATGATCTACTACCCCCTGTCCGCACTCATGCTGGCAGGCATCCGGGAAGTGTTGATTATTTCTACCCCGATGGACACACCACGCTTTAAAGAACTGCTAGGCGATGGTAGTCAATGGGGCATGCGCATTGAATACCAGGTACAACCCTCACCCGATGGGCTGGCACAAGCCTTTATCCTCGGCAAGTCGTTCATTGGTAACGACAGCAGCGCCCTAGTGCTCGGCGACAATATTTTTTACGGGCATGAGCTCGGTGACATGGCCATGACTGCCGGTAAACGCGAGCAGGGCGCCACCGTGTTTGCCTACCCGGTCAACGACCCCGAGCGCTATGGCGTGGTCGAGTTTGATACGCACGGCACGGCCATCAGCCTGGAAGAAAAGCCTACACAACCCAAATCGCGCTATGCGGTGACTGGGCTGTATTTTTACGATCAGCGCGTGGTTGAGATTGCCAAGAACCTCAAGCCCTCGGCCCGTGGCGAACTCGAGATCACTGACGTCAACAAGCATTATTTGGCCTCTGGGGACCTCAATGTCGAAGTCATGGGGCGTGGCATGGCCTGGCTGGATACTGGTACCCACGAATCACTGCTGGAAGCCAGTGGCTTTATTCAAACGATTGAAAAGCGTCAGGGCCTGAAGATTGCCTGTCTGGAAGAAATCGCCTATCGCCAGGGCTTTATCAATGCAGAGCAACTGGACAAACTGGCGGATAAATATGCCAAGAATGGGTACGGACAGTATTTGAAGATGATTTTAAAAGAGCGGGTATTTTAATGCTGGTGACTGCGACCAAAATTCCAGAGGTGTTGATTCTAGAACCCAAGGTATTCGGCGATGCACGAGGCTTCTTTATAGAGAGCTTCAATGCGCAAGCCTTTAAACAAGCCACAGGGCTCGATGTGACATTCGTGCAAGATAACCATTCCCGTTCGGCCAAAGGCGTATTACGCGGTCTGCATTATCAAGTCCAGCAAGCGCAGGGAAAACTGGTGAGAGTGGTTGCCGGAGAAGTGTTTGATGTCGCGGTCGATCTGCGTCAGAGTTCTGCGACCTTTGGATTATGGGAAGGCGTGCATTTAAGCGCTGACAATCACCGTCAGCTATGGATTCCGCCTGGCTTCGCGCATGGCTTTGTCGTGCTCTCTGACACGGCTGACTTTCTGTATAAAACAACGGATTACTATGCGCCACAATATGAGGCCTGCCTTAAATGGGATGACCCGACGATTGGCATAGACTGGCCGTTGGACATGCCCCCCAGCCTGTCTGCCAAAGATCAGCAAGGGCTCCCCTGGGCACAGGCGCCCAAATTTGACTAATTATTAGCATATTCTTTGATTCGGACCTTGCTCACGCATATGAAAAAAATCCTGTTAACAGGCGTCAATGGTCAAGTGGGGCATGCACTTGCCGCACAGCTGCAACAACAGCCCATTGCTCAAGTACAGCTAATCAGCTGTACCCGCCAACAACTGGACCTCAGTCAGCCAGTGCACATCCGACAAGTCATCCGCCAGGTCAAACCAGACCTGATTATTAACCCTGCCGCCTATACCGCGGTAGACCAGGCCGAAACCGAGCGTGAACTTGCCTTTGCCATCAACGCCACGGCCCCACAAATCATTGCAGAAGAAGCCGCACGACTGAATGCAGCGCTGATCCATTTCTCGACTGACTATGTATATGACGGCAGCAAAGCCACAGCTTACCTTGAAACTGACGCAGTTAATCCAGTCAGTGTTTATGGCGCCAGCAAACTTGCTGGCGAGCAGGCAATTGCTGAGGTTGGCCTCCCGCATCTCATCCTGCGTACCAGCTGGGTCTATGGCAGCTACGGCAAAAACTTCCTCAAAACCATCATTCGGTTAGCACAGAGTAGTGAACAACTACGCATTGTGGCAGACCAGCATGGCGCCCCCACGGCCGATATCGCGATTGCTGAAGCAGTCGCGCAATTAATTGAACGCTGGCATCCGCACAACGCTGAACAAACCGGGATTTATCATTTGGTGAATCGAGGTGAAACCACCTGGTATGGTTTTGCCAGTGAGATTGTGGCGCAGTATCAAGCGCTGGCGCTAAAACAGGGCTGGCCCGCCTTGCTACTTAAAGAGCTGCAAGCCATATCAACTGCAGAATACCCAACGCCTGCCAGACGCCCTCAAAACTCAAGGCTGGTCAGTGATAAGCTGGAGCAGGTGTTTGGTGTGCGTTTGCCGGGATGGGACACATCACTTGCGCAAGTCATGCCAGCGTTGAGTGCGCTGGAAAATTAATTCTGATCGCAGACTATTTCTGATCGAATGCGTCCGTCCAGCTATTGGGCGTTTCGTAAAGGCGAACCCTTACCAGCTTGAGCTGATTGCCGAAGGTATCACGATATTGGGCCTTGAGCAGCTTAAAGGCTTCCGCAGCCATGTTTTCTGCCGTCGGGATGGTTGGGAACACCACAGTCTTGTGATTGGGCAAGCTGTTTAGAAAATCCAGCACCGCCGTATCGCCATGGTAGACCAGAAAAGCATGGTCCCAGCGATCGACAATGGTTTCACGGGCAATTCTTTTTACATCGGCAAAATCCATTACCATGCCATTTTCAGAGGCATGCTCTGCATGAATCACCTCTCCAGACAGTGTAATTTCAATTGCGTAGCGATGACCGTGCAGATTACGGCATTGACTCTTGTGATCAGGAATGCGATGGCCCGCATCGAATTCCAAGCGTGTAGTAATTTCCATCACGCCATTATATCAGCAACCACGGCTCACGCTGATGCGCGATCACGGATTGCAAATGCAAGTGCATGCATCAATACAAATCATCAATATTCATCAATGCATCTTCATCGGCAGAGTAGTGCTTATGACTTTTTTCATAGCTACCATAGCCACTGTCATAATCATCGACTTCATCGCCGGCAAAGTCTTCGAGCATTTGATCGATTTTCTTGAATTTATCGTTAGGTGCTGCTTTTTGTAACATGATGATCTCCCATGACGTTATTCTGTTAACAAAACCTGTCAGTATCAAATTGCTTTAGAACATCTTTAGCATAGACTGTGCCAAGCATGGCAAAGGTTCCTTACAAGAAGGTTAACGGCACCTATTAAAAAAAGTAAAATATGAAAACTTAATTGAGAACAATCAAGCTAACACATTGTCTACAAAGGCATAACACAATCATAACTATTTGGAGAGATGCAATGCGCAGTTTTATATTGATGTTTTTAACCCTGGGGGGGGTATCCATGGCTGAGGCAGAATGTCTACCGTTATACCAGCACCAGTTTAAGACACTGCAAGGTCAAACTGTCGATTTTTGTCAATTTCAGGACAAGCCAGTGCTCATTGTGAACACTGCCAGCAAATGCGGATTCACGCCACAGTTTGAAGCGTTGGAGGCCATGTATGAGCAATATAAAGATAAAGGGCTGGTGGTGATTGGCTTCCCCTCCAATGATTTCCGTCAGGAGCCTGGCAACAACAAGCAGATTGGCGACTTTTGCAAGCTGACTTATTCGGTCAAGTTTCCTATGGTTGAAAAGTCCAGCGTGACTGGAAGTGGCGCCAATCCGCTTTATCAGCAACTGATCAAACAAACAGGGCAGGCACCACAATGGAATTTCTACAAATATCTGATTTTGCCAGGCGGGCAGAAGGTCTATTCTTTTAACAGTATGACACGTCCGGAAAGTGAAGAAATTCTCGGCAAGATCAAACCCCATCTCAAGTAAGTTTCTCAAGGTTTTTACGGCAGGCTCTGTAGCAAAACAAGGCAGGGCCTCATAAAACAAAACGATATAAAGTTTTTTTCATGTTTTCTTATCAAAGTCGTTGACAAGATATCTGGGCATCATTAATATGGCGCCTTCTTTGAATTGCACTGCAAAACAAAGAACTGCAATACCAGAGATTTGGGGGTATAGCTCAGCTGGGAGAGCGCTTGCATGGCATGCAAGAGGTCAGCGGTTCGATCCCGCTTATCTCCACCAAGTGATTGAAAATATTGAATTTTTTTAAAAAATAAATATTTTAATTATTTGAAAAACTGGTATAATGCACGGGTTGTTAAATTTCTTAGGTCCCCATCGTCTAGAGGCCTAGGACACCTCCCTTTCACGGAGGCGACCGGGGTTCGAATCCCCGTGGGGACGCCAAAAATCACTCAGTGATTTCTAGCTTTAAATTTCATATTTATTTAAATTACCTGCTTATTAAAGCTTAAGCTTCTTTAAGGCTATGGTGTAAAGCTGCGTACAGATTACGCAGTAAAAAACCCGGCATTGCCGGGCTTTTGTTTTTTTGCATGGTCAAATGGCTTATCCGCGTATATTACTTTGCGCAGAAAACTGAGAGAGCTCGACAAAAGGTTGTGGCTGCCAGCCTGGGGCACGATGTTCGGCCACCACATTGGTGAAAATGCCACCACGGACATAAAACTTGGCGGTTACGCGCATAAATTTTGGGTCTATGGCAGAGACTAGATCATCCAGAATCTGATTGGTGACCGCTTCATGGAAGCAGCCCTCATCGCGGAATGACCACATGTAAAGTTTAAGACTCTTGAGCTCAACACATAACTTGTTGGGAATATAGTCCAGATAAATCACCGCAAAGTCAGGTTGACCGGTTTTTGGACACAGGCAGGTAAACTCTGGAATTTCCATATGGATATGGAAGTCTCTCTGCGAATTGGGATTTTCAAAAGTTTCCAGTGTTTTAGTCGGTTGTGCAGTGGGTTTCCCACCAAGTAAATGTTCGTTCATTGTGCGCATGTTTCGTCTTAAAAATGGGTATTATAACGCTTAAGCGACCACTCAAATTCTTATAAGCAGTTTACTTACTTTGCGTCTGACACATTTAAAACTTGCGGGGTTCAAGTCTTTTGTTGATCCAACGACCATCCACCTGCATGGGCAGCGTGTGGGCGTGGTAGGGCCCAATGGCTGTGGCAAGTCTAACGTCATGGAGTCGGTCCGCTGGGTGCTGGGCGAATCCTCCGCCAAGGAAATGCGCGCCGATGCCATGGACGCAGTGATTTTTAACGGATCTTCGCATCGCAAACCTATTTCGCGGGCCAGTGTCGAGCTCATTTTTGATAACAGCCTGGGTGGTGCCAGTGGCGAGTGGAATCAATATGCTGAAATCTCGGTCAAGCGTGTAATCGAGCGCGATAAGGGCTCAAGCTACTATATTAATAACACTGCGGTACGCCGTCGGGATGTGGCGGATTTGTTTTTGGGCACCGGCCTTGGGGGACGTGCTTACGCCATCATCGGTCAAAACACGATTTCACGTATTGTTGAAGCCCGGCCAGAAGAGCTGCGAGTATTTCTCGAAGAAGCCGCAGGGATCAGCAAATATAAAGAGCGCAGGCGTGAAACAGAGCTACGCTTGCGTGATACACGTGAGAATCTTGCGCGCGTGGAAGATATTTCACGCGAGATGAACAAGCAGATTCTCAAGCTGGAGGCGCAAGCCGTGGTGACGCAGAAATATCAGTCACTGCAAGCGGCGTACCAACTGGCTGAGGCGCAATGGTGGTGGTTGCGCAAGCGAGATGCTGTGCTGACTTACGAGGCCGCTTCACAAGCGGTAGCGCACGCAGTGAATGCGCTGGAGGAGAAAGTTGCGGCGTTAAGGCGTTGCGAGCTGGTTTTGGAGCAGGCTCGACAGCAGCATCAGGCCGTATCAGGCGAATTGCATACGGCACAGGCGGCCTTTTACGAGGCCAACGCGCAAGTTTCCAATCTGGATTTACAAGTCAAGCAATCGGAAGAGGCCCGCTTAAGACTGCTGCAACAGCAGCAACAGCTGCAGGGGCAGATTGAACGTGGTAGCCAGCAGCAAGCGCAGTTACAACAGCAACTGGACGAAAAAACCACGGCACTTGCCTCCGCACAACAAACGCTGACCGAACAAGCGCAGCAGTTGCAAGCCTTGCAACAGGCTTTGCCTGCACAGTCATTACAGTTGCAAGGTATACAGCAAGCCGCCAGTGAAGCACAGCAAGCCGTGCAGCAATGCCGCCAGCAGATGCAACTGGAGCAGAATAACGTACAGTTTTTGCAACGCAATCTTTCTGAATCCAGCCAGCGCTTGCAACAGTTACAAGGTGAGCTATCAGCCTGGGCCTTGCCAGATATGCAGGCCTTGGAGGGGTATAAGCAGCAGCAGGCGCAACAGCAAGCCCAGTTGCAGCAAGAAGAACAGCAGCTACAACAATGGCGGGTAGATGAGCAGCAGCAACAGCAATGGTTGCTGCAAGCCAGGCAAGACTGGCAGCAGGCTCAACGCCAGCTGAACCAGCTTGAAGCCGAAATCCAGTCTTTGCAAAAGTTGCTGCAAAGCCTCAAGCAAGACCAGCAACTAGGGCCCTGGTTGCAACAAAGCGGTTTGCAATCAGCGGCGCGTTTGTGGCAGGCGGTAGAGGTGGATGCCGCATGGCAACCCGCACTCGAAGCGGTCCTGGGCTATAAACTGAATGCCTTGCTCACTGAATCTTTGCCGATGTTGGCTACATTACCGCATCCGCAAGCCGCTTTAGCCATAGCCATGGCTGGAACGGCGCGCGATAGTTTACCAGAGCGTTGGCAAGGATTGCCTAGCCTATATAGTTTGCTTACGCTCAAGCAGCCGGAAATTGCCGGTGCCTTGCAACACTGGCTCATGGGCATTTATGTGATTGAGGATATTGCCCAAGCTGGCCACTTTCAATCGCAACTCCCGGCAGGCGTGAGTCTGCTTAGCAAGCAAGGGGATCTCTATCAACGCTATAGCGTGGTTTATCATGGCCGCCAGAATGCCATGCAAGGCGTGTTGGAACGGCAGCAGCAACTGGTCAAGTTACAGGCCGGTTTGGAAGCCGCGCAAGCTGCGGTTAATCACACCCAGCAGCAGGTGCAACTGATTGAACAGGCGCTGCAACAGTTGCGCTTGCAACAGCAGCAGGCACATCCACGGATCAAACAATATACCGCAGCCATGCATGAGGCGCAGATGCAACAGTCAAGCTTGCAGCAGGCCTATGACAACGCGTCGCGCAGGCAAACCGCTTTGCAACAAGACCTGTCTGCGCTGCAAGTACGGCAGCAGAGTCTCAATGACGAGATTTTGCAAGCGCAAGCCAGGATCGCGCAGTATCAGGCGCAGTTTGCCAGCCTGGAACAGGCGGCGCGCGAAGCGCAGGCCCTCAAGCATCATGTAGAGCAAGCCTATTTTGATGCGCGTGACAGCGTACAGCAGGCTGAAAAAGCGCATCAGTCACAAGTATTCGAGCAAACCCTGTTGCAAAATGCTGTCAATGATTTGCAGCACCGCTTGAGTCAGCTCAGCCAAGAGCGTGAGCATTTGCAATTACGCCTGCAAGAAACCGAGCAAACGCTGGCCGTCAGTGCCATGGAAACCTTGAAGGCACATTTGGCACAGGCCTTGGACAAGCAGCACACTTGTGAGCATGCGCTGGCGCATGTGCGTAACGATCTGGCGCAGAAAGAAGCCGTTTTGCAGTCAGAAGAGCGTCAGCGCATGCAAATCGAGCAGCAATTGCATCCCTTGCGCGACACCGTTGAGCAACAAAGACTTAAACAGCAGGCCTGTCAGCTACAAGTCGAGCAATGCCAGCAGTCTTTGTCTGAAACGGGGCTGGATGAAGCCTTGCTTCAGCAAGGGCTAAATCATGACAGCAAAGCCGAAACACTGGCACAAACGACCCAAAGGTTACAACAGCAGATCCAGCAACTCGGCGCAGTCAACCTGGCTGCGATTGAAGAATTAGCCAGCGAGCAGGCGCGTAAAGGGTATCTGGACAGTCAACTGCAAGACCTGCTCACCGCCAGCGAAACGCTGGAAGAGGCGATCCAGAAAATAGACCGCGAAACCCGCGGAAAACTGCGCGCAACCTTTGATGAAGCCAACCGTCACTTTGGCGAATTATTTAATACCTTGTTTAATGGCGGCAATGCTAAGCTGGTGCTGTTGGGTGATGAAATTCTGGATACCGGCGTACAAGTCTTTGCGCAACCGCCAGGCAAAAAAAACACGACCATCCAGTTATTATCCGGGGGCGAAAAAGCGCTGACGGCCATGGCGCTGGTGTTTGCGCTGTTCAGGTTAAATCCGGCTCCGTTTTGCCTGATGGATGAGGTGGATGCACCATTAGATGACAGCAACACCGAGCGTTTCTGCCAACTGGTGCGCGTGATGTCAGAAAAAACCCAATTCTTGTTTGTTTCTCACAACAAAATCACCATGGAGATGTCTGAACAGCTAATTGGGGTCACCATGCAAGAGTCGGGCGTGTCACGGATTGTCGATGTGGATATCGAAGAGGCCATCCGCATGCATGCGGCTTAGCGCCAGTTTTGTTGTATCATAATGCAAGCGTTATAAAGGATTGTTAAGTCACATGTCTGATTTGTGGATGATATTGGTGTTGCTCGGGGTCAGCATCGTTCTGGCAGTGGTTGTATTTAACTGGTGGCAGGAAAAAAAATATCGTAGAGACGTTGAATACCGTTTTAGTCATACCCGTAGTGATTTACTGGATGGCGAGCCTGCCGCCAAGGTCAAAGAGGCTGCCAAGAAAGCTGCCGTGGATACCGCGCCTGTGTCCGAGGAGGTAGAGGGCTGGATGTCTGAGCCCCGTGTCCGCCAAACTGGCGTGCGGCCTTCAGCTCAACCTTCTGTTAAAGTTGAGCCTGAGTTTTCCAATCCGCCCCCGGAAAAAGCCGCAGAGCCTGCCAAGCTTAAACCAAAACCAGCGCCTGCCACTTCTCCGGTCAAAACAGCGCCTGTTCAACCTGCTCATGAGCCAATTGTCAATGTGACCAAGCCAGAACCGCTCACCCCACAGGTGTCGGCTTATCAACCGCCAGTCGCAGTGCCAGCGCCGGCTGTGGTAGCAGAACAACCGACTTTTACTTTTGAAGCACCGCCAGTCCAGGCCTTGGAAGAGATGCCATCGGCAGAATCGGCTTCCTTGTCCCCGACACTGCCGGACTTGCCTGCTGAAGTGCACCCCTCTATGGATTGGATCGGCTTGATTGATGCGCCGTTAGGCGTCATGTTGGTTGAGCTGGAAGATATGCAAGCTGAGGTACGTACGTTCCCACAACATGCCACCCTCTGGGCGCAGAGCGCGACAACGGGCGAGTGGCAGGATGTATTGGCTCTGGATGCTGCCGCCATGCAAACACAAACGCCCGCCAGTCAGGTCGCTTGCAGTTTGCAATTGGCTGACCGTGGTGGTCCGGTTGATCAGGAAACGCTCAAGCGCTTTCAGAAGTCCATGGAAACATTGGCCAGAGCCTTGGGCCTGACTGTGGTATGGCAGGGCGAATATGAGCCTGCATTACAAGCACAAGCGATAGATGCTTTCTGTATCGACGTTGATAAAGCCGTTGAATTTCATGTGTTAGCCAACCAGGGCATGTTTCATGCGACCAAGCTGCGTGGCTTGGCTGAAGCTTGCGGCATGCAGCTGAGTGCCGAAGGCCGCTTCGAGTTATTGAATGCTGACGGTCAATTAGTGTTTTCAGTACGTAATTACGAGGGCAAGCCATTTTCTGCTGATATGTTGAAATCCGCAGTGATGACTGGGGTGACTTTCCAGCTGGATATTCCTACTACGCCTGACAGTTTGCAAGTGTTTGACCAGATGGTCGAAATTGCACGTCATCTGGCGACTAGCCTCAATGCCGCCCTGATTGACGTCAACCGCAAAGCGATTGGTGATCCACAGCTGGATAAAATCCGCCAGCAACTCAAAAATATCTCTAATGCAATGGCGACGCAGGGGATTATCCCCGGTAGTAGCCATGCCAAGCGCCTGTTCTCCTGATGATGTCCATGCAAGAGGCTGCGCTGGCGTTGCAGCAGCTCAAGCAACGTATTGCCGAGTATGACTATCACTATTATGTGCTGGACGCGCCCTTGGTCAGCGATAGTGAATATGATGGCCTCTACCGTCAGCTGGTCGAGATTGAGCAGCAATATCCAGACCTGATTACTGCGGATTCCCCCAGTCAGCGGGTGGGTGGTCAGGCATTGTCTGCTTTTGAAAGTGTGCAACATCGGCAAGCCATGCTTTCCCTGAATAATGCCTTTGCAGACGACGAGCTAGAAGCGTTTGACCGCCGAGTGCGTGAAGGTACCGGGGAGGCCGTGGTGGCGTATGCCGTCGAGCCAAAATTTGATGGCTTGGCGATTACCCTGACCTATGAGCACGGGCTATTTGTGCAGGGCGCGACCCGTGGTGATGGATATACGGGGGAGAATGTCACCCACAACCTCAAAACCATACGCGCCATTCCCAGCCGCTTGAATATTGCGCAGCCACCAGCCTTACTTGAGGTGCGCGGCGAGGTCTTGATGTTGAAAAGAGACTTCGAGAAGCTCAATCAGCAACAGGCCGCTGCTAATGGCAAACTGTTTGCCAACCCGCGGAATGCCGCAGCAGGTAGCTTGCGCCAGCTGGATCCTCACATTACCGCCAAACGCCCTCTACATTTCTTTGCCTATGGTCTGGGCGCCAGCATAGGCGTGCCGGAATTAAACACTCATTCTGAAGCCATTCAATACCTGGCTGACTTGCGTTTTCCTGTCAGTGATTTGCGCGCGGTGAAAATAGGCGCTCAGGGGTTGCGTGAATACTATGCCGAGATTGGCGAAAAACGGCACCAGTTACCGTTTGACATCGATGGCGTGGTCTACAAAGTGAATGACTTTGCCTTGCAGACCAGCCTAGGCTTTGTTTCGCGTGCGCCGCGCTGGGCGGTGGCACACAAGTTTCCGGCCGAAGAGGCGACAACCATTGTTGAAGATATTTCTGTGCAGGTGGGCCGTACTGGTGCAATCACACCTGTTGCCAGATTGAAACCCGTATTTGTAGGCGGCGTAACGGTTACGAATGCCACCTTGCATAACGAGGATGAATTAAGGCGCAAGGATATCCAGATCGGCGACACCGTGATTGTCAGGCGGGCAGGGGATGTGATCCCTGAGGTTGTTTCGGTAAAAACAGAATTACGCCCGGCAGATGCGCGCCGCTTTGTCATGCCTGCCGTCTGCCCGGAATGTGGCTCGCATGTGGTCCGTCCGCAGGATGAAGCAGTGGCACGCTGCACTGGTGGATTAATCTGCCCCGCACAGCGTAAACAGGCCATTACACACTTTGCTTCACGCCGTGCCATGGATATTGAGGGCCTGGGTGAGAAACTGGTAGACCAGCTGGTTGCACGCGAACTCGTCCATCATCTGGATGATATTTACCGTTTGACCCTGCCCATGCTCAGCGACCTTGAACGGATGGCAGAAAAATCTGCACAAAATGTGCTGGTAGCCATTGAAAAAAGCAAGCAAACGACCTTGCCCAGATTTATTTATGCATTAGGGATTCGCAATGTGGGTGAGGCCACTGCAAAAGACCTGGCACAACATTTTGGCAATCTTGATGCCTTGATGCAGGCCGATGTAGCCGCACTCACGCAAGTCAAGGATGTCGGGCCGATTGTGGCGGAAGCTGCATATCAGTTCTTTCAGGAACCGCATAACCGCGAAGTGATCGCCGCCATGCGCGATTTAGGTGTGCATTGGGCCGACATTGAAAAAAAGGCCGCTTTGACCCCGTTTGCTGGCAAAACCTTTGTGCTGACTGGCACATTGCCTACGCTCAAGCGTGACCAAGCCCAAGCGATGATTGAAGCCGCGGGCGGTAAGGTCAGCGGCAGTGTCTCGGCCAAAACCAGTTATGTGGTGGCCGGAGAAGAGGCGGGCAGCAAACTTGAAAAAGCGCAGCAACTGAATATCGCCATTCTGGATGAAGCTGCATTGCTCGTCATGTTACAGGCCGCTTCTGAAGATGACACGACAACGGAAACGCCCTCTGATTCAATCGAACCTCTCTCAAAACAATCGAGTTTATTCTGAATATGAACTTAAAATTAACTTTAATTTTTGCTGTTAATCTATTGATTATAAATGAATCAATGGCTAAGGATGCTGCATTAGATGCCTGCGATACTGCCGTCCAAAAACATCAATACGCTGAAGCCGTCAAACTTGCGGAGCAGCATGCAAAACAGGCTGAATTTTGGCTTTGCAAAGGCCGCGCGCAATCGGGTTTAGGGGATAACACCGCCGCCCAGCAGAGCTTTAAACAGGCACTAAGCCTCAAGCCGGAAGGGCTGGATCTGATTGCGGCGCATATGTTGTTGGGCAATGCGCAGCTGGAAGCCAAAGTGCATGCCGCAGCGCTGGAGAGTTATCAGCAAGCATTGAAATTTAGCGAGCAGCAAAACATGCGCCGCTATGCCCGCGTTGCCCACAACCTCATCGGCGAAGCCTATTTTGAAATGGAGCAGTATGCTGACGCGCTCAAATCATTTGAAGCCGGCGAAAAGCTCTCCTTGAACGACGACGAGCGCGCGGATAGCTATATCCACGAAGCCATGACCTATCAGCAGTTAAAACAGGCTGAAAAAGCGATTGAATATCAGCTCAAAGGTGTCCTGATGCTGCGCAAATCAGGCACCCCTGACCAATATGCTGAAGCCAGCCTGACTTTGGGGCAATTGTTTACCGATAAAAAAGACTTTGTCGGGGCAGACAAAACCTACCAGCGCTTGATGGACTATGCGCATGACAATGGCGGCGAATTTTATGAAGCCAAGACCGCCATTCAATGGGCCGCTTCAAAAAAGGCACAAGGGGATCATGCGGCTGCGCAACAGTTACTGCAGCAAGCCCGTACCATTGCCGCCAAATTAAAAGATGCTGAACTGGACGCCTTGTTGACACAGGCAAAATAAAGCATTCCCAATCAAACTGGATGATTTGCGCTTGAGGCCCAGTTAAGGGCCTCAAGTGACGCATTTAGCCCTGTCAAACGTCCCTGGCAGTTAAAGTTTTATTTTTATTTGGAATCCCCTGTAAGGTTTTCCTGTCATACGCGACAAACATACAATTGTCACCACACAGGAAACAACATGCAATTTGACCCTCACCGCAGCAACCCCAGCGGAATCTTACCCTCAGAAATCACGCCGCAAGCGCTGTTTGAACAACGCCGGACCTTGATCAAGGCTGCTGGTATCGCCGCTGCCAGTTTGTGGTTGCCAACCACGGCACAGGCAGCGCAAACGCTGGAGTTTCAAAAAACCGCCTATGGCAAGGAGGAGACGCTCACCGCTTTGCAGGACGTGACCAATTACAATAATTATTATGAGTTTGGCACCGGCAAAGAAGACCCGGCGCGCGAGGCGGTGCTGTTCAAGCCGACGCCATGGACCATCAAGATAGAAGGTGCGGTCAAGCAAGCGAAAACCATAGGCATTGAGCAACTGATGAAGCTGGCACCGCTTGAAGAGCGGATTTATCGTATGCGCTGTGTCGAGGGCTGGTCTATGGTCATCCCATGGATAGGGTTGCCACTCAAGGCGCTGATTGACTGGGCGCAACCGACCGGCAATGCAAAGTATATTGAATTTGTGTCGTATAACGACCCCCGGCATATGCCTGGCGCGCGCATGCCAATACTGGACTGGCCTTATGTGGAGGGGTTGCGTATGGATGAGGCCATGCAACCACTGACGATTCTGGCGGTGGGACTGTATGGCAAGGTCTTGCCAAATCAGAACGGCGCACCAGTGCGTCTGGTGGTGCCATGGAAGTATGGGTTTAAAGGGGCCAAAGCCATTTCTACCATTCGCTTTGTAGAGCAGATGCCAACGACAACCTGGATGCGGGCTAGTCCGCGTGAATACGGGTTTTACGCCAACGTAAACCCGCAAGTCGATCATCCACGCTGGACGCAGTCCTCAGAGAAGCGTATCGGCGCAGGACTGTTTGCCGGGCGCGTGAAAACCAAGCTGTTTAATGGTTATGAAGAAGTCGCCAGCTTGTATGCCGGGATGGATTTGAAGAAAAATTTCTAATATGAGTCCTTTATTCACATGGCCTTCTCTTTCAGTGAAAGACCGCATCAAGGGGGTAAAGATGCTGGTTTGGCTAGGCGCATTACTGCCGATACTGCGCCTGGTCTATCTGGGGGTTACCAATGACCTGGGGGCGAATCCGGTTGAACTTATTGAGCGTTCGACCGGCACGTGGGCACTGGTATTTTTGTTACTGTCACTGAGTGTGACACCGCTTAAATCTCTCACCCGTCTAGGCTGGTTGATCGCCGTGCGGCGCCTGTTAGGGTTATGGATGTTTGCCTATGCCAGTTTGCATGTGACCAGTTATGTCTGGCTGGATTATCAGTTCGACTGGTCAGACATGGTCAAAGATATCGTCAAGCATCCCTATGTGCTGGTTGGGGCATTGGCTTTATTATTGACTGTGCCGTTGGCGGCTACTTCTAACCAGGCAGCCATGCATGCCCTTAAACAGCGCTGGAAAACATTGCATCAACTGGTGTATGTGATTGCGGTCTTGGCCTTGCTGCATTTCTGGTGGCTGGTCAAAAAAGACCTGACCGAACCGATCATTTACAGCGGGGTGTTTGGCTTGATCATGCTCTTGCGTTTGCCTGTCTTTAGTAGAAAGTAGATTTGGGCGATTTTTCTTTGATTTTTTATGATGCAAAGCCATCTTACGTGGGACGAACTCCAATCGCCGGATTTACCCCAAAGTGAGGCCGGGGAGGGGGATGGTCGCGCACTGTTTCTACCCGCGAACTTGCTTGCAGCCAGACAAGTGTTAAGGTATCTGTGCTTGACATCGCACTGCTTTTTGGACACATTATTGTAAATATAATGCGCAGCCATCCATTGGTAGTGCTATTCTAAAAATATTCTTCGGGGGTGTGCCATCTCATGACCAGCGTATTTACCTGCGTTGGAGGGACAGAGATTGTGCACTGCAGTTGTGAAAGTTTGCGATGTCTTCAGTAATCTCTGAGCCAAGTGCTTCAATATTGGCCAATCCTGCACTGTGTGTGCTTCTTGAACAGTGGTCTAATTTGCTTGATCCGGCCCAGTATTACCTGGCGGTTGAGACCAATGCCGCCGGTGATTGTTTGTCTGTGTTAGCGCAAGGGCCAGCTGCGACTTCACCAGCGCATCAAGTCTTGAATAGCAACGGCCTTTGGCAAGCCTTACCCGCCGAAAGTCATGCGTTGATAAAAGCCCTGTTAACGCCCGCCACTGATCAGACCACCCAACAATGCATACAGATTGCCTGCGACCAGCTGGGAGTGCAGTGGCTAGAGTGTCGAGTGCATTATTTTTTGCATGGGCAAAACGAGCCACGTTGTTTGCTGCTGGTGCGGGATGTGAGTCAGACGCATCAAGCTGCCTTGCTTTACCAGCAAGAAAAACAACGAGTGCGAGACTATGATCGCTTCAAGTTTTCTATGCTGGAGCTGATTCTTAAAGAACAGGACACCGAACACATCCTGGCCTGGATTGTTGGCGAGATCGAAGCGCTGCATCCCGAGACCTTTTGTGCCATCGTAGTGACGCAGGATCTGGGGCAACGTGTACAAACCGTGATCGCGCCCAGTTTGCCATCTCCGCTACTGCAAACCTTGCAACAGCTCAAGCTGGAGGCCGGTAATGGCTCTCTTGCCACAGCGATTGCCACGCGCCAGCGCGTGATGGTTGAAAATGTCATGACCCATCCTTACTGGCAGTACCACCGAACGGCAGCACAGGCTTCGGGAGTGCAGGGCGGATGGGCAGAGCCTATTCTCAATGCTGCGGGGGAAGTGCTCGGGGCGTTTGCCTTGTATTCGCGCCAGGTACAACTACCTACAGCCGCTGAGCAATCCCTGATCGGGCAGGCGGCCAGACTGGTCAGTATCGTCGTGGATCGCCATTTGTCACAGCAGTCGATGCAAACCCTGGCCTATCTTGAGCCGGTGAGCGGTTTGCCTAACCGCAAAAAAATGTATGAAGTATTGCATGCCTTGCGTCATCAATCCGCCGCAGAGCAACATGGCGGTCTCATTTATATCGACCTCGACCATTTCAAATGGGTGAATGAAGCCCATGGCCACAATGCAGGCAATACGCTGTTGCAGCAAGTGGCGCAGCGCCTGCAAAAGGCGGCACAACCGCATTTTATTGCCTGTATGGGCGGCGATGAGTTTCTGATTCTGCTTTCCGGGCTGTCCACCCAAAAAGACAAGGCGGTACAACAGGTCTGGGCCTTGCAGCGCAAATTGCACAAAACCCTGCAACGGCCCTTTAACGTGGCAGGACTCAAGCTACCGGTGACCGCCAGCATGGGTTTGTGCAGCTTTAGCGGGACAGACATGGATGAAACGGACTATGTGAAAGCCGCGGACATCGCCTTGCACAAAGCGAAGCAGACTGGCCGCAACCATGCCTGTCTGTATGAGCCTGGCATGCAGACCGAGATTGCGACGCAAGCGCGCCTCGAAGCCGAGCTGCGCGAAGCCATCGTCCAGCAACAGTTGCGGGTTTATTATCAGGTGCAAGTGGATCACACCGGCCGGCCGTTTGGTGCAGAAGTCTTGCTGCGTTGGCAACACCCCACCCAAGGCCTCATTTCACCGCTGCAATTTATCGCGGTGGCCGAGAGCAGTGGCCTGATTGTTGAAATCGGCATGTGGGTGCTCGACCAGGCATGTGCACAAATTGCCGTTTGGCAACGGGCACAAAAAACACGTGAACTCAGTTTGTCGGTGAATATCAGCGCGCGCCAGTTCCGTCAGGCCAATTTCACCGCCATGGTCAAAGCCTGTTTACAGCGGCATCAAATCAACCCTAATGCCTTGCGTCTGGAGTTAACCGAAAGCCTGCTTTTGGAAAATGTGGACGATGCGGTACGCATCATGACAGAGCTCAGCCAGTCAGGCATCCAGTTCTCCCTAGACGACTTTGGCACCGGCTATTCTTCGTTGCAATATCTGAAAAAATTGCCACTGTATCAACTCAAGATAGACCGCTCATTTGTAAATGATATTGTGACCGATAGTCATGACCGCACCATTGTGCGTACCATTATTGCAATGGCGCAGAGCATGTACCTCGGCGTGATTGCCGAAGGGGTTGAAACCCCAGAACAACTGGAGCTGTTGCTAAACAATGGTTGCCGCCGCTACCAGGGTTACCTGTTTGGTAAACCCATGCCAATAGACGCATTTAATGATTGGTTGCAACAAGCGCTGGTTTAGAAATGATGCCCTAAAAGGGGATGGTTTAAAAAATAACTTTTACGGCCGCACAGCCAAGGTCAAGGCTGACTGTTGCGCTTGTTTGTCATTGCTGATGGCAAAGTAGCTGGCGTTGCCATCGTTGGAATCTCTGCGGTTGCTTCTGGCTCGGCTGGCGAGACTTCCTGGCGGTTCGCCAGATTGGTGGTGAGTTGCTCACCTGCCTCTGCGGTGAGGATGCGCAGGGTGATACGGCTGTTGAGCGATTGCGCCAGATTGTTGTCACTGCTGGAGACCGGCCTTGTTTCTGCCAGGCCAAGGGCTGAAAGCCGTTTGGCTGCGATGCCATCGGCGGCCAGTGTTGCCGCGACGCGTGCTGCCTGCGTCGCCGTCAATGTCCAACGCTTGCTTTCTGCGTCAACCATGCCACTGAAGGTGTGCTTGTCACTATGCCCTTCAACCTGGAGGGTGCGGTATTCATTTTTTAGTTGTGCGCTGATGATGTGCAGTACCTGGCTGGCCTGGGGTGTATATGCCGCCTGGTTGTTCTGGAACAGCAGATGGGTGGAAATATCCATTTCCACCCCCAAGTCTGACTGGTAAACCGTGATCTGTTTTTGCTCTATCCATTGCCCCAGAGTGTTGGCCAGTTGCTGAGCCATGGCACGAATTTTCTCCTGATCACGCAGTTTTTTTTCCTGATATAGATAGCTGAGCGGCAAAGGCTTCATCACCGCACTTGGAACTTGCCCATTTTGATTCTGTGCGCCAGGAACTGGCAAACCAGGCGTTTGTAAGCCCTGTGGCATATTCTGCGGCTGGCCGACAGCCCCCGGTTGCCCCTGAAACGCATTGACGACCGAGCTGGAGAGGGCGCGGTATTTATTCAGGTTAATGTTGGAGGTGGCATACATGACGACGAAAAAAGCAAACAGCAGGGTAATGAAGTCTGCATAAGAAATGAGCCACCGTTCGTGGCTTTCCTCTTCATCTTCGAGCTTGTGGCGTCTGTACATCACGATTGTCTCAAATGCAGATAAGATTCCAGCCGCTCACTGACCAGTTTTGGATTGTCGCCCCGTGCGATGGAGACCCAGGCATTGAGCAGCATTTCGCGCCTGGACATTTCATGCTGGACATGGCCTTTGAGTTTATTGGAGATGGGTAAAAACACCAGGTTGGCGAGCGCTACACCATAAATGGTGGCAACAAAGGCCACTGCGATGCCGCTACCGATCTTGCTTGGGTCAGACAGATTCTCCATGACATGAATCAGGCCGAGCACCGCACCCAGAATGCCTACGGTGGGCGCATAGCCGCCTGCCGCTGACCAGATTTTGACAGCGTCGCGCTGTTGCATTTCGTAGTAATACATATCAATGGCACAGACTTCGCGGATGCGGTCAGGCGGGGTGCCGTCCACCAGCAATTGCAAGCCCTTGCGTACGAAAGGATCCTGCTCACGCTTGATGTAGCTTTCCAGAGACAGCACGCTTTCTTTGCGCGCCTGCTGGCTCCATTGATTGATTTTAACGGCGAATTTTTTACGGTCATCTTGTGGGTGGACAAAGGCCAGCTTCAACATGCGCAGGCCTTTGATAAACACTTTGAGTTCGGTTTGCAGCAAGACGGCGCCAGTCGTGCCGAGAATAACCACGGCAAAGGCAGCAGGTTGCATCAGGGAGTTGAGGTGGCCCCCTTCTATGACTTGGCCCAGGACCAGGCCGCCGAGTGCAATCAGCAGTCCGGCCAGGCTACCCCAATCCATCAGGCAACTCCGGTCCAGGCTTTTTCACGCATGGCGGCACGCAAGCGGGCGACCGCCTGGCTATGCAGCTGGCAAACGCGTGATTCGGACACATTCATGATGGCGCCAATCTCCTTGAGGTTAAGCTCCTGCTCGTAATACAAGCCCATCAATATCTTTTCGCGCTCTGGCAAGTTGTCGATAGAGGCAATCAAGGCTTCACGGAAGTCGCTTTCGAGCAGGGCTTTCACCGGGTCGCTGCTATCATCGTCCACATAACGATCCAGAAAGTGCTCGCCACCGTCATCGTCCTGAAAATCTTCGTAATAAATCAGCTGGTGACCCTGGCAGTCGCTCAAGACCTCGTAGTAATCTTCCAGGCTAAAATTCATGTGCTTGGCGATTTCGGATTCAGTTGGCGGGCGACCCAGTTTTTGTTCCAGTTGCTGCACAGCCAACTCGATATCGCGCATGTTTTTGCGGATACCGCGCGGCAGCCAGTCGGCACCGCGCAATTCATCCAGCATGGCGCCGCGTACGCGCTGAGAGGCGTAAGTTTCAAATTGTGCCCCATGCGTATCTTCGTAACGCTGTATCGCGTCCATCAGCCCGATCATGCCCGCTTGCACCAGGTCATCCAGCTCGACGCAGGAGGGCAGCTTGGCCTTCATTTGATACGCCATTTTCTTGACCAGGCCGCTATGCATTTTGAGCATCTGATCGGTATTTTGAGTCGTGCCTTTAGCGGTATACATGTTTTTCCTTTTTGACTTTAGGCAACAGCCATGGATGGCATGGAAATCCGTTGTTGTTCTAGACGATGGGCGACGGTTTTAAACGCCAGTGTGCTGGAAAGCTGTTTGCTCACTTCTGCAGTCGCGCGCCCAGGGTTGGCAGTGACTGCCTTGGCGGTTTCAGCAGGCATGGCCCCAATGAACTCCAGCGTGATGCCCAAAAATTGTTTGCACACCTGGTTCAGGCGCATAAAGTACTGATTGCCTTGATCATGGTTAGCGTCTGTCACGACGACACCCAACGGAATCTGCCCATGCTGCTGGCTGATGTGCTTGATGGTCGCATATGCCGACTTAATGGCGGCTTCGCTTCTATCCATTTGGATCACCAGCTCATGCGCGGCAATTACCGGCAGCAGCAGGCTGTAGTCTTGGCTATCCAGTTGTGCTTCAATCATCACAGTGTCGTAATCGTACGCAAGTTGCTCCACTATACCGTTGAGTTGCGTTTTTAAATCGTGAGATAAAGGCGAGGTTAACAGGTCATTTTCGCCCAAACAGGTCAGGTCATAGCCTTGCGGGTGTTTGAAAATGCCCCGCTGGATGGCCTGGCGTTGCACGGCGATGCCTTGCAGGGAATGTGTCATCGCGGGTTGGCGGTGCGCGTGCACCAGCAACAAACGCTGTTCTGGCGTCAGCATGCTGGTCGCCAGTTGACGCATCCACTGGCTGGCTGGCTGGCCATTGGCCCCAATCACACTGATAATGCGGGCAGAGGTTTTGGCCATGATACGGCGCAAGCCGTCCGCCTGGTCACGGTAATTAAACATGTGGCTGCTCCTGGCTGGCGGATTGCATCATGCTGGAGATCACCAGCGGTAACTCTTCATCCAGATACTGGTAGGGCAGGCTGGCCTGGTGCGGTGTCAACACGCGCTCGACCAGGGCTTGCTTGTCTGCAACCTCGATATCCTCCGGCACACGCTGACCGCTGGTGGTGTAAAACAGGCGCATACGTTCGCGAATCAACACGTCCAGTACATTGCCAATCGCAGCCGCTTCGTCGAGTTTGGTGACGATACAGCCAGCGATATCATGTTTTTTATAGCTACGCATCACATCAGTCAAGGTATCGCCGGTTGAGGTCGCATTCAGGCACAACAGTTTCTGTATCGGGCTGTCGGCACGGCTCAGCATGGAAAGTTGCTCAGTCACCGCCTGGTCACGCTGGCTGACGCCTACGGTATCCACCAGAATCATATGTTTGTTCTTGAGTTCGTTTAAGGCTATTTTTAAGTCTTCTTCATCTTTGACCGCATGTACCATCACGCCCAGAATCTTGCCGTAAATGCGTAATTGCTCGTAGCCGCCAATCCGGTAGCTGTCCGTGGTGATCAAGCCCAGGTTCTGGGTGCCATGTTTCATTACATAGCGGGCCGCCAGTTTGGCTGTGGTGGTGGTTTTGCCTACCCCGGTCGGGCCGACCAAGGCATAGATGCCACCACGGTCCAGCAAAGCATCTTCGTCGTCCAGCGTATGCAAATTGCGGCTGATCACTTCTTTGGCCCACATTGGCGCCTTATTCACATCAATGTGTTGCGGCATTTTTTCGGCAATCTGGCGCGAAAGAGACGCACTGAAGTTGGCAGCGAGCAGGGTGCCCAGCACTTTTGATTTGGCCGGGCTATGTTGTAAATGATGCTGCCAGGTCATGGCACTCATCTGGGTTTCAAAGTGGCTGCGCATCTGGCGCATTTCCACCATCATGCCTTGCATTTTTTCTTCCAGCGTTTGTGTTGCCAGCTGATACGCATGCTCTTGTTGTTCACTGTGCTGCTTGAGCATGTCCATGATGGCCGATTCGTTGACATTGGCCTCTTCAGAGACCGTTGCTGCCGGCGGCTGAACGGCGCGCGGCGCCGGTACTGGGGTTGCTTGCCGGGGTTGCTCTTTGGCATTCACAAAATCAAGCAGGCTGCGGGTTTGCTCGCTGCCTTGCTCAGCAGTTGGCTGGCTCGCACTGGCATCGACATCCGACTCCAGCATGGCCATGATCTCGGTCCCACCGTTGACACTGCGATTCGCAACAATAATGGCATCTTCCCCCAGGGCCTGCTTGACCTGAGCCAGGGCTTCACGTGCGTTTTTGCCAAAAAATCTTCTGATGTTCATATTACTGCGCTCCGATTAAACTGGTGACACGAATCGATTTGTTGTCTGGCAACTCATCGTGGGATAACACTCTGAGGTGCGGGACGGTCCTTCTTAAAAATCTGGATAAAGCCTGGCGGAGGGGGCCAGCCACCAGCAGGACTGGTGTCAAGCCCATCTGCTCTTGCTGTCTGGCGGCCATTTCGGTCTCTTGTGACAGTCTTTCGGCAATGCCAGGCTCGATCACGCCCTGGCTAGACTGGTTGTTTTGTAATGCTTGCAACAACAGTTTTTCCAATTGACCATCTAAGGTCATGGCGGTGATCTCGTTGCTGTAGGGGAACAGGTCCTGCACAATTGCACGCCCCAGCTTGATGCGGACCATGGCGGTCAGGTCATTGGCATCTTGCGAATACTGGGCATGGTCTGCCAGCGTTTCCAGAATCGTGCGCATGTCACGGATATGCACGCCCTCATTGAGCAGGTTTTGCAAGACCTTTTGCAAGGTGGACAAGCTGATGATCTTGGGCACAATTTCCTCAATCAGCTTGCTAGATTCTTTGCTCATGTGATCCAGCAGTTGCTGGACTTCCTGGCGGCCCAACAGCTCACCGGCATTGAGTGAAATGATGTGGTTTAAATGAGTGGCAATCACGGTGCCTGGATCTACCACGGTATAGCCCAGACTTTGTGCGAATTCTTTCTGCTCGGGATCAATCCACACTGCCGGCAAGCCAAAGGCTGGATCTGTAGTGCGGGTGCCTTCAAGCTCACCGGTCACCGCACCTGGATCAATCGCCAGCATTTGATGATAGTTAGATTCCCCGGTCGCCATTTCCACGCCTTTCATGGTGATGCGGTAGGCGTTCGGTTTAAGCGTCAGGTTGTCGCGGATATGGACCGTCGGTGCCAGGAAACCAATCTCCTGGGCAAATTTCTTGCGAATGCCCTTGATACGCTTGAGCAATTCACCGCCTTGACCTTTATCCACCAGCGGGATCAAACGGTAGCCAACTTCGAGGCCGATGGTATCTACTGGCAGCACATCGTTCCAGGTAGCTTCTTCCGCCTCGCTGGCCGGGGCCAATTTATCATCTGGTTGTGGTTCAATCACCGTTTGCTGTTTGGCTTTTTCCTGTTTTTGTTTGACTGAATAGGCCATCCCACCCAACAAGCCCCCCAACCCGATAAAGGCCAGGTGAGGCATGCCTGGAATCAGGCCGATACCGCCAATAATGCCGGCGGTGATGGTCAGCACACGTGGATTTTCAAACAGTTGGGTAATCAGCTGGCCGCCGATGTCTTCATTGTTGGCCACACGTGAAACCACCACACCGGCCGCAATGGAAATCACCAGCGAAGGGATTTGTGCCACCAGGCCATCACCAATGGCGAGCAGGGTGTAGTTTTTCACTGCATCGCCAAAGCTCAGGTCATGTTGCACCATGCCGACAATCAACCCGCCGACAATGTTGATAATAATGATCAAGATCCCGGCGATCGCATCCCCGCGCACATACTTGCTTGCACCGTCCATCGCGCCATAGAATTCGGATTCCTGGCCGACTTCTTTACGGCGGCGACGGGCTTCATCTTCGCCAATCAGGCCCGCGTTCAGGTCCGCGTCAATCGCCATCTGCTTGCCTGGCATCGCATCCAGGGTAAACCGTGCACCCACTTCTGCAATCCGGCCCGCACCTTTGGTGATCACGGTAAAGTTGATAATGGTGAGGATGACGAACACCACAATTCCGACCGCATAGTTCCCGCCAATCAGAAAGTGACCAAAGGCCTCGATCACTTTACCGGCGGCATCAGGACCAGCATGGCCCTCGGTCAGCACGATACGGGTCGAAGCCACGTTGAGCGACAAGCGCAACATGGTGGTCATCAGCAGTACGGTCGGGAAGGCGATAAAGTCCAGCGGCTTGGTGGTTTGCAGACCGATCATCAAGACCAGGATGGACAAGGCAATATTAAAAGTGAAAAACACATCGAGCATGATGGCCGGTAACGGCAAGATCATCATGGCCAGCAGCAAAACAATAATGAGCGGGGCGGCGATGCTGCGGCCGTCCAATTTCCCCATTATTTGTTGCCAGTTATTCATCTAAATACTCCTCAGTCTTGCTTATTCAATATCTGTTGCCGTGGCAGGCGCTGCGACCAGTGCATGTGGATCCAGTGCGTCCGGGACCGGTACATCAGTAGGGATGACCGGACGGACGCCGCCATGCTGCTTGAACACGCGCAGTTGAAACACATAAGCCAAAATTTGCGCTACCGCGGCATACAAGGTTTGTGGAATCTCGCGCTCCAGCTCGGCATGGGCATACAAGGCCCGTGCCAGTTTGGGGGATTCCAGCGTCATCACATTATGTTCTGCAGCAATTTCCTTGATTTTTTGCGCAAGTACATCGACGCCTTTGGCAACGACGACAGGCGCTGCATTTTCACCTTCTTTATAGCTGATCGCCACGGCATAGTGGGTCGGGTTAGTAATCACCACGTCTGCCTTGGGCACATTACTCATCATTCTTCTGCGCGCCATTTCACGCTGCTGCTGACGGATACGGCCTTTAATTTCAGGGCTGCCTTCGGACTCTTTGGATTCGTCCTTGAGTTCCTGTTTGGTCATTTTGTGTTTTTGCGCGTATTGATACAGCTGGTAGGGCACATCAATCACGGCGATCAGGACCAGCGCAGAAGCCAATGTTAAAAAGCCGGTCACCATAAGTTCGCTGACAGTGCTAATTCCGGATTCCAGCGGCATGTTGGACAAGCCCAACATCGGTTGCAAATCCTTTTTCACCAGCGTGTAGCCGACAGAACCAACCAGGATGGTTTTTGCAATCGACTTCACCAACTCCACCAGCGAGTTCTTGGAGATCAGATTGGACAAGCCTTTCATCGGGTTGAGTTTGCCAAAGTTGGGCACCAGCGATTTCTGCGACATCACCCAGCCACCGACCAAGATCGGTGAAGCAATCGCTACGGCAACCACAATGACTGCCAGTGGCAAAAAGGCCCACATTGCCTGTTCCACCACTTTGATCATATGCACAATCAACAGCTGCGGCTCAAACGCCATGGCCCTGTCCAGACTCAGGCCCTGACGCAATACATCCTTCATGGCCTCACCCATCGGCTTGCTCATCATCATGATGGCAATGCCGCTGGTAAACAAAACCGCACAAGAGGCCAATTCGCGCGACCTGGGAACATCGCCGTCTTCGCGTGCCTTCTCCAATCGCTTGGGGGACGCGTCTTCGGTCTTTTCCATATCGCTGTCTTCAGCTGCCATGTCTTTCACTCGTTCCGGGTTTGCACACCACGCCATGTCGTGTGTCTTGTGAGTGATTATTGGCTAGATAAATGTATTTCTAAGTTGGGAATAAAAGGGCGAATTGACCGCTTTCTCACAGTTGCTGCCTGCCTGTTGTTAAGGGGTGTAAAAGCTAAAAATATTTTTGATTAATAAACAGTGACTTATCAAATTTTTGGATTTTTTTTGATTGTGCACCCTAAAGTTTTATCAAGTAGGGACGTTAACCGGAATATCTGAAAAAGTATCTGGCCATCATGAAGACGGCTTGAAAACGAATAAAAGTCATTGTTTACGGAATACAACAAGAAAACTTGAATTAATTTTTGAATTGGAAATCAAAAAATGCTGACAGACTGCACATAACGAACTTGTAGCTCAACTTTAGGTTTGAGCGATAAGTGATTGATATTATTGTTGGTGAATAATGCCGTGTAGGGGTTTGTAAGACAAACTCCTACACGGCTGTTTTCGTCTGTCTTACAAAATAAACCGACAAACCCTGATTGTTGCAGTTCATGATTGCGCGCAAAGTACGCCTAACGCTCAGGCGGACTTAAATTTACGCAAAAAAACGGAGAAAAGATCATGAACATGCAAAACGATTTACTCGCTGAAATCAAGGATGCCAACCTGAACTACCTGATGTTGGCGCAACAACTGATCCGTGCTGACAAAGCCACTGCCATCTTCCGCCTTGGCATTAACAAGGAAATTGCAGATCTGCTCGAAAACTTGACCAATCTGCAGTTACTCAAACTCTGTAACACCAACATGCTGCTGACCCGCTTCCGCTTTGATGATAGCGAAATCCTGGGAATGTTGACCAGCTATGCCAAAGACCCTGCCCAAGCCCATCTGCATACCGCGGTATTGATGTCAGCCCAGGCCGCAGATTCCACAGTATAAGCAGCGTAGTTGTCACCACACGGCGATTAGAAAGAGAAAAGAGGATATCATGCAAAAGAAGAGTGTAGTAAACGAAGCAGAACAAATTCAACTGGCCATGCAAATGATCGAACTGGGCGCCCGCCTGCAGTTGCTCGAATCACAAACCACATTGTCACGTGAGCGTTTGATCAAGCTGTACAAAGAGATGAAAGGCGTTTCTCCTCCAAAAGGCATGTTGCCATTCTCTACCGATTGGTTCTTGACCTGGCAACCAAACATTCACTCCTCGATTTTCTACAACATTTATCGCTTTATGGTTGATTACGCAGGGGTAGACGGCATCCAGGCCATCATCAAAGCCTATACCTTGTATATGCAACAAGTACAGCATCCTGATGCCGACGCCAAAGAAGAGCCTGTGTTGTCACTGACACGCGCCTGGACACTGGTACGTTTTATTGAAAGCAAGATGCTGACAACTAAAGTCTGTCATTGCTGTGGTGGTCAATACATCGTCAATAGCTATGATTTGAACCAGAACTATGTCTGCAACTTGTGCCATGTGCCTTCACGTGCCGGCAAAACCAAAAAGGCAAAAGAGTTGAGCTACAAACTGGTTTCCATGACTGCCTGATCAGCCGGATCAGTGTCACGACACTCTGTGAGTGAAAGGATTCAGCATGCCATCGGCCAAACTTTCGGTAGAGACGCTGTTGCCCAAACCCTGGCTACAGCGCCTGCTACCAAAACGGTTGTGGTGCCAGGCATTACTGATCCAGACCCTGAGTATACTGTTGATCGCGGGCCTCGCGCCAGGCGTGATCAACAGTGTATTCGCATTTGAATTAAGCCATCTTGGCATTTCGCTAGAGCATGTCTGGATTTGGCTGCTCCTGCATATTTGTTTGGTCAGCCTGCTGGCCAAAGCCGCGCAGATGCCAGTCTGGTGGCGCTGGATTCATGCGATTTTTCCAGTCGCTGTCCTTGGCATGCAGCATATTAACTTGCCTGCCACGGTTTACCTGGCTGGATTTATCATTACCTTGACCCTGTACTGGTCTGTACACAACACCCGGGTCCCATTTTATCCTTCTTTCCCTGCCACCTGGCGCGCGCTGCATCACGTGCTGGAGCAGCATGGCGATGATGCTCCGCTCAAAGTGCTGGATATTGGCAGCGGGATTGGGGATCTCGCCCTGTTTTTGGCGAGCCAGCGTGTGCATGACGAGGTTTCAGGTATCGAAATTGCGCCGCTGCCATGGGCGGTCAGTGCGGTCAGAGCCTTGTTTTCTGGCACCAGTGCCAGATTTACGCTCGGTGACTACCGCGAACTGGACTTTGCAAAATTTGATGTCATCTTTGCTTATTTGTCGCCTGCTGTGATGCCCGATGTCTGGCAAAAGGTGAGGGCAGAGATGCCGGCTGGCACGCTGTTTGTCAGCTCCGAGTTTCCGGTGCCAGACATGACGGCGCAACGAATCATCTATCCGCAAAAAAACGCCCCAGCCTTGTACGTCTACAGCCTGTAGACAGCCTTTATTCCTTTCTTGTATCCGCCATCGCAGGCGCTTAGGCCTGTCGTTGCTGGCATGAAATCTAACCAGAATTAACCATATTTAATAAGGGGCTAAAGCCCTTTTATTTGGATAATTGAATTCCTTGGCCTGTTGCTATGCTCTTAACATTGGTAAAACCATTGTGGAGTGTAGGCATGTTAGTCATTGTCGGGTATGTCGTTATTTTAGGGGCGATTTTTGGCGGGTACGCAGCGGCCGGGGGGCACTTGGGTGGCCTATGGCAGCCATTGGAAGTCGTGATGATTTTCGGTGGGGCTGTAGGTGCATTTGTTGTCGGCAATGATGCCAAGTCATTGAAAGCCACACTTAAAGACTTACCAAATGCCTTCAAAGGCTCCCATGTCAACAAAGCCATGTATATGGATTTGCTGGCTTTGCTGTTCGAGATTCTGACCAAAATTCGTAAAGAAGGGCTGATGTCGATCGAGAAGGATGTTGAAGATCCTGAATCCAGTGCCTTGTTTGGCAAATATCCCAAAATTCAGCATGACCATCATGTGGTCGAGTTTATTTGTGATTACTTGCGTTTGATGGTGTCCGGCAACATGGATGCCTTCCAGGTAGAAAACCTGATGGATAACGAAATTGAAACCCACCATCAGGAAGGCCATGTGGCAGCGCATTGTATTGCAAAACTCGGTGACGCCTTGCCAGCTTTTGGTATTGTGGCCGCAGTGATGGGTGTGGTACACACCATGGAAAGTTTGCATTTGCCGCCCACCGAACTGGGTGTGCTGATTGGCCACGCTCTGGTGGGTACCTTCCTCGGTATTTTGCTGGCGTATGGCTTTGTTGGCCCGCTGGCTGGGGTGCTGGAAGCCAAGCTGGAAGAAAGCTCCAAGGTCTTTCAAACCATCAAGGTGACGCTTCTTGCCAGCCTGAATGGGTATGCGCCTGCAATTGCTGTTGAGTTCGGCCGCAAGGTCTTGTACTCCACTGAGCGTCCAAGTTTCTCTGAGCTTGAAGATTACGTCAAGCAAGCTAAAAAATAAGCCTGGCAAACAAGATCAATCCAAATAAAGCACAGGACCAATCCTAGAGGACCACGAAAATGGCAGAAGAACATATTGCCCCCATTATCGTTAAAAAAATCAAGAAAGGCGGCGGCGGTCATCACGGGGGTGCCTGGAAAATCGCTTACGCCGACTTTGTGACGGCGATGATGGCGTTCTTTTTGCTGATGTGGCTGCTCGGCTCCACCTCTAAAGCACAACGTGAAGGCATTTCTGAATACTTTAAAACCCCGCTCAAAGTCGTGCTCATGGGCCCGGGCGTGGGTGCCAGTGATTCCGCCTTGAAAAATACCGGCGGCAAGGATGTGACACTTAAGCAAGGTCAGGTGAAGCCGGTCGATGGCGACCCTGGTCGTAACAAAACGATTAAGGAAGAAGAGTTAAAAGAAGTCCTCAAGAAGGCAGAAAAAGCCAAGCTGGAAGAAATCAAGGCCAAGATTGAACAGGCGATTGATGAAAATCCTGAGCTCAAGCAATTCAAATCCCAATTAAAACTGGATATGACAGCGGAAGGCCTGCGCGTACAAATTATCGACGAACAGAATCGCCCGATGTTTGAAAACGCACGCGCTGACTTGCAACCTTACGCCAAGAAAATTTTGCGAGAGATTGGTAAAACACTCAATGGCGTGGATAACAAAATCAGCCTGTCTGGGCATACCGATGCCACGCCTTATGCCAGCGGTGATCAGGGCTACAGTAACTGGGAGCTCTCAGCCGACCGTGCCAATGCTTCAAGGCGAGAGCTGATTGCCGGCGGCATGGATGAGACCAAGTTATTGCGTGTGGTTGGCATGGGCTCGGCCATCATGATGGACAAGGAAAATCCGTTCAATCCTATTAACCGCCGGATCAGTCTGATCGTGATGAACAAAGAAGCAGAAGAGGATTTACTCAAGGATAACGAAAAAATTTCTGTCAGTGAGAAAGACCATTCGCAAGTCGATGCATTGCAGAAAACCGCCGATACACCTGCGGAGTAAAAAAACAGGGAACGGTAAAAGCGCAAGAAATAAGTCATTTTTATGATGCTTATTTCTTGATTGAAAATCAGGGGAATCAGGCAAGATAGGACCACTATGAAAACATTGCCCATAGAAGAACTAAGAGAGTTACTGGCTGCAGTTTCGCACCATGGTGATTGGCATTTGCTCGAAATCGAAACCGATTTACAGCAAACCAGCTTTTTGCTCAATGAGGCGATTGAAAAGCTCAGTGCCAGCTTTATGAATGTGTATGCCCAGTTAATGGAGCAACAGTCTGCCCTCCAGTTATTGGTAGAGGCCGGCAAGTTGCAGCCTGAAGAAATGCAGCAGTTGCAGGTGTTTCAGGACAATATTGGTCAGGAAGTGAATAAAGTGGTGACTGGCATGCAGTTTCAGGACATGACCAATCAATTGCTGCAACGGACGATTAATCGGGTGAACGGCTTAAAAGTGCTGTTACATGAGTTATCCAGCCATCAGTTTCCGATGGCAGCGGATGACGAGCATGAGGAAATCAGAAGCTTCATTCAGCAATTGAACCAGAATTTTGATCAGGGTAGCCAGCATTTGACCGGCAATTTACGCAAGTCAGTGAACCAGCAGGACTTGGCAACCGGTGATATCGATTTATTTTAGTCACAGCGGCGTTTTACAAAATTAGTGAAAAAGGCGAATCAAACATGGCGAAAACAATTTTAACAGTAGACGACTCCGGATCATTGCGTCAAATGGTGGCTTTTAGCCTGAAAGCGGCTGGCTATGATGTGGTACAGGCGGTCGATGGTCAGGATGGCTTGAACAAAGCAAAAGAGAAAACCGTTGACCTGGTTTTGACGGATCAGAACATGCCCGTGATGGATGGGCTAACGCTGATCACCAACCTGCGTACATTGGCTTCTTACCAGAAGGTGCCTATTTTGATGCTGACCACTGAGTCATCAGACGAAATGAAGGCAAAAGGCAAAGCGGCTGGTGCAAATGGCTGGTTGGTCAAACCATTTGATCCAAAACGTCTGATTGAAGTTGTACAAAAAGTAATTGGTGCCTAAGGGCACAAGGTTAAGGGACTGGAGTAAACAATGACAGTGGATATGAGCCAGTTTTATGAGGTGTTCTTTGACGAGGCTGAAGAGTTATTGGCCGAAGCAGAGCGCCTGTTGCTTGATATTGACGTAGAGTCACCTGATATCGAGCAGTTAAACGCGATTTTCCGTGCTGCGCACTCAATCAAAGGGGGCGCGGCAACGTTTGGCTTTATGGACATGGCAGAGATTACCCATGTTCTGGAAAACCTGCTTGATAAGATTCGCAAGCAGGAAATGGCATTGACCACAGAGCATGTGGACGCCTTTTTGGCCGCCAAAGACGTGATCAAGATGCAACTGGATGGGCATAGACATGGTTCAGCAGTAGATGCTGAGCAAGTCGGCGATGTCTCCATGATGCTGAAGTCCTTGTCTGAAGGCAAAAGCGCCATTCCCGAAGACCCTGTCATTGCAGCTGCGACACCAGAGCCGGAAGTGTTGGTCGTCGGTGCTGAAAAGCCAGCCTTGTCTGTCAGTGAAGATGAAAAAGCCAAAGGCATCACCTTATATGACGTCGGCTTGCCGGTAGTTACCGAGCGCGACTTGGCAAACTTGAAAGACGAGTTAGCCTTGTTAGGTGAGGTGGCCGTGTATCAGCGTGCGCCAGGCTCACATGCACTGTTGGTTAAAACCGATTCGAGCGCAGACGACATTGTTTCGATTTGCTCCTTTATTGTAGACCCTGACGCACTGGTGATTCAGGTAGCGAGCGAGACCGCCAAAGCGCCAGAAGCCGCCGCCGCACCAGAGCCTGCGCCTGCCGTCGCGGTTGCCGCACCCGTTGAGGAAGATCTGGGCTATGGCTTCTTCGATGATGATCCGATTATCAAGCCTGAAGCAACAGCGGAGGCCGCCCCGGTTCAGCCGGTCGCTGCAGAAGTGACTGGTAATGGCAAAGTTCAGGTGGCTGAAGAAATGGGCTATGGCCTGTTTGGCACTAATAATGAGGAGCGTCAGGAGGATGGTTACGGCTTCTTTGCCCCATTCAAGCCACATCCAGATGCCCCCAAAGCACAATTGATCGGTGACGAGACTGCCGTCGCAGCGCAAGCTGCGGCAACATCGGCGCCTGCACAAGTCGCTGAAGCCGCACCGAAAGAGGTGAAAGAGGACCGCAGATCACAACAACGCCGTGAGTCCGATAAACCGGCGGCGGCACAAAATGCAGAAAGCAGCTCCATCCGTGTCGGGATTGAAAAAGTTGACCAGTTGATTAACCTGGTTGGCGAACTGGTGATTACCCAGGCCATGATTGAACAGCGTGTCAATGCACTGGATCCTGTGGATAACGAAGCACTGATTAATAGTGTCAGCCAACTGACCCGTAACACGCGTGACCTGCAAGAGTCCGTGATGTCTATCCGCATGATGCCGATGGACTTCGTGTTCTCACGCTTCCCTCGTATGGTGCGCGACCTGGCCGGCAAGTTGGGCAAAAAAGTGGACTTTGTCACTAGCGGTGCCACGACAGAGCTCGACAAGAGCCTGATTGAGCGGATTGTGGATCCTCTGACCCATTTGGTGCGTAACAGTGTAGACCATGGTATTGAAAAACCGGAAGTGCGTAAACAGCTAGGCAAAGCCGAGAATGGCACGTTGACCCTGTCTGCGGCACACAAAGGCGGCAGCATCGTGATTGAAGTCACCGATGATGGTGGCGGCCTCAACCGCGACAAGATTCTGGCTAAAGCCATGTCTAACGGCTTGCCAGTCAGTGAAAGCATGTCTGACGCTGACGTTTATAGTTTGATTTTTGCCCCGGGCTTTTCTACCGCTGAGGTGGTGACCGATGTGTCTGGCCGCGGGGTCGGCATGGATGTGGTGAAACGGAATATCACCGCCATGGGCGGCAATATTGAAATCCGCTCAGCGCTGGGCTATGGCACGACCATCTCGATTTCCTTGCCACTGACGCTGGCCATCCTCGATGGCATGTCGGTGTCGCTGGACAAGAGCGTCTATGTGGTGCCACTGAACCTGATTGTTGAAACCTTGCAACCTCGTGCAGAAGACCTGAAAACGGTCACAGGCGAGGGGCTGATGGTGCATGTCCGTGGAGAGTATCTGCCGATTATCGCCTTGCATGCCTTGTTTAACCATCCTACCCAGATCACCAATCCGACTGATGGTGTCTTGCTGATTCTGGAAGCCGATGGCAAGAAATCTGCCCTGTTTGTAGACCGTCTGGTTGGTCAGCAGCAAGTGGTGATCAAGAGCCTGGAAACCAACTTCAAGCGGATTCCCGGTGTTTCTGGCGCCACCATTATGGGCGATGGCTCGGTGGCATTGATTCTGGATGTGCCAGCCATTATTCAGATGGGTCAGACAACCAATTATGTGACTGGTGGATTGGCATTTTCCAACCAGAACTATTCGACTTCACAAACACATATCAATGCATAAGGAGTATATGCAATGAGCACAACAACAGAATTAGCAAATACATCGGCCAATAACACTGGCGGCAGCCTGAAAACGGCGGCCGGCGAGTACCTGACCTTTGTGCTTGGCAGCGAGCAATATGGGATTGAAATCCTCAAGGTGCAAGAAATCCGTGGCTACGATGCCGTGACGCAAATTGCCAATCTGCCATCGTTTATCAAGGGCGTGATCAATCTGCGCGGCAAAATTGTGCCGATTGTCGATTTACGTATCAAGTTCAATCTGGGCAAAGTGGAGTATGACGAGTTTACTGTCGTCATCATTCTGAATCTGAATGGCCGCATCGTTGGCATCGTGGTGGATGGTGTGTCTGATGTCCGTGAATTGCGCGATGAACATTTGCGCGAGGTCCCCACGCTGGTCACCCGTATCGACACCAAATACATTGTGGGCCTGGCCACTATTGAGCAGGAAATGCTGATCCTGGTGGATATTGAGAAACTCATGACCAGTGACGAAATGCAACTGATGGATGCTGCCGTAAATTAAATAGAGAGAATGCAATTAAAGCATTGACACAATAATTATTATAAAAATTGCAACTCGTTTCATAGAGATCTTTTGCAAGGGGTAACAACCATGTTTTCTACAATCATCAACAAATTGGCAGCAAACACAAGGGGCTATCAGAATGTGTTGAATCAGGTGGCTGAATTTAGTGCCCTGAAGTCAGAAATCAACAAGGCACGTGCCATTGTTGAGTTAAATGACAAGGGTGAAATCAGCCATGTGAACGAGAATCTGTGCCACTCTTTAAAATACGCAGCCAATGAGCTGGTCGGCAAGCATCATCGCGCCCTGTTGGCTGGTGTTTATACAGAAAAACCAGAATATGAACAATTCTGGAGTGCCTTAGGCAGTGGCAAATCGCAAGTGGGTAGCTTTAAACTGATCAACAAAGAGGGCAAGGATGTCTGGTTTCAAGGGTATTACGCCCCAGTGATGCAAGGCAACCAGCTGCGCAAAGTGGTTGCTTACCTGACAGACATTACAGCAGACAAGCTGCGCAACATCATCCTGCAAGAGGAAGAGCACGCACTAAACCAATGTTTTGGTGTCATGGAATGTGACTTGCAAGGACATATTCTCGAATGTAATGATGTTTTTCTGACCCCGCTTGAGTTTCGCCGTGAAGAGGTGATCGGCAAGCATGTGTCCATGTTGCTCAAGGCTTCTACCGCACAAAGCGATCAGTACAAGCAAATGTGGGAAAAATTGAACAAGGGGCAGAATGCAAAACTGGAAATCTGCCGAGTGGCAAAGTCTGGCAAAGAGTACTGGTTTAGTTCCAGCTATGTGCCTATCCCAGATGCGAGCGGCCAATTAGCCAAGGTCAAAGTCTATTCGTACTGTATTACTGAAGAAAAGCAGCGAGAAATTGACTTTCAGGGTAAGGTGGCTGCGATTAACAAGGTACAGGGAGTCATTGAATTTGACCTCCAAGGCAATATTTTGCATGCCAATGACAACTTCCTAAAACTTACAGAGTACTCACTGGCTGAGGTGGTTGGTAAGAACCATAGCATTTTTGTTAGTGAGCGTTACAAGAATAGCCCTGAGTATAAAGTTTTCTGGGAAAAGTTAAGTAGCGGTCAGTACGATGAAGGGGTTTATCATCGCTATACTAAAAATGGTAAGGATATATGGGTGCAGGCATCTTATAACCCCATTTTAGGGTTAGATGGTAAGCCGATGAAAGTAGTTAAATATGCTACTGACATCACCAAAGCAGTGCTGGCAGACAAACAGCAAAAAGAAAAGTCCAGAGAAGCTTCGATGATCAAGCAAGCGTTGGAGTCTTCCTCTAACAACTTGATGGTTGCGGATAACGATGGTGTCATTACCTATATGAATCCAACAACCTTGAGCTTAATGCGCGAGGCTGCTGATACGTTCAGAGCCATCTTCCCATCTTTTGACCCAGACAAGTTGATTGGGCAGAACTTTGATCTGTTCCACAAAAGTCCTGCGCATCAACGCAATTTACTGGCAAGCCTGAAGGGCAAGCATGTTGCTGAGTTACCGATTGGCGAGATGTTTTTCAGACTCACTGCAAATCCTCTCATTGATGAGCAAGGCGAACGTATTGGCAGCGTGGTGGAGTGGGTCAATTTGACCGAGGAAAAACGTCTTGAAAACGAAATGAAATCTGTGGTTGAAAATGCCGTGGATGGTGATTTGTCTACAAGACTGGATGCGAATCGTGCAAAAGGTTCTGCCGTCAAAACGATGGAAGCCATTAACCAGCTCCTGGACACGTTTAGCGATATTTTGTTGCGTGTGCGTGAAGCGGGCGAAACGATTAATACGGCAGCTCATGAAATTTCCAGTGGCAATAATGATTTGTCCAGCCGCACTGAACAGCAAGCCTCTAATCTGGAAGAGACAGCTTCCAGCATGGAAGAACTGGCATCAACCGTTAGACAGAACGCCGAAAATGCCCGCCAGGCCAACCAAATGGCTGAAGCAGCTTCACAAGTGGCGCTTCGTGGTGGCGATGTCGTTGGCAATGTAGTGACTACCATGAGCGCGATCAACGAAAGTGCGCGCAAAATTGAGGACATTATTTCTGTCATTGATGGCATTGCCTTCCAGACCAACATTTTGGCATTGAACGCCGCAGTTGAGGCTGCCCGTGCAGGTGAGCAGGGTAGAGGCTTTGCCGTGGTCGCTGGTGAGGTGCGTAACCTGGCTCAACGCTCTGCCAGTGCTGCCAAAGAGATCAAGGAGCTGATTACTGACTCCGTCAGCAAAACCACTGAAGGCACCAAACTGGTGGAAAGTGCTGGTGTAACCATGCATGAGGTGGTCACTTCCGTACAACGTGTGACCGACATCATGAGTGAAATCACCGCGGCGTCTGCAGAGCAAAGCTCAGGCATTAACCAGGTGAATGACGCGGTCAATCACATGGATGAAGTCACACAGCAGAATGCTGCCTTGGTTGAAGAAGCCGCTGCGGCAGCAGAATCGCTGGTAGAGCAGGCTGCGACGCTGATGGATACCGTGAATCGATTTAAATTACGTGGCGTGAGCCAAAGCAGTGCTGTCAGCCGCCCGACGATGACAAGCAAAGTGGCGGCCGCACCTGCGGTAAGCAAAGCCAAACCGACGGTAGCTGCGGTCAATCATGCGCCAGTCAAAGCCGCAAAAACCGGCACGGATGACCAGGAGTGGGAAGAGTTTTAATGTGAGCGCTCAATACAAGGAGGTGCAACATGATCAGATGTCCTGCAATGATAGAAAAAATAATTGAAGGCCTGAAATTGTGGGCCTCCTTATTGAGCGGTTATCCTCTGTGGTAAAAAGTTGTGATTTCAAAGTCCTGTTGCAGGGCTTTGTCATTTTGAAGGTAGAAATACAATGAGAACCTGGCTAGGCATACTCAAGCAATGGATGACTGGATCTCATCATTCTCAACTCAGTGATTTGGATCTAGAACGCTTGAACAGGATGGAGGCCCTCCATCGCGTCGTGGCGATGATCGAGTACGATTTAGATGGGAACGTGCTTGATGCCAATCAAACATTTTTAGACTTAACCGGTTATACGCGTGACGAAGTGCTCGGTCAGCATCATCGCATGTTCCTGCCATTGGGAAACCTTGATGCGCCAGAGCATAAGCAGTTTTGGCAAAAGCTTTGCAATGGAGAGGCTCAGACGGGCCAATTTAAACGCTTAAGCAAAGGAAACCGCGAAGATTGGATTGAAGGCAGCTTTATCCCGTTAAAAAACCAAGACGGGCAAGTGGTGAAAATCGTCAACTACTTTAGTCTCATCACCGCGCTTAAGGCACGTGAGCTTGAGAGCCAGGGCCAAATTGATGCCTTAAACCGGGTGCTTGGAGTCATTGAATTTTCGCTGGATGGCACGATTCTGGCATTGAATCAGAACTTTGCGCGGGTGACCGGTTACGATGCTGCTGAAGTGGTTGGTAAACATCATCGCATTTTCATGCCACACTCAGAAGCCAGCTCCTCGGACTACATCAGATTTTGGCAAGATCTTGCCAGAGGTGAGTTTAAATCGGGGATCTACAAACGCATTGCGAAAAATGGACAAGAGGTCTGGTTACAGGCGACCTATAATCCTATTTTAGACAGTGACGGCAAGCCGTTGAAGATCATTAAATTTGCTACTGATATCACACAGCAAAAGGCGCGAGACTTAGACTTGGCCAGCCAGTTGTCCGCCATTCGGCAAATCATGGCTGTGATTGAGTTTGACCTGCAAGGCAATATTCTGGATGCCAATGATAACTTCTTAAATACTGTTGGTTATCAGAAAAGCGCTGTTGTGGGCAAGCATCATAAAATGTTTGTTCCGAGCGACGTTCAACAATCCACTGAGTATGCGCAATTTTGGCAAAAGCTGGCTCAAGGAAACACACAAGCGGGTGTTTATCAACGTGTCGCGGCGAATGGCAACCCACTATGGTTGCAAGCCAGCTACAATCCGATTTTAGACTTGAATGGCAAGCCCTACAAAATAGTCAAGTATGCGATTGATGTGACTGAGCAGCGCCTGCGTGATATCGATAACCAATGGCAAATGACCGCTATCCAACGCTCATTAGGAACGATAGAGTTTTCGCTGGATGGTCATATTACTAAAGTGAACGCAAATTTCATGCAAGTCGTGGGTTATCAAGCGGCGGAACTGATTGGCAAACATCACAGTATGTTTATGCCACTGGAAGAGCGTCATGCAATGGAGTATAAAAACTTTTGGCATCGCCTTGGTCGCGGCGAATTCATGCAGGGTGTGTTTAAACGGATAGATAAACACGGCCAGGAAATTTGGCTCCAAGCGAGTTATAACCCTGTGCTTGATGAGCATGGGAAACCCATCAAGGTTGTGAAGTTTGCAACAGATATTACTCAGCAGAAACGTGCTGAAACAGGCTTGATGGAGGCCGTGCTATCTACTGAGCAATTACTGGAAGCGGCACAGCACGGAGACATGACCGCACGCATAGACTTGCATGGTAAAACGGATCAGATACTTAGTTTGTCCAACGGTATCAATCGCTTAATGGACCGTGTGTCTGAAATTCTGTTGCAAGTCAAAGAGGCCACCACCACGATCAATAGTGCAGCCAATGAAATTTCAACGGGCAATATTGATTTATCTACGCGCACAGAAAGACAAGCGCACAGCTTGCAGGAAACCTCCTCCAGTATGAGCCAACTGGCTGCAACGGTGAAGCAAAATGCTGAGAATGCATTGCAGGCCAACCGAATGGCAGAGGCGGCTTCCAAAGTGGCTGAGCGTGGTGGGGAAGTAGTGAATCAGGTCGTGGATACCATGACTGCGATCAGTCAAAGCGCGCGTAAGATTGAAGATATCATTTCAGTGATTGATGGGATTGCCTTCCAAACTAATATTCTGGCATTGAATGCGGCGGTTGAGGCTGCGCGTGCTGGCGAACAAGGTAAAGGGTTTGCTGTTGTGGCTGGAGAGGTGCGTAATCTGGCACAACGCTCTGCAAGTGCTGCCAGAGAAATCAAGGATCTGATTGCTGACTCTGTCAATAAAACCACGGAAGGTACACAACTGGTCGAAGGTGCCGGTCAAACCATGGTGGAGATTGTGCAGTCAGTCAAGCGCGTCAGCGATATTATCAGTGAAATTTCTGAAGCCTCGATTGAACAAACCTCAGGAATTGATAGTGTTAACCAAGCCATCACTAGCATGGACGATGTGACGCAGCAAAATGCAGCGTTAGTTGAAGAGGCGGCGGCCGCAGCCGAGTCTTTAGTTGAACAAGCCAGCCAATTGTCTGATCTGGTGGCTGATTTCAATCTGTATGAAGCAACTCAAAACAAAGCCACACGACCTCTATCCCGAACAGGTACTTACAATTGATCCATTGAGTAGAGGAAGAGTTGTTAGGACCTAGCAAACTCTGATTGAAGCCGACTGTAAAGTCGGCTTTTTCTTTTTTCAAATCTGCTATTTAACACGCGATCACATGCTTTTTCGGTATCTATGTTGCAGTCGTAATCTAATAAACTCACTGGCAGAAGTAAAAATTGTAATTTCGTCCTAGTGAAAATACAAAATATCGAAAGAGATCAGATTATGAAAATCAACTTGCCCGTGACACAAAAAGAGATTGAACTCAAAGAGGATGCCTCTATTGTGTCCAAGACGGATTTAAAAGGGGCCATCACCTATATCAATCGTGAGTTTATTGAAATCAGCGGCTTCAGTGAGGCGGAGCTGATAGGTAAAAATCACAATATTATCCGTCACCCGGACATGCCAGCAGCGGCGTTTGAGGATTTGTGGCGGACGGTGAAAGCAGGGAAGCCCTGGAACGGTATGGTGAAAAATCGCTGTAAAAATGGTGACCACTACTGGGTAGAAGCGAATGTGGCCCCCATCCGTGAAGGCGCTAAGGTGATAGGGTATATGTCTGTTCGCAACAAAGTGAGCCGCGTACAGATTGAGCAGGCTGAAAAACTGTATCAACAGATGCGTGACGGCAACCTCCCGCAACCTGGCTGGGGTGAAAAACTGGCCGCAAAAGTACATGACCTGCCGATTTTCTACAAGCTGTCAGCAGCTATGCTGACCCCGGTGGCTGTTGTTTCTTCAGTGGGCTTTTATCGTCATGATCCTGGCGCATGGGTAGGCATGGGGATGGGGATCGCGGCTGCATTGGTGGCTGGCGGCATTTTCTCGCTAAAACTGAAAAAGTCGATGGCTGTGATGGCACATGCGATTGAAGGCTTGGCTGGTGGCGAGTTGAATCTCAAGATTGATACGCGTGGCAACGACGAATTTGGCAGTTTGATGAAGACACTGAAGTCCATGCAAATCAAGGTGGGGTTTGATGTCAACGATTCTAGGAAAATGGCTGAAGAGGCGGGTCGTCTGCAAACCGCGCTGGATCAAAGTGCCACCGCCTTTTCCTACAGCGACAGTCAACATCAATTGCAATATATGAATGCTGCGGCCCGTAGCCTTTGGCAACAGCTGGTAGAAGAGATTGCCAAAGAACAGCCAGGGTTTACCTTGGAAAAGATGTTTGGGAATGCGATTTCCAGTTATTTACCTGAGGCTTACCGCGCGGCATTTGCCGAAGTTTCCAAGATACCTCGGGTGATTGAATTTGCTGCTTATGGCAAAAAAATTCAAGCGACCATTGTTTCAGTGTATACCGCCAAGGGCGAATATCTGGGCCGTATGACGCAGTGGGATGATAAAACCGCTGAAGACATTGGTCAGCAAGAAGTCTTCCGCTTGGTGCGTGAAGCTTCTGCGGGCAACCTGAGACAACGTGTAGATCTGGCAAAACTGCCTGAAGGCTTTGTGCTTGAAATCGGTAAAGGCATTAACCAGATTCTGGATGCCTTGATTAATCCGCTCAATGTCGCCGCCAAATATGTTGAAGACATTTCCAAAGGCCATATCCCGGCAAAAATCACGGATACTTATCAGGGTGACTTTAATACCTTAAAAAACAACCTGAACCAGTGTATCGATGCCTTGAGTACCCTGATCGCTGAAATGAACCACATGAGTGCCGAGCACGATGCAGGTGACATTGATGTTGAGATCGATGTCACTAAATTTGATGGCGCTTATCGCACCATGGCTGGTGGCATCAACCAAATGGTGGGCGGCCACATTGCGGTCAAGAAAAAAGCTATGGCCTGCATGCAGGGACTGGGCGAAGGCAACTTTGATACTCCACTGGAAAGATTCCCAGGCAAAAAAGCCTTTATCAATGACACCATCGAGCAGGTGCGTGCCAATTTGAAAGCCTTAAATACAGACACTAGCATGTTAGCCGAGGCCGCCAGAGATGGTCGCATCAGTGTCCGTGCGGATGCGGCGCGGCACCCTGGCGATTACCGTAATATTATTGATGGTATCAACAATACGCTGGATCTGATTGTTGGACCGATTAGTGCGGTGACTGAGGCGGTGGAAACAATCACGACCGCAGCCAATGAAATCTCCAGCGGTAACTCTGATCTGTCTGCCCGTACCGAACAGCAAGCCTCCAGCCTTGAAGAAACGGCGGCCAGTATGGAAGAACTTGCTTCTACGGTTAAACAAAATGCCGAGAATGCCAAACAGGCCAATCAGATGGCGCTGTCAGCCTCTAGTGTTGCAGCCAAAGGGGGCGAAGTGGTGGATGAAGTCGTCGCAACCATGAGCGCGATTAATGAAAGCGCCAAGAAGATTGAGGACATCATCTCAGTCATTGATGGGATTGCTTTCCAGACCAACATCCTGGCGTTAAATGCGGCGGTTGAGGCCGCCCGTGCAGGTGAGCAGGGCAGAGGGTTTGCCGTGGTGGCCGGTGAGGTGCGCAGTTTGGCGCAACGCTCCTCGACAGCGGCGCGAGAAATCAAGGAGCTGATTACGGACTCTGTCAATAAAACGGCGGAAGGTACCCGTCAAGTAGAGCATGCAGGGACCACCATGCAGGAGGTCGTCAGTTCTGTACAGCGGGTCGCCGATATTATCAGTGAAATTTCCGCAGCTTCTATTGAGCAGACCACGGGGATTGATCAGGTCAACGAAGCGGTGACCAGTATGGATGAAACCACACAGCAAAACGCAGCGCTTGTAGAACAAGCGGCGGCGGCGGCTGAATCCTTGGTGGATCAAGCCAATCATTTGGCTCAAGCGATCAGCCATTTTAAAGTGGACAGTGGCCGTTCTACAGCGGGGCATCAAGCCATGCGCAGAACCGGCACGCATGGCTAAAAATAAAGTTGTAATTGTTTTGTAACAACACTAAAGAAATCATAAGGTCTGTCGTTATTAACAATAAGTGGTAGTGAAAAGCCACCTAAACCATGGTTAATAATTTGATGGAGACTTTATGAAAAAACATTTGAAAACAACGTTAAGTATTATTGCATTATCAACATTGGCAACACCGCTGTTTGCGGCTGAAGTGTGCAAAGTGTCTATGATGGGCCGTGTCTGTTTTGAAGAGGGCAGCCCGGAATTGACTGCAGCGCACATGAAAGGTGACGCAGTGGCTGAATCATCAGCAGCGAAGAAAAAGGTAGATGTTGCTGAAGCTGAAAAAACCAAGAAGTAATGCATTTGTTGCTTTGAAAATCCCCCTCTGCAAAGGGGGATTTTTTATGCGTATCGCCAAGCGGTAGCCCCGGCAAAATACATGAAAACTTGAGTAGGAAAAGACCTGTAAAAAGCTTGTTTATTAGCGCATGAAATATGTTTGGAGTATTACAAAATAAACGAGAGTCTGATAAAGGCGAATAAAAATCTGGATTTGGAGTTTTAATTATGACCATTGCGAAGAGAATGTATATTCTGATTGCAGTTGCAGCGCTGGGGCTATTTACGCTAGCGACGCTCAGCTACTTTCAGACTGATCGTGTATTTAAATACACTAACGTTGCCAATGAAAATGCGGCACCCAGCATTGAGGCATTGGATGACACGCTCGCTGAGTTTGAGCTATTAAATAGCTTGATCTGGCAGCATATGCTGAATACAGACAACGTCAAAATGCAGCAGATTGAAAAGCAGGTTGCTGAGGTGCATGGTGATCTGATGGCTGCACTTAAAAAATACGACAGTCTGATCAGCGATGATAAAGACAAGCAGTTACTGCAAAAAGACTATGAGGCAATCAAGTCTTATGATGAGCTAGGTAGCAGCGCGCTGACGCTTTCGCTCTCTAACAAGAAAACAGAGGCCAGGGATGTGTTGCTGGCTAATCAGGCGGTGATTGAGCATGTTCAGAAAGCGATTCGTGAACACCGTGCCTACAATAATCAGATTGCTAAACAAGGCGCTGCTGCAGCGGTGAAGGTTAAGCAAAATGCATTGTTGATGCTGATTGCGATTGCCGGCCTCTCCTTGGCTGTCGTGGTTTCGATTGGTTTCTATATCAAACGCAGCCTGTTTAAGCAATTGGGTATGGAGCCTGCCGATTTAACTGTCATTGCACGCAACTTTGTAGAGGGCAATCTGACCCAGAAGATTGTGTTGCCTGAAGATGACAAAACCAGTGTTGCTTATTCTATCCGTGTACTGCAACGTACCCTGGATGGCCTGGTACAGTCATTGAACTATGTCAGCCAGCAGCATGATGAAGGCGATATTGATTGCACTGTTGATCAAAACCGCTTTAAAGGCGGCTACGCAGAAATGGCCGCCGGGATCAATAAAATGGTGGCTGGGCATATTGCCATGAACCGCAGTGCGATTGAAGTGGTGAAAGCGTTTGGCGATGGCAATCTGGATATGCCGTTGGAGCAATTCCCAGGCAAGAAAGCCTTTGTGAACGAAGCCATTGAGCAAGTGCGTACCAATATCAAGCGTCTGGTCAATGATACTGACGAGCTGGTGCATGCTGCCGTAGAAGGGCGTTTGTCCACCCGTGCGGATGCCAGCAAGCATCAAGGTGACTTCCGCAAGATTGTCCAGGGCGTGAACGAGACGCTGGATGCGGTGATTGACCCCCTCAACGTGGCGGCCCAATATGTGTCCGATATCTCCAAGGGCAATATCCCGGCCAAGATTACCGACCACTACAATGGTGACTTCAACACGATTAAAGACAACCTCAACCAGTGTATAGACGCCGTCAATGCGCTGATTAGCGATGCCGACATGCTGTCACAAGCCGCGGTCGATGGCAGACTCACCACCCGTGCCGATGCCAGCAAACATAATGGCGACTTCCGCAAGATCGTCGAAGGCGTCAACAACACCCTGGATTCCGTGATTGGACCATTGAACGTGGCTGCGAACTACGTAGACCGCATTTCCAAAGGCGATATTCCTGAGCGCATTACCGACCATTACAATGGCGACTTTAACGAGCTCAAGAACAACCTCAATACTTGTATTGAAGCGGTCAACCTGCTCGTTAATGACGCCAACCAACTGGCCGAAGCCGCAAAAGAAGGACGCATCACCGTGCGTGCTGATGTCGACAAACACAATGGCGACTTCCGCAAGATCATTGCAGGCGTGAACAACACGCTGGACATGATCGTAGAACCGATCATTGCAGTGACCGAAGCCGTCGAAACCATCACCACGGCCGCCAATGAAATCTCCAGCGGTAACTCAGACCTGTCTGCACGTACCGAGCAGCAAGCCTCCAGCCTGGAAGAAACTGCCGCCAGCATGGAACAACTGGCTTCGACCGTGAAACAGAACGCTGATAACGCCAAACAGGCCAACCAGCTGGCGCTGACCGCCTCAGGCGTTGCCGTCAAAGGTGGCCAAGTGGTGAACGAAGTGGTTGCCACCATGAGTGCGATCAACGAAAGTGCCAAGAAGATCGAAGACATTATTTCGGTGATTGACGGCATTGCCTTCCAGACCAACATCCTGGCGCTAAACGCAGCGGTAGAAGCGGCGCGTGCAGGTGAGCAGGGCAGAGGCTTTGCGGTGGTCGCGGGTGAAGTACGTAATCTGGCGCAACGCTCAGCCAGTGCGGCAAAAGAGATCAAGGAATTGATCACCGACTCTGTGAACAAGACCACCGAAGGCACCAAGCTGGTTGAGAATGCCGGTAACACCATGGAAGAAGTGGTTTCCTCAGTCCAGCGTGTGGCCGATATCATCAGTGAAATCTCAGCCGCATCTACCGAGCAGACCACCGGCATTGACCAGGTCAACCAGGCAGTGACCAGCATGGATGAAACCACCCAGCAGAACGCTGCCTTGGTTGAAGAAGCGGCTGCTGCGGCTGAATCGCTGGTCGATCAGGCCAACCAGCTGGCTGATGTGATTAGCCAGTTCAAGCTGGAAGGTAAAGTCAACACAGGGTTCACTGCAACGCTCAAATCTTCTTCTGGTAGTGGCGGATATTCAGCGCCAAGACCAAGTGCAGATTCGCGTTCGGGCAGAGTAGTGCCAGCCCCTTCAGGCTATGTCGATAAACCGCAGTTTTCAAAATCTCCACCGAGCACGTCAAGGCCGTCCGCCAAAACAGGCACTGACGATTCGGATTGGGAAGAGTTCTAACCATTCGTCTAAATAAAAAGCCGGCTGTTTAACAGCCGGCTTTTTTTATGCGCTCGGTTTGGGAGCTATTTGCATTTTAAGGACATCCCTTCAAAGACATTAAAAGGATAGGTTTTAAGCCTTTCTTTAATCGATGCTTGATGGATGACTAATTGCAAGATAGCAAAGTATTAAGGAAAAAAGTGTTTGTGTTGGCAAGACACGTCAGAAGACAGTCATGTCTTTGACTTTTGTAATCTTAAACAAGCATTTGGCATAGGCGTAAGCAAATACTGAGGATGGATAAATGTTCGGAAACATGAGAGTAAAGAAAAGCCTGATGGTCGGGTTTGGTAGCATGATTCTGCTGATGGCAGGATTAACTGTTATTGGGATTGACCGTGTGCGTGAAATCGACAATACGCTAACCGAAATCAATGATGTGAACAGCGTTAAGCAGCGCTATGCCATTAACTTTCGCGGCAGCGTGCATGACCGGGCGATTAGTTTACGTGATGTGACCCTGGAGGCATCCAGTGCTGAAGTGGACAAGTCCATCAGTGATATCCGCCGATTGGCGGTTGCTTATGAAGAGAGTGCGGCCAAGCTGGATGCTATTTTTAAAGAGGATGCGGCTGTTACGGCAGATGAAAAAGAAATTCTCACGCACATCAAGTCTATCGAAGCCAAAACATTACCGGTAATTGAGCGTGTGATTGCATTACGCCATGCAGGTGATGAGGAGCAAGCGAAAAGTCTGTTAATGCGTGAAGCCAAGCCCTTGTTTGTAGAGTGGCTCAAAACCATTAACCAGTTTATTGATTATCAGGAGGCATTAAACAAAACGGCTTCAGCGCAAGCCAAGTCTGTCGCTTCCGGGTTTTCCGTACTGATGCAAATTGCACTGGGGATTGCCATTCTTATCGCTGGATGGATGGCTATTGCAATCTCTAAATCCCTGCTTAACCGTTTAGGTGCAGATCCGTTGGAACTCACTGAGTTTGCCAAAAAAATTGGTGAAGGGGATTCTGACTTTGCCGTACCGCTGGCTGAACATGACCAAGGCAGTGTTGCCTACCAGCTACAACGCATGCGGCAACATGTGCTAAAAGTGATCAGCGAAATGAAGGATGTCGCGCATGCGCAAGCCAATGGTGAGATTGATCGCCGTATCCACAGTGCCCAGCATCAAGGTATGTTTAAAGACATGGCCGAAGGGGTCAATCAAATGCTGGATGATCAACATGCCTCGACCCGCAAGGTGATGGCTGTAATCAACGGCTTTGGAAATGGCGACTTTGGCATTCCGCTTGAGACATTCAAAGGGAAAAAAGCCGAGATCAACCGCGATATTGAGCAAGTCAGAGCCAATTTGACCAATATCATTTCCGATTTAAACCAGATGTCTGCTGCGCATCGCCAGGGCAATATCAGCTATTTTATTGATCCTGCCAAATATAATGGCCACTTCAGCGCCTTGGCTGAAGGTGTGAACGGCATGGTGCAGGAGTATATCGAAGAAAATAAAACCGTGACCGATTGTATTTTGCAATTTGGTGAAGGTAATTTCTCCGCCACCATCAAGGAATTCCCCGGCGAAAAAGCGTTTATCAACAAGAGCGTCAAGAAAATTGGCGGCAACCTCAAAGGCTTGATTGATTCGGTGAACTGGGTCAGTAATGCGCATGAGCAAGGTGAAATTGATGCCTTGCTACGTGATGACATGTTTAGAGGCGATTTCAGTACGCTGGCCAAGTCTGTCAACAACATGGTGACTGGCTTGTTGGAAATGAACCAGCAATCCATGCAGGTGGTGAAGGGCTTTGGCGAAGGTAACTTCGACATTCCGCTTCAGCGCTGGCCAGGTAAAAAAGGCGAGATCAACGACAAGGTTGAGCAAGTTCGCGCAAACCTGAAAGGGTTGATTGGTGACATCAATGGCTTAACCGAAGCGGCAGGCGAAGGCCGTATTTCTGTACGGGCCGACGCCAGCCAGCATAAGGGCGATTTCCGCAAAATTGTTGAAGGCGTTAACCACACCCTGGACATGATTGTAGAGCCGATCATTGCGGTGACTGAAGCCGTCGAAACCATCACCACTGCGGCCAATGAAATTTCCAGCGGTAATGCTGATCTTTCAGCCCGTACCGAACAACAGGCTTCCAGCCTGGAGCAAACGGCGGCAAGTATGGAGGAGTTGGCATCCACGGTTAAACAGAATGCCGACAACGCCAAACAAGCTAACCAGCTGGCACTGACAGCCTCTGGTGTCGCGGTTAAAGGTGGCCAGGTGGTGAATGAAGTGGTTGCCACCATGAGTGCGATTAACGAAAGTGCCAAGAAGATCGAAGACATTATTTCGGTCATTGACGGCATTGCCTTCCAGACCAACATCCTGGCCTTGAACGCAGCGGTAGAAGCCGCGCGAGCAGGGGAACAGGGTAGAGGCTTCGCCGTGGTCGCAGGTGAGGTGCGTAACCTGGCCCAGCGTTCAGCCAGTGCTGCGAAAGAGATTAAAGAGCTGATTGCAGACTCTGTGAATAAAACCACTGAAGGCACCAAGCTGGTCGAAAATGCCGGTAGCACGATGGACGAGGTGGTCTCCTCTGTGCAACGCGTGGCTGACATTATCAGTGAAATCTCTGCTGCCTCTATTGAGCAAACCACCGGCATTGATCAGGTAAACCAGGCAGTGACCAGCATGGATGAAACCACGCAACAGAATGCAGCCTTGGTTGAAGAAGCGGCCGCTGCGGCAGAATCCCTGGTCGATCAGGCCAACCAGCTGGCGGATGTGGTCAGCCAGTTCAAGCTGGAGAGGGGCGCGGGATCAGGCTTTACCGCCTCACCTAAGTCTCAAGCCAAAGGGAGTGTTTCTTCAACACCGCGAACCATGCCCCAGCATGGCTCGGGACGACCGGTTCCAGCCCCCTCCGGCTATGTGGATAAACCCCAGCGTGCTCAAGCGACGGCCAGTCCACCTAGGGTCAGTGCCAAAACCGGCACGGATAATTCGGATTGGGAAGAGTTTTGACCTAAGTCATCTTCAGAAACGGCTGCTTCGGCAGCCGTTTTTTTGTGTCTGCACATTATTGGACAGGGTTTGAAAAACCTCATGCCTGAATGACTTTAAACAGAACCATAAAAATACGTTTTACATTCAATTTGGATCTTTATCTTTAGCGGGATAATGATTACATAAACAGTGAATAAAAAATCTTATAAACGGATTTTATTATTCATATAAAAATTGGCTTTACGGTCATCGATTGACTTCAAGCTAGAAATAACTCGGAAGAGCAGTGTGTCAGCAATGCACGCCCCCTATTTATTTTTATGCAAAGGAAGTCAATATGCAGTTGTCTCAGCGCTTTCAATCTATTCAGGGCAAAATCGTCCTGATGGCAGGGCTGTCCATTCTGGTCAGCGGCAGCATTCTCGTCGGATCCTCTTATCTCTCAGCTAAAAACAATCAGCAACTGGTGTCTGAAAACGTATCGTTGTTAGTCAACGAAGGCACCAAAAACAGCTTGAAGAATCTGGCTGGCTCTGAAGCAGGAAAAATCCAGGCCAAGTTTGATGTCGCACTGGATGCGGCACGCACGATGGCAAATACTTTTGTGTTGAGTAAAGAGGGTTCCGTGGCACTGGGGCGTGACCAGATTAATGCTATCTTGCTCAATGTGCTGAAACAAAACCCAGAGTTCAATGGCACTTATAGTTGTTGGGAGCCGGATGCGCTTGATGGTAAAGATGACACTTTTAAAACGGGCAGGGATGGCAACAATAGCCTCACCGGCCGTTTTACGCCCTATTGGAACCGTGATGAAAGCGGACGGATTGCGGTGCAACCACTGGTGGAGTATGACACGCTGGACAAGCACCCCAATGGTGTCATGAAAGGCGGCTGGTATCTTGGCCCCAAAACAAACCATACCGAAAGTGTATTGGACCCATTTCCTTATATTGTGCAGGGCAAATCTGTATGGCTGACCACGCTGTCGGTGCCCATTATCAAGAACGGCAAGTTTTATGGGGTCGCCGGGACTGACTACAATCTGGACTTTGTGCAAAAAACCGCTGAAGGTGCCAGCAAGAATCTGTTTGACGGCAAGGGCGAAGTGGTTATCGTCAGTAATATGGGGCTTATCGTGGCCGATAGCCGTAATCCAGGCTTGATTGGCCAGCCCTTTGGCAAAATTGTGGGCGACAGTAGCGCAAAGTATCTCCAAGAGATCCAGTCTGGTCATGATTTAGCCGCGATTGACCAGCAAGCCGGTCAAATGATGGCGCTCGCCCCCATTATGTTGGGCCGCACTGGCAAACCTTGGTCTGTCCTGATTAAAGTACCAACCGCCGTCGTGCTGGCAGAAGCGCAAGCGCTTGATCAACGATTGTCTAGCGGTGCGAATCAAGCCGCTTTATGGCAGTTATTGTTAGGCTTGATGGTGACGGCAACCGGGATTGCGGTCATCTGGTTTTCAGCCGCAAAAATTGCAAAACCCATACGTGAGGCCGCCCAGGTTGCACAGGACTTATCACTAGGTAGAACAGATGTCGTGATTGAGGTGCATAGCCAGGATGAAACCGGCCAGTTAATGACGGCCATGCAAAGCATGGTCAAGTCGATTAAGTTACTCATTCATGATACCCATGGCCTAGCACAATCTGCGGTACAAGGTAATCTCTCTACACGGGCAGACATTCAGCCGCATCAAGGCGATTTCCGCAAAGTGGTTGAGGGGATAAACGAGACACTGGATGCGGTTGTAACGCCCTTGGGTGTGGCTGCGAGCTATGTGGAACAGATCGCCAAAGGTGAAATTCCAGAAAAAATTACGGCTGACTATAAAGGCGATTTTAACGCCATTAAAAACAACCTGAACCAGTGTATAGAGACCATTAATAGTATGGTGTATGACACTGAAGAATTGGTGCACGCAGCGGTAGAAGGGCGTTTATCCACCCGTGCGGATGCGAGCAAGCACCAAGGTGACTTCCGCAAGATTGTCCAGGGCGTGAACGAGACGCTGGATGCGGTGATCGATCCTCTCAACGTGGCGGCCCAATATGTGTCCGATATCTCCAAGGGCAATATCCCGGCCAAGATTACCGACCACTACAATGGTGACTTCAACACCATTAAAGACAACCTCAACCAGTGTATAGACGCCGTCAATGCGCTGATTAGCGATGCCGACATGCTGTCACAAGCCGCGGTCGATGGCAGACTCACCACCCGTGCCGATGCCAGCAAACACAATGGCGACTTCCGCAAGATCGTCGAAGGCGTCAACAACACCCTGGATTCCGTGATTGGACCATTGAACGTGGCTGCGAACTACGTAGACCGCATTTCCAAAGGCGATATTCCTGAGCGCATTACCGACCATTACAATGGCGACTTTAACGAGCTCAAGAACAACCTCAATACTTGTATTGAAGCGGTCAACCTGCTCGTTAATGACGCCAACCAACTGGCCGAAGCCGCAAAAGAAGGACGCATCACCGTGCGTGCTGATGTCGACAAACACAATGGCGACTTCCGCAAGATCATTGCAGGCGTGAACAACACGCTGGACATGATCGTAGAACCGATCATTGCAGTGACCGAAGCCGTCGAAACCATCACCACGGCTGCCAATGAAATCTCCAGCGGTAACTCAGACCTGTCTGCGCGTACCGAGCAGCAAGCCTCCAGCCTGGAAGAGACTGCCGCCAGCATGGAACAACTGGCTTCGACCGTGAAACAGAACGCTGACAACGCCAAACAGGCCAACCAGCTGGCGCTGACCGCCTCAGGCGTTGCCGTCAAAGGCGGCCAGGTTGTTAACGAAGTGGTTGCCACCATGAGTGCGATCAACGAAAGTGCCAAGAAGATCGAAGACATTATTTCGGTGATCGACGGCATTGCCTTCCAGACCAACATCCTGGCGCTGAACGCAGCGGTAGAAGCAGCGCGTGCAGGTGAGCAGGGCAGAGGCTTTGCGGTGGTCGCGGGTGAAGTACGTAACCTGGCGCAACGCTCAGCCAGTGCGGCAAAAGAGATCAAGGAATTGATTACCGACTCTGTGAACAAGACCACCGAAGGCACCAAGCTGGTTGAGAATGCTGGTAACACCATGGAAGAAGTGGTTTCCTCAGTCCAGCGTGTGGCCGATATCATCAGTGAAATCTCAGCCGCATCTACCGAGCAGACCACCGGCATTGACCAGGTGAACCAGGCAGTGACCAGCATGGATGAAACCACCCAGCAGAACGCTGCACTGGTTGAAGAGGCTGCTGCTGCGGCTGAATCGCTGGTCGATCAGGCCAATCAATTAGCCGATGCGATTAGTCAGTTTAAACTGGAGGGCGTGGCCGCTGGCGGGTTTTCCAGTGCGCACGCAAACACGCACCGCGTGTCTGAGATAAAACATGCAGTCAACCTGACTGCCATGCATAAACATAAAGTCAGCCCAAGCCGTGGCGCTGGTGATCCGGGCAAGTTGCTCAAAACGGGCACGCACGATCATAGCTGGGAAAGTTTTTAAGCGCCAAATTGCTTTCTGTAGCAGCACATAGGGCTTAAATCCCCCTGTTTGCTGCTGCAAAGGCTAAATGGCTCGAATAATCCCCATGATCAAAACCACCCTGCCAGGTAAGTAATTACGACGATAAGAATTTCTTTAGGGGGGCAATTACCGCAAAAGAACCAAATTTCCCCTTTTTACATGCAATTCAAAAGTGGCTTGCATGCTGAATAATCGCTGACATAGGTCGATAAATAGACCAAATAATAAATTATCTGGATCTGGAAAAAAGGAGTGAAACGCATGTTCGCTGATCAATGGGGTGCGCTTGCGGGAAGACTTTCTCGTACTAAGCTTTCATTACAACTGACGATGATACTGGGCGTGCTGGTATGCAGTCTGTTGGCACCACTGGTTTTAAATACCGGTTCAGGTATGGGTTTCATGCTTCATGCGGGATTAACGCTGTTGGCCATATTCATGGCATGCGGTCTGACCGCTTCAGTGAAGCACGTGGTAGGTGGCGAGCCCTTGCAAACACTGCAAGCCGCACAATCTCTAGCGCAGGGTGATTTTGCTGTGCAGACAAGCGCAGCCACAGCCTCGGTGGCAGATGCAATCAATCAGTCAAAAGCCGGTTTTGCAAACTTCAAACAGCAATTGGCGCTGATAGAAGCCGAGCATGCCAAAGGCAACCTTAACGCGCAACTGGATGTGACTGCGTTTGCAGGGGAGCTGAGCCAGTCTGCCGCAAGCGTGAACCATCTGTTAAACATGCATGTGGCCAGTATGGAAAAAGCCGGCCGCGCCGTTGAGGCGCTGGGTCGTGGTGAGCTGAATACGCAGCTTGAACGCTTGCCAGAACATTTGCATGCCTTCAATCAAGGCTTCGATGGCCTCAAATCTAACGTACAGGCATTGATTCAGGATCTGACAGCAATGGCTAAAAACCATGCCGAAGGTGAAACGGATGCGCGTTTGAATAGCGGTCAATTACAGGGTGATTTTAAAGTGGTGGCTGACGTTTTGAATCGCATGATTCATGGCTATGTGACCGAAACCGAGCGCTTTATTGCAGTCATGGACAGTATTGGCCGGGGTGACCTGACGGCGCAACTGGAAGCCATGCCAGGCAAGAAAGCCGCCATGAACAAGAGCGTAGATCGTATCCGCGGCAACCTGAAAGGGATTGTAGACTCTGTAAACTGGGTCAATGCCGAGCACGAAAAAGGCAATATTGATATGACCCTGCGTGCAGACATGTTCAAAGGCCAGTTCTCATTATTGGCTGAAAGTATCAACAATATCGTGGCTGGACATATCGAGTTGAATCAAAAAGCCATGGCCTGCGTACAAGCGTTTGGTGATGGTAATTTTGATGCACCGCTGGAGCAGTTCCCAGGCCTCAAGGCAAAAATCAATCAAACCATAGAGCAAGTGCGCAGCAACCTGAAAGCCTTGAATGCAGACGCCCAAATGCTTGCTGAAGCCGCCAAAGAGGGCCGTGTCACCGTCCGCGCCAATGCAGACAGACACCCAGGCGATTATCGCAAGATTGTGCAAGGCATGAACAATACGCTGGACATGATTGTAGAGCCAGTGTTGACGGTGAAGACCGCAGCGGAATCTATCAATATTGCTGCCAAGGAAATTGCCCAGGGCAATGCTGACTTGAGTCGCCGTACTGAGGACCAAGCGGCCAATCTGGAAAAAACAGCTTCCAGTATGGACGAGCTCGCATCGACCGTGAAACAGAATGCCGAAAACGCCAAGCAGGCGAATAATTTAGCTGCACAGGCCTCACAAGTTGCCGTCAAGGGTGGCGAGGTCGTCGGTGCGGTGGTGGCCACCATGAGTGATATCAATGAGAGTGCCCGCAAGATTGAAGACATTATTTCCGTGATCGACGGCATTGCCTTCCAGACCAACATTCTGGCGCTTAATGCAGCGGTAGAAGCAGCCCGGGCTGGTGAGCAGGGGCGTGGTTTTGCAGTGGTGGCGGCCGAGGTGGGTAGCCTGGCGCAACGCTCATCCGTAGCCGCACGTGAAATTAAAGAATTGATTACTGACTCCGTGAACAAAACAGCAGAAGGTAGCCGTCAGGTGCAGGAAGCTGGAAACACGATGCATGAAATCGTGGATTCCGTGAAACGGGTCAGTGTGATTATTGGTGAAATTGCATCGGCATCGAATGAACAAAGTGCCGGCATCGCCATGGTCAACGATGCGGTGATCCGCATGGATGATGTGACGCAGCAAAACACCGCTTTGGTTGAAGAGGCTGCTGCGGCTGCAGAATCCCTGATGGATCACGCCAACGAGTTGGCTAGTGCAGTAGGGGTATTTATTGTGGATGGACAGGCAAAAGCGTCCAGCCATCGCGCAGGAAATGCAGACTGGGACGATGATTATCGTCAGGTCAGCAACGGTTAGGGCAGGGTAGCGAACGCCCTTTAATAAAGTAGTACTTTTTATATCAGGAGTTAAAAATGGCAGTGATTGATCGAGTATTGATTGGCGAAGGTTTAGTCATCGAAGAGCGTCCAGAAGGTGGTTTGGATTTGAAAAATGTGGCCCACATTGACTTGATTATGGGTCCACGCGGTAGCGCTGCAGAAGACGCATTTTGTCGTACGCTCACCGACCAAAAACAAGGCGTAAACGGTTTGTTGGCGATTGCAGCGCCAAACATGATGGTAAAACCAAACACCGTAATGTTTAACAAGGTGACCATTAAAGATGGACGTCAGGCAACACAAATGTTTGGCCCGGCACAACGTGGTGTAGCGATGGCTGTAATGGATTGCGTCGCTGACGGCACGATCCCGCTGGAAGAGGCAGATGATGTATTTATCTGTGTTGGTGTATTCATCGACAGCAAAGCTGACATGGATGACCGTATCCAGGACTGGAACTACCGTGCAACAAAAATGGCGATTAAAGCCGCCGTTGCGCGTGAGCCTAAAGCTGCTGACGTTGTGAAGCAGTACAAGGAAGCGTTGCATCCATTTGCTGCACAAACCCCGGAAGCACAAAACCGTCGTGCTGAAGACAAAGCTGCTGCCTTAGCAATTTCTCAAATGCAAGAGCGCAGCAAGCACGCAAAAAGCAGCTATGAAACCCAAGTTAAAGATAATCAGCAAGTTGATTTGGCCATTTCACAAATGAGAGAGCGTATCAACACGACACGCGCTTAATTCTGGCAGTGTATGCCCGCGGATTTGCATAGGATAACGAAGTGAGTGCATTAAAAAAACAAGAGCAAGAAGATCGCGAGTTTTTGTTTACGCGCGATGATTTCGTCAGAATTAAAAGTCTGATTTATCGCCATGCAGGCATTTCATTATCCGATGCAAAGACCGATATGGTCTACAGCCGAATCGGTAGGCGTTTGCGCGCGCTGGACATGAATAGTTTCAAACACTATCTGGACACGCTCGAGCAGCAGAACAATGCGGATGAGTGGCAGGCATTTACCAATGCGCTAACCACTAATTTGACCTCGTTTTTTCGGGAAGAACATCATTTTCCGATTTTGGCCGAACATCTGGTGAAGCTGTCAGCCAACCGGCGAGGAAAACCGCTACGTATCTGGTGTTCTGCGGCATCGACAGGCGAAGAGCCTTATTCGATTGCGATCACCGCTTGCGAAGCGTTTAATAGCTTGAAACCGCCTGTAGAAATTGTTGCCACAGACATTGATACAAATGTGCTGGCGACGGCGAGTGCAGGCGTGTACCCGCTAGACCGGGTCAAGAAAATGGATGACGGTCGTGTACGCAAATTTTTTGAACGTGGCACAGGCAAGCATGACGGCCTGGTCCGTGTCAAAAAAGCCGCCCGTGACCTGATTCATTTTCACCAATTGAATTTACTGGATGCACAATGGCCATTTCATGATGGCTTTGATGTGATTTTTTGCCGCAATGTCATGATCTATTTTGACAAGCCGACACAAGGCAAAATCATTGAAAAATTTGTCAACCTCATGCATGAAGACAGTTTGTTATTGGCAGGCCATTCAGAAAACTTTTTGTATGTGTCCGACCACCTGCAACTGTTGGGAAAAACCGTCTATAAATTAAAAACCAGTGGCGCGGCACGTTCCAGCCTCTTTACGCATCGGAAATCGCTATGAGTGTCATGCAAGAAGAAATTTCTAACACCCTGTATTTTGACAGAACATTTAATTGCAATGCTGCCAAAATTTCACCAGGGGAGTATTACTACACAGACAAGGACATGTTGATTGTCACCGTGCTTGGGTCCTGTGTTTCTGCCTGTATCCGTGACAGCCGTACCGGCATTGGTGGCATGAACCATTTCATGTTGCCCGAGGGGGGCAGTGCAGACAAGGACAGCCCGATTTCTGAGTCGATGCGCTATGGCACTTATGCCATGGAAGTCTTGATCAACCAGCTGTTGCGTAACGGCGCCAAGCGCGAAAACCTCGAAGCTAAAATTTTTGGGGGCGGCAACGTCTTGCGCAGCTTTACCACCAATAACGTGGGTGATCGCAATGCTGCGTTTGTCAAAAAGTATCTGAAAGAAGAAGGGATTAAAGTCACCGGCGAAGATTTGCTGGATATTTATCCCCGCAAGGTTTATTTCTTTCCCAAAACCGGTAAAGTACTGGTTAAAAAGCTGAAACAATTGAACAACTACACCTTGGTCAAGCGCGAGCAAGCTTACTCCAGCAAGCTGCAAACCAACGATGTGGGTGGAGATATCGATTTGTTCTAATAATAATTAAAACAAGGGGTTATGCCATGAAAACAAAAGTGCTGGTGATTGACGACTCGGCATTGATACGCAGTTTGTTGAGCGAAATCATTAACGACACCAAGGATCTGGAAGTGGTTGGAACCGCACCGGATCCGCTGGTCGCGCGCGAGATGATCAAGCAGTTGAATCCGGATGTACTCACGCTGGATGTAGAGATGCCACGCATGGACGGTCTGGATTTTTTAGAAAAACTGATGCGTTTGCGTCCGATGCCCGTGCTTATGGTATCTACGCTGACAGAAAAAGGCTCTGAAATCACTTTGCGTGCACTGGAACTGGGTGCCACCGACTTTGTTACCAAACCCAAAATGGGCATTACCCAGGGCATGCAGCAGTATGCCGCCGAGATTACTGACAAGATCCGTGTTGCTGCCAGGGCAAAAATCAGCACCTTGCAAAGTATTGCCAAAGCGTCTAATACGCAGATGCAACAAAGTCCCATCCGCAATCCGCTCATCAGTAGTGAAAAACTGCTGATTATTGGCGCCTCTACTGGCGGCACCGAAGCGATCAAGTCCTTTTTAATGCAGATGCCGTCTGATTGCCCCGGCATTTTAATTACCCAACACATGCCTGCAGGCTTCACCAAGTCCTTTGCTAGTCGCCTGGACAGTCTGTGCAAAATTGCCGTCAAGGAAGCCGAAGATGGTGAGCGTGTATTGCCTGGCCATGCCTATATCGCGCCAGGGGATCAGCATTTACTGCTCGCCAGAAGTGGCGCCAACTATGTCACCCGTTTATCTGATGCCGAGCCGGTGAATAGACATAAGCCATCAGTCGATGTATTGTTTGATTCAGCGGCTACAAACGCCGGTAAAAACGCCGTCGGGATCATTTTAACGGGCATGGGCAAAGATGGCGCCGCGGGTATGTTGCGCATGAAGAATGCCGGCTCTTTCAATTTTGCCCAAAACGAAGAAAGCTGTGTGGTGTATGGTATGCCACGCGAAGCGGTTGCGCATGGTGGTGTTCACGAAGTCGGGCATTTAAAAGACTTGCCTCGTCTGGTGCTACAACATCTTGCAACTAACAGTGAACGCGCCATTCGCGTATAGTACTGTGAGGAATAAACCGGTAAATCCCAGCTTTATCCTGATTAGCATTGACCATGGTTCGTTCCATAATACAGGCTACGGGATTAGTAATTAAATGATAGCGGAGTAACAAATGGGCAACCCAAATACTAAATTTCTGGTAGTGGATGATTTTTCTACGATGCGTAGAATTGTGCGCAACCTGCTCAAAGAACTTGGTTATAACAATGTTGAAGAAGCAGAAGATGGTGCAGATGCCCTCAACAAGTTGCGCAATGGTGACTTTGAATTCGTGGTTTCCGACTGGAATATGCCCAACATGGACGGTTTGACCATGTTGCAGAATATCCGTGCAGACAGCAAATTATCCAAATTGCCTGTATTGATGGTCACTGCCGAGGCAAAAAAAGAAAACATTATTGCTGCGGCCCAGGCCAAAGCGAGTGGTTATGTGGTGAAGCCTTTCACTGCTGCCACACTTGAAGAGAAGTTATCCAAAATCTTTGAAAAATTGGAAAAAGGCGAGGTGTAACCATGACCGAAGCGATCAATCCGAATCAGGATCATGCGGCGATGGATCTTGCCTCTAACCTGATTTCCACGATGAGTCCCAATCAGCAAGAGGAAATGATCAGCCGGATTGGACACATGACCCGCTCCTTGCACGATAATCTGAGTGCACTGGGCTATGACAAGGTGCTGGAACAAGTCGCGCAGGAAATTCCTGATGCCAGAGACCGGTTAAGTTATGTGGCAAAAATGACTGAACAGGCGGCTGAGCGTGTGCTGAACGCCACTGATCTGGCCACGCCTTTACAGTCAGAGTTATCTGATCGGGCTGCAGTGTTGAAGCAACGCTGGGAAGAGGTCATGCAGCGTGCTTCGCTCAAATCGGAATACGATGCTGTTGTCCATGAAACACTGGAATATATGTCACTGGTCAGTCAACACACATCGACGACCAAATCGTTACTGATGGATATCATGATGGCGCAGGACTTTCAGGATCTAACCGGCCAGGTGATCAAAAAAGTGACCTCACTGGCACAAGACCTGGAGAGACAATTGGTGCAAGTGTTGGTGGATTTTTCTCCTGCGGCCAAAAAAGACGAGGACTCCTTGATGAACGGTCCACAAATTGATCCACATAACACCGTGGATGTGGTCGCCAATCAGGAACAGGTGGATGATCTGCTGGAAAGCCTGGGCTTTTAGTTCTCAGCATTTATCCAGTGTCATCATAGCAAAGGCATCTTAGGATGCCTTTTTATTGATCAGGCAGACTTCTATTTATTAAAGCCCGACGCGCTCTTCGGGTTTTAGCGCAGCGAGTTCCTCATCCGAATATAAGCGGCCTCGCGTGATAAAGGCCATGCCACTGCCACAATCGAGTGAAAATGAGCCACTCGAGCCCGGCATCGCATCGAGGATGGTGTGCGTACTGTGCATAAAACTGAAATGACTGTCACTCATGTAGAAAATAGCACCACCGGGCAAGGTTCCCAGTTTGACATCCATCGGACTGGCGATGTATTCGGCGGCTGGTAGGCACATCGGGCCACTGCCTTCACAACATCCGCCTGATTGAAAAAATACAATCGGGCCATGCTGGGCGGTTAATTGCTCAATGAGCGCGATGGCCGCTGGCGTTGCAGAAACACGTTCAGTCATGCTCTTCCCCTGTTTATATTTTGATAGATAGATAAAAAAAGGAGCGAAAAATTCGCTCCTTTAGATCAAACAAATGTCTATTTTAGCATTCCCGCCAAGATTTAGAAGAATCCCAGTTTTTTCGGGCTGTAGCTGACCAGCAGGTTTTTGGTTTGCTGGTAGTGGTCCAGCATCATTTTATGCGTTTCACGGCCAATGCCGGACTCTTTGTAGCCACCGAATGCGGCATGCGCAGGATAAGCGTGGTAGCAGTTAGTCCAAACGCGGCCAGCCTTGATGCCACGGCCCATACGGTAAGCGCGGCTGCCGTCACGCGACCAGACGCCTGAACCCAGGCCGAAAATGGTGTCGTTGGCAATGCTCAGTGCTTCAGCTTCATCTTTAAAAGTGGTCACTGCCAGTACAGGTCCAAAAATTTCTTCCTGGAAGATGCGCATTTTATTATGACCTTTGAACAAGGTCGGCTTGATGTAATAGCCTTCAGCCAGATCACCGCTCAGTACATTACGCTCACCTCCGCACAATAACTGCGCACCTTCCTGACGACCAATATCCATGTAGGAGAGGATCTTGTTCACTTGGTCTTGGGATGCCTGCGCACCAATCATGGTGTTGGGGTCAAGTGGGTTACCTTGCTTGATGGCGGCAACACGTGGCAATACGCGCTCCATAAACTTGTCGTAAATGGATTCCTGGATTAACGCACGGGAAGGGCAGGTACAGACTTCACCCTGGTTAAATGCAAACAGCACCAAGCCTTCTACGGCTTTATCCAGGAAATCATCATCGGCAGACATGATATCTTCAAAGAAGATGTTAGGCGATTTGCCACCCAGTTCGAGGGTTGCTGGAATCAGGTTGCTGGCTGCAGCCTGGGCAATATAACGGCCGGTGGCTGTCGAACCAGTAAAGGCGATTTTCGCAATACGCTTGCTGGTAGAGAGTGGGGCTCCTACCTCACGGCCAAAGCCGTTCACGATGTTGATGACGCCAGGTGGAATCAAATCAGCAATCACTTCCATCAGGATCAGCAGGCTAATCGGCGTGAACTCTGCAGGCTTCATCACCACCACGTTACCCGCGGCCACAGCTGGCGCCAGTTTCCAGGCGGCCATCAGAATAGGGAAGTTCCACGGAATAATCTGGCCGACCACCCCTAGTGGCTCGTGAAAGTGGTAGGCAACGGTATGTTCGTCCAGTTCACTAATGCTGCCTTCTTGCGCACGCAACGCCCCGGCAAAATAGCGGAAATGGTCTGCTGCCAATGGAATATCGGCATTCATGGTTTCGCGGATAGGCTTACCGTTATCGACGGTTTCCGCAGTCGCGATCAACTCAAGGTTTTGCTCGATGCGATCAGCAATTTTCAGCAACAAGTTGGAGCGATCAACGACAGAAGTCTTGCCCCATTTATCGGCTGCTGCATGCGCTGCATCCAATGCCAATTCAACATCCTCGGCGCTAGAGCGTGCAGCTTGTGTGTAGGGCTTGCCAGTAATAGGCGAGATGACATCAAAATATTCACCTTTGACCGGTGCAACCCATTTTCCACCGATAAAGTTATCATACTTGGCTTTATAGGGCACTTTAACGCCCATCGCCTTGAGAAGATCCAAACTCATAGTAACTCCTGTGTTTTTTCTATTAATATCGTAGCAGAACTGCTCTCCAAACCGCCTACATCAAATCGCAACTAGATATCGCGATAAACATACGTTAACACCTTATTTTATAAGGCTTAGCCGTGTGTTTGTGTGCTAAACATTAAACCTTAAAAATAACAAAAGCAAGCTTTTTAGCCAACTTTATACTGTTTTATAAGATAGCAGACCTGACATCTTGCTAGCCCTAAAACAGGCCATATGCAGTGTGAAAGTCGCCAGTGGTTGCACCATAAAATGATTTGGCGTCTTTAACTTTTATGGGTATAATCCCGCCTTCTTTCGGAGAGATGGATGAGCGGTTTAAGTCACCACCCTGGAAAGGTGGCATAGGGGCAACTCTATCGAGGGTTCGAATCCCTCTCTCTCCGCCAAATAAAAAAAGCACCCAATAGGGTGCTTTTTGTTTAATGTAGATCGTTATTTCTTTTTCTCTGCTACTTTTTCGGATTTAATCTCGGCCGCAGTCGCTTTTTTTGCGCCGACGCTTACATCTTTCTTCAGGTTTGCCAAGGTTGCCTGGCCTATGCCTGGCACTTGATCCAGCTCTTCCACTGACTTAAAGCCACCACTCTTTTTTCGATATTCAATAATGGCTTGCGCCTTGGCCGGACCGATACCATTCAGGCTTTCAAGTTCAGCCTGGCTGGCCGTATTGATATCAACCACCGCATAAGCGGCTGGCAATAAAAGGAAATACATCAGGTAACCCATAAGCGTTTTCATCATATGACCTCCAGAATCGTTAAGTATAAAAAAACAGGCATTGCGCCTGTTTTTAATTCTACTGAGCCAGTCCAGGTTCGGACGGTTAACGCCCTTAAATTAATTTAAAAATGTTAAATATTTTTAATAATTGTATTTAATGCAACAATCGGGTCATCTGCTTGTGTAATTGGCCTGCCTATCACCAAGTAGCTGGCGCCTAATGCGATGGCATCTGCAGGCGTCACAATTCTGGTTTGATCGTCCTTTGCCGAGTCCTTTGGGCGAATACCCGGGGTGACCAGACAAAAGTCAGGCCCCAATGCTTTTCTTAGCATGCTGGCCTCTTGTGCTGAACAAACTACACCATCTAAGCCAGATTGTTGTGTCAGTGTGGCCAATGCGAGTACCTGTTCAGGCAGGGTGCGCTGAATCCCCAAGCTATGCAACGTTGGCGTGTCCATACTGGTTAATACCGTGACAGCGATTAGCAGCGGCGCTTGATCACCAAATGCTTTATCCAAGCCTTCACGTGCGGCCTGCATCATGGGTTGCCCACCACTGGCGTGAACATTGATCATCCATACGCCTAAATTTGCGGCGGCCTGACAGGCTTTTGCCACAGTATTCGGGATATCGTGAAATTTGAGATCGAGGAACACATCGTATTGCCGCGCAACCAGTTGTTCGACAAGCTGAGGCCCGGCGGCGGTAAACAGTTCCTTACCCACCTTGAGTTTACACAGGCTTGGGTCAAGCCGATCTACTAGCGCGGTTGCCGATTTGGCATCTGCATAATCCAGGGCAACAACAATTTTACTGTCGGTCATAAAGGAATTGTCTTAGGAATGAAACGGGTTGGGGAAGGGTGCCAAACGGTTTTATTTTCGTTTAAGTAACTTGATATCTCGAATGGTCGCTTCAGTGGGTTCGGGCGGCAGCGACTCCCAGGCATTACAGGCTGGGCATTGCCAATGATATTGTTTGGCCCGGAAACCACATTGGTCGCAGTAGTAGGCGGCACGGTCACCTATGGCATTACGAACAGTTTGCTGCATCAACTGCAAATCATGCTGTTCATCCTGGAGCATGGCACGCGCTTGGAGCAATTGATCCAGCGATTTGAGGCTGGGTTTGCGGATCAACTCATTGCGGGCGAGTTTTGCCGCCTTATCCGCACCTTCAGCCTGCAGGGTGGCCTCATACAACACCGACATAATGCTACTGAGTTGATACAGTTCCAGATAGTAATGGAGTTGGCTCAGGCCTTCCTTTAAGCCTCTGGATAGTTTAAGGTCGCCTTCGCTTTCCTCTTCACCATACAGCGCAGCATAGCTTTTAAGCATTTTTTGCGCGACCAGCCCCAGATGTTCTGGATGCTGCATTTCTATGCGTTTCCAGAGCGCAATTGCATCGGAATGGTGGCCTTGATGTGCCGCAATATCGCCCAATAAGACATTTGCGCGTACACAGTTCTTATTGGCGTCCAGCGCTTGTTCGAGTTGGACTTTTGCAGAGGACCAATCCTGCTTGATCATCGCATTGGCAGCCAATTCACAATAATACTGAGCGACCTCTTTGCGGTAAGACACGCCTGACGAACGCTCTAATTCGGTGGCAATGCCAATGGCGAGCGACCATTCGCGTTCCTTGACATAAATCTCAAGCAGGTGACGTAAGGCCGCTTGTTCATAGCGAGTATGGCGCAGTGTTTGAAAAATTTCTTCGGCACGATCATACAGGCCTGCCTTGAAGTAATCCTGCGCCAATTCCACTTTGATTGATGTCGATTGCTGCTCGGTGAGTTCGTAGTTTTCTAGCAGGTTTAAGTGCAAGTGAATCGCGCGGTCTGTCTCACCTGTGCGGCGAAACAGGCTCCCCAGCACAAAGTGCAGTTCCAGGGAGTCTTTATTCATGTAAAGCGCTTCACTGAATGCATCTACCGCTTTGTGGTACTGGTCAGCAATGAGCAGATTCAGACCTTTAAAATAGGTGGCTGGCAATGAGGTGGATTCAGCAATCAGTTGCTTGATATCCACGCGGGCTGCAATCCAGCCCAATGTAAAAAACAGAGGCAGAATCAATAACCACCAATACTCGAATTCAACCAGCATAAAAGCTCTCTTGTTTGATCACATGACATTTTACCCAAGCGCTCCTCAATGCGCCATCAATAGCGGTCTGAGCGGCCAAAAAAAACGGTATCCGAAGATACCGTTTTTTACTGCTGAATCACAAAAATTAAGATTCGATCGCGTCTACGCGGTCACGCAACTCTTTACCAGCCTTAAAGTGCGGCACGTATTTCGCTGGCACCTGTACTTTGGTACCAGTTTTCGGGTTACGTCCCAAACGAGGCGGGCGGTAGTTCAAGCTAAAGCTGCCAAAACCGCGTATTTCGATACGCTCTCCTGTTGCCAGGTTTTCCGTCATTGCATCAAGGATGGTCTTGACGGATAACTCTGCGTCTTTCAGCACAAGTTGCGGAAAGCGCTGGGCAAGCAGGTCTATTAGTTCAGATCTTGTCATGATCTAAAGCCTTCTTATTTTTTGCTATCCAGTTTGGCTTTCAGCAAAGCACCCAGGTTAGTTGTCCCGGCAGAAGCTTCATCAATCATGACATCATCCGCTTTTGCTTTTTTGGCTTTTGGTTTGCCACCTTTGTCTTCGCCAATTGGTGCGCTGTTGCCGCTTGGATCTTCAGTCAACTGTTTAACGCCCAGAGAGATACGCTCTTTCTCAACATCAATGCCCAAGATAACAGCTTGCAGCTCATCACCTTTCTTGAAGTTGCGGATCGCTTCTTCGCCAGACTGAGTCCAGGACAGGTCAGACAAGTGTACCAAGCCATCAATACCGCCTGGCAAGCCAATGAACACACCAAAGTCAGTGATAGACTTGATCTGGCCTGAAACTTTGTCGCCTTTAGCGTGGGTTGCAGCGAAATCATCCCATGGGTTTGGTTTGCACTGTTTCATGCCCAGTGACAGACGACGACGGTCTTCGTCGATTTCCAGAATCATCACTTCAACTTCGTCGCCCAGTTGAGCGATTTTGCCCGGGTGGATGTTCTTGTTGGTCCAGTCCATTTCAGACACGTGTACCAAACCTTCAATGCCTGGTTCTACTTCAACGAACGCACCGTAGTCAGTCAGGTTAGACACTTTACCGAACAGGCGTGTACCGACTGGGTAACGGCGGCTCAATGCCACCCATGGGTCGTCGCCCAATTGTTTGATCCCCAGAGAAACACGGTTTTTCTCTTGATCGAATTTCAGGATCTTGGCTTCAACTTCTTCACCAACGGTCAGCACTTCAGATGGGTGCTTCACACGGCGCCATGCCAAATCAGTGATGTGCAACAGGCCATCGATACCACCCAGATCCACGAACGCGCCGTAGTCAGTGATGTTTTTAACGATACCCTTGATCACAGCACCTTCAGTCAGGCTACCCAACAATGCTTCACGGTCAGCACCCAAGGTGTCTTCCATCACAGCACGGCGGGAAACCACGATATTGTTACGCTTGCGATCCAGCTTGATGACTTTGAAGTCCCACTCTTTGTTTTCGTAAGGAGTGGTGTCTTTAACTGGACGAATGTCTACCAGTGAGCCTGGCAAGAAAGCCATGATGCCGCTGACAGAAACGCGCAGACCGCCTTTAACACGGCTGCTGACAAAACCTTTAACTACACGGCCTTCGTTCATGGCTTCTTCCAGATCCAGCCATGCTTGCATTTTCTTCGCTTTTTCGCGAGAAAGTTGTGTAGAACCAAAACCATCTTCCAGTTTTTCGATCGCTACTTTAACGAAGTCGCCAACGGCAACTTCCAGTTCGCCTTGTGCGTTTTTGAATTCACTGGCGTTAATTACGCTCTCGGATTTCAAGCCGGCGTTCACGATAACGAAATCATTGTCTACAGAAACTACTTCGGCGGTGATTACTTCACCAGCGCGCATTTCCTGGCGGGCCAGGCTTTCTTCGAAGAGGGCTGCAAAAGATTCCATGGAAGAGGATGTATTAGAAATAGAAGCCATTAAAAAATTGTCCAATTTTTACTCGCATGAAGACAGGCATCTTGCAGCGAGCCATTGCAAGGCAAAAGCGCCAACAATGGAAAAGGTTTAAAAAATATTGCCCAAGCGTGACTTGAGCAACCCGAATCCAAGACTATACACAAAAAAATTATTGGGTTCAATGACTTATGTGTGTTTTTATTTAGTTTGCGCCGCTTTTTTAAATGCTTCGATAATGATATTCACCGCTTGCTCAATATTGATGTCGGTGGTGTCCAGCAAAACCGCATCTGGCAATTGCTTGAGTGGCGCGACTGCGCGCTGGCTATCGCGTAAATCGCGCTGCTGCAAATCAGCTAGAATCAAAGCGTAATCTGCGTGATCGCCGCGTTGAATTAACTGATCGTAGCGTCTTTTTGCGCGCGTTTCGACCGCGGCTGTCAAAAATATTTTCAATCCGGCATCCGGGAAAATGACAGAGCCAATATCGCGGCCATCACCAACCAGCCCAGGGACTTGCCTGAAATTGCGTTGCGTTTGCAACAGCGCGGTACGTACGGCAGGGTGGACAGCGACTTCAGAGGCCCCTTTGCCCATCTGTTCTGTACGAATATGGTGGCTGACTTGTTCGCCGTTTAAATAAGCTTGGCCATGCTCAAACTTGATCTGCATCTGTGTCGCGATATCAGCCAGTGCGTCAGCATTTGACCAGGCCACGGCTTGTTGAGCAGCTGCATAAGCCAATAGACGATAAATCGCACCCGAGTCCAGGTAATGAAATCCAAAATGGGTAGCCACGCGTTCAGCGACGCTGCCCTTGCCAGAAGCAGAAGGGCCGTCAATGGCAATGACTGGAGGGAGAGGGTTATTCATAATAAATTTTACTTATCAATCAGTTAAAAACAATGAATTGGATTTTGACTTTTGGCTTTTATATTATGGCTGCATCGTTAATAAGGAGCACACCATGATTAAAACCATGTCTTTTGCCATGCTGCATTTTAGCGTCGCGTTCACCATTGCCTATCTTTTCACAGGCAGCCTGCTGGTGGGTGGGCTGATGGCGCTGGTTGAACCGGCCTGCAACACCGTGGTGTTTTATTTTCACGAGCGTGCCTGGCAACAGCATCAGCATTCTCACGACGTGGCGCCTGCCGCAGAGCCTGACGAGCATGAGTGGGCGTATGCGGCGTGAGAATGGCTAGCGAACAATGCTGGCGAATACCTTAAAGTACTCTGGAAAGGTTTTACCCACACATTTTGGGTCATTAATGGTAATGGGCACGCCGGCCAGGCTGAGCAATGAAAAGCACATGGCCATGCGGTGGTCATCATAGGTATCAATTACTGCGTTAGGGGTCAGTTGCAAGGGGGCGGTGACCTGAATATAGTCCGGGCCTTCGACCACTGTGGCCCCGACTTTGCGCAGTTCTGTTGCCATGGCTGCAATGCGGTCGGTCTCTTTTACGCGCCAGCTGGCGATATTGCGTAGGGTCGTTGTACGGTCTTGATCCGAATTGCCACGCACAAACATGGCCATCACGGCTAAAGTCATGGCCGCATCGGGGATGTGATTACAATCAAGGTCGATCGCCTTCAATGTGCCTGTGTTTTCAGCACGCACGTGGTTGTCGCCATAGCTGATCCGTCCGCCCATGAGATTGGCCGCCTCAGCAAAGCGGATGTCGCCTTGGATGCTTTGCGCGCCGACGCCGTTGACGGTGACGTCACCCGCAACAACACCCGCACCAATAAAATAAGAGGCGCTTGACGCGTCACCTTCTACATATATTTCTCCTGGCGCGTGATAACGCGCATCTGCAGCAATGTAAAAATGCTGCCAGCCATCCCGTTGCACGGTCACGCCAAAGCGTTGCATCAGGTTGAGCGTGATTTCGATATAAGGCTTGGAGATCAGTTCGCCTACCACTTCAATACTGGCCGCCTGGCCTGTTAGCGGCAAGGCCATCAACAAGGCTGTCAAAAACTGGCTTGACACATCACCTCGTATTTTGATCGCTTGACTGACATCCAGCTGCGCTGGCGAAATTTGCAGGGGAGGGTAGCCCGCATTCCCCAGGTAGCTGACTTGCGCGCCCACCTGTTGCAAGGCATCCACCAAATCGCCAATCGGGCGCTCATGCATGCGCGCAATCCCATGCAGATGGTAGTCACCGCCTGAGAATGCCAGTGCGGCAGTCAAGGGCCTAAAGGCCGTCCCCGCATTGCCCAGAAATAAATCCGCTTGCTTATTGGGAAAGTTGCCGCCACAGCCCATGACTTGCCAGGCATTTTCAGAGATATTTTCCAGCTTGACGCCTAACGCTGATAAGGCCTCCAGCATTCTGGCGGTATCGTCTGAGGCGAGTAAGTCGCGAATGACAGTGACACCGTCAGCAAGTGCTGCGAGCAATAGCGTACGGTTTGAGATACTTTTTGAGCCAGGCAAGGTAATTGCGCCTTGGGCTTGGTGGGCAGCGGGTAAATGCAGTTGTTCCATAGCGATTGGTAATTATTGAATTTTTGACTTGGCCCAGTCATTACGTGCACGGCTGGCATGTTCAAACAAATCGTGCAAAGCACGACTGTCATCAGCCTCCAAGAGTGCCGTCATGTCGCTGAGCGCTTGTTGATAGAGCCTAAGTTCACTTAATAAGGCGGTTTTGTTAGCCAGTGCAATATCCCGCCACATCTCAGGATGACTGCCTGCAATGCGCGTAAAGTCGCGGAAACCGCTGGCGGCAAATTTGAACAACAATTCCGCATTACTACGCTTGGCCAGATCCTCCACCAGTGCGAAGGCAAGCAGGTGCGGCAAATGGCTGACGGCTGCAAATACGCTGTCATGTTCTTGCGCACTCATGTGCGAAACCACTGCACCACATTGCTGCCAAAGTCTGCTGACTTTATCTAGCGCTGAGTTAGAGGTCTGCTCATCAGGCGTCAGAATGACATTCTTACCGAGATACAAATCAGCCATGGCAGCAGCAGGGCCACTTTTTTCCGCCCCAGCAATCGGATGACCACCCACAAATTGATTAACCTGGTCCCCAAGTTCGGCCCTCGCGTACGCCATCACGTCCGACTTGGTGCTGCCGGCATCTGTGATAATGGTCGACTCGCCCAAATAGGGGCGGATGGCCTTTAAAATCGCCGGCGTCTGTGCCACTGGAGTGGCAATGATAACCAGATCCGCCGCGTGCAGTGCAGAAGCAATATCCGTTTCCGCACTGTCAATCAAACCCAAATCCAGTGCTTCCTGCAAGCTTTGTTGAGCGCGGCCCACACCAACAATGTGAGGAGCCTTAGGGTGTTTTTTAAGGGCCAGCGCAATGGAGCCCCCTATTAAACCTACCCCAAAAATCACAATTTTCTTGAACATTTATAAATTGTACCATGTCGAAGCAATGCGCCTTTAAGTTTGGCTCACCACCGTTTAAGGCGTATAATCCAAAGCCTGTATTGGGGCTGACCCGGTTTCGACGTGGGTTGCAAAGCAGTGCAGGGCATACCGAGGATTCAGGTTCCCTCGTAAATCCATCTGAAAAAGTATAGTCGCAAACGACGAAACTTACGCTTTAGCCGCTTAATCCCGGCTGAACGCTGCACCGAAGAGCCTCTCGGTCGGGCCGGGTAACCGGCAGCAGCGTCATTTAGAGAGGATCGTGCTTTACCGGGTTGCTTGGTAAGGCATTAAATCCAAGGCAACTCGCTTGTCATCTGCTTGCTCGTTGGTGGGTGCCTGGTTAAATATAAACAACACAGCTAAGTATGTAGAACTGTCTGTGGAGGGCTTGCGGACGGGGGTTCAATTCCCCCCAGCTCCACCATTTAAAATGTTCAATGCATTGATTTGATTGAACAATGAGCGTAAACAAAAAAGCCACCTTCGGGTGGCTTTTTTGTTTTGCATCTGCGTTACGATAACTCCATAAAACGGTCTTCAATGAATTGTTTTTCTATTTCATTGCGCTGTTTCTCTGTGGTTAATGCCGCAAGCTGTTCCTCAAGTCTGCGTTTTTGTTGCTCCATTTCATTCAGTTGGAATTGTAGCTCTTTTGTGAATGCATCATTGGCTGATTGCAGTGGGCGATTGTTCATGACCTGTAGTTGCTGTATTTCCTGACGCAATTCCGCCATGGTGTTTTCAGCCTCTTTGGCTTCTGATCTTGCTTTCATCATCATGGATTGATAGCTTTCAATCCGCTTTCTCATGGCAGCCATTTCGACATTTTCGTCAGCAGACAAATTGTTATTGCGCCGGAGTTGACCAGCCATTTGCTCTAGATGTGTTTGCAATTTATTCAGCTCTTGCAGCACAGGCTCACTCAATCGCTCAGCAATAATGTTATCCGAGGCTTCCGATAGCAACAAATCATCCAGGCGATCCCTGATCTCCTGTGCTACTTTATCAAAACGCTGTATGCTATTGATTAACAATGGATCTGATTGTTTATGGTTTTCCTCGTAGTTGGAAAATCTTCTATCCAGAATAGTACAGAGTGTGTCTAGTCGATCGCTGGATGACTCGAGCTCTGTATAGCACTTACCCAGTGCGTTAAAAAACTTTTCCTGCTGTAATGTATTGCTGATGAGCAACTTGACTAATAAAAAGGCGGCACCCAAGCTAACGATAATCCCGGCACCGCTCAGTAATTCACCCCAAGAAAATGGCATCCTATTCTCCTTACAGGAGTTTAATATAAGTAATAAATCCTGTTCCGATTTCTGGTACATGGATTCGATAATCCATACGGCCAGCATTGCTCTTCAACGACATCTCAAGGCGGGGAAATTGCCGACTGACTATACTTGATCTAGCCAGTTTCAATGGACCATTTTTATGTCCAATTGACATACCCGCACCAAACTCATCCATGAACCTTCTCGCTTCATCTAGTTGGTCGTTACTGGCGCCACCACTGGCGAGTATAGTTTTAAGCATTTCGGGTTTTTCATTATTCAACGCCCACAACAGGCCTACAGCGTTCATTTCCATGATAGCAAGCGCATTGACGGGGGGTGTTTTCCCGTTTTCGCCAAACAATCCAATGAAATTGTTTTCAGTCAAATCCGTTAAGCCCAGTGGAGGGCAGGGCTCTAGCGTAAAAGCCTGACCCTTAAGCATGCTTGAGAGCATTTGATGGCTAGTCGCGAGATTCTCTGGGATAGCCGCAGGCTGCTCAGTGATGCCACCCACTGGAATGATCTCTAATATTTTTGATCTTAAATCAATATCTTGGAAGGGTTTGTTAATTACAAATCTTGCGCCACTTTGATAAGCCTGGTCGATTTTTTCGGCGGCAGATTCCGTGGTCACAAAGCCAATTGGGATTTTTTTTCCGTATGTTTGGCAGACATGCTGACAAAATTCAAGGCCACTGATTTTATGCATGTGCCAGTCAGTAATAATCAAGTCAGGGCGATAGCCCTCGAGAATATTCATCGCAGCTTCAGCATCTGTCGCAGTTTGAATTTCGAGCTTTGGATAATTACATCCTTCAATCGCACGTTTGATAATACTTTGTATTGCACGACTGTCATCCACAATCAAGAATTTGGCTGCTTCACCCGTCATTGTGCTCATAATGAAAATACCCCTGAAAACTTATGATTATTTACATCGAAGATCACCAGATTCACCAGGTCTTCGTTTGGTTTATCGCTTACAAATAAACGGCTAAATGTTGCCGTTTTTTGGAGTTCAAAGAACTCTTCTAAAGGAATCTCTTTGGGTAGGCCCAATTCACTGTGCTCATCTACAATCAAGCCGCCCCCCATGATATTGCATGTCTCCTTTTTGGCATCTTTGACATCCTCATCGGATAATTCGTCAGAAGATAAGCCAAACATATGAGATGCGATTTTGTGTGCCTCAGCATCATCTAATATCAAACCAATCGCAATCGACTCATGTTGCGGTAATTGGTCAATATAAAGTGGAAGAACAACCGCCATGAGGTTGTCATGATTGTGAAATGTATAGCGCTGACTTTCCTTGAAGTTGAAAGCGGAACCGCTTACAAACGACCAGGAGTCAGATATTTTTTTCACCATTTCCTGTGTAGGCAAAAGCTGCATGTAGCATCTCCAACAATAGGATATTGATGCTAACGCAGCTTAAAAAGGATTGAAGGCTGAATAAATGGTGTAAAAAGCAGGTAAATTTTTCAATTGCCATTCATTGGATTTACGCGGTGAATTAAATGATCCGCTTTAATTTCTTACAAAACTTGTACTTTGCTCGCTTATTCATCTCATCAAAAAAACGGATCTTCCATTCACACCTTACCTTCAGTGAAGCTAAATTTTGTTCACCACACGCAGTCATGCGTAATTTTCTACACTTGCGTGAACGTGGTGGTGCATAGGCCAGTTGTTTTACTTGATAAATGATAGTGCTAGGGACCACCATCTTACCCAATAACCATCTTCTGAGGAAAATAGGTTTCAAATTTAACTGATGGATAAGTTTCTGTTGATTAATGGTCCCTAAGAATTCCCCGATTCTTAAACACCAGAGCAGGGTGAGTTGCGTCTGCACTTTTTCAATTTGTTTTTCTTCTTTCATGTTTCCTCCCTTTTTCTTGTTTGAAAGCTAATACTAGCACTTTGTAAGATAATGTAAAAATTGTTTTTTCAAGCTTACAGCTACCTAACACTTAGAGTTTGATAAGCGAGTTGAAGTCTTAGTTTTCCATTGAGAACCGTCATTCTTCATTTTATTTCGCATAATGTATATTATGTTAAATTTATGGCACTATGCAAAGAAGAAAATGTCGGTACAAGAAATGGTTTTCCAGTCGCTTTGGGAGGAAACTACTGGGCTCATGCTTCTGGCGTCATATTTTTGTGAAGATGTATCTGATAAATAAAAAGGGCTCCATGAGCCCTTTTTATTTATTCTGCAATACGTTGATTATTTAGATCTGCGTCGGACAACCAATCCAATAACAGCTATTCCAAGTGCCAAAAAGCTAACTGACTCAGGTTCTGGGACCGGATTAACTCCGGGAACATCAAGCGTAATAGAGTACGCAAAATTTGGACTATTTGAGACTGAACGCTCAGCAGAAACAAAATATGTACCGGCATTCAACACATAATTCAGTATGGCGGCGTATTGAGTGCCACCGGTTTCTGTGTCGTAAGATAACAAATTGCCGCCAACGTCATACAAGCCCAAACCAGGATTCATGTTTGGTGCACTTAACTTGATATTTAGTACAAGCGGACTAGCTGACCCAACAATAATTTTGTAAAAATCAATGTCATTGGCCGTAATATCGCCAGTGATCTTATATTCATTACCTGGCAATAAAGTAAAAGCTGATTGGGCAGTTGAAAAAGAGTCGTTAGAACCTGGATTTAAAGGATCTGCATCAGATATAGAAAAAGCCGCATTTGCATAAGCTGACCAAAGCAACGATGTAGCAATAAAAAATTTGGCTAATTTCATAACGACCCTCTCACTCTCTAATATTATTTGCTTTTACGGCGAGCAATCATGCCAACCAGCCCCAGGCCAGCTAACATCAAGGCATATGAGTCAGCCTCTGGCACAGCCGCTACAGGCGAGATATTAAAGCTTACATTAAAGTCGCCACCGACAGTACCGGCCAATTTTCCGCTAGCAAAAAGAAAATAGGTGCCAGCAGCCAAGTTTGTCAATGTTGACACTGAAGTGCCATTTGCATCATAAAATCCGAAATTCAGAAATGTGACATCGTACTTTGTATTATCACCAGTTGTGATTTCAGAAATACTGTATGAAAAATCAGATACTTGTGTCAGGTTGATTTCATAAGTATCTTCAAAATACAAGCCTCTGGCAATTGCTGGCCCTGTGGTCTTGACGTAATCAGCGTCATCCTTCAAGCGAGAAAAATCTAAACTTTGACTTGTGGTATATGGACCAAAATCCTGTGCCTGCGCAACAGATACATATGCAGTTGCAAACATAGCAATCATTGATAATTTGCCGATAGACTTCAGCATTCTAACTTCTCCAAAAATAAAAATTTAATACTTTGATTATTGATTGACCAGTCATCCAAACGCAATAGCCCATTGTGACTAATCAATTTTAATTTGGTGTAACAATTAAAAACTCTTCTCTACGTCAGGGTAACATAAAAATCAATAGAGGCCAATTTAAACGGTTATTCAAAAAGAATAAAATTTACTTTTTGCATTATTAAAAGTTATTGCATTGTATTAAGCTTGAAAACGTGTATTTGATCGCCTTGTTTAAACCCAAATAACGAGTTTCCACCACTCACAACAGCAATATATTGCTCACCGTTAATTGCATAAGAAATAGGTGGCGCGTTCACGCCATATTCCGATTGATACTGCCACATTAATACACCGGTTTGAGCGTTATAAGCCGCTAGCCTGCCCTCACCTTCCCCACAAAACACTAACCCGCCATCTGTTGCTAGCACACCGCCAACCAATGGCTGATTCGTTTTTTGTTGCCATAAAATATGGCCATCAGTCAGGTTAATTGCACTGAGTACGCCCCATCTAGGGTCGTCTGTGGGTTCACTGGCTGCATAGCGAATAGGTTTTTCGCCCGGATTCACTGTGGTTTCGTGAACGGTATATTTGATCGGGCTATGCATTGCAGCCACATAAACTTTCTGATGTTTTTCATCGAGGCTGACAGGTGACCAGTTGGCACCGCCTAAAATGCCTGGATAGATGACAGTACCTTCTTGACTTGGCTTGGCAAATAAATTGTGTTGTGGCACAAATGGGGCTGACTTGGTCAAGAACTGACCCGTGTTGCGGTCGTGAATGTAAAACCAGCCCGTTTTACTGGCCTGCCCCACGGCAGGAATAGTCTTGCCATGAAGTTGATAGTCAAACAGGACTGGTGGGCTTGCCAGATCATAGCCCCAAAGATCGTGAGGGACTTGTTGATAATGCCATTTGTATTGACCGGTTTCGGTATCGAGCGCCACTAAAGAAACTGTATATAAGTTATCGCCTGGGCGCGAAATATCGTTCATTTGAGGTGAGGGATTGCCTGTGCCAAAGTATAGGGTATTGGTTGTGGTATCAATGGCTGGTGTACTCCAGGCTGAGCCTCCGCCAAATTTTGCGGCGTCAGGGTAGTCTTTAAGTGCTGTCCGCTCAGCGGCGGTGTCTCTGTGAAACTGATTGCCATCGGCCGTTTTAGTCACAAACTGCCCTTCCCAACCCTGCTTGGGTATCGTATCAAACTGCCAGACCTGATGACCATCATTCACGTCATAAGCTGCCAAAAAGCCTGGACGGCCATAACGGCCAGTGACGCCGATCACCGCGCCCAAGGGCGCATCACTGCGAGGATTATCAATATGCAAGCCATAGCCGACACCGGTAATGCCGATCATGACCTTATGATTGTAAACAACCGGGGCCATCGCAATGCCTACCCCGGTGCCCCCTGTCACTTTGCGGGTTTTATTGGGGTCATCACCACTTAAGGCGTCCTGGTGCTCGGTGCTCACCTGATTAGCGGCGACATCAATATCCCACTGCTTTGCGCCCGTTTTGGCATCCAATGCAATCAGCCTGGCATCCACTGTACCAATAAACACTTTACCTTCTGCCACGGCTACGCCACGGTTAGCTGGACCGCAGCACATCGGCCAGTCTGGTTTGCGGTCGTGCGTGTATTTCCATAGCTGTTGACCCGTCGCTGCATCCAGCGCCAACACATGGTTGTAGGGCAAGCTGACATACATCACACCATTGACCACAATCGGAGTGGCTTGAAACGTGGCTTTTACACCGGTTTCCACTTTCCAAGCGAGCGCAAGCTGATGGACGTTTTTCTGGTTGATTTGTGACAAAGAAGAGTAACGCTGCGCCTTCAGATTCATGCCATAACTTGGCCAATCGACATTGGGCGAGGCCGTTTTTTCTGGCTTGCTGGCATGCGAACAAGCCATAAGCATGACAGAAAATGTCACTACAGCACATACCTTCGCTGTGTTGTTTTGCATGATGATAACCCCCGCTATATATTTGACTATACAGGTTAGTATACACCTAAAACTTACCCGCCCGCGAATTCGGCATATCCAGCAGTAAACACCTGCAACATCGACCTGAAGGCTGGCATGGATAAAAAGTTTTCTATCCATGAAACTAATCGGAAGGACGAATGGACTTATACTAGAATCATTTAGTTAATACAATAATTATCATCATGACTTCACCTGTAACATTTGCCTTAAAATTGGCTGAAAAAGGCTACCTCTCTGATGCTTTGATCCGTAAAGGCATTCAACGCCTGTGCAAATCAAGGCTGCAAGAAATTTCTGAACAGGATTGTGAGCAAGCGCAGTCAAGTCTAGTCCAATTTTTGCAGGCAATGGCTCGGTCAGAGATCGCGCCACTGCCTGAAAAAGCCAATGCACAGCATTACGAAGTACCTGCCGATTTTTATCAATATTGTTTAGGTAGCAATCGCAAATACAGTAGCTGTTTCTGGTTGCCGGAAACACGCACGCTTGATGAAGCCGAGCAGCTGGCGCTCACGCAAACCTGTGCACATGCCCAGTTGCATGATGGTCAACATATTTTAGAGCTGGGGTGCGGCTGGGGTTCGCTGACGCTATGGATGGCCAGCCATTATCCGCAGGCGCAGATTACGGGGGTCTCAAACTCCGCTTCGCAGCGTGAATATATTATGAGTCAGGCAAAAGCGCGTGGTCTGTCAAACATTCATATCCTCACTGCAGATATGAATGTGTTTGATACCGAGCAAACTTACGACCGCATTGTTTCGGTTGAAATGTTTGAACACATGCGCAACTACCAAGTGCTCTATGGCAAAGTGGCGCGCTGGCTTAAGCCGGGTGGTTTGTTTTTCAAGCATATTTTTGTCCACCGCTACACCCCTTATGCTTTTGATGTCAAAGCGGAAGATGATTGGATGAGCCAGTATTTCTTTAGTGGTGGCATGATGCCTAGTGATGATTTGCCGCTGTATTTTCAGGATGATTTGAAACTGTTAGACAAATGGCGCTGGGATGGTACACATTATGAAAAAACGGCGAATGCCTGGCTGCAACTGATGGACCAAAACCATCAAGTACTGACCCCTGTCCTGGCGCATATCTATGGCCCGGCCGATGCAGAAATGTGGCGTCAACGTTGGCGGATTTTTTTCATGGCCTGCGCAGAACTGTTCGGTTACAACCATGGCCAGACCTGGTGGGTCAGCCACTATTTATTTGCCAAACGATAATCTGAAAGATTAAATATGACCAATAAGAAATTGATTATATTTAATTTTATTTCTTTTCAAGTGATCTGGTGGCTGTGCGTATTGTCCGCTAAACCCGGCTTGAGTACAGCCGTTTTCGCTGCAGTGTTGCTCTATACCCTGCTGCATTTATCGCTGGTCGAGGGTTGGGCGCAAACGTTGCCGCTCTTATTGACGGCAGTGATTGGCGCAGTGGCAGACCAATTTGCATATAAGTTGCAATGGATCCTATTTGAAAACCATACGCAGTGGTTGGCCTACATCCCGCTCTGGATGTTGGCCTTATGGCTTGCCTTTGCCACCACGCTGAACGTCAGCATGCGCTGGTTACAACATAAATATGCCTTGGCGTTCATGCTGGGGGCAGTGTTCGGCCCCCTTGCTTATTTAGGGGCTGAAAGTGTGGGGGCCATTCAATTACCAAGCCTTTACAGCCTGGCCTGGTTTGCCTTTGAATGGGCCACTCTGTTACCACTCATGCTGTGGTTACGTCATCGCTTTAACCAGTCTCTCGCTTTGGAGTAAACATGATTTATTACTACGCGCTGATCGCGATTGTGTTGTTTGCACTTTGCGGCTGGTTCTTAAGTTTTATCACCAAACACTACAGCCATGTGGATAGCATGTGGAGCCTGTTCTTTGCCATCACGGCCTATGTAACCGCCATATTCCTGCAAGACCTTTCATTACGCGCCTGCCTGGTGCTGTTCGCAGTGACCTTATGGTCGCTAAGGTTGAGTATTTTTTTAACCTGGCGCAACTGGGGCAAAGAAGATCATCGATATGACACGATACGTAAAAACAATGAGCCTTATTTCTGGTTGAAAAGCCTTTACATTGTGTTCGCTTTTCAGGCGCTGCTGGCCTGGATCATTTCTTATCCTCTGTTCGCGGCCATCTCAAGCACTGCTGCCTTGAATTGGCTGGACCTGGCTGGTGTATTGTTATTTGTGCTCGGTCTATATTGGGAGGTGGTGGCGGACTTGCAGCTCACACGGTTCAGGGCTTCCGCCGGACATCAAACCCAGGTACTGAATACTGGTTTATGGCGCTACAGCCGCCACCCAAACTACTTTGGCGAGTGTCTGATCTGGTGGGGATTTGCACTGTTGGCGGCGTCATCAGCGAGCTATTGGGTTTGGGTGTCACCGCTTTTGATGACGTTCTTGCTGTTAAAAGTCAGTGGTGTGAGTTTGATGGAGCAGACTATCCACAGCCGTCGTCCCGGGTATGCCGAATATGTCAAAAATACCAATGCATTTATTCCCGGGATCCCCAAGAGAGCTGAAAAATGAGAATTAAGGTTATCACGCGATGCACTTTAACTGGCCTGGCGCTGTTATTCGCTATTCCCCTACAGGCGCAGGACTGGTCATTTGAGGTCTATCTGGACCAGCAAAAAATTGGGACGCACACCTTTAGCCTGGATCAGAACCAATTGCAAAGCCGCGCCAATTTCAAGGTCAAAGTGCTGTTTATTAATGCCTATCGCTACCAGCACCAGGCCGATGAACAATGGCAAGGCAACTGCCTGTCTCAACTGACGGCACACACCGAGGAAAATAAAGAAATCACCGACGTCAAAGGAGCGATACAAAATAATCAGTTTGTACTTGAGAAAAATGGCAGTACGCAAACCCTGCCAAGCTGTATCATGACCTTTGCTTACTGGAATCCCGAAATACTCAAGCAATCCCGTTTACTTAACCCACAAAATGCAGAATATCTGGATGTGACTGTCACGGATGAAGGCAGCAAAACTATAGAGGTGAAAGGTCAGACCACCCTCACCCATCAATATCGGCTCAATGGCCGTTTAAAGGGCAAAGACAAACTGAAAATTACGCTTTGGTACGATCAGCAACAGCAGTGGGTGGCGTTGGAGTCGATTACGCCAGAAGGCTATAAAATTAAATATAAACTTATTTAATCAATATGTTGAATAAATTATTTAAAGTGATTTGTATAATGAGTATTTTTTCTCTGACCGCTTGCCAAAGCTTGCCTCCGATTAAAACGGTTGAGCAAGTGGATTTGGACCGTTTTATGGGCGACTGGTATGTGATAGCAGCGATCCCGACCTTCATTGAAAAGGATCCTTACAATCCGGTTGAGCGCTATGAAAAAACTTCGGATGGCAGTATTGCCACTACTTTCAGCTTTCGTCAGGGCAGTTTCACAGGCCCACTTAAAGTCTATCACCCGACGGGTTTTATTGTGCCGGGCACTGGCAATGCCGAGTGGCGCATGCAGTTTGTGTGGCCGTTCAAATCAGAATACCTGATTGCTTACCTGGACCAGGATTACCAGCATACGATCATTGCGCGTAACAAACGTGATTATGTCTGGCTGATGTCGAGGAAACCAACGCTGGATCAGGCCAGCTATGAACAACTGGTCGCTAGAATCCTGGCCATGGGCTACGACACCAGCAAGCTAGAGGTTTTCAAGCATCAACCACAATAAAAGGGTGAGTTGTTGATCAAACAAACATCACCATACGCGCAACAGGCGACGCGTATTTGAGAGAGGACGAATCATGCAACACAGAATCACCGGGCTGCTATGGCGGCTCATTGGCTGGCTGGATAACCAGCGCTACCAGCCGCCAGCCAGTGCGCATGCGGAGAGCATAGACTGGTGGCGGGTGCTGCCGTTTGTTGGCCTGCATCTTGCCCTGCTCGCTTTATATTGGGTGGGCTGGAGTCCTTTTGCGGTGGCCTTTGCCATCGGGCTTTATTTGATCCGCATGTTTGCGATTACCGGCTTTTATCACCGCTATTTTGCCCACAAGACCTTTCAAACCTCGCGCGCCGGACAGTTCTTATTTGCCTTGATTGGAGCCACTGCAGTACAACGCGGTCCTTTGTGGTGGGCCGCCCACCACCGCAGTCATCATGTACATGCAGATCAGCCGCAAGATATTCATTCACCACACCAGCATGGCTTGCTGTGGAGTCATTTAGGCTGGTTTCTGAGCCATGCCAATTTCAAGACGCAATTAGAGCGTGTGCGTGAATTGACGCGTTTTCGTGAACTCTGCTGGTTGGACCGTTTTGACAGCCTGGTGCCGCTCGCACTGGCTTTAGGCATCTTTTTACTGGGGACTGCGCTGGCACATTATGCGCCACAATTACAAACCAACGGCTGGCAGTTACTGGTGTGGGGCTTTGTGGTTTCCACCGTGGCGCTTTATCACGCCACCTTTTGTGTCAACTCCTTGGCGCATGTCTGGGGTAGCCGCCGTTATGCCACGCGCGACCACAGTCGCAATAACTGGCTGATTGCCCTGCTGACGCTGGGTGAAGGCTGGCACAACAATCATCATCATTTTCCGGGTTCGGTCAAGCAAGGTTTTTACTGGTGGGAGATTGATTTGACCTATTACGGACTGAGAATACTGGCTGCATTAGGGTTAATCTGGAATTTAAAGCAAGTGCCAGTTGAGGTGCGCGATCAGCATCATCAGGAAAGGCCGCTGTAATGGGATTGAAGATTGCCATTATCGGCGGCGGTATCGCTGGTAATACCCTTGCCTATTATTTGCATCAGCAGCATGACATCACCCTGTTTGAAGCTAACGACTACATCGGTGGCCATACGCATACACATGAGGTGACGGTTGGTGGCCAGAAGCATGCGGTAGATACTGGCTTTATTGTATTTAACGATAAAACCTATCCTGAGTTTGAGCGTATTTTGCGTGAAGCGGGTGTCGCTTGGCGTGACAGCAACATGAGCTTTAGCGTGCGCAACGAAGTCAGCGGGCTGGAATATAACGGTACGACGTTAAACAGTCTGTTTGCCCAGCGCCGCAACTTACTGTCCCCAGCGTTTTACCGCATGATTCTGGATATCTTGCGCTTTAACAAAACCTCACTGGCTCTGCTCGCTACAGGCGATGAAATTCCGCTGGGTGACTATTTAAAACGGCAGGGATATTCAAGCCAATTCATCCGCGACTACATCGTGCCTATGGGGGCCGCGATCTGGTCAACTGATTCAGAACAGATGCTGCAGTTCCCTGCCCGCTTCTTTGTGCGCTTTTTTCACCATCATGGCATGCTCACGGTAGACCAGCGGCCGCAGTGGCGCACCATCGTCGGCGGTTCTGCGCGCTATCTGGAAAAAATCACTGCCGGCTATCGTGACCGTATCCAGCTCAATGCAGCAGTGCAGGCTGTGCAACGCGATGCACAGGGCGTCAGCGTGACCACGCAAAACGGGCAATCACAGCGGTTTGATTTTGTCTTTTTTGCCTGCCACAGTGATGAAGCCTTGCAGATATTGGGCGCTGAGGCCACAACGGCCGAGCGCGACATCCTAGGCGCCATTCCCTATCAGGATAACACGGTATATCTGCATACGGATGCCCGTCTGATGCCGCAACGCAAGCTAGCCTGGGCGGCGTGGAACTACCACGTTACGGCGCAAGCGACAGACAAGGTGCAGGTCACCTATAACATGAACATCCTGCAAGGCATCCAGTCCAGCGAGCCTTTACTGGTCACCTTGAACTACACCGATGCCATCGCGCCAGACAAGGTGATTAAAAAGCTGCACTACCGCCATCCTTTGTACACGCTGGCAGGCGCCCAGGCACAAGCCCGCCATGCCGAGATCAGTGGCAAACACCGGACTGGCTATGCCGGCGCCTACTGGCGCAACGGTTTTCACGAGGACGGCGTGGTCAGTGCACTGGCGGCCATACAACATTTTCAGGCGATGCATTTATGAGTCCCCCCGCCGCATTGCAAACAGACTGCTTGCAAAGTGCCATTTATACAGGTTGGGTGAGCCATCAACGGCTACAGCCAACCCTGCATGGTTTTCGCTACCGGCTGTTTATGTTGTATCTGGATCTGGATGAATTGCCAAAGCTTTTTAAAAACAATCGCTTATGGTCTTATCTTAAACCAAATCTGGCTTATTTTCGGCGCCAGGACTATCTGGGGCCCAGCCACGAGCCGCTGGATGTCAGCGTGCGTAACCTGGTTGAACAGGAAACCGGGCAGCGTCCATTAGGTCGCATCGGCTTGCTGACGCATTGCCGTTACTGGGGCATTTGCTTTAATCCGGTGAGTTTTTATTACTGCCACGATGAGCAAGGCCAATTACAAGCGATTGTGAGCCACATTACCAATACTCCATGGAAAGAACGGTTTGCTTATGTACATGCCATGAATACGGCCGAGAACGGGGTATTTAGCCTCAAAAAAGACTTTCATGTTTCGCCATTTATGCCTATGGATATCCAGTATCAATGGCAATTTTCATTGCCGGCGGAAGTCCTCAACGTACATATGCAAAACTGGCGAGATCAACAGTCCATGTTTTTTGCCACCTTGAAATTACACAGACAGCCCTGGCAAGCGGCTACCTTGAATCGCCTGTTATGGCAGTACCCGTGGATGACACTGAAAGTGATTGCCGCCATTTATTGGCAAGCCTTGCGGCTTTGGCTCAAAAAAGTGCCGTTCTATCCCCATCCTGATCAAAATACCTGACGCTGAATTGAATACTATGAATACCCTTCCCAGCCCTTCATCCTTGCCAACGGACACCCTGACCAAACCGCTCAAGGCCAAAAGCCGCGCCAAATGGGTAGCGCAACTGGCCAAATCGCAGGTGCTCAAACGCCTGTTAGGACTGCAGATTGGCCAGCTTACGCTTGTAGATGGCACAGAAACGCATGTGTTTGGCCAGGCACAACCAGGCCAGATTCAAGCCAGCATTACCGTGCTTGATGCGCGTTTTTATGGCGAAATTGCATTTGGCGGCAGCATTGGTGCGGGGGAGGCGTATATGCTGGGCTACTGGCAAGCAGACACATTAACCGATGTGATCCGCCTGATGGTGCTTAACCAATCTGTCATGGACACGCTGGAAGGCGGCTATCAATGGCTAAGCAAGCCCGTACTCAAACTGTTTCACTGGCTCAATAGCAACAGCGAGGCAGGCAGCAAAAAGAATATTGCCGCGCACTATGATCTCGGTAATGACTTGTTCCAGTTATTTCTGGACCCGACCATGATGTATTCCTCTGCCATGTTTGACACGGAACCCGCTAGTTTACAAGCGGCTTCTGAGCGTAAGTTACAGGTTATTTGTGAGAAATTACAGCTTAGCGCAAACGATCGCGTGATTGAGATTGGTACGGGATGGGGCGGCTTCGCCATCTATGCGGCCAAGCACTATGGTTGCCATGTGACCACCACCACCATTTCGCAGCAACAATATGCGTTGGCTCAAAGCAGAATCGCGGAAGCAGGACTGCAAGACCGCATCACGCTGCTCAAGCAGGATTACCGTCATCTGCATGGGCAATACGACAAACTGGTTTCAATCGAAATGATAGAAGCGGTCGGTCATCAATACTACGACACGTATTTCAACAAAGTCAGCCAGTTATTGAAGCCCAACGGTGTTGCATTGATTCAGGCTATTACAATTGCGGATCAGCGTTATGACAGTGCCATCCGCTCCGTGGATTTTATCCAGCGCTATATTTTTCCAGGCTCGAATATTCCATCGAACACTGCCATGCTGGCAAGCATGACCCGCGCCAGCGACTTGCGGCTGGTGGACTTGCAGGATATTGGCCTGGACTATGCCACCACCTTGCGTCTATGGCGGGAAAACTTTTTTGCCAATATCGATGCCATACAGCGGCTGGGCTATAGCGAGACCTTTATTCGCATGTGGGATTTTTACCTGAGTTACTGCGAGGGTGGCTTTGCAGAATGCGCGCTGGGCGACGTGCATTTGCTGTTGGCCAAACCTGGTTATCGTCAGCTTAAGCGCGTGGCCTAAAGCAGCGCATGCTCCGGCCATGATAAACTTGGCGGCATGAGTACACATGCAGTCTTGGAGTGGCGCAATGGCCTGCCCTACTCCCCCGAATTCGATGATGTTTATTTTTCTGTCAGTCCCGAGCATCCGCAGCATGGGCTGGCAGAAACCCGTTATGTGTTTTTGCAGCATAACCATTTGGCTGAACGCTGGCAGCAGCTCCCGGCCGACACAGCGAGTCATTTTGTCATTGTAGAGACGGGTTTTGGCAGCGGCCTCAATTTTCTGGCGGCTCTCAAGCTCTGGCGTGACACCGCTCCTGCTCACGCCCACCTGCATTTTGTCAGCGTCGAAATTGCGCCCTTCACCTTGCAGGATTTGCGAACCGCGCATGCGCATTTTCCAGAACTGGCCGAAGCAAGCGCGGCACTCTGCGCACAATATCACTTGTTACAGCCAGGCATTAACCAGCTTGAGCTGCCTAGTTTCTCGGCCAGCCTGACCTTGTTTATCGGGGACAGTGCGCATTATTTGCCACAGCTCACTTTGAAGGCCGATGCCTGGTTTCTCGATGGCTTTGCGCCGTCCAAGAATCCGCAAATGTGGCAACCATATTTATTTGCAAGCATGGCCACCTGTGCGCGCACAGGCACCACATTTGCCACCTTTACCAGTGCGGGTGTGGTCAAGCGCGGCTTGCAAGCCGCTGGATTTGTAGTCCAAAAAACTAAAGGCTTTGGCAACAAGCGTGAAATGTTATGTGGAAATTGGCCCACGACGACTGCACCAACGATCAACCCGCTGCCTAAAGTGGCCATCATAGGTGCAGGCATTGCGGGCTGCAGCACGGCCAATCAATTGGCGTCGCTCGGCTGTGAAGTGCATGTGTTTGAGCGTGCGGCGCAAGTCGCTACGGGGGCCTCTGGCAATCCCAGAGGCATGCTCTATCCCAGGCTCAATGCCGAAAAACCGATGAATGACCAGCTCGCCTGGCGTAGCTATAGTTATAGCCTGCGGCATTATGCGCAGCTCAATCTGGGCGACGACGGCTTCCAGAGCGTCGGGTTATTACAACTCGGTGGCAGCCCACGTGAACATAAACGCGTGCAAAAAGTTGCCGCCCGCTATGAACAGCTTGGCGTCGATACGCCACTGCTCCACAAAATGACGGCAGCAGCAGCCAGCGAATGCGCGGGCGTTCAGATTGGCCATGAGTGCTTATATTTCCCGCACGGGGCCTGGGTCAATCCGGTGCGGGCTTGCCAGCAGATGGTGAAGCAGCCAAAAATTAGGTTGCATTTAGCGCAGGAGGTCGACAAGCTTTCACGCATTTCTTCCGGCTGGCAGCTATTCAGTGATAGCAGCCCCTTGGGCACGTTTGATGCCGTGGTGGTGTGTAATGCGGCTGAAGCGGCAGCTTTAATTCCTGAGAGTGGGATGTGGCTCAATCCTGTGCGTGGACAAATGGGGGTGATTGCCGCGCAACCGGCGATGCAACCCTTGCGTACCATCTTGTGTGGGGATGGCTATCTAACCCCAGCGCATCAAGGAACGCATGCCATGGGAGCCACCTTTGCGCCAGGCGAAACGGATACCAGCGTGCGTGCTGAAGATAGCGAGCAAAATCTGCATATGGTGAGCACGCTCAGTCCACAATTTGGTCCAGTGGCGCACACGGCCGTGATCTCGGCACGGGCTTCGTTACGCTGTGGCTCGCCGGATTATTTACCCTATGTGGGTCCGCTTTTGCCGTTACAAGACTTAATGGACAGTCATGCGTCAGTCAACAGCTTCGCTGACTTGCCCGCTGCACAAGGGCTGTATGTGCATGCAGCGCACGGTAGTAAAGGCCTGATGACAGCCCCTTATTGTGCAGCCATACTAGCCAGACGCATGCTGCAAGATTTTGGCCATACCTTGCCACAACTCTCTGAGGATACTTTTTGGCTAGGTCTGCATCCGCAACGGTTATTGTTTAAACAGGCCGGCTGGAAGCCATTGCTACAGCCGTTTAGTGAGCAAGAGAAAACATGACTGATCAGCTAGCCAAACTTCAGCAGCAGCTCAGCCGCACGCCAGATGACCCGGAACTGCATTACGAGCTGGGACGGTATTATTTGCAAACCAAGCAAGCCAATGCGGCGGAAAGCGCTTTTCAGCACGCCCTGCAACTGGTGCCAGAACATCCGCAGATATTGATGCAGCTCGGTAATGTAGCCAGCCTGCGCGGCGATGAAACTTTGGCGGCCGACTTTTTCAGACGTTCACTGGCACAAGACAAGCAGCAGGCCGATGTGCATTTTAATCTGGCCAATAGCCTACGCAAGCTTGGGCAAACCGCGCTTGCCATCCAGCACTACCAGCAATCGTTGCAACTGGATCCACAGGATGCGGAATGCCATAACAATCTGGGCAATGCCTACCGCGAGCAAGGCCGGCTGGACTTGGCAGTGGCTGCCTATGTGCGTGCCCTGCAATTAAATCCCAAACTGCTGCATGCCAAGGTGCATTGGATCCATCAAAAACAGCATATGGCTGACTGGCAAGGGCTTGAGCAAGCCATTGCAGAGGTGCGTCACGCGTTACAGGCGCTGCCTCAGGCACAAATCCCGCCATTTGCCTTTCTGTCCATGCCAGGCACCACAGATCAGGAGCAGTTAGCCTGTGCCAGCCGTTGGGCGCAACAACATTACGCGCACATCCAACCACTGGCTGCGCCAGCGGCCAAATCAGCAGGTGCGCGCATCAAAGTGGCTTATCTATCCTCGGATTTTCGTAAACACCCCCTGGCTTATTTGGTCACTGAGGTCATCGCTGCACACCATCGCGAGCAGTTTGAAATACTGTTATACAGCAATAGCCACAATGATCAGTCTGCCGAATGGCACGCTTTTCATGCGGCCGCAGATCAGTGGCTGGAAATCAGCAACATGACAGACGAAGCGGTTGCGCAACAGATGCGCACAGCGGAGATTGACCTGCTGGTAGACTTAACCGGCTTTACTCAACGCAGTCGCAGTGGCGTCGCCGCTTATAAACCGGCGCGTAAGCACGTCAACTGGTTGGGGTATCCCGGCAGCATGGGCATGCTTAATGGTGTACCGCTATACGATGCGATTATCGTGGATGAAACCTTGGCAGGAGTGGCCTTGGCGGAGCAGGCGATCATACTGCCCTGCTATCAACCGAATAATGCACGTCGCCCCACTACAGACGCAGGTAGCCGCCAGTCACATGGTTTGCCAGCGCAAGGCTTTGTGTTCTGCTGCTTTAACCAGAGTTTCAAGATTACGCCTGAGGTGTTTGCCTGCTGGATGCGGATTTTAAAACAGGTCCCAGGCAGCGTATTGTGGCTGCTCGAAGGTAATGTCTGGGCAGCCAAGCATTTGACAAACGCCGCCATGGCACTGGGCGTCGCTGCTGATCGTTTGATTTTCGCGCCGCGCACCAGTATCGAGCAACATATCGCCAGGCAGCAACATGCAGATTTAATGCTGGACACCGCACCCTACAATGCCCATACCACCGCCAGTGACGCGCTATGGCAAGGTATTCCTTTGCTCACTGTGCAAGGTACCACCTTTCCGGCACGCGTAAGCGCAAGTTTGCTCAAGCAACTCGGCTTGGAGGATTGTATTTGCCAAGATTGGCTGGCTTTGGAGCAAATGGCCGTCATGCTGGCACAAACGCCAGCAGCATTAGCGGCCATCAAAGTGCGCTTGCAAAACCATGCCAATCGCCTGTTTAGCCCGGACAGCTTCTGCCGCCAGCTTGAACAGGCGTATCAACAATTGCTTTTATCCAGCGGCTGAATCTTCCGTCTCCGCGGTGACGACTGACAATACGCCAGCGGCAATAATACACAGGCCGCCCATCATCTCTGTCACAGACATCGTTTCATGTGCCAAAAAGTAGGCGGCGATGGCGGCGACAATCAACTCGGTCATAAATAATACTGAGGCTTGAATGGCCGGGATTTTGGTGACGCCATACTGAACAAGCAAGGTGGCAGAAACCAGTAGCAATGCGATCAATACCAACCAAAGCCCCATCATGGGCGTCACGTCTGTGACAAAAGCAAAACCATTCGCCCCCTTGAGCCATAGCAATACCAACATAGATAAGCCAAATACGCCCAGCCAAACCAGCATGCCTTTTGCCGCAACAGAGAGGTGGGTGGAGTAACGGGTAATGACATTGGTCAGCGAAAAACCAATGCCGGCGGATAACGCTAACCAATCCGAGGTGGATTGCGGCCACGGCCACATCCATAGGCCGTCTGTCAGCATCAAGGTCGCGCCAAGCAAAGACAAGCCTATCGCCGCCAGTTGCGGTAAATGCCAGGGCTCATGCAACCAGATTCTGGCCAACAGCAGTGTCCACAATGGCGAAAGATAAAACAGCAACATGACCCGCATGACTTCGCCATCAATCACCGCCAGCACATAAGCTAGATTGGTCCAGCCCGCCACCAGGCTTAAGCCATAAGCTGAAAAAGGAATCTGCGAGATATACGCTGACCGCCGCCAGAACAGCAGCATACCAATTACCAAGGCCACGCAATAACTCAGTACGCTTGATTGAACGCCAGACAGGCCGACCTCATTCAGCAGCCGGTAAGGGTACCAAATCACGCCCCAGCACAAGGCGCCATACACCAGGGCCAACGATGCCCACTTTTTTTGCTGCGAAGCTTTTTGTTTATGCGAAAGCGTCACTTATAATACACACCTATGAATCCACATTTAAATCTTCTCCAGCCCTACCCTTTTCAACGTCTGCGCGACTTGTTTCAAGGACTGACGCCAAATCCTGAGTATAGCCACGTTAACCTGTCTATCGGTGAGCCCAAGCACGCCACGCCAGTCATCATTTCTGAAGCACTGGCGAACAACCTGAGTGGACTGGCCAGCTATCCTACCACAATCGGCGTAGCGGCCTTGCGTGAAGCCATCAATCAATGGCTACAGCGCCGCTACCAGATCCCGGCACTCAATATCGATAAAGCCATCTTGCCGGTTAATGGCAGCCGCGAAGCATTATTCGCCTTTGCGCAAGCGGTGATAGACAACACGGGCTCACAACCGCCAGTGGTCATCTCACCCAATCCGTTTTACCAGATTTACGAAGGTGCTGCATTTCTGGCAGGCGCCCAGCCCTACTTTATCAATACCACCCTCGAGAATGATTTTGTGATGGATCTCACACAAGTGCCTGCTGACGTGCTGAAGCGCACGCAATTGGTATTTGTCTGCAGTCCCGGTAATCCTTCCGGCAAAGTCATGGACATTGCCGCCTGGAAAACACTGTTTGAACTCTCTGATCAATACGGATTTGTGATTGCCTCAGACGAATGCTATTCGGAAATCTATTTTGATGAAGCGCAGCCGCCCGTTGGTGCCTTGCAAGCCGCGCATCAACTTGGTCGCGACTTTAAACGCATCGTCATGTTCAGCTCGCTGTCCAAACGGTCAAATGTGCCTGGTATGCGCTCTGGCTTTGTCGCAGGGGATGAGGAGATTGTAGAAAAGTTTACGCTATACCGCACTTACCATGGCTGCGCCATGAATCCGGCCGTACAAGCTGCAAGTATCGTGGCCTGGAATGACGAAGCGCACGTCCAACAAAACCGTGCACTTTATCGTGAAAAATTTGCGGCCGTCACCCCACGCTTGCAAACTGTATGGCCGCAAACGCAATTACCTGATGCCGCATTTTACCTGTGGATCAATACCGAGCAAGATGATACTGCTGTAGCCAAACAGCTCTATCAAGACCTGAATATCACAGTGCTGCCGGGCTCATTTCTTGCCCGTGAAGCGCATGGCGTCAATCCGGGACGAGGCTTTATTCGAATGGCGCTTGTTGCATCAACTACGGAAACGATTTCTGCCGTTCACCGAATTAATGCTCACTTCTCCAAATAAAAAGCCGATTGCAAATGTGCAATCGGCTATCAAATGCTAGACGAAAAAATTAAGAAAATTTTCTTCTAGCGATCAAAGCAATAATTCCTAAGCCAGCAAAAATCAATGCATTATTTTCTGGTTCAGGAACTGGTGTAATTGTGTAGCTACCGGAGTAAAAGCCACCGCCTAGCAAGTTAAACTTTAAGGTGTAATTCCCTGCAGCAAGGTTTGATACGCTAAATGTGAATCTTGTCAAATCTAAAAACGTTGGTGCCCACTGGAATGTATCATCCACATCGCTGACTAATGTTGCGCCTTGGAACAAACCTGTATTCACTCCATTTATTACTGTAAGCACTGGGTCAAGAATGCCAGTTAAATTAAAATTACCACCAGTGTAAGAAATGTTGATTTTTTCAGTTCTGGATTCAGTTGAAAACGGCTTATCGTAACCGCTAAAATTAACCGTACTTACAGTTGCTGACGCAATACCGGAATACGCAATTGCCGTAGCACAAGCGATTGATCCCAAAAACGTAGATACTTTCATATCCTCTCCTCAATTAAAATTAAATATGATGTGCATTTACGACAAAAATACGCCATCAAAATTATCGCGATAACGTACACACAAGTATACTAGCAATAATCATGCCCGCAGAATAAAATCCATAACTATTTGATAATTAAGGGAATTGGTATAATTTAATCTGAAGGATCGAGCTGAAAATAAACTAATTGCACCAATAGAAACAGACACTCAACTAACATGCACCAATTCTATGCATTTATTTTAGCTTAATTAACATTGCAATAGCAAAAATATTTAAAGATATTCTGTGTTATTGCTATTTTGCGAGTAATTGGATCAACCAACTAACAGCTTAAGTTTATTTAAAACATCGTTCACTAATGTAATTGATGTGGTCTGGTTAGGTGTTTCTACATAGCACCTTAATTCTGGCGCATTTCCTGATGGACGCAGATGGATAATATTTCCAGAGACCAGGGTTAACCTTAACCCATCCGTGATATCTGCACTAATGACATTTTCATCGATCTCAAGAGTGCTCAATAACTCAGCAGGCGCCTGAGTCCATGCCTGCAATAAGGCATGACTTTTTTCATTGGGAAAATTCTGTAATCGATCGCTCGCGGTAAAACGCTGAGGGAGGTTAGCAACCAACTCCGAAAGCGGTTTGTTTTGTCTCTTAACTTCGGCCAGCAAACATACAATTGGCAAAACAGCATCACGTGTCGGCAAGGGGGCTAGATTTTCATATTCCGTATTAGCCGATCCTAGCAAGAATCCTCCGTTCGCTTCAAAGCCGGCAATACTGTTAGTGCCTGAACGCTTAATTTCTTCCATTGCAGCAATAACAAAGGGTGAGCCGATTCGTGTACGGGTCACCTTATGAAAAAGGCCACTGGCTTCGATTGCGGTATTACAGCTAACAGGTACCGCCAGATGCGTCATTTTTAATGCCTTGGCTGTGAGTAATCCGACAATGTCACCCCGTAACCATTGCCCTTTTTCATCACTGATTAATGGACGGTCGCCATCGCCATCTGTAGAAATAATGGCATCAACAGAATACTTTCTAGACCAGGCCAATCCTTTCTCAACATCCTCTGGCGAGACTGCCTCAGTATCAATCGGAACAAAAGTATCCGATCTCTCCAAGCAAATCACCTCTGCTCCCAAGTCTTGCAAAAGTACACTTAGCAAATCACGGCCTACACTGGAGTGCTGATATATCGCCAGTTTGAGTCCTGAAAGCGCGTTATGCCCTAATAATGATTTATAGCGTTGTATATAATCATATTTTGCTGACATATCCTCTGGCGGCAACGCATTAGAATTTTGAAGTAAAGGTTGCACTTCACTCGCCAGCATTGCAGTTTCATCCGACTTGCTGATTTCGCCATCTGGGCGGTAAAACTTCAGTCCGTTACGGTCATAAGGGATATGGCTGCCAGTGACCATAATGCCAGGAATACGATGGGTTTGAGCAAATAACGCTAGGGCCGGCGTTGGGATAGCACCACAAAAAATCACTTGCAGCCCTAACTGGCTTAGCATGTTTGCGCAGGCTTGGGCAATGTCTGGGCTACTCGGGCGTAAGTCAATTGCAACAGCGACTCGCTGGAAGTCGTAGCTACGTTGCATGGTTTTAACAAAAGCATGCGTGTAGCCAGCGCATACCTCATCTGTCATTGATGAAACCAAGCCTCTGGCCCCACTAGTACCAAACCCTACGCCGCTTTCCAGCATGAGTTGCTTTAACTGTTTGCTTTCGATCATGCTAGTTCCGGCCATAGGTGTCTTCGAACCTGACGATATCATCTTCCCCTAGATAACTTCCAGATTGCACCTCGATCAGATGTAATGGCAACTTGCCCGGGTTTTCCAGGCGATGGGTAGACCCAATAGGAATATATGTAGATTCGTTTTCAGTATAAAGCTTGGTTACATCATCCACTGTAATCATGGCAGAACCACTCACCACCACCCAATGCTCGGCCCTATGGTGATGCATTTGCAGAGACAGTTTTTCGCCAGGCTTGACCATAATGCGCTTTACCTGGAATCGCTCCCCCACATCAATACCTTCGTACCAGCCCCATGGACGATACACGCGCGGATGTACCTGGTGCTCAGTGCGACCGCTGGCTTTGAGATGATCTACAATATTTTTCACATCTTGAGCACAGTCTCTGTGTGCCACCAAAATGGCATCACCGGTCTCAACGATCACAAGATCCTCTACTCCTACCGCTGCCACAAATCTATGCTCGGCACGCACCAGAGTATTTTTGACATTCCTGAGATAAACATCGCCACGAATTGCGTTTCCTGATTCGTCGTTTGGCTGGACCTCTTTCAGCGCAGTCCAAGATCCAACATCATTCCACCCCATATTGGCTGGTACGACTGCGGCCAGCTGCGTTTTCTCCATGACCGCATAATCAATCGAATCTGACGGAGACTTGGCAAATGACGCTTCATGTAAGCGCACAAAATCAAGGTCCTTGTAGCTATTAGCCACAGCCATGGTCACTGCATCTAGCATGGCTGGGGCATGTTGTTTCAGCTCGGCGAGAAAAATGGCTGGTTTAAACAAAAACATGCCACTATTCCAGTAAAAGTTGCCGGCATCAAGATACTGCTGTGCCGTTTCGGCGTCAGGCTTCTCAACGAACCGTGCAACGGTATAACATCCTTCTGCGGCCTCCAGGCCATCCCCTGATTGAATGTAGCCATAACCGGTTTCGGGATGTGTGGGCTCAATGCCGAAAGTAGTTAGCTTGCCCATACTGGCCGCCACACTGGCGCGACGCACCGCCGCTTCAAAAGCAGCAACATCGGTAATCACATGATCAGCTGGCAACACCAGCATTAGCGCATCTGTGTCCTTCAAAATTAACGACGCGGCCGCAATGGCCGGCGCTGTATTTCTTGCAATCGGCTCAAGGACGATCGCCGCTGGATTCAAGCCTACCTGTCTTAATTGCTCAGCAACCAAGAAACGATGATCATTGCCACATACAACAATAGGCGACTCAATCTCTGCCCAACTAGCCAGCCGCAGTAGTGTCTCCTGTAGCATGGTATTTTCACTTACCAGAGGCAATAGTTGTTTTGGCAATACGGCACGTGACAAAGGCCATAGACGGGTCCCAGAACCGCCAGATAATATTACAGGAACAATTTTCATATATTTACCTTAATGCTGCATTCTCTAAAGTTTAGCTTAACTGCTTGAGCTCCCATTGCCAAGCGTGAGCAACAATAGTTTCTAAGTCGGTAAATTTAGGCGCCCAAGATAGGATTTTTCTTGCTCGAGCAGAATCTGCAACCAATCTCGCTGGATCTCCTTCACGCCTGGGACCGTTGACAACAGTCACTTTTTTTGTGGAAACCATTTGTACGGCATCTATAACCTGTTGCACAGAGAACCCTGAGCCATTTCCCAAGTTAAAGCGATCACTCATCCCACCATTGTTTAAGTATTCCAAAGCGGCCAGATGCGCAGAGCATAAATCAACAATATGAATATAATCTCTAATACATGTACCATCAGGTGTATCGTAGTCACGTCCGAATACATGGATGTTTTCTCTTCGTCCAGACGCGGCTTGTAAAATTAAAGGAATCAAATGCGTTTCAGGGTCATGACGCTCGCCTAGCTGACCTTCTGGATCTGCACCAGCAGCATTAAAATACCTTAAACACACAGATCTAAAATCAAAAGCCTTACTGTAGTCGGCAAGTACTTGCTCAATCATTAATTTTGAACGGCCATAGGGATTCAGCGGTCTGTTTGGATGGGCCTCATCAATCGGGACATAATCTGGCTCCCCAAATACAGCCGCCGTAGAGGAGAAAATAAATTTATTGACGCCAAACTCAAGCATCGTATCAAGCAAATTGAGCGTATTAGTCACATTATTACGATAGTAAATATCTGGTTTGCGTACAGATTCGCCCACTTGAATATAAGATGCAAAATGCATCACTGCATCAGGCTTGTAATCTTCAAATAACTTTTTTAAACAATCTCTATCGGCCAAATCGCCCTCAACAAAAATACCGCCAACAACTGCATCTCGGTGCCCACTGGAAAGGTTATCCAGCGTAATGACGTTGTGTCCTGCCCCAAGCAACATTTTTACCATATGTGATCCAATGTAACCTGCGCCACCAACAACCAAAACTTGCATTTTTTATCCCTGTAAAAATTTAATTGACTGAATGATATGAACAACAATCACCCACTATATAGCAACTATTATTTATTAACGTTCAAAGCTTTTAAGGACTTCTCTCAAAAAAAGTCGCGGAAAGACAATTGCATCCACCAGATATCTCTTCACTAATCTCTTGGGTTCTGAACACATCCGATGCAACCATTCCAACCCAACTTTTCTCATCCAAACTGGTGCCCTTGGTTTGTTTCCAGCTAAAAAGTCTATTGTTGCTCCTACGCACAATGCAACCTTAACCTTTAGCAAAGGAGAGTATTTATTAACCCAAATTTCTTGCTTAGGAGCACCCAGTCCAATTATCAATAAATCAGGCTCTGCATCAGAAACGGTACGGCAAATTTTTTCGCAATCAATATGGTTTTTTTCGAAGCCAAATTCAGGGCTTAGCGTCCCTACAACTTTTACTAAAGGCCATTGGGATTCTATATTGACAGCAGCCTTTTCTCCTACACCGGGCATGGCGCCCAGCAAAAAAACTTTTAAGGGCAGTTTTTTTTGCTGAAACTGTTCGAAAATATTAGGCACCAGGTCACTGCCTGGTACAGTCTCAGGAAGTGCTTTACCCAACAATCTTGAAGCCATAACGACAGGCTTGCCATCTGCAACAATAATAGATGCCTCTGAGTATGCCTGTTTGAAGGCGGAAGACTTGTCCAAAAGGACGATGTGGTCCACGTTCGGAGTCACGACATATTTGCAGTCGTAATCGCCGTATTCTAGCCATTCTTGCAATATATCCAGCGTATTAAGCATGGTCAGACGATGAATGCTGATTCCAAAAAGCTCAATTTTATTATTCACCTTAACGCTCATTTGATACCACCGGATTTCTCGGATAACATTTTTTTAAACCCTCTTCGCCTTTTAGTTTTCATCACGTTTGGATCTCACCCATTCAGACTGGCGCTTAAAAACAAACCTTAAGTAAATTGGAACCTTCGTCAGAATGTAATAAGGGATACTCAACAGCTGTCTTAACGAGATTATTTCTCGACCAAATGCAATCCAAAAACAAAAAATGCTCAAAGCAAATAAAGAATTCAAATAAATTGTGAGCGCAAAATAAATAGCCGGAAAGTTAAATATTGTGACTAATAACAGACCTGCCACCATCAGCAAAGCAAGTGACATCGCCATCAAAGAAAGCGGTGGCACTAACAAATCAATCCCCATCGCAAAAAGGTGCAGATTTTTTTTCAAAATCGCTTTGAGCAAAATATGGGGGACATCTTTAAATATAATCCCTAAATGTCCATGCTCCCAGCGTGTTCTTTGGGACTTAACCCCCTCCTCATTAAGAGGAAAATAGCTATAAACCTTGGCATTAGGACAAAATACAGGGGCAGCTGCAATTTCTGCAGCCTCTAATCCAAGTTTCATATCCTCTACTATATGTCCTGTAGCAAAGTTAATTTTAGAGATATGCCGCCATGGGAAGGCCATACCAGAACCGGTTAACTGACAAGGCAAATTAATGATTGAAAAACCTAACGGTCTGACATAATTCTTCAGCAGCCAGCCAAATTCTGCAATTTTCATTTTAATGGAAGCGCTGGCGGATCTATTGAACATCAAATAATTGGCTTGTACTGGCCGCCCAGTACTCACAGCCTTGTCAATCAAATGATCGATTGCGTTACCATCAACGATACAGTCCGCATCTAGAATAATAACGATATCTGGTGAGAATTGACGTAAATGATTAATCCCAAAATCTAAAGCATACCCCTTGCCTCGCCGACTATGGTCATGACGCTCTATAACTTCAAGACCACGCTGTCTGACAATCTCGGCGGTATCATCATTACAATTATCGGCTACGACCAGAACCTTCAGCGTTGAAGCATGATTCTGGCTGATTGAGTCAAGTGTTGGAATGATATTGACAGACTCATTATGGGCAGGAATTAAGATACAAACGTTTAAGTGATCATATAGTTTAGGCTGAATCACCTTGTGCTTCGAAGCCAATATTGCAATGAATACTTGAGCTGAAACGATCAAAACCGGGATTGTTGCCAAGATCAAAATAACAATAAAAATAGACTCGATGACTAGCACTTAAACCTTTCATATCGTTTAACTAGTGATGATTTTAATAATGTTGAATGTCCAGCCAAAATGTTATTTTCGCCCATCAACTCTTACAGAAAATAAGATTGAAAACAGTACATTTAATGAATAATAACAGGCTTAATATTTTATTTTTTGACTCATTTTAATCGAAGGCTTCTCTACGAGTGTGTACATTATATAGGCAGCGATAAAACACACAATTACACTAGATAACATAAACATGAAATCAGAAGACGTACTGTGGCCAAAGAACGCTCTAAAAATCCTGCCATAGGCACCAGTGATGTTATTGTGAATCAAATAAAGACTGTACGAAACCAATCCTAATAACTGTAGCGGAGTGTAATTGAGCCAACTGTTCATTTTTTTATATTTCATTGCCATATGCATTATAAAGCTCGTTAAACCTGCAGTAATCGCAAACAAATTATATTCAACAGCTCCTATCACAATGAGGCATCCATAAAATGCGATCAGGTAAAATTGAAATAATTGCCCTCGGTTTGAACACCATCCGACCAGCGTGCCAGCGCAAAAAGCATACCAGTAATAAATAAAAATAAGATGATTGTGAACGAAAGAATGCACTGGCGCATCGTGAGGAACAAATACAAGCCAAAGTAATGCCGGGATCGTCATTAAAAAGATCATGAACCAATGAGCTAGGCTGCCAGGCAGGCGCTGCGAAATGAAGTAAATAAATATACTAAACACAAAATAAAACTGCATTTCATAGCAGAGTGTCCAGAAAACGACATTGATTTGTTGGTATTGTAGAAAGCCCTGTAAATAAACCATATGGGCCAGTATTACGCTCCAACTTGGCCAATACGCATCCGGTTCACCATGCTTTACTTTAAGCCCGATCACAACCAAGGACAGCAACATTGCAATGTAATAAGGTGGTGATAAGCGAGCAAGTCTTCTCAACATAAACTGTGCAGATTGCTTAATCCCCATTTTTTTTGACTCGGTGGTGATAGCCATCACAAAACCACTCAATACAAAAAAAATTGGCACCCCCAAATTACCATGCTCAAATACTAGCGAGGTGAAAAAGGTGCCTAAAAATTTAGTCAACTGCGCAACATGCTGCCCTTCATTCAAGTGGTAAAGTACCACCCACAATGCAGCCAGAGCTCTGAGGCCATCAGCAAATGCGTATCTGTTTTGTCGGTTTAAGTTCAATGAGAGGTCCAATATGGGAGTGTTAACTACCCAATGTACCCCTGAATGATTAAACTTTTTTTACAGTATAGTCCGTATTACCTATTAACGGCTGATTTTTATTAGCTCGGCTCTGGCAGAAGAGCTGCTCCCTACGCCACTCGTTACCGATAACATAGGGACAAAATCGGATGAGGGCCACGTAAAAGTTTCGGAATCACCGTTCTCAAGCAGTTTTGTCTGATACAAAGCTTGCTGTCTGGATTTGTCAAGAATCCTCATTGATACTTTAGCCCCTCCTGTCGTGATTGCCCGAAACCGGAAAGTTTCGCCGACCTTAGGCCTCGCCCATAGAATCGCCTGCATCCCTCGACCTGAATAGTTATCTTGTGTTACAGGTCGGGAGGTTGGTCCAAACATCACAGCCTGGGTTAATGTATCAAACTCACCCAGACTATCTCCTTGCTTTAATGTCCAAGGCCCACGCATTGACAGCAAGTTGAAGTTGCGTGCGGGGATGAATTCCTGGCCGGCCCCATTGATCCACTTGTCTGCAGAAGCAACCTGTCTTAAGCTTGAACGAATCAAGTTTAACTCGTCTGCAACTTGATTATCCCAAGAAAGCTTGGGGCGATTCAGGTTGAAGCTGACAGGACCATTTTCCACATAAATCACATAAGGTGTCCCATAATTTTCATCGACAACATAAGCTCCATAGGTTTTCAAGGTTCGTACAATCTTCTTCATTTTAGGAGAAGATTGTATTTTGGACTCATCAAAACTCTGCGGCAGCATCAACAAGGCTCCTTCAGGAATTTGCCCAAAATGACGTTTCTCTGAGTAAGTATCTGCTGATGTAGCAGGAAAAATATAAGCTGGTTTTGGAGACAAGCCATTATCCGTCAGTGAAATTGCTAAGGCATGCTCAAAAACAGGCTTCTGATCTTCGATTTCATGCTGTCGTATAATCCCCGCCAATGAAGGTACTGCAGCAGCACGTGCGCCTTGAAAATAATGCGCGGGATCCCCCCAACCTCTTCCATCCAGTCGTGTCCAAGCGTATTGCTCAGCCATCCAGCGGCCATCTTTAAACTTTAATTGCCAGAAAGAATGTATGATCCCAAGGCCCTCATCCACAATATCTGCATGACCATCACTCCCAGATGCAGGGATAACCTCTTTAGGCCAATGTGGAATGGTCACAAAAGGTTTGACTTGTTCAGAATCTGGATCCCAGACTCCCTTTCTTTCCGGGTAGCCATAAACTTTTACGGGGGCGTCAGTCTCTTTCGCTAAAAAAACGCCGGTTGAGTAAGTGCCCTGCTGAACCGCCGGAAAGTACTTTGAAAGTGGGATCTCGAAATTGGTAAACTGAGGATTTACTGGTTTGCTATTCCATAACGAATCAACTGCAAAAGGTCTTTTAAACGTTCCGAACTCATCTTCTGAGCCCCATGCAACAACTGAAAAGCCTAGACATAGGTTGATACCAACCCACAAGGACAATAAATATTTCATAAAGTACTCCTTAAAGACGTCGCTCTTAAATCGACCTCATAAGCAAATTTAAGTTTTTAAAATTTGTGTATGCAAGTGACTTGCCAGTCTTAAAGAGAGGGCAACAATCGTCAACGTTGGGTTGGCATGTCCATTTGTTGGAAAAACAGATGAACTGGCAATAAATAAATTATTTACGCCATGAACCTGACAATTATTGTCCACAACGCTCTTATCCTCTGAATCGCCCATTCTTGTTGAGCCAATGTGGTGCCCACCCACAGGCAACGCGGAGGAAACACTGTTTTCTAGTCTTTTGGCATCAAACTCCAATCGGCAGTCTTTTGTTTTGTCTAGTAAGCTTTTTAACAACTCAAAAGATCTTATGCCTGAATTGATATCTTGACTCGTCATCCGCCACTCAACTTTAACTCTGGGCATCCCAAACTGGTCTGTTGCATCAAGTAAGCTAATCTTATTCTCTTTATCAGGCACTTGTTCACTATTAAACTCCAGCGGATAAGTGCCATTTTTGTTATTAATTAGGGTATATGGTAGCTTGCGCTTGGCAAGTTGACGCTTAAAAATCCAATCCATGCCAAATTTGGCAACAGAATGTGCATCTGTCATCACATTAAGCATATGTGCAGAATAATTTTTTTCGCCGGAAAGCTCTTGCCCGCCGTGATTCAAAATGGCCTGATACTCCTTAGCGAGAACTGATTTTGCAAGATATATAGTCGATAGCACACCACTGCCATGCGAGGCATCAGCATAGGCAGGAAAATGTAACCTAAATGTTGAATTCAAAAGACGATGCTGGTCTAAGAATGACTCTTTGAATTGCAGTTTACGCCTTGCGTAAATGCCATCCACCGTTTTTTCAAAATCAAAAAATGGTTTGCTTCCATTAAATCTTAATGACCCAAAAATAAGGTCGTAATGACATGCATAAAATTTACCAAGGCTAGCGTCAAAACGCGTCCAAGACGGCGTATGCTTACGGGTCGCAAGCATTAACCTTGTAGATTCAATGCCACCGCCGGCAATGACAACTTGTTTAACTTTGAGGTTTAGTCTTATCACGCCATTATTGAGTTCAATTCTGTCAACATACGTTCCAGACTCATTCATGTGCATCGTCGTAACACGTGTCTCTTTCAACACAAGAATGTTTTTTGAAAGCTTGAGCTCAGAACCAAATTTTTTTGCGAAATCAGTTGGCAGACTATATCGTTCAATAAGCTCTTTAATCTCACCGTCCAACTGTTTCAAATCCTCAAACATTGGTTTTTTATTGCGCAATGCTTTGATAGTAAAATCGTTGTTACCCGCATCACAATAGTCGAGAGCATCTGAATAAAAAGGAAATAATTCATTAGCCTCTATCGGCCAGCCACTGTTAGGTACATAATCGCGCTGCTTCAGATCGTAAGCGTCTAGCGGCACACAACGGCCGCCCCATAAGTGCGTAGTACCACCCAACCGCTGATAGCGATACTCAGTCGTGCTTGCATGTGGGCTGACTGCCTCTCCCATGTAAGCGTCTTCGTTTTCGACTTGTTTCCAATCGCCGCCCTCAATCAACAGCACACGTTGGCCTTTGCGAGCCAAAGCAATCGCCATTGTAATGCCAGCAGCCCCCCCTCCTACAACACAGACGGGATAAGACTCTAGCTCACTGAGTTGGCTGTTTTTTAGTGACTTAATCATGCGCTTCACCACCGGAAAATAGCGCTTCCAGTTTTGTCAGTTCAATTTGCAAGTTAAAGTCTTGCTCTATTTTTTGACGTGCATTTTGACTGACTCTGGCTCTAAATTCAGCGTCGTTAATGTATTTCTTAATTGCAGCACTTAAGCCATCTATATCTGAAGGCGACACGACCAAGCCTGAGTGGTCTGGAGTAATCAGCTCCACAACGCCACCAACATAAGTCCCAATGACAGGCACACCTATTGCCATAGATTCCATCAAAGAGACTGGGACACCCTCGGCAAAACTTGGCAGAATGAATAAGTCACTATTGGTTAACGCGTGACGAATTGTTTGTTGATCTGCAAAACCGGCAAAAGTAACATAGGCATTTAAACCGTGGCTAGAGGCCAGTTGTTCCAGCAATTTACGGTCTGAGCCATCACCATACAGGGTCAAGTGAAATTGTAAGCCTTGATTCTTCAGCTCAACCAAACTTTGCAATAAAACAGGAACGCCCTTCTCTCCTGCCAGGCGTCCTACATACAACATTTTGACAATCTCACGTTCGCGAGTCATTGCCTTTGGTGCAAACACATATTCTGAAATATCTACGCCACAATGCACAATCTTCAACTTATGCCAGTCTTTCTGATCTGAAAAAAGCATCATCTGGCTTTTACAATAATGGCTAATACAAACAATAAAAGATGCATTTTTTACTTTTTCACTCAAAGCCCAGTCTAGAGGCTCAAAAAAGATATGCGGTCCATGAATGGTAATACTGTAAGGGACCGAGCTCAATTTACTCGCGAGCATCGTCACAGAGCCACTGTTATCACCAAAATGATTATGCAGATGAGATACCCGATTGCTGAGTAACGATTGCGCGAGCAACAGGGCTTCCTGGAAATAAAAAAGCTGGAATAAAAACCCTTTTAAGCCGGCTTTAGATGTTTTAAATGCCAATTTCAGCGTTGAAAAATAGCGCTCCGGGTATTTGAAAATCCACCGCAAGTTCAGTTTTAGCAGCAACCATAGCTTTGCAGGTAAGAGATAAACCGTATTGGCACGTTCAGAGGCCACCAGCCCGCTCAGATTATGATCTGCCCCAGGCGCGCGAAGCGCATAAGTAAATACATCATGACCTTTTTCGCGCAGGTGCACCACTTCTCGTTGAATAAACGTATCAGTTGCCCGGGGATAAACACTAGTGAAGTAAGCAATGCGCATATTATTTTAGAAGAGTATCTGAATGGGGTATCCAGCCAATCAATTGGCGGGCATGCTGATTATCATATTTAAATGGTTTAAGACGCGTTGCAAATGCCTGAGGCTTCAACAAATCTGGTAGGTAAGCATGCAAGCCAAACATCTTAAATACTTTAAAGCAGCATTTGATAAACACACTAAACAACCGCCAATGGAGTTTTACGCACAAATGAGGCATGCGTTTAGTGCTGTCCAATAATCTCAAATATTGTGCTTGGGTAGGCAGGTTATCGTTCACAAAATGCAAAATCGTGTTCTTGGGCAATGTATTTAATGTAGAAACAGTCTTTGAGATTCCTGTGATTAATGACCCAACTTCAATCAGCGGAACTTCGCCCTCATTGCATACGATCAGAGCAGCACTGGTCTTTATAATGCCCGCATAGGCGTCACTAATGTTCTCCCCCTCATATACCAAGCCTGGCCTGATAATAATAGTCTTGGTTGAGGGATGCTGCGTGGCAAAATCAATGAAGGCTTCCTCCTGCTTTGACTTTAACGCGGCATAGCGTCCCATGCTGGGGAGATCACTGCAACGACGAACGCTTTCATTGATATTTTCTCCCGCCGGAATAGCATCAAAATCCAACACTGAAAGACTACTCATCCCAAGCAAAAATGGCGTTGAGGCGTTTTGAACTGCGTTCAATACCTTATGCGTTCCCTCTAATAGTTTATCAAATGAATCCGCTCTGCCTGGGCGCATAGTGATCGCTAAATGTACCACCACATCAATGCCTAAAGCAGATAAATCTGGCAAGTCAGAATTATTCAAATCCAGTTGAATAAACTTGTAATGCTCTGACGCTTTGGGCGAATCGATTGCGGACGGAACAATATCAACACCCACCACATCGTGCCCGTCCTCCATTAACTGAAGACACAGTTTTTTACCAATAAAACCATTTGAACCAGTAATAAGAATCTTCATTAACTGAATTTAAATTCAAGCAGGGTTAGATACAGATTTGACAATTTTTGCGGGAACACCTGCAACCGTTGAATTATCCGGCACATCAATCAACACAACAGACATTGCACCAATATTAACGTTATTTCCAATCTTTATATTCCCAAGCACTTGGGCGTATGCACCAAAGTTGACATTATTTCCGATGACAGGGGCAGGCCCGTCTTCATGTCTGTTACCAATGGTTACCCCCTGCCTGAGGGTACAATTCTCACCAATGATTGACTTTGAGTTAACGAAAATATTACCAAAATGCCAAATCCTCAACCCAGGTCCAATTTGAGCATCTTTTGGAAGACTTACGCCAGTGATCGTTTCGACTAATCTAAATAGTGGCCAATAAACAATATTAAAGAGGGAGTTTAATAAGGATTCGCCTCTCTGGTTTACACTTCTGGCTAAACGATAAAGTGCTATTGACCACACTGACTGTTCTTTAAGAAAAGCGCGCTTAGGGTAACGCTTCAGATCTTCTTTAAAATCGTTGCTAAACATATTTTGTAAATGCCGAATCAATACTTTAGACGTTTGAGTTAAAACTTATTTGACATTTGGGGTGTGGCTGACTTACTTTGAAGCTTGGTGTAAGACAAAATCAAACCAAGAATGAACCAGTGGTACCAGATATAACTTAAATAATCTAAAAGGTTATCCGAAGCGCCAGCCAACATATAATCAAAGGTAATAATTGAAGCTACAAAAAATAACAGCTTTTGAGAGGGTGAATAGTCTCTGAATAAGGCCAATATGTAACTTGCCATAATAGCAATAAAAGACAGCACCCCTAGAATCCCCAGCTCAAAGAAGAGCTGTATGTATACGCTGTGAGCTGGCAATTTTACAGTCTGCTTTTGAAAAGCATTCCCCATCCCAAAGTCGGTAGATAGTTGGAAGAAACTGGAAAGACCGTAGCCATAAAAATAATGTGATGGTGACATCCAGGCAATTGAATCTGTCCAATACTTTAAGCGCCAAGCAAACGAATTTAATCTCTCGTACCCTGTTGCACCAAAGGATGTGCCACTTTGCAAATCCAACAAGCGATCTTGCACATCTGGCAAAAGCAAAGCCAAAAATGCTGAAGAAAATATATAAATCATATATTTACGCTCAAAAATAATCGCATAAAGCATGAAATACAAACCGCAAGCAATCCAACCTGTTCTACTCTTTGTCATCACTAAAAGTGCTAATAAAACTAATAGATAAAATGGCAACAATTTTTGTAATGTTGAGCCGATGTAGTCGGGTTTTGTTTTTATTAAATAAAAGCAAACTGAAATAATTAAGGCGAGATAAAAGGCTAAACATGCTGGATGGTTAGTAGTGCTAAATAAACGCATCCCCTCACCCACATATAACCTGAAACCATGCGGATCCCTAAACACCATTGAGTAAATACCAAAAATCACTGGTACCACAGACGAATACAAAACAGCGCGTATCCACTTGCCAAAATCCTCATGAGTCTTGACCAACATAACCCCAAGATAGAACATCGCAGCATAAGATACAAACTGCAGAGCAACCTTAATACTCGTCAGCTTATTGGGAGCATATGACACTGAAATAAAAGACAATATCAGAAAAATAATCCATGAAATATTCACGTGCTGAATTTTCATGGTGAAGTTTTTTTCCTTGCTTAAAAACATCATAAGCGCAATCATAATGACTAGTGCATTCATAACTGCACCCAAGCCAAAACTACCAAGCTTTACCGCATCAAAGACAGGGTCAAGTGAGGCGCGTGTTACGACCACTAAAGCAAAGAATAGATAACGATTTAAAACAAATAATAAGCAAAGTATGAACGCGACGGGAACAGTAAATAAGTACGAATAATGCGTTCCAATAATACTGACAAAGGTAAGTGAAAAGACACCAACAAACATGGCAGCAAAAAATGCAGTAAACGCTAATGCAATTTTAGTGATGTTGATTGACTTGATAGACATTCAATTACCCTGCTTCAGAATGATAGTTGTAGAAGGTTTGAGACTTTTATTTCACGCATCGATACTAATCGTGGGTCTCTTTTTTATATAACGTGTTATCCAACTTTTTATAGCATACCACTCTTCCAAGTCAGCTTTAAATCTTAATTTAAATCGCAAAAACTTGACCAATAACCAGAAATTATTTCTTGTGGTTAACACGCTTCTGAAAGCAAGTTCTCTTGCTAATCCATCACTCTGCCCCATCGCTTTGACCAAGTTTGTTGAAAGGTAATTGAATGATTTTAATAAGTCTGTTTTTTCAGAGGATGGTTGTAAATTAATTAATGTTCCGCTGTAAGTGCAGAACGGTGCTGGATCAAACAGCTCAATACGATTTTTAGTACAAAATGCAGCCGCAAGATATCTAGAAATTTTCAATGAAAGTGTAATCTGATCGAAAGCTTTTTTTGCCCCGACATTTTCACCGTGCCAACGGTACTTGATGAGGTATTCATCAAGATTCATACATTTACCCATTATGCCAAGCTGACCAAACAAATAGTAATCCTCTGCCAGACCATTCACTTTCAGGCGCTCAGACTCTGGAAGTACCTTTAAAAAGTCAATGCCATAGCGAATACCCATCGCTTTAATTGCTGAAAAGCGAATCATTGTGGCTGGGTGTATCATCGGATTTTTAAAAAAGAATGAAACCTGCAGACGCGCAGGGTCAGTCGGAACGCGTATCAAGCCAGTTTCATTACCCTTGGCATCAATTTGTATGGCATGGCCGCCAACCACATCAATGCCAGGATTTGACTTGAATGCAGCTAAGGCAAGCTTCATGCGATCAGGCAAGGCAATATCATCCGCGTCATGCCGCATGACAAACTGGCAGTCACATAACTCCAATCCCTTATTGAGCAATCCGGACAAACCTACTGCGTCTAAAAACTGAAACACTTGAACTCTGCTATCCTTGCGCGCATATTCAAGTGAAGTTTCATAGCTGCCATCATCAGAGCCATGATCCAAAACAATCAAGCGCCAATCAGCGTAAGACTGTTGAATAATGCTTTCAATCGCTTCTGTTAGATAGGCTTTGCCGTTTTTAACCGGTAGTAATACGTCTATTGTCGCCATATATCAAATAGGGGGATTATCTAAAAATACTTTGATTTTTTAATTGGTTTTTTTGATCGGGCTTGAAATAACTCTTTAGCGATGGTGAAATGCAAAGTTGCACGATTCGTTCGACCTCTCATTTTTGCAAGCAAACCTCTGCAAAGCCTGAAAACAATATTCTTATAACCCAGCATATGCCGGTGAGTGTAATAGGCCAGCGCAACCTGTTCATTAATGAATTTTTGCTCGTTGACATTGTTATTTAAGTATCGAGCTTCATAAGCTTTGACCCTATAAAAATAAGCATTTTTTTCTCTTAGATAAAACGCTGCCCACTCTTGGTCTTCGGCAGAGAAAACCTCCTCCAAAAAAGGGCGTTGCATAATATGCTGCGTTTTAAGCATCGTGCATGAATTAGAAGCAGCTAAATCCAAGCTAAAGTTCGACTTTGTCACTTTTGTTGGCATCCAGGTATCAGTGGCTATAATGGTTGGCGTCAGGCAAAACCCCAAATATGTTTCGCTAGAAAAGTCATCCAGCTTCAATCCACGCTCAATCAAGGTAATATCATTAAGTAGTACGTGCGAACTAATAATTAATACCAGTTCCGTTTTAACCTGTTCCACGCCTATATTAATTGCCTTAGAAAAGTTAAACTCATCGTCTGGATAATCAATCACCCGTAACCCAAGCTGCTTGATAGCATTCTTTTGTGCAGGATCTTTAGATGAGTCTACGATCACATAGTCATCTGGTGGTGATGTTTGTTTCTTGAGTGCAATAAGCACCTCATTGAGCAACGGAAGGCTGTTGTATGTTCGAATCAATGCAGTATATTTAGGCATGTGTATGTTTCTTTATTAAATTCACAAGCGCTTGGGTATCCCCAACAAACTTACGGGCAAAAAGAATTTCCCCCTCTGGATAGTTCGAGCATTTCATCAAGTATCTTGATTGGTTCTTAAGCTTTGCTAGATGATTTTCAGTCATATTTTCTGGACTTGATTTACCCGCCTGCCAATCACTGTAAGTCAGACTTCTGGCAATTTTTGATGAGTAATGAGAGTTACCAATAATGGTCTGAAAGAACATCTCATCGGGAACTAGTACATTTTGATAAAGCTGCATGAACTTGGGATGAGTCTCAACAAATTTAAGGATATATTCGCAAGCTTCACGTGTTAAAGCCCACCACTGTGCTCCAGCATAAGGCACTAAACCGTTAAGCCCTTGTTGGTAGTCTCTCCTTATGCGTGGCAACCCTAGCGCCTTATACAAACGATATGCACGTTTTTTGATTTTTTTATATTTACCTTCAACATTAAATTCTTCAAGTAATGACAAAGGTTTGCCAGCTGCTAAATTTGGCATTTTCAAGGTACTGATAAACTGAGTTCCTTGATGGTTTTTAAAAAATTCATGAATATAATCTGCTGACTGAATTGGGTAGTCCGCACCGCTCAACAAAACAAAATAATCATATGGTTTCTCAGCAGCTATAGCTTGCTGCATTAACGCAAGCGTTGCCTCAATCTGTGAAAATGTCCCCCAATAAACCGGCACCCGTTGGTTACTAAAAAAAACCTGTGTGCCAGCTAAATGGATAAACTCATCCAGATTAGACTTTTTATCAATATGTATAAAAAAGTCAGTAGCGCTCGTTTTAAGCCCTTCCATCAATCGTCCCAGGTGAGCAGGATTATTATGTGCAAGAATCAAATAAGCTAGTTTCATATCTACACCGTTAGATCAGTAATATTTAACTGCCTTGTTATCCCTGCAATCTCTAAAAATTCTAAAAACTGTTTTGGGCATAAAACCAGCCTTTAAAAAATAACCCACATCGGCCGGCTCAAACTTAAAACCATAATAATCTGAGTAAACTTGGGCTGCTAATTCACGGCAGACATTATGGTTTTTTAATAGATTGTGCTTAGTAACAAACTTGACATATGAATCTAGAATCCTTGATTTGTTTAGCCTAGAGATCCTATCTCCACGAGGAGTAATATCAAAAATATACGAACTTATATCAAGCAGTCTAGCAGCACCATTTAGCTTTAAAAAACGATAAAAAAACTCTAGATCTTGCCATGCAGGCATACTCTCATCAAATAACCCTGCTTTCAGATAATTTGCTTTTGTTGAAAACAGCTGGTTTCCAACACAATTAGCATAATATAAATCAGTATATTCAACTGATGAGTTTTTTCTTGAGTAAGAAAAAAGACCTGCATTTCTGTACTTGTACTGAACATAAATAGAAGAAAAAACCACCTTCGATCTCTCTAAAATACTCCAATAATTAATGAGTGCCTCAATATGATAAGGCTCAAACTCATCATCATCGTCCAAGCCAGTCACAAACTCCCCTTGTGCCTGCTTGATAGCCATATTTCTCGCAACGCAAGCACCTTTACTTTGGCTATTAGATAAAAACTTAACCCGCGTATCTTTGGCAGCAAGCTCAGTTAAATAAGATTTAGTGCCATCGGTAGAAGCATCATCCACCACAATAAGCTCAACCTCACGGTGCGTTTGATTGAGCACAGACTCAATTGCCGCCTGCAACATATCCAGTCGGTTTTTCGTAGGAATATAAATTGAAATAAGCAAAGTTGCTTCCTATAACTTCAAAAATTAGGGGTTATCCCCATAAGTTGAGGCGATTTAAAAATCTTCTTGCGGGCACTTCAACAAAATAAAAACTTAAAACGCCGAGAATAGTAATGCAGCTTAAAAGCAGTGGTGTTGAGTAGTTTGATTTCAATGCATAAAAAGGCTGCTGCCATAAATAAATGGAAAATGAAACAAGTCCAATCCAATTTAATACTTTGGATGTGAGTATTTTTTGAAAACTACTAGAAAGGCCATCAAGATTGTTAATTGCTATGGCAAGAAAAATTGTACCCATGCTGTATTTAATAAAGTCTGGCACAGCATTAAAACTTAATAGAAAACCGAGTAAAAAAAACAAAATGGCTAAATTATCTTTTTTGTTAAGTGAAGATTTTTGCTTAAAAAGCAAATAGATATACGCGCCAATAAGGATTGAGGCGCCTCTAACATCAGATCGCCAATAAACATGATAGTAATCAAGATGATAGAATACCGTTTGCGCTATTCCATTAAAGATCATTAAGAGTATGATCGGTAACAAAATAATGGTTGGCTTGATTTTGGTTTTTTTTGTAAAAACTAACAATAACGCTAGCAGTATGTATGTATGCTCCTCGACACATAATGACCATATATGATCAATAGTAATACTTCGTCCAAGATGAAAGCCTGCTTCCAAGTAGTTATAAAAGAAGGTAAAGCATGAAAGGAAGATCAGTTTTGAAAATGCCAATTGTCCAAATAGTTTTGAAATTACAAAGTAGGCAATAATCAAAAAAAAGAACATGGCAGGCCAAACTCTGGAAATTCTTCTTTTGAAAAACTCTCTCAAATCTGTGTGCTTCTCAAAGAGTATTTCAGCCATTAAACGACCACTTAGAACAAAAAACATTTCTACCCCCAATCGACCTAGATTCACATCGGCGAGTGGCATAAAGTGACCAATAATTACAGTAATTATTGAAAGACCTCTCCAGCCGTCAAGCTGTAAGTATCTACCGTTATTTTTCATCAACATTACTAGATTGTCTCGGGTAAGTATTAAGTGGATTTTTTGATTTTTTCTTTCAAGCTCTCAATCAACTTGATTATTTCATGCTCCGGTGAAATAACACTACGCAGCTGAGCATTAAGTCCAAAGGTGACCGATAAGTAAATCACAATGCTTGCAAGACCACCGAAAATCAAATATGAAAGTCTCATAACAAAGTCAGAAGGAATTGGTACATATTCTTTAAGTAAAAGAATAGTTAAAGACATTATCAATGCACCAGCAATAGTTCGCATATTTGAATCAATCTGTATTAATAAAGGAACAGATAGGATCTTCTTAACCATCAGCATATTTAATAAAATCGTAAAAAAGTTTGATGTAAATCGTGCAATTAAAATACCTATTAGACCATTTGAAATGTACCCAATTATTAGTAAAGGGATTCTAACCAAGAGAGTAGCCATATCTCTATAAAAAATATTTTTAGTCATGCCTTGCGACATCGCTAATTGGTGAGCTGGAGAGGCAAGCGTTTGAAGTGAAACTAGAACTGCAATATATTGCATTACTGTTGCAGCGCCTATCCACCGCTCCCCTAAAAACAAGTGGATAATCAAGTCGGAGAATAATGCAATTGTTACCCCAACAGGAATCGCTATAAACGCAATCAAGCCCTGCGAACGTAAATAAGCTTTTTGCAATCTAGGAATATCACTTCCTATTTTACTAAATGCAGGAAACAGCGTTGCCTCAATTGGAGCAATCATTTCTCTAGTGGGTGTTGTTGATAAGTTATCCCCTACGGAATATATCCCCAGAGTGTTGTTGCCAAGTTTAGAGCCAATGAGAAATTGGTCAAACTTCATGTTTATGTTAATCGCAGCTTGACATAAAGTAAGCCAAACAGAAAAAGACCACAAATCCTTCACATATACCAAACTAAATTTTGGCTTGTAAGGAATTAGAATATAGGAAACTATTAAACCTGTTAGCTGGTGAACAATCCCTGCAATCACTAATGCCCAATAAGAGTGATATAAGTACCCGATGGCAACACCTACCAAAAAACCCAACAATTTCTGAGTTACATTTATAACAAACTCCTGCCAGAACTTTAGGTTTCGAGTAAAAGTAACAATTTTAGGATTACCAAAACCACTAATTAAAAGTACGACAGATAGCGCTCGTAAAATAAGCTCAAGCCTATGATCCCCATAAGATTGAGTTATAAAAGGAGCAGCCGAAAATAATATAAATGCAACTAACCCACCTCTAATTGCATTCATAGTAAATGCTGTATGAAAATGCTCCTCATGAATCTCATTTTTTTGGACTAAAGCTGATGCCAACGACAAATCCGTCACCGCGGTTATTAGTCCGAATATTGCTAATGCAAAAGAAACCAGACCGAAATCATCTGGAAGAAGAATTCTTGCAAAAACTATCGTGCTAATAAAAGCAATGATATTAACTAATAGCTTAGCGGCACTAAGCCACAGAGCACCCTTTAGTAAATCTTTTTTCATAAAAATGAACGGAAGATGATCTAATCGTTACCAAACAGATCTCGGGTGAAGACTTTATCTTTTACGTCGCCAAGCTCACTGGTCATACGGTTACTGATAATCACATCCGAGATTTGCTTAAACTCGTTGAGGTCATTGATGACTTTTGAGTTGAAGAACAGTGATTCTTTCAGCTCTGGCTCAAAGACGACGACTTCAATGCCCTTGGCTTTGATGCGCTTCATGATGCCTTGAATACTAGAGGCGCGGAAGTTGTCTGATCCGGCCTTCATGATGAGCCGGAACACGCCTACCGTTTTGGGTTGGAGCTTGATAATGGTATCTGCTACAAAGTCTTTGCGCGTAGTGTTGGATTGTACGATGGCATTAATGAGGTTTTGCGGAACAGACTCATAGTTGGCCAGCAGTTGTTTGGTATCTTTAGGCAGACAGTAGCCGCCATAGCCAAACGAAGGGTTGTTATAGTGGTTGCCAATCCGGGGGTCGAGACATACGCCGTCAATGATCTCTTTGGTGTTGAGTCCATATTTAATGGCATAGCTGTCTAACTCATTGAAATAAGCCACCCGCATCGCGAGGTAAGTATTAGAGAATAGCTTAATGGCTTCTGCTTCTGTACTGTCAGTGAGCAATACCTGAACATCTGGCTTGAGACAGGCCGCTTTTAACAATTCTGCGAATGCCGCGGCATCTTCAGTCCTGTCACCCACAATAATTCTTGATGGATACAGATTATCGTAGAGTGCTTTGCCTTCGCGCAAAAACTCCGGGGAAAAAATAATATTTTGGTTTTGATGCTTTTCTCTGGCTAGCTTTGTAAAGCCCACGGGGATAGTGGATTTGATAACGATGATCGCCTCGGGTGCCATGGCGGTAACATCAGCCAGAACCTGGTCTACCGAGCTGGTATTAAAGTAGTTGGTTTCCGGGTCATAATCGGTGGGCGTGGCGACAATGACATATTTTGCGTCTTTGTAGGCCGCTTGTTTGTCGAGTGTTGCGGTCAGGTTAAGGGTCTTGCTGGCAAAAAAAGATTCGATTTCCTTGTCTGAAATCGGCGATTGACGGTTATTAATCAATGCAACCTTTTCCGCAACCACGTCGAGCGCAACGACTTCGTGTGTTTGAGATAATAATGTGGCTAAAGACAAGCCAACATATCCGGTACCAGCAATACAAATTTTCATAACATCATTCTCTAATACTAAATAAATCTTGTGGCAGGCTGTACAAGCTTAAGGCACCAGAAGCTTTGGCTCAGAAGCTGACATTGCATCAACCAGGTCTTTGAGAAATTTCTCATGCAACCCATAAACTTGATTAAGTGCAGAATCATCTGCAATTGCGCTTGATACTCTTACCAGTATCCCATCGTCATAGCGCCTGTGAACTAATCCGTCATGAATAATCTTGAGCCGCATTTGCAGACCGGATGTTAAGGTGCTGTCTCCTACACGAATCCAGTAGCTCACTGCTTCCAAATGATTTTGGCTAGCATATAGTTGTCGTTTACCAATGACTCGCGTTCCTGACTTAACGCTATCAAACGAGTAGGTTTGAGATTTTTGCATTTGATACCCCTGTGCCGGGTAACATACATCAGGCTGATGAACCTTAACATCTTGCCTTTGCTGATGCGCGTAGGCTAAAGCGAGCATAACCTGATGGCCCTCTTTATCCGCATAAGTCCGCATCAGCATGTCATCATATAATTGGCTCTCCAGGCTACGCTCGTCAGAGACCATTCGCACTTGTGGGGACGATTGCAAAACCTCAGTCCAGCCGGCAAATGATTTGGGAATGCTTGTTTCAAACTGCGTTGGTTGGGTTGCGTAATAAAGATGAGGCTTGAGTGATAGCGCCACAAGCAATGCAAGCAGACATAATCCAAGCATTTTTAACGCAAGGCTTAATTTGACATCAGGTAGTTTTAAAAACAAATCTTTTAATACCTTCATATCAATCTTGGCTCAGCAATCTTTTTAGATTAAATTTTTCTGCAAGCTTTTGTATCAGTGCATCCACCGCAATGATGAGTATCAATGCTGTCAGGAACAAGACCATCCCTGAAAAATTATGCAGGAAGCCTTGCCCTGCTTCATCCCCGAGGTGATACGTAATCAATGCTAGCGTACAAACTCTAAGCACATTTGAAGTAAAGGAGATTGGAACAATCAGCACGGCCAGCAGAACATTACGCCAAAAAGCTTGGTGATTGATCACATTGATATATAACAATCCTATCGCTTCAAGTGTAAACAGAGAGTTAAGTCCGGCACAAGCATCTGCAACGAGCAGTTTGTATTGCCCTATTTGCAAAATGACACCGGAGCGAGCAATCGGGTAATCCAGGGCGTACAACAGATGTTCGGATGCATAAGACACAGCGATTTTCATCGGTTGCGTCAGCGCATCGATTACCGAGGCTGGCCAAGGGATCAAAAACACGAAAAAAAACAATGCAAACCAGTATTTTAAAGCGATGTGCGGGCCAAAAATAATACAGATCAATCCACACAAGACAAAAACGAGTGAAAAAATCGAGATGATGTAAACACTTTGAGAATATCCCACCAGATATAAGCAGATACCGGCCACAATAAGTGTCCAGCCCAATAAATTGGCTGGTTTGAATATCTGTGGCTTATCCAGTATCTGCTTTGTCTTGAAATAAAAGAACCAAACACCGATACCGAGGACGATGGGTCCATGTGATTGGGTATCGCTATTCCAGACGGTCAGAAATAGATCATAAAAGACAGGAACAAAAAGCACTAAGATAGAAAGAAAGATTGCACTGTATGCAATCACTTTCGGCTTATGTTCTAAAGGAAGATTAATGTGCATTCAACGCAACTTGTACTTCAATTCCAATTTCACGACAGGCATCGATTGCTGACTGAATATCACTTAAGGCCGTTTTATTGGTCTCAGCCGCAATGAGGACCCCCCCCACTTTCTTCGCCACCACTTGAGCATCTGAAGACATTAAAATAGGGGAAGTATCCATGATCACTATGTCAAATTGTTGACTAAAACTAGCCAATAATTCGTCAAGCGCATTTTTATTTAGTAACTCTTGAGGGTTGGGTGGCACTGCACCCGCTGTCAGAATACTCAAATTAAGCAAGGAGGGGATTCTGACAATGACGTCTGTAGAAGCGCGGCCGACCAGAATGTCGGAAAGGCCATGATGGTTATTCAATTTAAATAAGGTATGTTGTTGTGGCAATCTTAGGTTTGCATCAATCAGTAATGTTCGCTCACCAAGTTGTGAGAACACAATTGCAAGATTGGCAGCCAATTGGCTGGCACCATCTGACTCTCTGGCTGAAGAAACAACTAGAGACTTGAATCCCCGTTCAAACCAGCGCAACATCAGCTGCGTTCTCAAAGAGCGTAACGATTCAACTTGCTTTGAAAAAGGATCGAATGCAGCCACCAGTTGATGACTGAATGAAGATTTATCTTGTGAAAGATAAGGGTAATCAAATTGAAATGACAAGGCGTGATTAATGTCGTCCATCGTCACAAAGCCCAGTGCCAGTGCTGCCTCGCCGAAGCGCATTGATTTTTCTTTTTGAAATTTCAAAATGCGCTCAGCATCTTTCTCGGTAATCTTACCCATATCAAGCAATAAATGGCCTATGCTGGACGATACCGTTTTCAGAGGTGTGTTTTTTTCAGTTTCGATAATATTCATACTTGTAATCACTCACGCTTGATGTATGTAAGTTGTCCAGAAATTAAACAGGCTTGATGCTAAATTCATATACAGGGATATCTGCACAAGCGAGGACATCATCTTTGGTACGCACTCGACGATCCAAAAACTCAGCAATCAAGGCAAAGAAGCACCCCAACATTGAACCCAAGATCGCAGCGAAAGGCACAATAATGAGTAACCGAGGGTTGTTAGGCGTTAAGGGCGGACTTGCAGCTTCAAGTATCGAAATATCCGCTTGGTTTGATTGACTTTCCAATAAGGTTTGACTAAATCGGTTATTGACAGAAGCAAGGGCATTTTGAGCGATATCAACCTCTTTTTCTAACAATGTCAACTCAGAGCGAGATCTGTTTAAATCAAGCACACGCTGCTTTTGGCGTTCAAGTTGTACTTTTACATCACCGAAACGTTGGGTATTGATGTTGGCGCTGTTGTTTAAGCTGATGACAGTTCTATCAATTTCAGTTTGTAACTGGCTTCTGAGTTTTGCCACCTCAGCTTCTGCTGCAATATAAACTGGATGGTTTTTACTGTAACGCTGAGCGGTTTCTGCCAACTTTGCCTCTGCAGTCACAAGGCTCATACGCAAATTCTGAATGACAGGATTAAGCGCAACATCCGGCGAATCACTCATATTTTTTGCAGCATCATTTCTTCTGGAATTTGCATCAATCGATTGAGTCTGCATCACTGAATATTGACCAGAGAGATCTCTCAGCTTGGATGTCTCGACATCCAGAGCTTCTTGAATACTCGTTAACCCATGATCCTGTTGGTATTTAGACAGTTTCTCTTGTGCTTGATGGAGATTATCACGCAGTATTTTTGTTTGCGATGACAGGTATTCGGAAGCCTTTAATGCAGGCTCCATCTTCAACCTAAGACTGACAGAAATATAAGACTCTGCAAAAGCATTGGCCATCGCGGCAGCAAAGTTTGGTTCAACACCTTTATAGTCAATCGAGATAATACTGCTTTCCCTAGACGGTTTTACATCCAGGTTTTTAAGCAGCCGCTCAGCCATCCATTCCTGAATATCTATATTCTGCTTGCTAGCCGCTTTCTGATACTCCGCCTTGATGTTGGGAATTTCTGTCAAATTGAGTTTTTTTACAACTTCTATGGCAACACTTTTGCTTTGAATAATGTCAGCCTGCGTGCCCATATACCCTGGCATCAATTGTGCCGGCAAGGATGTTCCTGTGACGGGATCAACCCCTTTGTAATTTAGCAATACCTTAGCGGTTGCCAGAAAATTTTTCGGCAACATTGCATTAATAGCCACGGCTGTAACCACTGTAATGATCGCAGTCAACAAAATAACGTAACGGCGAATTTTAAGTATGCTGATAAATTGAACTAAATTCATATATTTTTCCGATTAATCTTAGAGCAAACTTTCTTCGATGAATAACACATCTTCATCCATTAAAGTCGTAGTGAGTTCCGGTGACTGTTTAATCAGCTTGCCCTCATTATTTTTACGATGCAGTTTCACTGATCGCTGGGTTCCCCGTGTCGTCAACCCACCCGCTTTTGCGATCGCTTGCATGATGGTCATGTTTTTATCCACTTTATACATGCCCGGACGTTGTACCTCGCCGTAAATGTAAAATTGCGGCGCTTTAGGAACGTAAATCACATCACCTGGAGCCAACTCTCGATTCATATCACTGGCAGGTGCACGGAAAAGATCATCAATATTTAACTCTTGTGTCACGGTTGAGCCTGAACGTGATGTGGTAAAGAAAAGTGTTTCTCCGGCAGCCTCATTGACGCCACCCGCAAGGGCAATGAAATCGCTCACCTTACGAGTGCCACCTTGAATACCGTATTTTCCTGGTCTGGCTACCTGACCAGAGACGGCCACATCTCTGGTGCTGATGTAAATCGTTTCCCCACCGGTCAACCAAATATCTTGCACGTTTAAGTTACGTCGCTCGATCACCTCATTCAAATCATATTCACTGCGTTTTTCAGCCCGCACAACAGTAATAATTTCAGAAGCCTCAGGAGTTAAACCACCAGCTTCTGCTATCAAATCCTTCACATCGGTTGGATGGGTAATGGGATATCGACCTTGTTTCAAAACGCCGCCTAATACTGAAACCGTTTTGCTTTTAAACTCTAAAATCAATACCGATACCTGAGGATTGGCAATAAAGCCGCCTTTTTTTAACTGCTCGGCGATTTTCTTTTCAGCCTGTATGGTTGTCATGCCGCCTACCAACACCTCACCAATCAGTGGGAGGGTAATCTCTCCCGCTTCAGCAACACGAGTTTCCCTGGTTAAGTCAGCATCGCCATATACAACGATCCTGACATAGTCACCTGCACCAAGGGTGTAATCGGCTTTGGCAATTGTGCTAAACAAAACCATCAAACTAATGATAAAAAATCGCATGTATCTGATCATACTATTGTTCTCTTAAATAAGAATTATGTTAATAATGAGTAATTTTAAACACGATCAAGTTTAGTGAGTTTATTCATAAAACAGCCTTTAATTCTGGCTTTTTTCAAAGCAAATAAGGGTGTTCATTTATGGCACTTAATGACTGTTCGATGAGATGTTATTTAGTTCCGGTAAAGTGATCATGACAACCTAGCTAGACCTTAACAAGGCTAATATATTTATACAAAATATTTAGATCCTCAGATCAACTGAAACAGAAGTTAAAGTATCATCATAATCAAAATTCGCTAATGTAGAATTACGGTTAGATTTAGTCGTACTTAAATTAAAACCGATATTTTTTATTGGGTTCCATCGAACAAACGCGCCGTACGAAGTCTCTTTATCTGTTCTGTCACTGGTGCTGAACTGTCCTCTCCCCTCAAAACTTCTTTCACCATAGGATGCATTAATCCCTACTTGGACTTTTGCGAACGCTTGATAAAAGAGCCTGCCACTAAAATTATCTGACAGTGAATATGTAGAGTTACTTGCCTCAAATGGCGTGAGCGTTCGGGACAAAGTAAAGTTAGACCGTAACTTTCCAGTTATTTGCAACTCATAAATAACGTTTGCGATGTAAGATGAATAATTTCGAATACTAAAATTATCATACTCCCGCTCTAAGTAACCAACTTTAGCAGTCAGTCTATCTTTACCGGGATCTTGTGACAACAACTCCAACTCATACTCTTTTTCGTCATAGCCGTTATCAAAGGCCAAGACAGCATCCAATGGCCGTTTGGTAAACTCCCCACGCCGGTTATGCCCCATCAAACGAACATTGGAGCCTGAAGGAAACAAATACATGAGACCATAATCGAGGCCGGAGGCATCAAAATCAGAAATGGCTGTAAATGTTTCACTATTTTCGAGTGATAACTGACTAAAGCCTAAAATGGCCATCCATACATTATGCGGTGAATACTGTACTCTGAATTGATTCGTAGTTGTTGTACGAATATTTCTCTGGGTTGTTACTCGAATATCAGAAAAGCTGTTCAACCCCTGTGTACGATCTGATGAGAGGCTGCCCGTGATCTCAGGCGTTAATGACCAGTTCCATGCAGCACTGTAATTGGTAGCGGTAAAATTCAAATAATCATTAACGTTATACTTGTTGTCTACAAGGTTTAAATCTAAAACGATTCTTTGCAAAGAGTAGGTCTTGTCCAGTTTAGCGCCTAATGTCGTGGTAGTAATTTCCTCTGACACTTCATTACTCGCTCGCCTGAACAGGTTGTTGTCATGCACTTTGTTAAGCCCGGCTCGAAATTGAACTGTGTCCAACTCGTCAGAAAGGGCATAGACAGGTGACAGTGCCATCAACATGGCAATGACGTTTTGAGTTGCTTTGAACTTGTGGGATCGCTGTAAAAATGACATGAATTTAAGCAAGTGAAGCATATGATTTAATAGTCATTCTAACCTGTAAACTTACAATTAATACTAGTAATGTTTAACTTTATCTATAACATTAATTAATAAAGTGATCTCTTTCAACTTGATTATATTACCTTAATACATCATTTTTATGACTGTAACCCACTCATATCGAACCGTACTTTAGATTGCTGTATCCACTTAATTTGGTTAAACTCGTTTAGCAATGTCGAAATAAATATTATGAAAAAGACCGTTAAACCCCCCATTCGAACTATTGCCGGCTTATCGTCCGGCCCACGCAGCCCGCTTTATTTTGTAGAGTCGATTGTCGAGCCGCTGATTATGGTTTTTTTCATGTGGGGAATTTTTATCTATTTTGAAGACCGTATACCGATCTCTATCTTCTTCACCTCAATTCTTTTGTTTTCGGTCACATTTCCAAGTGGCGCAAAAATACGATTAGGTTTTTGGAAAATGTCGCGGGATGTCATTTTTCAGTGGTTATTGTTGGCAAGCATGGTGCTGATCTTTGCCGAAATCACTGGTTATATGTCGCTATTTACGCCTCAAATCATTTATACATGGCTAATCGGTACACCTATTGCGCAGATTCTGGGCCTGACAGCACTCAAAGAGCTTTCTCCATTCTTCATCCGTTTGCAGGGGCCTGCCAAAAACGCAGTGATCATTGGCCTCAATGAACAAGGCTTGGTTGTTGCCAATAATTTACTGGCTGATGAATATAGCCGTGTCAACGTATTGGGCTTTTTTGAGGATCGCGCGCCTGAGCGCGCGCCCCAGAATCATGGCTTTGAGATCTTAGGCGCCTTGACGGATATTCCTCTCTACTGCAAGTCACACCAGATACATACTATTTATATTGCGCTGCCGATGTCTAGCCATCCTCGCATTTTGAAACTGCTGGATGACTTGAAAGATACCACCGCCTCAATTTATTTTGTGCCTGATATTTTTGTGACTGATTTGATTCAGGGCCGGGTTTCCGACGTGAATGGCATTCCTGTGGTTTCTGTTTGCGAAACGCCGTTTACAGGGGTGGACGGCATGATTAAACGCACGGCAGACATTTTGTTTTCATTAATTGTACTGATATTAATCTCCCCCATCTTGCTGATTATCGCAGCGGGGGTAAAACTCACCTCCCCAGGTCCGGTGATATTCAAGCAGCGCCGTTACGGATTGGATGGCCAGGAGATTCTGGTGTATAAGTTCCGCTCAATGACCGTGACTGAGGATGGCACCAAAGTGACGCAAGCGACTAAAAATGACCAGCGCATCACGCCCCTGGGTGCTTTTTTGCGCAAAACCTCACTGGATGAGTTACCTCAGTTTATTAATGTGCTGCAAGGACGCATGAGCGTTGTTGGGCCACGCCCTCATGCGGTGGCGCATAATGAAGAGTACCGCAAACTGATTAAAGGCTACATGGTGCGCCATAAGGTCAAGCCAGGGATTACCGGCTGGGCACAGGTCAACGGCTTTCGTGGCGAGACTGACACCTTGGAAAAAATGGAGCAGCGGGTACATTACGATTTGGAGTACTTGCGCAACTGGAGCCCTCGTCTGGATATGTTGATCGTGGCAAAAACCGTTTGGTTAACCGCCGTGGGGCAAGACAGCGCCTATTAAATAGGTTCTGGAATAGTAGAAAAGCCTGACATCCTTGTCAGGCTTTTTTGTTTCAAACATCAATCAACAATTAAAGATGCAATTTTATCTTTGTCAGCATCTGATTTATCCAATCCTGACTTAAGCAATCCAGGACCTCGACATCATCCATACCACGTAACCAGGTGAGTTGGCGCTTCGCCAATTGCCGCGTCGCGTAGACGCCATGATCAGCCAGGGTGGGCAGGTCAATCTCGCCATTGAGGTGCTGCAACACCTGACGGTAACCGACGCAACGCATGCTTGGTGTCTCGGTGGTGAGTTGCGGATAGGCACTGAGCAAGCCTTGAACTTCCTCAATAAAGCCTTGTTTCAGCATGGCTTGAAAACGATCGGCAATGCGCTGATGCAAGACACTGCGATCGCTAGGCATGAGGGCGATTTTGAGGATATCAAACGGTAGCGTGACTTTTTCTGACTGCGCGCGCAGGACACTCATGGGCTGTCCACTGATGCGATACACTTCCAACGCACGTTCGATGCGTTGTGAGTCAGTGGTATGGATTTTGGCAGCGACGCTGGGGTCTATACTGGCTAATTGGGCATGCATGGCAGGCCAGCCAACCGCACTGGCTTCAGCTTCGATTTGCACGCGGATGACAGGGTCCGCCGGCGGCAAGTCGCTCAAGCCATGTTGCAAGGCGTTGAAATAAAGCATGGTGCCGCCCACGAGCACCGGGATGCGTCCGTTGGCGGTTGCCGTCTGCATGAGCGCTAACGCATCCTTGGCAAATTGGGCGGCGGAATACTGCTCCAGTGGCGTGATTAAATCAATTAAATGGTGTGGCGCCTGGCGCAAGGTCTCGGCATCGGGTTTGGCGGTGCCAATGTCCATGCCGCGATAGACAAGCGCAGAATCGACACTGATGATTTCCACCGGAAAGCGCTGGGCTAGCGCAATGGTGGCGGCGGTTTTGCCACTAGCCGTCGGGCCCATAAAAAAGATCGCTGGCGGTAGATGGCTTTTATCTGGGGCAGGCATACAACAACATCAACAATGAAGATTAAACGTAAAAACAGTTATTGGTCGTATTTGACGTAACTAAAGCGGAGGTCATCTTGTGGTGTGCCCTCTAAGGCTGAGCCTGCTTGCTGAGCAGGTTGCCATTGAATCACCTCTTCAATTTTTCTGGCGAGTTCGATGTCTTTCATCGTGATACCTTTTGCGCTGTGCGTGCATAACTTGACGATGACAAAGGCATAAGAAACCGTCAGGTCAGGATGGTGCCAAGCCGCTTCTGCTAGATGACCGATGGTGTTAACCACCATCAGCGTCCCTTTCCAGCTATTGGTTTTATATTTACGGCGTATCCAGCCCTCTTCATAGTACCAATGCGGCAAAGAGCTACTCAAAAGTTGTTGAATTTCCTGCTCGGTAAATACTTGCTCGGACATACGCGGCTCCAGACTGACTAAAACATGTCAATCCTGCAGTATACCGCAGGTCAGGCATTGACTTATAGGGTGTGGCCGCCAGTTGTTTGCATGTTTGCCAACATGGCTGTGATGACCGTTAAATCAGCACTGGTGCCTGGATTTAAGCGCTCCGCTTTCAGTGACTGATCCCAGGCCAGCAATGCAGGCAGGTAGGTTTTAGGATTATCTAGCGCCAGCAGTGCCTGATAATGCTGCTCGGCGGTAGTTTGCACCTCATGCGCTGTCAGCAAGCCATATTTGCGCACAATATGACTATCCGGCACGCTGGAAAGCCAGTACAAATAAGCCGCCGTCAACGCCCAGGCGGGACGTTCCCAGCGTTGGCATTGTTCAAGATAAAGGGGCAGTGCCTCCTCAAACAGACGGGCATAGCCCTCATTGTATTGACGGCCGATTTCATCCTGCGCGCTGGCCAGTTGCATGGCTTGCAACAAGGTAATCTGTGGCGCTTCTGAAACATCATGCTCACTACGCTGCCCCATGCCGGCAGGATTCACCAGACGAATCCCGGCATAGACCGCTGCCGCATCTTCCACCGTGGTCTGCTGCAAGACTTGCTGCAAGCCGGTCTTTAACGGCAAAGCCGCATAATCCACCGTAGCCTGCACCAGCGGCGCGACCAACAAGACAATCCCCAAATTGGTATTGCAACCGACTTGGGTGTAGGTGGCCTGCAAGGCCTGCAAAATACGTTGCCCAAGGCTGCGCTTGCCAAATTGTGCATCATCACACAGGGCGGGTGCCGAGACGTGTGCGCTTTCAACGAAATGCTGGACCTGCATGCCATGTCCATCAGCAAAAATATGCACATTGCCGGGCTTGAGCGCTTCGAGCTCGGCCAGACAAGCCTGTAAATAGGCGGTTTGAATCTGTGTATTCATCTGCATCGTTTAAGCATCAGCCAGCTGTAACAAATCATTGACCAGCACATCAGCAATGTCAAACGAGGTAATACTTTGCAGCCCACGCCAGGCCGGGATACTGTTAACCTCGATCACCCATAATTTGCCATGCTTGTCCCGCATCACGTCGACCCCAGCATAGGCGATATTCACAGCCTGTGCAGCGCGCACGCCAATGTCAGCCACATCTTGTTCGTCACAGGCACTGCAACGTGCACCACGCGCCACATTATGCAACCAGCTGTCACCTTGCCGCTGCATCACGGCAATCGGCTCCCCGCGCACCACAAACACACGGTAATCATGCTGGTAAGGCCCGCACTCAATTTTTTCCTGCAAGTAATACACGCCATCAACGAAAGGGTCTTGCGGCAAGGCAAACTGCTGACGGCTTTCGATGAGACGCACGCCCTTGCCTTGCGAGCCAAACAAAGGCTTGATCACCAGCGTTTTTCCGGTATCCAGCACCTGCTGCATGAGCGCATGCGCAATGTGCCGGTGCTCACAGACCCAGGTAACTGGCGTCGCCACGCCCTGCTCTGCCAGCAATTGACTGGTGAGCCCTTTATCCACCGTGGTTTCGATGGCACGTGCCGAGTTATAAATGACCATGCCCTGCCGCTGCAAAGTATGCAGCAGGTTCATGCGCGTAATAATTTGTTGTGTCGTGCCTGCGGCCACCCCACGCACAAAGGCCATGGGGGCTGGTTGCGTCAAGCCGGGGATATGAATCAGCACCTGCTGATTGGCGATACTCAGATGACAGCTATCCAGTGACACCATCAGCGCTTGCCAGCCACGACGGGCAAACGCCTGAGCCAAGCTCTGCCCATGCCAGCCACCGGCCTGGGCCACTTCGTCAGTAAAAATGGGAACAACTTGCATAAGGCTTGTACGATGACGCAGGTGCAGGTTTTGAGACCTGACGCCTGCCCTCGGAACATATTAAATCACTTGAGATTTAGCTACCAAAAGATTGATTTAAAAGATCTTCATTAAACTTTCCAGCAAAGAATGTGCGGCCTGTTTTCATATTGCTGACACTGACTTTGGCCGGAGAGAATAACATCGGATCAATCTGGTAAAAGTCCATATTGACCGCTTTAAATACCTCAGCAAAAGGACGACCATAGTCTTTAGAGGCGGAAGAAGGTAATTGTGTTGCCAGGGCTTCTGCCGCAGCATCGTCCGTATTCACAAACAACTGCACAAAGCCACCAAACAAAATCGCATCATTGGTGCGGCCCATGCCGACGATAAAGTCTGGCGATGGTGCAGGCACCGGCGCAATCCCGTAGCCATCCACAATGGCAGACAAATCAAAATGCAAGGCGTGACATTTATGCAAGGCTACTTCGAGCACGCGCGCAGTCACTTGCAATGAACCGGCCACACTGCGTGTAGGCGTCAGGATAAAGGTAAGTTTATTCGCCGGAAGCCCGGTGTCTTTGGATACTTTTTCAATCACGGCGGCAGGCGGCACCTTGTCAGTTTCAAGCACCAATACCGATTGTTCGCCCTGGTCGCGGTAATTGATGTCTTTAAACACCTCTTCACGCTGTGCAATCGCCCGTGCAGGGCCGCTACCCAGCGAAAAGAATTTCTCATGGGACAGCGCCCAACCGGCATACTGGCTGCCCAGGCAGGCAATCACCGGTTGTTTGGCCGTGACCACCACGCTTAATGGCCAGTTGGCAAATTGCGGCACATGGCGCAAGGCCACATTACCGAGTCCGCCCATACAGATTTCAGCAATCAGGCGACCGGCTTCCAATCCTCCCGGCACTTGAATGCCGGCATCGACGATGGTTGCACCTGTCTCGTGCGTGGATACCACACATCCCAAGGCGGCTGCATTGGCAACCATCTCAGCAACGAGCGGTGCGCTATAGCGTTGAACGCTAATGCTTGATGGTTGCTCATTAGTGGATATTGAATTCGATGTGCTTGCAGACATACGTCCCCCATAATTTTTCAAGTTGTGTTTTTTGGTCTTGCAAGGCCGCGTGCACCTCGCGCGCGGTCTCTGCTTCAGCATAAAGACTGCACACCGGTTGTCCGGCTGCAATCTCATGGGTTGTTGGCCGATCTTCTACCCATTCTGGCCAGTCGAGTGAACCGACCGTGATAGCCTGTTGGGCATAAGCAATACAATGGCTGGCGTAGCCTGTCAGTCGACTAAGTGCAGGCCCTTGCGCTTGCTGGCAACTGGCCAGATGTGCTTGTATCAGAGGCATCTGGCTATACAATCGCATGCTGGCACTGAGTCGTGGATTGATCTCGAGCACATGTAAAGTGCCCTCTACCCAGATCGCATCCAGGCTATTCAAGCCTATCAAATTTAAGTTTGGCAGGAGCGCGTTCAACACTTGCTGCGCTGCCGCCCATATTTTTTCATCGTGCAGGCGGCTCGCGCCAGCATAGGTAAACCTGCCGGGCCGCTGTTTGAGCGCATGTACGCCAATCAGCTCGCATGCATTTGACTGGGCGATAAACAACAGACCAACAGCCTGGCCCGCTTGAAAAGCTTGCCAATAGGCTTGGTCAAAAGCTACAGACGGTGCTGTCGTTGAGCAATCGTCGATCTGCACATGTCCGCCACCGCATGCTCCAATCTGTTTATACAGCCAAGTGCCAGAAACCGGCTTTTGCCTTGTCACCATGGGCGATGCTACGCCGCTGCGCTCACAAGTCTGCTGCAATACGAAAGGGTCCTTCACCTCCATCACGACCTCAGCAGCATTAGCGTACACCGGATAGCGCTCGCACAATGCTTGATACGCTTTTGTATTGGCTTCAAATCCTGAACCGAACACAACGGCCTCTGGTGCAAACGCATCCAGTTGCACAACCAGGTCGGCCATCCCGTGTGCAGCCCCAGGGTTGTCAAACCCTGGCCAGATAACACAGGCTTGTGCGGCTTGTCGCGTCTCGGCATCCGCAAACGCGTCCACAGCCAACACGTTAAAGCCCTCACGTCGTGCCATCTGGCTATAAATGCGTGCACTGTGCGACAAAATGGCCAACCGCAAGCGCAGCCTATTCTACGTGCGCACAGGCATATTCATATGCCTCATGATAATCAATGTGCATCGGGCTCTCGCTCTGCAACATTTGCTCCAGCAATTTATTCTGGGTGACATATTTGAGCTGACCAATCGCCAGCGCACCAAAACCGGCGACTTGCGTGCCTTCAATCATGCCACCATTCGAGAAGGTGTCCACGCCTTCAATGCCAGACGGCGGTACGGCATTGACATCTGCAACCACCTTCAGTGTTTTGGAGTTGGCGAAATGACGCACTTCGAGCACACGCACGCCGGCCGGGGTTGCACACAATGCCACGCTGGCTTCGTTCAACACCGCCATTTTCGCAGCTTCATTGCTACCATCCACCACTTGCAATTTGACGTCGTAACTGGTCGACAACTTGTCCACATAAGCCTGCATGCTCGCGATTTCGGCATGAGCCACCATTAGCACCGTTGCGCCCTGGCGTGCCGCGATCAATGCCGCGGTAGAACCTACCGTGCCACTGGCACCAAAAATGGCGACTTTTTCCTTGCCCAGGCCGCTGCCGGACTTTTGCAAGTAAAAATCAACCTTGGCCAACATGGCTGCCGCGGTTGTAAACGCGCCAGAAGGATCAGAAAAAGTATGACACTCAAAAGGTTTGAACATGGCACTACGTGCCTGCTTCTGCATTTCAAGCGCGACTTGAATATCACGGCCGCCAAAAAACAAGGCCTGTTGTTTGAGGCCACTCGGACTGCGGGAGAAAATGGCATCCTGAGTCAATGGAATGATTTCATTCAGGGTGACGTCGGTATAAGAAATAATTTTTTCATAGCCTGCATCAAATGCCATATTGACATCAAATGGACTCGCATTTTTTGCGGCTGTAAACAAATGCATAATGCTGGTTTTCTTCATTGTTCCCCCTGAAACCGTTTGTTAAATAGATTCAGGCTCAAATATACACACTAAGAGCCCCGTTCAAAATCAAGAGCAGACCGTGAAAATTGTAACTTTTCAAAATTATCTTAATAAAAGTTAATCGACAGATGCCTTGACCTCAATCAAGGCTGGCGAATTTATGGCTGCTGTGACGATAAACCCCAGTGCAGGCCGATCTTCATACCGGGCAAGCAATTGCATCTGCAAGGCTACCGCTGCTGCACGCGTTGGTAATAATACAAATCCGGTCGGCCCCCAGGAGGTTTGCCCCAAGCCACGATGTCCCTGCGCTTTGAGCTGCTCCAGAATCTGGCTGACGCCTTGGCTGGCGTAGAGGCCGCCCTGGGCTGGGGCAAAATAGTCGGCGTTGTAGGCTTGCAAATCGCCTACAAACTGGCTGAATGCAGCAAAATCCTGTTCGATCAAGGCAGGCAGTCCGTGACTGAGCAGTTGCTGCTGTATCGCCTGGGTGGCTGCGGCCGATTGCGGGGCCAATTGTTGGAATGCTGTTTTTTCACCTTGCCCATGCAGGCCATCGCGGCTATTGTCGGTGATTAGCAAAAAATGCCAGTCTTGCGGAAACGCATGCCTAACCAGAATGGGAGGCACCACGGTATTCGGGCCACGGCCGCCATCGACAATCAGGCCGCCCTGAACAAAGGTACCAATGCCTATGCCCGAACGACCACCACGCTGATGCAAGGCTGCAATGTGCGATTCAGTGAGTGTGTGAGCAAACAGGTGATTGAGGGCGACGCCAATGGCGAGGGCCATCTGCGTGCCTGAGCCCAGCCCGCCATGGCGAGGGATTGCCTGCTGTATATTCAGATTGACGGCTTGTTGCACGCCAAGCGCAGCCAGATGACGGTGTACAATGGCAGCGGCCCAGCTATCCAGTGGCGCAGACTGTGGGCCAATACTGGCAGTCAGCGCGGTTTGAAAGGCATCGATCGCCACCCCCATGCTACCAAACCGGCGCGTATCGTCCGCACCGAGGTTAAAAAAACCCAGGTGCAAACGCCCATAAGTGGCCACACTGACCGAACGATCGACAGGGATCTGAGCATTCATGGCATTAATATTATTTAGTGTGAAAAAAATTATTTCACGTCTTTGACGTTGACGTGACATTAAAACATGATTTTGGCATAATGCACGGAATAAAAGTCATTCTATAATCAGACGATGTCTGGCAAACGGCCTCTATTTATCGAATTCAATCCATTGCATTTCGCGATAGATTATCACCAGTTTTAAATCATTAAGGGTTTTATATGGTAAGTCATGTTATTCCATTTGAGAATCTACGAAACACCGATGTGCCATCCGTGGGCGGCAAGAACGCTTCACTGGGTGAAATGATTTCTCAGCTTTCTGCCAAAGGTGTGCGCGTTCCGACTGGTTTTGCAACGACCGCAGATGCCTACCGTGAATTTTTAGCGCAAGGCGGACTGAACAACAAGATTAACGATTTGCTAGACAAGCTAAATGCTGATGACACGCAAGAACTGGCTCGCGTAGGCGCGCAAATTCGCCAATGGATCATGGAAGCCGAGTTCCCCCCTGTCCTGCAGGCGGCGATCGCTGACAATTATGCCAAATTGATTGAAAAATCAGCGCCAGGGACCACGTTTGCGGTGCGCTCTTCTGCCACCGCTGAAGATTTGCCTGATGCTTCTTTTGCCGGTCAGCAAGAATCCTTCCTCAATATTCATGGCCTGGACAACATCAACCACGCCATCAAGGAAGTGTTTGCTTCTTTATATAACGACCGCGCTATCTCCTACCGTGTACACAAAGGTTTTGTGCACGCCGATGTTGCCTTGTCAGCAGGTGTGCAGCAAATGGTACGTTCAGACATTGGCTGTGCCGGTGTGATGTTTACCATTGATACTGAATCCGGCCACCGTGATGTCGCGTTCATCACCTCGTCTTACGGCTTGGGTGAAACGGTGGTGCAAGGGGCGGTTAACCCGGATGAGTTTTATGTACATAAGCCATTGCTGGCGCAAGGCAAACCAGCCATTGTGCGTCGCACCATGGGCTCAAAACTGATCAAGATGATATTCTCGGATGCGACACAAGCCGGCAAATCCACCCATACCGTGGAAGTTGATCCTGCTGAAAGCAACCGTTACTCCCTGACTGATGCGGACATTCTGGAATTGGCCGGCTATGCCATGACGATTGAACAGCATTATGGCTGTCCAATGGATATTGAATGGGGTAAGAATGGCCTGGATAACAAACTGTACATCCTGCAAGCCCGACCTGAAACAGTGAAATCCCAGGAAGCGGCCAACAACGTCACAGAAACCTTCAAGCTGCAAAAACACGCCTCTGTGCCAGTGGTCGCCGGTCGTGCTGTGACGCAAAAAGTAGGCGTGGGTCCAGTGCGTATCGTGCTGGATCCCTCTGAAATGCATGAAGTACAGCCAGGGGATGTTCTGGTTGCCGACATGACTGACCCGAACTGGGAACCCGTCATGAAGCGCGCCAGCGCCTTGGTGACTAACCGTGGCGGCCGCACTTGCCACGCAGCGATTATTGCACGTGAACTGGGCATTCCAGCGATCGTAGGCTCGGTCAACGCGACTGACCTGTTGCGCGATGGCGAGATTGTGACGGTGTCTTGTGCAGAAGGTGAAACCGGCTTTGTCTATCACGGCGCGCTGGACTATGAAGTGTCTACGCAATCCAATAGCGAGCTGTCCAAACCACCCTGCAAGATCATGATGAACGTTGGCAACCCGGATATGGCGTTTACCTTTGCGCAAACCCCAAATGACGGTGTAGGTCTGGCCCGCCTGGAATTTGTGATTAACAACATGGTTGGCATTCACCCGAAAGCCATCCTGAACGTTGACGCCATGCCGGCAGCCATACAGGCGACGATCAAGAACCGTGCCCGCGGCTATGCCAGCCCCAAACAGTTCTACATCGATAAAGTGGCCGAAGGCGTGGCGACCATTGCCGCCGCCTTCTATCCAAAACCAGTGATTGTACGTACTTCAGACTTCAAGTCTAACGAATACAAAAAACTGGTCGGTGGCGACATTTATGAGCCCGATGAAGAAAACCCAATGATTGGTTTCCGTGGTGCAGCGCGCTACATGGCTGAAGACTTTAAAGAGTGTTTTGCCATGGAATGCCAGGCCATGAAAAAAGTACGTGATGAAATGGGCTTGTCCAATGTTGAGTTGATGATTCCGTTTGTTCGCACGCTGGAAGAAGCGCGTGCCGTGACCGAAATCATGGCAGCCAATGGCCTGAAGCGCGGCGAAAATGGTCTGCGCCTGATCATGATGTGTGAAATCCCGGCCAACGCCTTGCTGGCAGAGCAGTTCCTGGAGTACTTTGATGGCTTCTCCATCGGCTCCAATGACCTGACACAGCTGACATTGGGCATGGACCGTGACTCAGGCATCCTGGCCGATGGGTTTGACGAGCGTAATGATGCAGTGAAAGTGCTGTTGAAGATGGCCATCAATACCTGCAACCGTCTGGGCAAATACGTCGGGATTTGCGGTCAGGGTCCTTCTGACCACGAAGACTTTGCTGAGTGGTTGGTCGCCGAAGGCATCCAATCCGTGTCGCTGAATCCGGACACCGTGGTTGCGACCTGGCAACGTCTGACAAAAAAATAAGCAGTCAGTATTAAAACAGCATTTGACTTGAGGCACCTACCTGTATGAATCACCGTTCTGTATTTATTATTTCTGATGGTACGGGGATTACGGCGGGTGCCTTGAGCAAGCTGCTCGAGCATTTTCCAAACACACAATTCACCACGACCCGCCTGCCTTTCACCGATAACGATGAAAGAGTACAAGCCGCGTTTGAACATATCCAACGAGTGGCTGAGCAGGATGGGATTCGTCCTATCGTGATTATGTCCATCGGTAACGGTGAGCATCGTAATCATTTAAAGCAGGCCAACGCTTACTTTATTGACCTGTTCCATCGCTTTATCTACCCGCTGGGATCCGAGCTTAACCAAGAGCCGCTGACTGGCGCCAGCATTGCGTATAGCGTCAAAGGGCAAAGTTATCTTGAGCGCATGGAGGCGATTAACTTCACGCTCAACCACGACGATGGCATGACTAACTCGGGGCTGGATGAAGCGGATGTGATTCTGATCGGGGTTTCTCGTTGCGGGAAAACACCGACGAGTATTTACCTGGCCATGCAGTTTGGTATCAAGGCGGCCAATTATCCATTGATTCCAGAAGACTTTGAACGCGGTGCCCTGCCCGCGGCTTTACAAAAAAACCTGGACAAAATTTTTGGTCTGACCATCAAACCTGAGCGTCTGCACTCGGTGCGTAACGAGCGCCGTCCAGACAGCTTTTATGCCTCCATGGATAACTGCCGTAAGGAAATCGAAATTGCCGAAGGCATGATGCGTAAGGCTGGCATTCCATGGGCGGACTCGACGAGCCGCTCGATTGAAGAGCTGGCAGCATTGATCCTGCAAAAAATTCGCCAGCGTTAAGCTGGCGTTTTTTTGTTACTTTTCCCCAATATCAGGGATGATGCAGCCAAATAGTGACTTAGGCAATTAAGCCGCCATGGCCATATCACGTGATTGGCTCACAGCAGGCTTGGCTGGTGCAGATTGCGGTTTGAGCATATCTGCACGCCAGAAATAATAAAACTCGCGCGAAACACTCAAGAAGGTATGCTGGGAACCCAGCGCATTGAACAGAGGCAGATTGCGATCGACCATTTGGCGATAGCTGTGTGATTGCTTGTACGACACATGACGCAACGAAAGTAGCAGACATTTGGCCATGCGCATGCGCTCTTTGAATACCGATGGCTCGTAACCACGCATCAGTATCACCTGCTCAAATGCATCTATTGTTTGTTTTTCCTGGCTATTCAATACGGTTTTATCCAACTCATACCAATGCTTGAACAGCTCATCCTGCGTGACGGTGGTCACCGGTGTTGTGCCACTAAAGACTTTCGCCTGGCTCATGGCGGCAATGGCCTTGATGTCGCGTACCCAAAACGAGAAAAACTCACGAATCACCGGTAAGACCGTTGGAATCTCTGCCGGATCAATACTGGCAATAAAGCGGTCTACGGCCTGACGATAATGGCTACCATCTGCAGGAATATCTTTCAAAAATGCACTTAACCGAACAATGACAAATTCACGCTGTACCAGAACACGTTGGCTGACGCCCTGACCGGTCAGCAGCCTGACATACGCTTTTTGCGCTTCTTGTTCGCGGTTCATTTCCATATTTGACTCCCACTATTTCTTTTTAGGATCACTCACTTAAGGCAAGTGTTTACAGCTTTATCTTAAAACAGCTGAGGGTGTATCAAACATGCGATCAAATCGGGAAATGCCCTATATTTCAGCGTATCGCACCCTCCCTGATAAAGTAAGCAGAGAAAAGTGACGATAAAGCTCACATTAAGCGCTGACCTTTAACCTACGCACGAAAAACAGCAACAACGCGCTCACGCCTGTCATTGCGAGCATGGCGGAGGCAAGTGTCAAGGGCGAGTGCCATACCAATGGCACCACCAATGCCGAACTCAAGGTAGAACAGAGCATTTGCATAAATGCCTGTGCCGAGGCAGCCGTCCCCCGTAATTTTGGATAACAATCCAGCGCGGCAATGGATAGCACCGGCATGGCCGTCGCCATGCCGATATTAAATAAGGCAATAGGCAAAATGGCTAACCACCAGGCCTCATGCAGCTGATCACTTGCCGCCACTTGCACGCAGACATTCAATATTGCAATGGCGACCATCCAGGCAAAAGCCCAGCGTAACAGCCTGGCCGCAGCGACCTTGCCCGCTGTATAGCGAGAAATCCATGAGCCCAGCATCATTCCGGTGACCGTAGGAATAAACAGGTAGCCAAATTGCTGGCTATTTAAATGCAGATGTTTGACCAGAAACACCGGGCTGGCCAGCACATAAATAAAAAACGCCGAAAAATTCAGACCGAGGCAAGTGATCAAACATAGAAACAGCCGGTTCTTAAGCATTTGCCCATAGGTGTGGGCGATACCAGCCACTGAAAAAGCAATGCGTTTTTCTGGGGTAACGGTCTCGGGAAGATGACGCACCGCCATCCATAGGGCAACCGCCGCATATAATGCCAGAAAGAGAAAAATGGCTTGCCAATGGATGCCCAGCAATACGCCGCCCAGAATGGGAGCCACCGCAGGCGCAATGCCAAAGAGCAATTGTACCGTGGCCATCACCCGTTGCGCTTGCGGCCCGTCAAATAGGTCGCGTACCATCGCGCGTGCCACCGTGTTACCTGCCCCGCCACTGACGCCCTGTAGCGCGCGGAACAGCCATAAGGTCTGCACGTTTGGTGCAAATGCACAACCCAGACTGGCCAGCATAAAAATCGCCAGGCCCCATTTGATCGTGGTAATGCGTCCAATCGCATCTGAAATCGCGCCATGACAAAGCGTCATCACCGCATAAGGGAGCAGATATAAGGTCAAACTCTGCTGGATCGCCAGCTCATCTGTGCCGAATTCAGCGGCCATCACATGAAAGGCTGGCAGATAAGTGTCAATTGCAAACGGGGCTAAAGCAGCGAGCATGGCCAGCACCAGGACCAAAAGAGAAGCACGGGAAAGCAAAATAAATACCCTTTTAAAAAGCAAAGGTGCCAACTGGCACCTTTGACATTATGCAGGTGAGCAAGGCATCAAGGCAATGCGTGAAACTGCTCAATACGCTCTTTGTCGCCTTCTACATATTTCTTGGAATTTTTATCGTTACGGAAAATGATCGGTTGCTCACGTAACAAAGGGTTTTCCGAATCCTTGATTGCTTCATCAATTAAATGTCGATGCGGTGACTTGGTGCAGACCGGATCAGCCGCCTCAGCATCGCCACTGAGCAAATAAGACTGGCAGCGGCAGCCACCGAGGTCTTTTTCTTTTTCATCGCAACTGCGGCAAGGTTCCTTGAGCCAATCCATGCCACGATATTTGTTGAAGGCTGGCGATTCATTCCAGGCCCACTCCAGCCCATGTTCCCGCACATTCGGGAAGGTCAGTCCGGGCAGCGCACGCGCCGAGTGGCAAGGCAATACGTCGCCATTGGCGGTGACGATCATAAACACCTCGCCCCAGCCGTTCATGCATTTTTTAGGTCTATCGGCAAAATAATCCGGCACGACAAAAAATACTTTCATCTTGTTGCCTACCCGCTCACGAAAAGCGTTGGTCATGCGCTCGGCCTCTGCCAGCTGTTCGCGCGTCGGCATCAGCTGACTGCGGTTGACCAGGCTCCAGCCATAATATTGCGTATTGGCCAGTTCGACGTAATCGGCCCCCAGCGCTTCGGCCATCTCAAGAATCTTGTTGACATGCCCAATGTTGTAGCGGTGAATCACCACATTTAACACCATGGGATAGCCATGGTCTTTGATCATGGCCGCGACTTTTTTCTTGAGTTCGAAGGTTTTGGTGTTTGTAATGAAGTTGTTGATTTCTTCAGTGATATCGTGCATGGATAACTGAATATGATCCAGGCCGCCTTCTTTAAAGGCCTGAATACGTTTTTCGGTCAGCCCAACGCCAGAAGTAATCAGGTTGCTGTAGTAGCCCAGCTTATGCGCTTCTGCCACAATTTCTTCAATATCATCGCGTAACAAAGGCTCCCCGCCGGAGATGCCCAGCTGTATGGCGCCCATTTTTCTGGCTTCCCGCAAGGCTCTGATCCACTCCTCGGTGCTTAATTCGTTTTTGGTATGTTTGTCATAATCGGTCGGGTTATAACAGAAGGCGCAATGCAATGGACAGCGATAGGTGATTTCCGCCAGCAACCATAAAGGCTGTTTGCGCGTCACGCTGGATGCTACACCGTTATTCATTTGTGCCATGTTGTTACCTTTGCTTAATTGATTTTGCGTAGCCAGGCTTTACCCAACGCCAGGTCAAACATGCCGACGATATCGGATTCAATATCTTCCGCGTCGGGGAACGTGGTCTTCAGATCAGCCACGATTTCACCGACACTGGTCTTGCCATCCACACGTTTCAGAATTTCGCCTGCGCCGCCATGCAATTTGACCATGCCTTCAGGAAACAGAATGACATAACTCTGCTGTGCCTCTTCCCATTGAAAGCGATGATGCAAGGCAATGGCGTAAATATCTGAATGTTGAATGTTGTTTTCCATCACAATGCTTTCGCTTATCTGAATTTAATCACGGGCTGACGCGTATAGTCACGGTCTTCGACCTTAACCTGCGTAGAGGCCAGCATGATGGCATCTGCAATCACCCACAAGACATCCAGCTTGAATTGCAGAATGTCCAGCGCACGCAACTGCATGTCACGGCTGACACTGAAATAATCCAGCGTAATATCCAAGCCCTGCTCAACGTCACGACGGGCTTCGGTCAAACGCTTTTTAAAGTAAATAAAGCCTTCTTCTTTTACCCAAGGATACATGGTGGGCCAGGAACTGATGCGTTGCTGGTGGATGTGTGGTGCAAACAATTCGGTGAGGCTGGAGCAGACACTTTCTTGCCAAGGGCGCTGACGGGCAAAGTTCACATAAGCATCTACCGCAAAACGGACGCCGGGCGATACCAGTTCGAGTGAGGTCACCTGTTCACGTGTCAAACCAACGGCTTCCCCCAGTTTGACCCAAGCCTCTATGCCGCCCTCAGATCCTTCATAGCCATCATGATCCGTAATCCGGTGAATCCAGCCTTTACGCACTTCTTTATCCGGGCAGTTAGACATAATGGCCGCATCTTTTTGCGGGATCATGATCTGGTAGTAATAGCGATTGGCAACCCAGCATTGTAGTTGCTCTCTACTCAACTTGCCCTCATACATCAACATATGCAGTGGGTGATAGATATGATAGCCCTGCCCTTTTTCACGGAGTTTGGCTTCAAACTCCTCGCGGGACCATGGCAAGTTATCGTGGCTGACTGCGTTCATAATGCTCTCCTATAGAATGATGTCCATGCCGTCATACGCCACCTCGATCTTGTGATCGGACAGAATGGCGCGTTCGGCGGAATCTTCCCTTAAAATGGGGTTGGTATTGTTGATATGAATCAGTACCTTGCGCACTGCTTTATCCGTACCAAACTTGTCCAACTCTTCTATCATGCCGCCTGGGCCAGACTGGGGATTATGACCGATGCTACGTGCAGTCTTGGTCATCAAGCCCATGTCCAGCATTTCAGTATTGGTCCAAAAAGTGCCATCGACCATAATGCAATCCGCCTGGTGCATCAGTGGTGGTAAATGCGGCTCAATTTCTGCCAGCCCTGGGGAATACCAGCACTTTTTGCCTGTGGTGATTTCTTCAATCAATACGCCTATGGTATCGCCCAGATGCGGGTCATTGCGGTGTGGCGAATATGGTGGCGCTGCGCTCTTTAAGGCCACGGCAGTAAACCGCAGATTGGGTACGTTGGGAATCTCAAAACTGTGCGCATGGCTGATATCACTGGCATCAATCGGGATTTCATGATGATTCACGCCGCAATAATGGCCCAGAATATTCAGAATCTGGTTGCCAGAGGTCAAGTCGCCATAGACGGCCTGTGTACAATAAATCTCACGCTTGACCTGGCCTTCACGCAACATGAACAAGCCTGTCGTGTGGTCAATTTGCGCATCAATCAAAATGATCGCCTGGATGCCTGAGTCACGAATGGCGCGCCCAGGTTGCAACGGTGGAAACTCCTGGATCTGCTGCAATACATCTGGGGAGGCATTGAACAACACCCAGTCGATGCCATTACTGGAGACACAGATGGATGATTGCGTACGGCGTTTGGCCTTGATCGTGCCTTTACGCAGACCATCACAGTTCTGACAATTACAATTCCACTGCGGAAAGCCCCCGCCTGCCCCGGCACCTAAAACATGTATATGCATAATCGCTCGTTATTCCATTGGATCTTCTAATCGTGTTGTACCGCTGCATCATACAACAATTCTGTGTTTGCACTTGCAGCAACAGCTTGCCACTTGTTCATCAGTAAGACTGGCATCATACGCATGCGTTGCAGTCAGAGCCTGCTACTCACAATGATTCCCCCCTCATGATTATCATGAGCACTCAGGTTTTGCTCGCAAATGTGCGTAAAAAAGCCGTGCCCTCGAGCACGGCGGATGTTCAGAGAGGCTTATTCCTCAGCAGCGCGCTTAGCGCGCCGGACTTTCACGGCTGCGGCCAGTGTCTCCAGCACGGAGACCGAGTCGTCCCAACCCAGACAGGCATCTGTGATCGATTGACCATAATTCAGGCTGCAGCCAGGCGTATGATCCTGACGGCCTTCATTGAGATGCGACTCCAGCATAACGCCTATGATCCGGGCATCGCCGCCAGCAATTTGCGTCGCGACATCATCGACCACGACCATCTGGTTTTTATACAGTTTTTGGCTATTGCCATGACTGCAATCCACCATCAAAACAGGCGCCAGCCCCGCTTCAGCCAATTGATCACACACAGACGCAATGCTGTTTGCATCGTAGTTAGGGGTTTTGCCACCGCGCAGAATCACGTGGCAGTCTTCATTGCCCTTGGTTGCAAAAATCGCCGACTCGCCTTCTTTTGTGACTGACAGGAAATGATGCGGGCTGGCAGCGGCCTTGATCGCATCAATCGCGACTTTGGCGCCACCATCGGTACCATTTTTAAAGCCCACCGGGCAGGACAAGCCAGAGGCTAGCTCACGGTGGATTTGCGACTCGGTCGTACGGGCGCCAATGGCGCCCCAGCTGACGAGGTCTGCCGTATATTGCGGGGAAACCACATCCAGAAACTCGGTGGCGGCTGGCATACCGATTTCATTTACATCGAGCAAAAATCGGCGAGCTTTTTCCAAGCCCAAATTAATGTCGTAAGTACCATCGAGATGCGGATCGTTGATAAGACCCTTCCAGCCAACTGTCGTACGCGGCTTTTCAAAATAGACCCGCATCACAATGAGCAACTCGTTGCCCAGGCGCTGACGAACGTCAAGCAGACGCCTAGCGTACTCCATGCCCGCCTCGGTATCATGAATAGAGCATGGCCCAACGATGACCAGCAAGCGGTCATCGCCCTGATGCAGAATCTGGTGAATGGCCGTGCGCGTCTGCAGGATATTTTGTGTGCTCACCGTGCTTTCCTGCAGGCGTGACAACAGCTCTGCAGGTTTGATGAGCGGTTTAACTTCCAGCACCCTGACGTCGTCGGTGGCTAATTTTTCGTATGCAGTCATGACTTTAAAATCTTTTCCAGCACGTCCAGAAAACGTGCATTCTCGCTAAACAGGCCGATGCTGACGCGCAGATAATCCGGCATTTCATAGTTGGCCACCGGCCGCACAATCACGCCATGCTTGAGCAAGGCCTGATTAACGGCACCCGCATTGGTCACCTTAAAGCTGACAAAGTTGCCGAATGACGGGATGTAACTCAAGCCTAATTGCGTCAGGCCTTGGGTAATTTGCGCCATCCCGGCCTGATTGGCGGCATAGCTGCGCGCCACAAAGTCGTCATCTTGCAAAGACACCGTCGCTGCAATTTGTGCCAGATTATTCACATTAAATGGCTGCCGTACCCGATTCATCAAATCAGCCAGGCTGGCATGCATCAGACCAAAGCCAACGCGTAATCCGGCCAAACCATAGGCTTTGGAAAAAGTACGCGAAATGATCAGGTTTTCAAACTCGCTTAGCCAGCCAATCGCTTCAGATTTGTCCGTGGCTGACAGATACTCGTCATAGGCTTCATCCAATACCACCAGAATATTTTTAGGCACCTGGCGTAGAAAATCCTTTAATATTGCTTTAGGAATCAATGTACCCGTTGGGTTATTTGGGTTTGCCACGAAAATCAGTTTGGTTTTAGGTGTCATAGCACCTAAAAAACCAGGCAAATCATGACCAAAGTCGATGGCGGGCACCACCACACCAGTGGCACCAACGGCCTGTGTCACCAAGGGATACACGGCAAACGCATGTTGCGAATAAATCACCTCATCACCTGCAGACAAAAATGCGCGCGCCGCTAATTCCAGAATATCATTCGAACCATTGCCAAACACAATTTGCGAGGGAGCGACGCCATACTTGTGGCTTACGGCATCGCGTAAAGCAAAGCTATTACCATCAGGATAACGTGCGATGTCATCAATGGCCTCTTCTACCGCCATTTGCGCCTTCGGGCTCATGCCCAGCGGGTTTTCATTCGATGCCAATTTGACAATATCGGCTTCGTTAAGGCCCATCTCGCGAGCGAGTTCACTGATCGGTTTACCGCCTTGGTAAGGCGCAATCGCACGAATATTGGCAGGCGCCAAAGCAGACAAAATAGTATCGCTGGATAAGTCAGACATAATCGAAGACGTAGTTAAATAATGGCGGTTGGGTAAGAACCCAACACTTTAAGGAAAGTGGCACGTGCAGCCAGCTCTTGCAAGGCCGCCTGCACTGCCGGATGTTGCTGGTGACCTTCAATATCCACAAAGAATACATAGTTCCAGAGATTCTGGCGTGAAGGACGTGACTCGAGCTTGGTCATGCTCACGCCATGACGCGATAAAGGCTCCAGCAATTGCAGGACAGCACCTGGCTGGTTATGTGCGCTCATCACCAGCGAGGTCTTATCCTGGCCGGATGGCGCGACACCATGATTGCCCAACACCAGAAAACGCGTGGTGTTTTTGGGATCATCCTCAATATTCTCGGCCAGGATATTCAAGTCAAACAGTTCTGCCGCGCGCTTGCTGGCAATTGCCGCTGCAAACGTGCCTTGTGTGGCAACCAATTCATGGATCATTTGCGCAGCGCGTGCATTACTGGTCACCGCTTCACGCTGGGCATTGGGCAGTACCTTGTTCAACCATTCATGACATTGCGACAGCGACTGCGCGTGCGAAAAGACATGCGTGATCTGGTTGAGATCCTGCTGCGCCGACAGCAAACAGTGGTGCACAGGTAAAGTGATTTCACCAACTACCTGCAACGCACTGCCTAATAGTAAATCCAGCGTAATGCCCACCGCGCCTTCGGTTGAGTTTTCGACCGGCACAACACCATAATCTGCCTGCCCGGCTTCGACTGTGCGAAAGACCTCATCAATACTGCCGCACACCACGGCCTGCCTACCCTCGCCAAATTGCTTGAGTGCAGCCTCTTCACTATAAGTCCCCAGCGGGCCAAGAAAAGCAATGGCCAGCTCTTTCTCCAGTGCGCGACAATTCGACATGACGGCGAGGAAAATATGGCTTACAGCTTCAGGCGCTAACGGGCCCTGATTTTCGGCCTGCAGGCGGCGGATAATCTGTGCTTCGCGCTCGGGTCGGTAGATCACACCATCATCTTTTAAATGACCGATTTCGCGTGCCAACTTGGCACGCTCGTTGACGAGCGCAAGAACCTGCGCATCAATTGCGTCAATTTTATCTCTAAATTGTTTCAATAAATCAGACATTTAAAGCTTAATTTTAATGTGTTTTATGAATTATTTTTTTCAAATTCCTGCATGAAGGCGACCAGTGCCTGCACGCCTTCAATCGGCATCGCGTTGTAGATGCTGGCACGCATGCCGCCGACTGAGCGATGTCCTTTGAGTTGCAATAAGCCTCGCGCATCCGCTGCTTTGAGGAAGGCTTCGTTCAAGCCCTCGTCACGCAAACGGAAGGGAATATTCATGCGCGAACGATAGGCGTGCGCAATTGGATTACTGTAAAACTCGGTTTGATCCAGATAGTCATACAGCAGGTTGGCTTTGGCAATGTTGACTTTCTCAATCGCTTCCACGCCGCCCTGAGCCAGTAACCACTCAAACACCAGACCAGCAATATAAATGCTGTAGGTCGGTGGCGTATTGATCATACTTTGGTTATCTGCCTGCGTTTTCCAATGAAACACTGCCGGCGTGAGCGGGGAGGCTTGTTCCAGCAAGTCTTCACGCACTATGACCAAGCACAATCCGGCAGGGCCTATATTCTTCTGTGCGCCGCCATAAATCACACCGTATTTTGAAACGTCAATCGGGCGTGACAGGATATGCGAAGACATGTCGGCAACAATCGGCACACCATGCGTCTCAGGCACCTCAAGAAACTCCACCCCATTGATGGTTTCATTGGTGCAGTAATGAACGTAGGCCGCCTCTTTATTGAGCTTCCAGTCGGAAAATGCGGGCACATGAGTGAAGCCATCTGCTTCTGCCGTTGCGGCAATGTTGATCTGGCCATAAGCTTTTGCGTCTTGAACACTACGCTTGCTCCAGGAACCAGTCACCACATAATCAGCAGACTTGCCGTTTAACAGGTTCATGGGAATGATGGCATTCTCTGCAATCGCCCCGCCCTGTAAAAACAATACTTTGTAATTGCTTGGAATCGCTAATAACTGGCGTAAGTCGGCTTCGGCTTTCTCAAGAATGCTGGTAAATTCCTTACCGCGATGAGACATTTCCATCACGCTCATGCCTGAACCATGCCAATCCAGCATTTCAGCCTGGGCACGTTCCAGCACAGGTTTTGGTAACACTGCCGGCCCGGCAGAAAAATTAAAAATCTGTTTCATGTGCCTAAATATTCTTGAGTAAGGTCATTCTTCGATGTCGGTGTCAGTGTCGTCGTCAGTTTCGACAATTTTTTCCAAGCCAGACAGTTTTTCACCTTCGCCCAGATTAATCAGCGTCACGCCTTGTGCGGCACGGCCCATGTCACGGATTTCCTTGACGCGGGTGCGGATCAGCACGCCACCGGTCGTGATCAACATGATTTCATCCTCCGCCGTCACCAGCTTGGCAGCAATGGCCAGACCGTTACGCTCGCTGATGGCAATAGCTTTCACACCCTGGGTACCGCGGCCAGAATGACGGAACTCGGACAACACTGTACGTTTACCGTAACCATTTTCAGTGGCAACCAACACAGACTGCTGATCGTTCTCGGCAATCAGCAAGGACAGAACCTGTTGTTTCGCAGCCAACTTCATGCCGCGTACACCGCGCGTCGCGCGTCCCATCGGACGCACATCATCTTCGGTAAACCAGACCGCTTTACCACCATTGGAGACCAACACAATATCGTTCTGGCCGTTGGTTACTTCAGCACCAATCAGGTAGTCACCATCATCCAGATTAATGGCAATAATGCCGGACTTACGTGGATTTGCAAACTCGGTCAGCGCTGTTTTCTTCACGGTCCCCATTGCGGTCGCCATAAAGACGAAGTGATTTTCGTCAAACTCTTTCACCGGCAGGATCGCATTGATCTTCTCGCCTTCCTCCAGCGGGAACAGGTTCACAATCGGCTTGCCACGGCTGACACGGCTACCTTGCGGTACTTCATACACTTTTAACCAGTAAACACGACCACGGCTACTGAAGCACAGGATGTAGTCGTGCGTGTTGGCGACAAACATCTTGTCGATAAAGTCATCTTCTTTGGTAGCGGCCGCCTGCTTGCCACGACCACCGCGTTTTTGGGCACGGTATTCGTCTAGCGGCTGCGATTTGACATAGCCAGTATGTGATAAGGTCACCACAACATCCTGCGGTGTAATCAGATCTTCCAGCGATAAATCTTGCGTATTCTGCTCGATCTCTGAACGGCGCTTGTCACCAAACTGCTTCTGGATTTCATTCAACTCGTCCACGATAATGGCCGTGACACGTTCAGGTTTGGCCAAAATATCCAGCAAGTCAGCAATGATATCCATCACTTCTTTGTATTCGCTGACAATCTTGTCTTGTTCCAGACCAGTCAACCGTTGCAAACGCATTTGCAGAATTTCTTGCGCCTGTACATCTGACAGTTTGTAACCTTGCGGTGTCAGACCAAAATCGACCGACAGTCCTTCTGGACGCGAGGCCTCCATGGCGGCGCGCTTGAGCATTTCCTCGACCACTGGTGAATGCCAGCTGCGGGCCATCAACTCTTTTTTCGCTTCAGGCGGGGTTGGCGCGGCCTTGATGATGGCAATCATCTCGTCCACGTTGGCCAACGCCACTGCCAAGCCTTCCAGTACATGCCCACGGTCACGCGCTTTACGTAACTCAAACACAGTCCGGCGTGTCACCACTTCACGGCGATGACGCAGGAACGCTTCCAACATCTGTTTGAGGTTGAGCAGCCGTGGCTGACCATCCATCAGGGCCACCATGTTCATGCCGAACGTGTCTTGCAGTTGTGTCTGCTTGTAGAGGTTATTTAAAATCACCTCTGGCACTTCGCCACGCTTGAGCTCAATCACCACGCGCATGCCGGACTTATCGGACTCGTCGCGCAGGTCAGAAATACCTTCTATTTTCTTCTCGTTGACCAGCTCGGCAATTTTTTCAATCAGGGTTTTTTTATTCACCTGATATGGCAGCTCATCAATGATGATGGACTGACGACCGCCTTTGTCCAGGTCTTCAAAGTGGGTGCGACCACGCATTACCACACGGCCACGGCCAGTGCGGTAGCCCTCTTTCACGCCTGCCGTGCCATAAATAATCCCGGCTGTCGGGAAATCAGGGGCTGGGATCAATTCAATCAGCTCATCCACACTGATTTCTGGCTGCTTGAGCAGGGCAAAACACGCATTCAATACTTCGTTGAGGTTGTGAGGCGGGATATTGGTTGCCATGCCCACGGCAATGCCTGAGCTACCGTTAATCAGCAGGTTAGGAATACGGGTCGGCATAATGAGCGGCTCTTGCTCGCTGCCGTCGTAGTTAGGGCCAAAATCTACGGTTTCTTTCTCGATATCCGCCAATAGCTCATGTGCGATCTTGGACATGCGGATTTCGGTATACCGCATCGCGGCAGCATTGTCGCCATCGACCGAACCGAAGTTACCCTGTCCGTCTACCAGCATGTAGCGCAATGAAAAGTCCTGCGCCATACGGACGATGGTGTCGTACACAGCCGTATCACCATGCGGGTGATACTTACCGATCACATCGCCGACGATACGCGCAGATTTTTTGTAGGGTTTGTTGTAATCGTTAGACAGCTCGTGCATCGCGTACAATACACGTCTGTGCACAGGCTTGAGACCATCACGAACATCCGGGAGCGCCCGTCCTACAATCACGCTCATGGCGTAATCGAGATAGCTGCGGCGCATCTCGTCTTCTAAACTGATAGGCAGGGTTTCTTTAGCAAATTGATCTGGAGACTGACTCATTCTTGACCCAATTTATAGTTAAAAGTTATCACGCGATTTTAGCATAAATAGCGCACTTCCGCTTGCTAAATCACCACCGATAGACCCCGGGCCTTACGTACCTCAACGTAAGCAGGGACAACCTATGTAAAATGCAAAAGGGAGCCTAAATGCTCCCTTTGCAGACCATGCTACTCGCAGTCAAATCGACTCACGGACCATGCACACAAATTAATAGGTTGTCAGCAATTGCAAATCAGCTTTCAAGTCCTCAACATGCTCAAGCCCAACAGCGATTCTAACCAGGTTATCCTTGAGACCCGCCTCAGCCCGCGCCTCAGCACTCACCCGGCTATGCGTGGTCGTGGCTGGATGGGTGATGGTGGATTTGGCATCCCCCAGGTTCGCGGTAATCGAAATCAAGCGTGTGGCATCAATCAATGCCCAGGCGGCTTCCTGACCGGTTTGACCGGCGCGTGGTTTCACTTCAAAGCTGACGATGCCGCCGCCCAGTCGCTGTTGCTGCTGCGCCAGAGCATATTGCGGGTGGGAGCTTAACCCAGGATAAAATACACGTTCAACGCCAGGCTGTTGCTCCAGCCATTGCGCCAAAGCCGATGCACGCGCCGCATGGGCCTCCATGCGCACTTGCAATGTTTCCAGCCCCTTCACAAACACCCAGGCATTGAATGCACTCATGGTCACCCCGGCCGTACGCAAGAAGCCATACACAGGCTCCATCAAGGCCTTACTACCCAACACCGCCCCGCCCAGCACCCTACCCTGTCCATCAATATATTTGGTGGCGGAATGAATCACAATATCCGCACCCAATTTAAGCGGTTGCTGCAAGGCTGGTGTACAAAAACAATTGTCTACCGCCAGATAAGCACCTGCGGCATGCGCAATCGCTGCCAGTTTGGCAATATCCCCAATCTCGGTTAGCGGGTTAGATGGCGTTTCAGCAAAAAACAGTTTGGTATTCGGCTTGATGGCCGCTTGCCAGGCATCAAGATCCGTTAAGGAAACCAGCGTCACCTCCAAGCCCCAGCGCTTGAGGATATTTGAGAACAACTGCACGCTAGTGCCAAAAATACTGCGTGACGCCACCACATGATCACCTGCACTGCACATCCCCATGATGCAAGCCAGAATGGCAGACATGCCACTGGCAGTCGCCACGCATTGTTCGGCGCCTTCAAGTGCGGCCAGTTTATCCTGAAACATGGTGACGGTCGGGTTTGTAAAACGGGAATAAATATTACCTGGCTCGGTGCCGCCAAAACGTGCTGCCGCTTGCGCTGCATTTTTAAAGCGAAAACTCGAGTTTAAAAACAGCGCCTCTGAGTTTTCGCCAAACTCGGTGGTTAAGGTGCCAGCACGCACCGCCAGCGTTTCCAAATGGTATTGATCGTTCATACTTCCTCAAACTTCTGTCCGCAAACGGACGGCAATAAAAAACCCGTTTCAGCATTGCGCTAAAACGGGTCTTTGGGCTCTCGCTTTAGCAGTATTTATAATGCGCCCGCAAGCTGAGTTTGGCTTCGTTTAAAGTTCGCCACTCAAATCAGCGCAATTTCATTAAACGCCTTTTAAAGTAGGCTGTCAAGTCTTACTCGACACCCACCAAATCCGTTGATAACAAGTTCAGATCCAGCTGGGTGGTAGAGTTTGGCGGCAACTGTTTTTTACTCATGTCACTGCGGGCAGACTCAATACGATTCAAATAAGCGGCGTCAATGTCGCCGGTCACGTATTTGCCATCAAAGCAACTGCAATCAAATTCAGTCATGTGCGGATTGGATTTGGTAATGCTTTCACGCAAGGCGTCCAGATCCTGGTAAATCAAGGCATCTGCACCGATTTCAGCGCAAATCTCTTCATCGGTACGGTTGGTTGCCAGCAATTCATGGCGGCTGGGCATATCAATGCCATACACGTTAGGATAACGCACCGGTGGCGCAGCTGAGGCAAAGTAAACCTTGTTTGCGCCCGCATCGCGCGCCATTTGCACGATTTGCTTTGAGGTGGTGCCACGTACAATCGAGTCGTCTACCAGCAAGACGTTTTTGCCTTTGAATTCAATCCCGATTGGATTCAACTTCTGGCGCACGGATTTCTTGCGCAAGGCCTGACCTGGCATGATGAAGGTACGGCCAATATAGCGGTTTTTAATAAAGCCCTCGCGATAATCCAGACCCAAGGCAATACCTAGTTGCAACGCACTTGGACGACTGGTATCAGGAATCGGAATCACGACATCAATCTGTTTATCGGCCCATTCGCGTTTAATTTTTTCTGCCAGCAAGGTCCCCATGTCCAGACGGGTCTGGTAGACAGACACGCCATCAATCACAGAGTCCGGGCGAGCCAGATAGACATATTCAAAAATGCAGGAAGTCAGCTTGGCATTTTCGGCACATTGGCGGCTGCACAGGTTGCCATCCATATCAATAAACACTGCCTCACCAGGCTCAACATCACGCAGTAGCGTAAAGCCCAGTACATCCAGTGCCACGCTCTCGGAAGCCACAATATACTCGGTGCCTTTTTCTGTTTCCTGCTTGCCGATAACCAGCGGACGGATGCCATGCGGATCGCGGAACGCCAGCAGCCCGAAATTAGCAATCATGGCAACCACAGCGTAGGCACCTTTACAACGTCTGTGCACGCCTGCCACTGCATCAAACACCATATCACTGTTTAACAGGGCATTTTTTGAGGTGCTTTCAATTTCGTGTGCCAAGACATTCAACAACACTTCAGAGTCTGAATTGGTATTGATATGACGCAGATCTTGGCGGAACATTTCTGACTTCAACTGCTCGGAGTTAGTCAGGTTACCGTTGTGGCCCAACACGATGCCAAATGGTGAGTTGACATAAAAAGGCTGGGCTTCTGCCGCACTGGAGGAACCCGCAGTTGGATAACGGACATGCGCGATACCCACATTACCAACCAGATTACGCATGTGGCGCGTATGAAAGACGTCTTTCACCAGGCCATTATTTTTATGCATATGGAAGGTATTGCCATCACAGGTCACGATGCCAGCGGCATCTTGACCACGGTGCTGTAAGACCAGCAATCCGTCATACAACAACTGATTCACCGGGTTCTTGCCTACAATACCGATAATTCCACACATAGTGACATCCTATCAAACACTTGAGATTACAAATTAAATCACTGACTCGTCGAGCTGTTGCTGGTCCAAATGCACATGCTTGGCAATACTAGATGGCATCCAAGGTAGCAATTTCAAGACCAGCACTTCAATTGGCGCGCTGAACATGGCATTTGACCAGCGCGGATCCTTTGGAAGTTCCGTCATGGCAGCCAACATCACCAGAATACAGACAATCAGCAGCCCCTTCAGCGCCCCAGCCGCACCGCCCAAAATACGGTTCATACCACCTAATCCGACCGCTTTAATCAACGTGGTCAACAACAGCGCCAGCAAGGTACAAACAAACAATACCAGTAAAAATACCAGTAAAAATGCGGCCATGGCCTTGATCGCCTCACCAGGAATCTGTTCTGGCATATAAGCGATCACCTGACTATTGAAGCGGTTGGCTAAATAAAAAGCCAATACCCATCCAAGCACAGAAAACAGCTCATGAATGGCACCACGCATGAGACCGACCAAAATCGAAAAACCAAGAATGCCTAATACTACATAATCAAATACTGTCATAAGTACTTATGACTTACTGGCGACGATACCGCTAAAACCTGCCGCTTCCAATTTTTTGAGGGTGGCTGCCGCTTCGTTACGTGTGGCATAAGTCCGTGTCCGCAGACGCAGCTTCTGTCCAGCAGCATCGACTTTCTCAATGGCCGTTTCAAACCCTGCGTGCTTCAGCTTGAGCTGGAGATTTTCAAGATTTTTTGGATCAGAAAAAACCCCAAACTGGACAAAAAACTTGCCTGTTTTTTTATCGGATTCCACAGCGGCTTCTTTAACCGCAGGTTTCACTGGCGCAACTTTGGGTTCAACTTTGGGTTCAACTTTGGGTTCAACTTTGGGTTCAACTTTGGGTTCAACTTTGGGTTCAACTTTGGGTTCAACTTTGGGTTCAACTTTGGGTTCAACTTTGGGTTCAACTTTGGGTTCAACTTTGGGTTCAACTTTGGGTTCAACTTTGGCAACGACAGGCTCGGCAGTCACAACAGGCGCCGCTTCGACTTTCGCAGGCTTTGGCGTTTCTGCTGCAACTGTGGCAGACGCTGCGGACTCGGTCGCGACGGGTTTTACACCTTGAGTGGGAGGGGGTTCATTGCCTGCAGGCGCGGCTTCATTATCAAGCACAACTTCATCTTCTGGCAGCTCTAAAATCGGTTCCCGGGTCGCCTGGCGGTTTACCACGGTGATTTCGACATTTTCCTGGCTGGTATCCACGACTCTATCCTTGAGCACGAACGGCAGGATAATCAGCATCAGAATTACCAGGGTGACCGCACCCACTAACCGCCTGCGGGCAGTTTTCTTGAGCAACAGCTCATTTTCAGTCAAAGCATCTCTCGCCATAATGTGTTGAAGTTCTCACTCAGCAGATTTCAAGTGCAGGACGCTCTCTAGCAGCCCCACTGATCAGGCGTTAATTCAAGGATTGCGGCCACGGTAAAAAAGGAACCGAATACGATAATTTTATCATTTTTCGCTACTTTCTTATAGGCGCTTCGCAAGGCATCTGGCAACGTGGCATATGTATGCAGCCGATCAGGCGCAACCTGATGGGCCAGATATGTGTTTAACTCTTGAATGTCTGCCGCGCGCGGATGCGCAATCGGGGCAATATGCCATTCGTCAAAGACATCGTGCAGGATATCGACAACACTGGCGATGTCTTTGTCAGACAACATGGAAAACACCGCGATGACGCGTCCACCACTGGTACTAAGCTGCTGGAGATTATCACGCAAGGCACGCGCAGCATGTGGATTATGGGCGACATCCAGAATAATGTCGGGGGAGCGTTGCCAATACTGAAAACGCCCGGTCACTTCGGTGTCTATTAGCGCCTGTAACATGACCGAAGAAGTTACTGGCAACTGTGATTGCAATGCACGTACGGCAAAAATTACATTGGCGGCATTATTCCATTGGTAGCGGCCATACAAACGCAAACTGGCAATATCCAACACGCCGAACGCATCTTCATAATGCGCGACGTGTGACTCGCGGATGTCTATCTGGTAGTCACTACCGTAGCGGTATAGCTTAACGCCCAATTGTTCTGCATAGGCAAGCAAGGACAGCGGCGGTTCGGCGTCGCCGCAGATGGCGATCTGCTGAGCCCGGTAGATGCCAGCCTTCTCGCGGCCAATCAATTCACGCGTATCCCCTAGATACTCCATATGGTCCAGGTCTACATTGGTGACAATGGCACAGGCGGCATCGACGATATTCACGGCATCCAGGCGTCCGCCCAAGCCGACTTCCAGCACCACGACATCCAGCGCCTGTTGCTCAAACGCCCATAAGGCCGCCAGCGTCCCCATTTCAAAATAGGTGAGCGTGATATCGCCCCGCGCCTGCTCGACGGCGGAAAAGGCCTGGCATAAGCGATCATCGGCAATGACCTGCCCGTTGAAGCGCACGCGCTCCTGATAATGCACTAGGTGTGGAGAAGTATAGCAGCCGACCTGATAACCGGCCGCAGTATAAATGTGCTCCAGCATGGCACAAGTCGAGCCTTTGCCGTTGGTGCCACCCACGGTAATGACGGTGAATGGAAAAGTGAGCTGTAATCGCTGCGCAACGGCTTGCACCCTGCCCAAGCCCATCTCAATGGACTTGGGATGCAATGACTCAATATAACCGAGCCAATCCTCAACCGTTTGCGGATGCTCGGGTATCACAGTGGACATCAGGCAGCTTTGGCAATGTTCAACAAGCTGGATAACACCTGGCTTAATTTGCCACGCATTTCACGACGGTCGACGATCATGTCAATCGCACCATGCGTCAGCAAAAATTCTGCACGCTGAAAGCCCTCTGGCAAGGTTTCACGTACTGTTTGTTCGATCACACGAGGGCCTGCAAAGCCGATCAAGGCATTCGGTTCGGCGATAATCACATCCCCGAGCATGGCAAAACTGGCAGAAACCCCCCCCATGGTCGGGTCAGTCAACACCGATACGTAAGGCAAGCCTGCTTCGGACAACTTGGTCAATGCCGCACTGGTTTTGGCCATTTGCATCAATGAGAGCAAGCCCTCTTGCATGCGCGCACCGCCACTGGCAGAGATACAGATAAAGGCACATTTCTGCTCGATCGCTGCTTGTACCCCACGCACAAAACGCTCACCAACGACGGAGCCCATAGAGCCGCCCATGAATTTAAATTCAAACACGGCAGCAACGACAGGCACGCCTTCAATCGTTCCGCGCATCACAATCAGTGCATCTTTTTCTTTGACATCACGCTGGGCAGCCTTCATCCGCTCGGCGTAGGTTTTACTATCCTTAAACTTGAGTGCGTCCACGGGGGTGACATCGGCACCAATTTCAACGCGTCCCGCTTCATCCAGCAAGACGTTCAAACGATCACGCGCGCCCAGACGATGATGATGTCCACATTGCGGACAGACTTCCAAGTTCGCGTCCAGATCGGTCCGGTATAACACGGTCTGGCAGGCATCACATTTATGCCACAAGCCCTCGGGCACGTTACGCTTTTGTACCGAGCCTACTGCACGTTTAATCTTTTGGGGAATCTTGTCTAACCAACTCATAACTTCTCCTACTGATAGATGACGATCTCTGAATACCTGTTCATCACAGCTTAAACAGAGTCAATCGCAGTACGTAATTCTTTTACCAAGGCTTGTACATTTGCCTGCAAGTTTGCCGCATCGGATTGTTCAATCGCCAACACCATCCGGCTACCGACAACCACCGCATCGGCAATCGCGGCCACTTCACGCGCGGTGGCCGCATCTTTCACACCAAAGCCAACGCCTATGGGCAAACTTGTCTGTTGACGGATTTCAGCCACGCGTTTTTTCACTTCAGTGATATCCAGGTTGGCCGCACCAGTTACGCCCTTCAGCGAAACGTAGTAAAGAAATCCAGTCGCCTGTTTCACAATCAGCTCGGTACGTGAAGGCTCTGTCGTCGGAGACAACAGGAAAATGCTGTCTATCTCTGCAGCTGCGAGCGTTTGATTGAACGTATCACACTCTTCAGGCGGATAATCCACAGTCAACACGCCATCGACACCTGAGGCTTGCGCCAATGCAACAAATTCTGCAGCGCCCATGGCTTCAATGGGGTTAGCGTAACCCATCAGGATAATCGGCGTCTGCTGATTGGTTTCCCTGAAGGTCTTCACCATGCCCAGCACTTTACGCAAGCCCATTTTGTGCACCAACGCGCGCTCACTGGCACGCTGAATGACGGGGCCATCCGCCATCGGATCAGAAAAAGGGACGCCAAGCTCGATCATGTCTGCGCCAGCAGCAACCATCGCATGCATTAAAGGCACGGTCTGATCGGGGTGCGGGTCACCTGCTGTGATATAGGGGATCAATGCTTTTTTGTTTTGCGCCTTGAGCGAGGCAAAAACCGATTGAATACGGGACATAAGAATCTGTGTTTTTAAGGGTTCAGAAAATGAAAGATGCACATGCGCCAGAGAGGCCTTTCTCCCTGGCGGCTGCGCATCACAATGTAATATTGGCCAAGCTTGCGACGGTGTTGATATCTTTGTCGCCGCGTCCGGACAAGTTCACTAACACAACCTGATCTGGTGACATGGTTTTGGCTAACTTTTCAGCATAAGCCAAGGCATGACTGGACTCCAGCGCGGGGATAATGCCTTCGGTACGGCACAAGTTATGGAAGGCAGCCATGGCTTCATCATCCGTAATGGCCACATACTCGGCGCGCTTGATGTCTTTCAACCAGGCATGCTCAGGACCCACACCGGGATAATCCAGGCCGGCAGAAATCGAATGCGTTTCTATGATGTTGCCGTCTTCATCCTGCATCAGATAGGTACGGTTGCCATGTAAGACACCGATTGGGCTGTTTGCAGTCAAAGGTGCGGCATGCTGGCCAGTGGTCAAGCCATGACCACCCGCCTCTACGCCAATCAGGCGTACGCCTTCTACATCAATATAGGGATAGAAGATCCCCATCGCGTTGGAACCACCACCAACACAGGCCACCACAGCATCGGGCTGGCGACCCAGCATTTCCTGCATCTGCTGTTTGGCTTCCATGCCGATCACAGCCTGAAAGTCCCTGACCATCATCGGGTAAGGATGCGGGCCGGCAACGGTACCAATGATGTAAAACGTATCCGAGATATTGGTCACCCAGTCACGCATGGCTTCGTTTAAGGCATCTTTGAGCGTTTTTGAGCCACTTTCAACAGGCACAACGGTCGCTCCCAGCAGCTTCATGCGGAACACGTTAGGCGCCTGGCGCTTCACATCTTCCGAGCCCATGTAGACCACACATTCCAGACCCAAACGGGCCGCAATCGTAGCTGTAGCCACGCCGTGTTGACCGGCCCCGGTTTCGGCAATCACGCGTGGCTTACCCATGCGTTTAGCCAACAAGGCTTGACCTATTGTGTTATTGATTTTGTGCGCACCCGTGTGATTCAAGTCTTCGCGCTTGAGGTAAATTTGAGCGCCACCGACTTTGTCGGACAAACGCTTGGCATGGTAAATCGGGCTGGGGCGACCGACGAAATGCTTGAGATCATAAGCAAACTCAGCCAGAAATTCAGGGTCGTGACGGTATTTTTCATACATCAGGCGCAGTTCTTCCAACGCCTCGACCAAGGTTTCAGCTACAAAAACCCCACCAAAAGGACCAAAATGGCCACGCGCATCTGGCATATCATAGACTTGCATGTATTACTCCGTATCTATCTCGTTACTCAAACCGCCCATTATGTACAGCATCTGCCTGCACGACCTGCCGCATGAATGCAGCTATTTTTTGTGGGGACTTTATCCCTTTTTGTACTTCCACCCCGCCGCTAATATCCACGGCATAGGGTTGAATCTGCTCAACGGCTTGCGCCACATTCTCCACTTGCAATCCGCCAGCGAGAATCAAGGGCTTTTGCATCTGCAACGGGATCAGTGACCAGTCGAAGGCTTCGCCGGTTCCGCCCACGGCCTTTTCAGAATAGGTATCCAGTAGCAAAGCGGTCGCAGAAGCAAAATCAGACTCGCATTGTATCAAATTTACCCCTGGTTTGACGCGGATTGCCTTGTAATATGGCAGATTAAATTGTGCGCAATCCTGCGCAGACTCATCGCCATGAAACTGCAAACAATCCAGACCGGTCGTGGCAATCACCTGGCGCACCTCGTCGGCTGGCGCATTGACAAACAATCCCACTTTGCTGACAAATGGAGGCAACGCAGCCACAATTGCCCTTGCCTGCTCAGCGCTCACCGCACGCGGACTGGGCGCGTAAAATACAAACCCCAACGCATCTGCGCCAGCAGCGATCGCCGCCAGCGCATCTTCTAACCGGGTAATCCCGCAAATCTTAACTCTGGTTCTTCTCATGTTGTTCAGTCAGGTTTCAATCCGTGTTGAATGCATCCCAATCGGCACTGCATGGCGGCAATTGCCAGGCGGCCTCATATTGAACGCCGGTAAAATACAGACCATCGGGCATGAAGGTGGGCGGAGCAAGCCGTCTATCCCGATGTTGCAGCAGCTCGGCAAACGCTGAGACATCCAGCTTCCCTTGTCCAACATAGACCAAGGCGCCGACCATATTGCGGATTTGATGCTGCAAAAAGGCATTGGCCTGAAAGTGAAAAATCAGGTAACGCCCCTGCGCCTTAAGCGCTGCCTGAGAGAGGGTGCGCACCGGGCTACTGGCCTGACACTCACTGGCCCTAAACGCACTGAAATCATGCTCGCCAAGCAGGGTTTGCATGGCCTGCTGCATGGCGGCAACCGCCAGTGGCCGATGATACCAGCCTACTCTTCCATGCTGACTCGCAGGTGCAACCGGGTGGTTGTATAGCACATACTGATAACTGCGTGCCCGTGCACTAAACCTGGCATGAAAATCATTAGCGACTTCGCTTGCCCACAATACACGTACCCAAGGCGGCAAATGTGCATTACTGCCACGCACCCAGGCATTCAAGGGCCTGGCCACAGCAGTCTCAAAGTGGGCCACTTGCATCAATGCATGCACCCCGCTATCCGTCCGTCCCGCCGCATGCAAACGCACCTGTTCGCCTGCAACCAGCGCAATTGCGCGCTCTAATGCATCCTGTACCCCGGCACCATTGGGCTGACTTTGCCAGCCCTGAAAGTGAGCGCCATGATATTCTATGCCAATCGCAATTTTCATGGCGCCTAGTATAAGGGCTGAGTGCGATAACGCCTAATCAAGGCACACAAAAACAAGGCCGGAAACCCGGCCTTTGATTATGCAATTTTCTCGAGTAACTCACTGGCGCGTTGCCGCTGGCGTTCACCACCTTCTGCCATCACCTCTTCGATCAGTTCTCTGGCACCAATGACATCTTCCATATCAATATAGGCCTGAATCAAATCCAGCTTGGTATTGACCTCTTCAGGCTCGTCGACCGGATCTTCGGCTGGCGCAGGCACTGCTTCGCTCACATCCAGGGAAATCTCAGGAAACTCAGCTTCAGGAGCAGCAGCCTCTGGCGCAACGGGCTCATTCAATGAGGCCACCGGAGCTTCCATATCCAGATCGTCCAATGACAAGTCCTCAGGATCATTTCCGGCTGCATCGTTAGGCCCACCCAATTCCAGAGAGAGCTCCGGCAGCGACTCGAATACAGCGTCTTCATTGGACAATGCAGGCTCGCCACTGACTGAATTAGCAGGCGCGGCAAATGGCGCCGCAGTCTGTTCAGCATCATCCAGATTGAGTGATGGCAAATCCAGTGATTTTGGGGTCAACTCAGCCTCGGCACTGGCGACCTGCAGCGCAGGGTCGGTAGCGGCTGCCTCATTTACAGAATCTGCCACATCTTCAAGCCCAGTGCTGTTGAGAGTTGACACTTCCGGTTCAGCTGCAACACGCTCGGGCGCGGTGAATGACAACGGCTCATCCTCGAGCGTTAATGCTGTTGCGCCAGGCTGTGCAAGGGTTTCTTTTGCAACATCAGTTTCAGCCAACGCAGCTGGCTCAAAAACCAATGGCTCGTCCTCCGCTTGTTGGCTCATACCAATGGCAGCCTCAGCCTCATTTTTCTCAGTTTCGGCGACCTCATTATTCTGAGACGTTTCAACAGGCTCGCCTGAAGCCGAGACCGCTGCATTTGCAGACTCAAACTCTAAAGCGGGAGCCTCAAAATTGAAATGGTAGCCTTCTTCATTTTCGGCGGGAGCAGAGGGTTCAATTGCACTGGCAGCATTGGCATTGCTATCCTCCGGTGCACTGACGGGCTCTGCACTGACCTGATATAGGCTGTTTTCAGGGTCCAGCTTCTGTCCCATGGCCGTCACTTTTGCCCAGGTACTGTCAGCCGGCCCCAGCTTGGCATAAAGATCACTGGCCAACGACTCAAATGCGCCTTTATTCGCGCTTGCCTGATAAATTTCCAGCAGTTTAAGTTTGAGCTCATGGCGGTCAGGATCTTTTTGAATGGCATCTTTGAGGATTTCTTCGGCCTGCGCATCGCGGCCATAGGCCATATACACCTCAGCCTCGGCAATCGGATCAACATCATGAGAGTCAATCATGCCGCCAACCCCACTCTGCGAGAAGTCGGTCAGAAATGAAGTGTCGCCCGAAGCAGCCGCTTGTGTATCCCCGAACACTGTATTGTTTTGCATTTCAGTGGCCGGCGAGGTCACAATCACGTCTTCAAAGTTATCAATCTGCTTTTTACGGCGAATACGGATCACAGCCCAAATGCAAAGCAGGATAGGCAATCCAATCAAGGCAAATGGCAAGACCGGGTTGATTGACTTCAGACGCTCAAGCAACACGTGCATAAATGAGGGTTGGGTGGCCGCAACTTCAGGCGCAGGCTCAACCGGTGGTGCCGCTGGCTTGTTTTCTGCAGCATTGCTGGGTGACTCGGTTTTAGCCGGCTCTGTTTTCTCACCAGCGGCCTTATCTGCTTCTGCTTTCGCCGGAGCAGAGGTTGTAGATTCTGACTTGGCTGGTTCAGGCTTAACTGGCTCGGTAGCCGTTTTATTCTGTTCAGCGTTGGATGCAGACGCTGCCTGCGCAGCATTTTTTTCAGCCTGTGCCATGGCATTGCTTTTCATTTCCACGAGCTTTTTCATGTCGGCCACTTGCTTCTCGAGCGCTGCAGCACGTGCCTGCTCTTCTTTGATCGCATTCGCTTTGGCGGTCGCGTCCTCTTGTGCAGCAGTCGCGGAGGCCTTACTGTTGGCCTTGTCAGTCAACGAAGTCGATTTTTCGTCACCTGCCGAAAGCTTTAACACATCCTTGGCTGGCTTGGACTGTGGCAATGGTTTGTCACCCGCACTGCCAATCTTGCCTGCGGATTGTTGAGTGTTGCCGCCGGTCTGGGCAGGCGCACTTTCCTTAACCACTTTGCCCAGCGTATTTTTATAAGCTAGCCAGTTGGCCGTATGCTCAGCCACCACTTGCTGCGCTTGCTTGCGACTCAGTCGCTCCAGGCTTGCCTGGTCAGGCAGGCGAATGATTTTACCTACCTTGAGACGGTTCATGTTTTTACCGTCAAAAGCGTCCTGATTGGATTGATAAAGCGCAGCCAGCATTTGATCCATGCTGACATTGTCTGGCTTCATCTGGCGCGCGATAGCATATAGCGTATCACCACGCTCTGTCGTCAACGCTTGCGCCTCAGAGGCAATGTCTTGAGCCGGTGGTTTAGGCTCCACCTTTTTGACCGCTGGCTTGGCTGCAGTCGGCGCCTTCGCACTCCTGTTTTCTGCAGGACGGCTCTCAGCGGCCACGGCTGGCGCAGGTTGAGCTTCTGGCTGTTTCACCGTGGGCGTCGCCGCAGCTTCGGCAGCATAATTAGAGTTAAAACCGGGCGGGTCTAACAGTAAGGTGTACTCTTTTACCAGGCGACCGGTCGGCCAGTCTACCTGGATCAGCATGTCCAGGAAGGCTTCTGTAATCGGTTGTGTACTGCTCAACTTGAGGATAGGCAGGCCTTTTGTATTATTGCCAACCTCAATTTTGATGAATGGATAAGCCGCAGGCTTTTCCAGCATTTGATCCTGATACACCTGCTCACTGGCAAGCGCAGCTTGAATGCTGCTCAACTCTGCAGGCGTGACGGCCAACAGCTCGATTTCAGCATTGAGTGGTTCCCCCAGTTTTGAGCTGGACGTGATGGTACCCAATCCGGCAGCATGCGCTGACATGGCAGCACCCAGACTCAAGGCAAAGGCTATTTTTTTTAATTGAATTTTACGCACCGATTCACCCTTTTTTCATTCATGGCTTTTGTCAAAATAGCATCATTCAGACAGCCACGCAAGCGCGTGCAGACGGCTTGCAGGCAATAAATACACTGTTTTTAGTGTCTCGCATCCATTAAACACTAGCCCCAAAAAAGCAAAAGCCCGAAAAGACTATGATTTCATTGATAAATCATAGCTTTACGGGCTGCTACTTCACAAACTACTTAAGCTTCTACCAAAATTCTTAACATGCGTCGCAATGGCTCGGCTGCCCCCCACAATAACTGGTCGCCCACTGTAAACGCGGACAGATATTCGCCACCCATTGCCAGTTTGCGCAAACGCCCCACCGGCGTGGTCAACGTGCCAGTAATCGCCGCTGGCGTTAACTCACGCATACTCACTTCGCGTTCGTTGGGAATCACCTTTGCCCAGGGGTTGGCTTCCGCCAGCATCTGGTTGATCTCATCGAGCGGCACGTCTTTGCGCAGTTTGAGCGTCAAAGCCTGTGAATGGCAACGCATGGCGCCAATGCGCACACACAAACCATCAATCACAATCGGATTTGCCGAGCGCCCCAGAATCTTGTTGGTCTCAACGCCCCCCTTCCACTCTTCCTTGCTTTGACCATTGCCCAAATCCTTGTCTATCCAGGGGATCAGGCTACCGGCAAGCGGCACGCCAAAGTTGGATTGCGGTAGCGCATCACTGCGGATGGTATCGGCCACCTGTTTGTCGATATCCAAAATCGCAGAAGCCGGATCGGCCAGCAAGTCAGCCACAGAGGCATTGACCACGCCCATTTGCGTAATCAACTCACGCATATTTTGTGCACCGGCACCAGACGCGGCCTGGTAGGTCATGGACGTTGCCCACTCAACCAGATCGGCCTTGAACAAGCCATTGAGCGCCATCAACATCAACGAAACCGTGCAATTGCCGCCTATCCAGTTGTTTCCGCCACTCGCGAGCGCATCTTTAATGACATGCATATTGACCGGATCAAGAATAATCACGGCATCATCTTCCATACGCAAGGTCGAGGCAGCATCAATCCAGTGACCGTTCCAGCCCGCAGCGCGCAATTGCGGGAACACTTCACTGGTGTAATCGCCGCCCTGGCAGGTGACAATCACCTCCATCTGCTTCAATGCGTCTATATTTTTCGCATCTTTAAGCGCGGGAGATGCTTTACCCACATTGGGTGCTGCACCGCCTGCTTGCGAGGTGGTGAAAAACTGCGGTTCGATATCCGCAAAATCATTTTCCTGACGCATGCGTTGCATCAGCACAGAACCCACCATGCCACGCCAACCTACAAACCCTACCTTCAACATATTCAACCTTTATTGTTAACCGCACAGCTGTGCGGATAAACGCAGATAATTTTGATTCAACCCTTATTTGGTTGACTTTTGCACGGCTTCGCCAGCCTTTTCCAGATCCTTGCCCATGCCGTCAATGGTATTGCAGGCCGCCAAGGTCAATGCAGTGATTACACCCAAAATTAACGTTTTAAACATCATCCTCTCCTCAAATGACTGATGCTTATCGTCATCAGTCTCTAAAGTTACCAAATTTCAACGGAAAATCAGTAATACTCTTTTTCACAAATGCAATCGCCTCTTGCAGGACGTCTCGCTTCGCCCCATTCACGCGCACGGTGTCGCCCTGAATGGTGGCCTGGACTTTCATGCCACTGTCTTTAATCAGCTTGGTGATTTTTTTGGCCAGGTCGCTATCAATGCCATCACGCACAATCAACTCCTGCTTGACCTTGTTACCAGACACCTTTTGCACATCCTTGTGCTCCAGTCGCTTGGAAGACTCTGGCTCTTTTTTTTCCATGGCTGGCAGTAAAATATCCTTCACCTGATCCAGCTGAAAATCATTATCTCCAAACAAAGTGATCACTTTGTCTTTCTCGTTAAACTCGATGTTGGCCGAAGTGCCTTTAAAGTCATAGCGATTGGTAATCTGCTTGCTGGCAGCATCAATCGAATTCTTCAAATTAACCATATCGACTTCGGATGTAATATCAAAGCTAGGCATTTTTTAAAACCTCACAAGCGATGGCAGGACAAGGCGGAAGCGTGCAGGCAGTACATCTAGTACGACCAGCGCGACCAACGCAGTCATGCCGAGCAATCGCAATTATTCGAAGTGGCAGACGTAGTCTACGGTCTCTACTGTTTCAATCTCAAAACTGGAATTACCCGGTACCGTGAATTTCTCACCGCCCTTGTAGGTGGTCCAGTTTTCCTCGCCTTTCAGGCGTACCTTGCAAACACCATCGTTGATTTCCATCAACTCCGGGGAGCCTGTATTAAAGGTCAATGTACTCGGAAAAATTACGCCTACGGTACACCGCGTGCCATTCGGGAACAGCACGGTGTGACTCACACATTTGCCATCAAAATAGACGTTGGCTTTCTTTTTTACACTGACATTATCAAATTGCGCCATTTTTAAATTCCTGTTTAATTTCAATACGCTGCAAAACAAGCAAAGGACTATATCACAGCTAAATCTGCGCGAGCGCGATGAAGTTGCATCCGCCCGCGCAACCAGTGTTACATGGCCGCTACGATTTGGTCGCCCATCTCCGAGCATGACACGCGTTTGGTGCCTTCTTCGTAGATGTCACCGGTGCGGTAGCCCGCTGCCAGAACCTTTTTCACAGCGTTTTCAATGCGGGTGGCAGCAGCTTCATTATCAAAGCTGTAGCGCAACATCATGGCCGCAGACAAAATGGTCGCAATCGGGTTAGCCAGGTTCTTGCCGGCGATATCCGGTGCAGAACCGTGTGATGGTTCATACAGGCCTTTTTTGCTCTCGTTCAAGGATGCAGAAGCCAGCATACCAATTGAGCCAGTCAGCATGGAGGCTTCATCAGACAGGATGTCACCAAAAATGTTACCAGTCACCATCACGTCAAACTGTTTAGGGTTGCGAATCAGCTGCATGGCGGCATTGTCCACATACATATGGCTCAACTCGACTTCCGGATATTCTTTCGCTACATCGATCACGATTTCTTTCCAGAACTCGGTGGTTTCCAGCACATTGGCCTTGTCTACTGAACACAGTTTTTTCTGGCGTTTCATCGCGATCTGGAAAGCGACGTGCGCAATACGGCGGACTTCTGGCTCACTGTAAATCATGGTATTAAAACCTTCGCGCACGCCCTGCTCGTTGGTGCGCATGCCGCGTGGCTGACCAAAATAGACGTCACCGGTCAGTTCACGCACAATCATGATATCCAGACCAGCCACCACTTCAGGTTTTAGCGTAGAAGCGTTGGCCAACTCTGGGAACAGCACCGCTGGGCGCAAGTTGGCAAACAGACCCAAGTCTTTACGAATCGCCAGCAAACCGCGCTCTGGACGCAATGGACGGTCCAGGGTGTCATACTGTGGGCCGCCTACCGCGCCCAACAAAACAGCATCCGCTTCACGGCAAACTTTTTGCGTAAACTCTGGATAGGGATGACCGAACTGGTCATACGCCTGACCACCCAACGGTGCCTCGGTGAAGGTCATTTCCAGACCTTCTTTGTGCAACACATCCAGTACGCGCAAGGCTTGTTTAATAATTTCCGGGCCGATGCCATCGCCTGGCAACACTGCAATATTCAATGCCATTATTTTTTCCTAACTATATATACAATCTCAATAAAAACGATGAAAAACCGTCGCGAGCGATGGCGTGGCTAGGCGCTCGGAGCGCAGAAACCGGAATGTACACTGAATACATAAGGATTTCGAGCACCGAGCAACAACGCCAATTCATTTTGTCGCAGATGAATTACGTTTTTATGCGAACAACCAGGGTTGTGCAGCCTTATGTTTCTCTTCAAACGTTTTGATTTCATCTGCATGCTGCAAGGTCAGGCCGATCTCATCCAGGCCATTGAGCAAATTGTGCTTGCGTGTCGGTGTAATCTCAAAGCTGAATGACTGGCCAGAAGGCGTGGTCACTGTTTGCGCTACCAGATCGACATTCAGTGTATACCCTTCATTGGCAAAGCATTCTTTGAACAACTGATCCACCTGCTCGGCAGCAGCCACGATGGGCAAAATACCGTTTTTATAGCAGTTATTAAAGAAAATATCGGCAAAGCTGGGCGCAATAATGACACGGAAGCCTTGGTCTTCAATCGCCCATGGCGCATGCTCACGTGAAGAGCCGCAGCCAAAGTTGTCACGCGCGAGCAGGACTTGTGCACCTTGGTAACGCGGCTGGTTCAAGACAAAGTCCGGATTTAATGGACGCGTACTGCAATCCATACCAGGCTCGCCATAGTTGGTATAGCGCCACTCATCAAACAAATACGGGCCGAAACCAGAACGTTTGATTGATTTCAAGAACTGCTTGGGAATAATCGCGTCAGTGTCCACGTTGGCTCGATCCAGCGGACAAACCAGCCCATTCAAGGTAGTAAATGCTTTCATAATGTTCTCCTCTTATGCGCTGCGCACGTCAACAAAATGACCGGCAATCGCAGCAGCTGCCGCCATTTCAGGGCTGACCAAATGCGTACGTCCACCTGGACCCTGACGGCCTTCAAAGTTACGGTTGGAGGTTGAAGCGCAACGCTCACCAGGGCTCAAGCGGTCTGAGTTCATGGCCAGACACATGGAGCAGCCAGGCTCACGCCACTCAAAACCAGCCTCAATAAAAATCTTGTCCAAGCCTTCAGCTTCGGCCTGGCGCTTCACCTGGCCAGAGCCCGGCACCACCATCGCCAGCTTGATATTGCTGGCCACTTTTTTACCTTTGGCGACGCTGGCAGCGGCACGCAAGTCCTCAATACGCGAGTTGGTGCAGGAACCAATAAAGATTTTATCGAGCTGAATTTGCTCAATCGGGGTATTGGCAGTCAAGCCCATATATTTGAGCGCGTTTTCAATACTGGTGCGTTTGGTTGCATCGGCTTCCTGGGCAGGATCCGGCACAGTGGAGCCGATGGGCAGCACTTGCTCAGGCGAGGTCCCCCAAGTCACTTGTGGAGCAATCTCTGCACCGTTCAATGTCACGATGGTATCAAACTCGGCATCAGCATCGGATTTGAGGGTGCTCCAGTAAGCGACAGCTTGCGCCCAATGCTCGCCCTTAGGCGCATGCAGACGGCCTTCAAGGTAAGCTGATGTTTTCTCATCCGGGGCCACCAGGCCCGCACGAGCGCCGGCTTCAATCGCCATGTTACACAGCGTCATGCGGCCTTCCATGGACAAGCCACGGATCACTTCGCCGCCAAACTCAATCGCGTACCCCGTACCGCCAGCGGTACCGATTTTGCCGATAATCGCCAGCGCCACGTCTTTGGCCGTCACGCCTTTGCCCAATTGGCCATCGACCTTCACCAGCATGCGCTTGGATTTTTTCGCGACCAGGGTTTGTGTAGCCAAGACATGCTCAACCTCTGAGGTACCGATGCCGTGCGCCAACGCGCCAAAGGCACCATGAGTTGAGGTATGGCTATCGCCACAGACCACGGTCATACCAGGCAAGGTCGTGCCATTTTCAGGCCCAATCACATGAATAATGCCTTGGTCTTTGTTTTTAAAAGGAAAATACACCAAGGCACCAAACTCTTTGATGTTGTTATCCAGCGTTTCCACCTGCAAACGGGACACTGGATCTTCAATGCCTTTGTCCCAGTCTTTGGTCGGTGTATTGTGGTCAGGGTTAGCCACAATGCTGGAATTACGCCATGGTTTACGCCCGGCCAAACGCAAGCCTTCAAAAGCCTGTGGGCTGGTCACTTCATGCACCAGATGGCGGTCAATGTAAATCAGACAGGTGCCGTCTGCTTCTTCACGCACCACATGCGAATCCCATAATTTGTCGTACAGCGTTTTACCTGCCATGACAGTTCCTTTCAAACCACACAAAATAAATAACCTGCGCAGAATACCTAAGTTTCAATACCCTTACAAGAATATGATTTATACTAGTATTGAAACTACCACTTTAAACAGCCGCTGCACACGCAAGCAATTGATGCTCAACAGGAAAAGATGGATTCAAGACGCCAGGAACTCGCAGAATTTTTACAAGCCATGCGTCAGCGTGGCATCCCGGAAGCCTTTGGTTTTCCGTCAGGCGTTCGCCGTCGCACCCAAGGGCTACGCCGCGAAGAAGTGGCTCAATTGGCAGGGATCAGCGCTACCTGGTACACCTGGATAGAGCAAGCGCGCGAAGTCAATGTGTCGGCCGAAGCCCTGGACCGCCTGGCCAATGCACTCAAACTGAGCAAGTCTGAACGTAGCTATCTGTTTGACATGGCTGACCGCCGTGACCCGCATGCACACCAGAACCAAGTTGATACGGCGCCGGAAACCTTGGTGACCATGCTGAAACACATCCAGATTCCGGCGTACATCATGGGCCGCACCTGGGACATGTTGGCCTGGAATACCGCAGCAAGTGATTTGTTTAGCGGACTGCTGGATATTGAGTGGCCTGCTGGTGAACACCCCAATCTGCTACGCTTTGTGTTTGCACATCCGGCGGCAAAACAGTTTGTAGTGAACTGGGACATGCGCGCGCGTAGACTGGTGGCAGAATTCAGAGCGGACAGCCGCACACGGCTGGAAGAGCCTGAAATCAAGAAACTCATCGACGAACTGAGTAATGCCAGTGCAGAGTTTGCAGCGTTCTGGAAACAGCATGATGTGCTGGAAAGACAAGGCGGACAGCGCGCCTTTCAACATCCGACGCAAGGCTTGATTCAATATCAGCAGGTGACGCTACGTCCGGTAGAACAGGAACACCTTAAACTGGTGTTGCTGCAACCTGCTGACTAATCAGCGTTCGGGTTTGCTGCGCTTATGGGCTTGTCCGCGATTGCGACAACTTATATTCAATCGCATCCTTCAAGGCCAGCCAGGATGCCTGAATGATGTCAGAAGAAACACCGATGGTCGTCCAGTTGCTTTGCTGATCGGTAGACTCTATCAACACACGCACCTTCGCTGCCGTGGCCAGATTGGAGTCCAGCACCCGCACTTTGTAATCCACCAGCTTGATTTCATTGATGGCCGGATAAAACGGCTGCAGCGCCTTACGCATGGCCTTGTCCAGGGCATTCACGGGACCATCACCCTGAGCGGTTGCGCTGGTTTCCTGGCCATTCACGCTGACGTGTATCGTCACCGAGGAATTCAACCCATCCGCGGACGGTTCGTAAATATTGACATGGTATTGCTTGAGGCTGAAAAACGGCTTGAACTTGCCCAGTAACTTCTGCATCAGCAAGTCAAACGAGCTCTCGGCATTTTCAAACTGATACCCTTCATGCTCCAGTGCTTTCAGCTGCTCCAGGATATTCACCGCCGCTTGAGACTCTTTGGTCAGGCTAGGATCAATTTGTTGCAACTTGCGCAGAATCGCTCCGCGCCCCGCGACTTCAGAGACCAGAATATGTCTCTCATTGCCAACCATGCCAGGGTTGATGTGCTCATAAGATTTAGGATTCTTATTCACTGCATCAATATGCATGCCGCCCTTGTGTGCAAAGGCATCCTGCCCGACATAAGGCGCCTTGTCGTTAAACGCAACATTGGCGACTTCACTGACAAAGCGTGCGGCGGCCGTCAACTCGGATAATTGCGCCTCTGAAATACAGGCCAAACCCAGTTTTAGCTGCACATTGGGGATAATCGACACCAGGTTGGCGTTGCCGCAGCGTTCACCGATACCGTTGATGGTGCCTTGCACCTGGATGGCGCCGGCCTGTACAGCGGCCACCGAGTTGGCCACCGCCATTTCACAGTCGTTATGGCAATGAATGCCGATCTGCACTGCAGGGAAACGGCTCACCACTGTTTGCGTGATGCTGAATACCTCGTTCGGGAAAGTGCCGCCATTGGTATCACATAAGGCCAACACATCCGCCCCAGCGTCTACCGCGGCTTGCAATGTCTGCATGGCATAGTCGGCATTGGCTTGATAGCCATCGTAAAAATGCTCGGCGTCAAACACCACCTCTTTGCCTTGCGCCTTGAGGTAGGCAATGGTATCGGCAATCATGGCCAGGTTTTCATCTAGCGTCGTGCGCAGAATGTCAGTGACCTGGTAATCCCAACTCTTGCCAAAAATAGCCACCGCCGTTGTGTTGGCTGATAACAGTGACTGCAAATTCTTGTCTTCTGCTGCGGTAATGCCAATCCGGCGTGTACTGCCAAACGCAATAATTTTGGCATGCTGCAGATGGAGCTCGCCGACGCGGGCAAAAAACTCGAGGTCTTTCGGGTTAGAGCCAGGATTACCGGCCTCAATGTAGCCAATGCCCAATTGGTCCAAACGCTGAACCACCTTGAGTTTATCCTCAACCGAAAAAGACACTCCCTGCGCTTGCGCGCCATCGCGCAAGGTAGAGTCGTAGGCAATGACGCGTCGATGAGCCATAAGAATTATTTTTTACGGCTGTGCAAGTTGGCTGCAATACGCATGCGCAAAGCATTCAACTTGATAAACCCGCCGGCATCTTTCTGGTCGTAAGCGCCTTTGTCATCCTCAAACGTCGCAATGGTCGAGTCAAACAACGAATCAGTTTTGCTGTCACGGCCAACCACAATCACGTTGCCTTTGTACAACTTCACGCGCACCCAGCCATTCACCGTCGCCTGGGTATGGTCGATCAAAGTTTGCAAGGCAACACGCTCTGGGCTCCACCAGTAGCCGTTATAGATCAGGCTGGCGTAACGTGGCATCAAATCATCCTTCAAGTGCGCCACTTCGCGGTCCAGCGTAATGCTTTCAATCGCACGGTGCGCTTTCAGAATAATGGTGCCGCCCGGAGTTTCGTAGCAACCACGGGACTTCATGCCTACATAGCGGTTTTCCACCAGGTCCAGACGACCCACACCATGTTTGCCACCCAAGCGGTTCAGCTCAGCCAGAATCTCGTGTGCTTTCATGGATTTGCCATTAAGCGCAACGATGTCACCCTGTTTGAACTCAAGGTCCAGATACTCGGCCGCGTCAGGCGCTTTTTCAGGGGATACGGTCCAGCGCCACATGTCTTCCTCGGCTTCCGCTGCCGGGTCTTCCAGGTGGCGGCCTTCGTAGGAAATATGCAACAGGTTAGCATCCATTGAATAAGGGCTGCCGCCTTGTTTGTGCTTCATCTCGACCGGGATGCCATGTTTTTCGGCATAGGCCAGCAGTTTTTCACGGGACAACAGATCCCATTCACGCCATGGGGCGATAATTTTGATGTTGGGATTCAAGGCATAGGCACCCAGCTCAAAACGCACCTGGTCGTTACCCTTGCCGGTGGCACCATGCGAAATAGCATCCGCTTTGGTTTCGTTGGCAATTTCAATCAGGCGCTTGGCAATCAGCGGACGCGCAATCGAGGTCCCAAGCAAATATTCACCTTCGTAAACAGTGTTGGCACGGAACATCGGGAACACAAAGTCACGCACAAACTCTTCACGCAAGTCATCAATATAGATTTCGTTCACGCCAAATTTTTTGGCTTTTTCACGCGCGGGCTCCAGCTCTTCGCCCTGTCCAAGGTCGGCAGTAAAGGTGACCACCTCACATTGATAAGTGTCCTGCAACCATTTCAGAATCACGGAAGTGTCCAGGCCGCCAGAATAGGCCAATACGGCTTTTTTAATATCGCTCATTGAAGTTGTATTTCCATAAAAAATATTTTTACCTCACAGCAAACAAGATAAAGAGAAAATCTGTAAAAGCACTTTTTCTCTGTGACCTCTGTGTTCTCTGTGGCTAACACATGTTTTTGGCGTCACATTTGTTGTCACGCCAGTCTGGCACGTTTAATTTCAACGTCGTGTCAGAGTGAACCTATAAAAAAAAATTTTGCCACAGAGATCACAGAGGGTAAGGAGAAAACCACCTTGAAACACTCTGGGTCTCAGTGGTGAAAAATCAAACCTTGCCTAATAACAAATATTCCATCAGCGCTTTTTGCGTGTGCAGTCTGTTCTCGGCTTCGTCCCAGACCACGCTTTGCGCGCCATCAATGACCTCGGCCGAAACTTCTTCACCACGGTGCGCAGGCAAGCAGTGCATAAACAAGGCATCGGCTTTTGCGACCTTCATCATGTCAGCGTCGACTTGCCAATCGGCGAAGTCTTTGCGGCGCTCTTCGTTTTCGGCCTCAAAGCCCATGCTGGTCCAGACATCGGTCGTGACCAGATCGGCGCCGAGAGCTGCCTCCATCGGGTCAGCAAATGACTCGAAATGATCCGTGCCGTACAAGTTAGCGCGCTCTGGTTCGACTTCATAGCCAGGCGGGGTCGACACATGTACATTAAAGTCTAGCACTTCTGCCGCCTGCAACCAGGTGTTACAGACGTTATTGCTGTCGCCAATCCAGGCCACGGTTTTACCCTGGATTGAGCCTCTGTGCTCGATAAAGGTAAAAATATCCGCCAGGATCTGGCATGGGTGATATTCGTTGGTCAGACCATTGATGACCGGCACGCGCGAGTTTTGCGCAAAACGCTCAATGATGCTTTGCTCAAACGTGCGGATCATAACGATGTCACTCATGCGCGAAATCACCTGTGCCGCATCTTCTACCGGCTCGCCACGCCCCAGTTGCGAGTCACGGGTGTTGAGATAGATGGCTGAGCCGCCCAGTTGCTGCATGCCAGCTTCAAAAGACAAGCGGGTACGCGTACTGGCTTTTTCAAAAATCATGACCAGCGTGCGATCGACCAGCGGCCAGTATTGTTTGTAATCTTTAAATTGCGATTTAATCCATTTGGCACGGGTAAAGATGTGCTCTATCTCGTCGCGTGTCAGGTCATTAAATTGCAAAAAATGTTTAATACTCATGATGTGTAGACGCTTGCGTAATCAAGCATTTGCCTTTAAGAAATTTAAAATCAGGGGCGTTAACCTGCTTACCAACTCATCTGCTTCCTGCTTATTCATGATCAGCGGTGGTAACAAACGAATCACTTTTTCTGAGGTGACGTTAATCAATAGTCTTGCTGCCAACGCCTGCTTGACCAGCTCGGCACATGGTTTGTCCAGCTCAATCCCGATCATCATGCCGGCATTGCGTACATTGACGACTCCGGCTTCGCCTTTGAGCGCAAGCGTAAACTGTTCGCGAATATAGTCGCCAACCGTCTGTGCGTTTTCACGTAATTGTTCTTCGGCAATGATATTTAATGTGGCCAGACCAGCAGCCGTGGCCAGCGGGTTCCCGCCAAAGGTTGACCCATGCTTACCAGGCGTAAAGGTTTCTGCGGCCACGCCACGCGCGACACAAGCCCCAATCGGCACGCCTGAACCCAGGCCTTTGGCCAATGTCATCACGTCCGGCAGGATGCCACTATGCTGAAAAGCAAACCAGGTGCCGGTTCTGGCAATGCCTGACTGGACTTCATCCAGCATCAGCAACCAGCCATTGGCATCGCACAGCGCACGCAAGCCTTGCAAATAGGCTTTCAAACTGGCTGGAATATGAATCCCGCCCTCGCCTTGCACTGGCTCAACCAGAATAGCCACCACATTGTTTTTATGGGCTGCAATTGCTTTGACGGCTTCGATGTCATCAAAAGGCACGCGGACAAACCCACTTACCAAGGGCTCAAAACCGGCTTGCACCTTACGGTTACCGGTCGCTGACAAAGTAGCCATGGTCCTGCCATGAAAGCTTTGATCCATGACGATGATTTCAGGATGGTCTATGCCTTTGTTGTGTCCGTACAAACGCGCCAATTTAATCGCGGCCTCATTGGCTTCACAACCTGAGTTACAGAAAAATACGCGATCCATGCCAGACAACTCGGCCACTTTGTCGGCCAACGCAGCTTGTTCTGCAATCTGGTAAATGTTGGAGACATGGATCAGTTTGGCGATTTGTGCATTGAGCGCCGCTACAAATTTGGGATGGGTATGACCCAAGCCATTCACCGCCACGCCAGACAGCGCATCCAGATAGCGATCACCGGCAGTGTCTGTGAGCCAGACGCCCTCACCTTTAACAAAGGTCACTGGCTGTCTGCCATAGGTGTTCATTAAATGTTCCGAATGCATTTCAAACCCTTTTTCAAAAAACAAAAACGGCGGCTTAAGCCGCCGTAAACGTCTTAAACCCGCTAAAACCCTAATACGGCTCGATGACTCAACCCATTGGCCATAAAAAACAGCATGGGCAAGGAAAGCATCAAGTTCGTGCGTGAGGCCAACATGGCGACACGCCTTGCATTGTTTTTAGCCTGTTCATCCGCAGCCACCATGCCTAGTATTTTTTTCTGATTGGGCCAAATCAGCACCCAAACATTAAACAGCATAATGGTCCCCAGCCAGGCACCCACACCAATCAATTCAAACCCGCCTCGCAAGGCGAACGCATCGGTAAAATGTGGGCCCAACAATGCCGCACCTGCCAGCCAGGTCACCACAGCAGACCAACGAAACCATAGCAAGGCACGTGGCGCGATATGTTTATTAATGCCCGCAGCCGTACCGTCTGCTGCGGCCGCCTTCAAGCCTGCCATTTGCACCAGATTAAAATAATAAAGCAGGCCCACCCAGGTAATGCCTGCCAATACATGAAACCATCTTGCGAGTGCCGGAACCAGCTCCATCGTATCAGCTTCCTGCAACCACAAAATTTTTGAGGAAAAAAACCAGCGCCAGCGTGAGCAACACACCAGAGAGAACGGATCCTGCAACAGATTCCAACGGATTTTTCATATACACCCCAACCCTTTTGTGTTTTTAAGCCTGATCGGACTAGATCCGCATGGTGGCTATGCCGGCTAGCCACTCGCAAACATTTTCATGCGCCTAAATTTAGGTGTCTCAAGAGCATAACGACTGCCATGAGACAACACCAAATCGGAAATTCAGATCAACGACCCAGTAAATCTTGTTCCAGTCAAATCCGGTTGAAGATAAACCTAAGCCAGGCTTGATTTTTTTGTGGTTTTGAACCTTTTTAATTTCATCCTTAAGCTTACCGTAAAAGCAATTTATTGACAAGTTAGCCCCAGGCTTATTGGCATGCGTCACGAAAGCATCAAGTTTAGATGATACGCGTGGTTTTTCGATTTATAATGCGCGGCGTCAATATAATTTGCGCCCAATCTGCAGGCGCGACAATGAGGGGACACTCGCACCATGGCAACAACAGACATCGATGTCGTGCTGGTTGGCGGCGGCATTATGAGCGCAACGCTGGCGTCTCTATTGCATAGACTCGACCCGACCTTAAGCATATGCATGGTGGAGCAACTCGAAGACGTTGCGCTTGAAAGTTCTGATGCACTGAATAATGCAGGCACTGGCCATGCGGGGTATTGTGAGCTCAACTACACCCCCAAAAACCGGCAGGGAGACATTCAGATTCGGCGCGCGCTGGAGATCAACGCCGCCTTTGAGGTCTCTCTGCAATATTGGTCTACCCTGACAAAAGAAGGGGCGCTGCAAGCGGCAGCGTTTATCCAGCGCGTCCCGCACCTGAGTGCGGTTTGGGGTGCTGAAGACGGTGCTTTTTTGCGTCAGCGATTTGAGTTGTTACAAGCACATCCTTTATTTGCAGAGATGCAGTGGAGCAACCAGCCGGAAACCCTGAACGAGTGGATGCCCCTGATGATGCGTGGCCGTGAAAGCGGCGCGCACATGTCTGCCACACGCGTTGCCCATGGCTCGGATGTCAATTTTGGCGCACTGACAAGGCAGTTGGTGACTCACCTCAAGACGCAAGCCAACTTTACCTTGCTTACCCAATCCCGCGTGACCAAGCTCAAGCAAGTGAACAAGCGCGAAAAACATCCCTGGCAAGTTCAAGTGCAGGATCTGGTCACTGGTAAAAAACAAACTCTGGAAGCCCAGTTTGTGTTTTTAGGTGCCGGCGGCGGCGCCTTGCCCTTGTTGCAGCAGTCGGGGATCCCTGAAGCGAATGGCTATGGCGGTTTTCCGGTCAGTGGCCAATGGTTGATTTGTAATGAACCCTCGCTGATCAACACCCATCATGCCAAGGTTTACAGCCAGGCTGCGGTCGGCGCACCACCCATGTCGGTGCCGCATCTGGATACGCGCATGATACAAGGCAAGCCTGCGCTGCTATTTGGGCCCTATGCCGGATTCACCACGCGCTTTCTCAAGCAAGGCTCGCGTTTCGACTTGGCCAAATCCGTTAAAGTCAGAAACATCAAGAGCCTGCTCGGTGCGGGCCGACACAATCTGGACCTGACCAAATACCTGATCAAGGAAGTGTTTCAAACGCATGAGCAGCGTATGTCTGCCTTGCGCGTATTTCTGCCTGCGGCCGATAGCCAACACTGGCAATTGGCGCACGCCGGGCAGCGGGTACAAATCATCAAGCGCTGCCATCAGCATTGGGGCAAACTCGAATTTGGCACTGAGATTGTGGCCAGCGCCGATGGCAGCCTGGCGGCCTTGCTCGGCGCTTCGCCTGGCGCATCGGTGAGCGTCCAGGCCATGCTGGATGTATTACAACGCTGCTTTGCCAAACGCATGCAAAGCGAGGGCTGGCAAGAGACGCTCAAGTCCATGATTCCCTCCTATGGAGAATCATTGATTGACGATGCGCAACTGCTGGCACGTGTGCGTAGCGAAACCTTGAGTACCTTGCAACTGGGTTAGTTTGCTGAACTAGCTCAGCAGGTCTGGCAACCCGGGATCGCACCACCCATTGCTGACGGCCATGCAAGCCAACAAAATTTGAATTTTCTGGACAATAGCGTGGTCCTGACTAGAGGACTTGTAAGAGAAAGCGAACTGTTTATGTATTCCGGGATTGCCGACAAAACACTGTTTACCCTATTTGGCGCGGGCCTCACCGCTTTGTTTTTAGCCGGATGCCAGGCGGATGCCCATAAAGTGCAAGCCAGTGCCCCCGACTTTGGCGAGAACGTGTTTGTACTCGACCCACAAATGCCGGCGGAAGAAGTACAGACCAGGCTGGATGCCCTGTTCAAACAACAAGAAAGTAACCAGTTTGGGCCTGAACGCTATGCGGTATTGTTCAAACCGGGCGTCTACCATAACAAGATCAAGCTGGGCTTTTATACCCAGCTCATGGGTCTGGGCCGCTACCCTGATGAGGTCATGTTGCAGGGCGGGATTGAGGTCAAGGCCACCTGGCACGAAGAAGATGCCACACAAAATTTCTGGCGTAGCGTAGAGAACCTGTCGGTGACGCCGGATAATGGCACCATGCAATGGGCGGTGTCGCAAGCTTCACCGCTACGTCGTCTGCATGTGCGTGGCAATATGTTGCTGGATGATAATGGCGGCTGGTCCAGTGGTGGCTTTATCGCCGACAGCCTGATTGACCAGCAAGTCAATTCGGGCACCCAGCAGCAATGGTTAACCAGAAACAGCAACATTGGCAGCTGGACCAATGCCAACTGGAATATGGTCTTTGTTGGCGTCAAGCATGCCCCGGATGCGTCGCATTGGCCTAACCCACCCTATACCGACGTCCCGCAAACGCCTATCGTACGCGAGAAGCCGTTTTTGACAGTGACCGCGGCTGGTGAATACCAGGTTTACGTCCCTCCGTTGCGTCAGCAGACGCAAGGCATCAGTTGGCAAGACGCTCACCTGAACGGCACGACCATTCCCTTGAGCCGTTTTTATATTGCCAAAGCGGCAACAGATAACGCTGACAGCCTGAATGCGGCGCTTGCCAAAGGCCTGCATCTGTTGCTGACGCCGGGCATTTACCCGCTAGACAAAGTCCTCAACATTTCGCGCGCCAATACCGTGGTGCTCGGCTTGGGCATCGCCACCCTGCTGCCTACCCATGGCAACCCCGCCATGCAAGTGCAAGATGTCGATGGCGTGATCCTTGGCGGCCTGCTGTTTGATGCAGGTGAGAAAAACAGTGAGGTGTTATTGCAAGTTGGCCTAAGCAAAACCGCCACCTCGCATGCCCAAAACCCGATCAGCCTGCATGATGTGTTTTTCCGGGTAGGCGGCGCCAGCGTGGGCAATGCCACGCATAGCGTCATCATCAATAGCAATCACGTGATTGGCGATAACTTGTGGGTATGGCGCGGCGACCATGGCAACGGCATCGGCTGGTCTATGAACAAAACCAAGCATGGCATCGTGGTGAACGGGGATGATGTCACCATGTATGGCTTGTTTGTCGAGCACTTCCACGACTACCAAACCGTGTGGAATGGCGAAAATGGCGCCGTGTACTTTTACCAGAGTGAAGCGCCCTATGATGTCCCCAACCAGGCCAGCTGGATGAATGGCAGCAGCAACGGCTTTGCCTCTTACAAGGTGGCTGATCACGTCACACAGCACAGGGCCATCGGCATGGGCGTGTACTGCTTTTTTAATGACAATCCGGAAGTCAAACTGAGTAGCGCGATTGAGGCACCGCTGGGCGATCATATCCAGTTTGAGCGCATGACCAGCGTTTCGCTGGGCGGGACAGGCGAAATCACACATGTGCTCAATACCAGTGGCGACGCTGCCAAACCAGGCAGTGAAGTGTCTCGTCTGTTGAAGCCTTAACGTATTACCTTGCGAGCGCCTGCATTTAGCTGCAGCCGGCTCAAATATTAGCTGGCCTGCTGGCCATACAAGCGTTGATAGACACTGCCGGCCTGCTGTACCAGCGTGTCATGCTGCCCCTCCTCAATGATGCGGCCACCATCAAACACCAGCACGCGGTCAGCCTCTTTCACGGCAGATAATCTGTGAGCAATGATGATGGTCGTACGCCCACGCAAAAAAGTGCGCATTGCCTGATGCAGCAAAGCTTCTGTATGCGTATCCAGCATGGAGGTCGCCTCATCCAAGATGACGATTTGCGGCTGTTTCAGCATCATGCGGGCAATCGCCAGCCGTTGACGTTGGCCACCGGACAAGCGCACCCCACTGCGTCCAAGCTGAGACGCCAGCCCTTGTGGCAAATCGCGCACAAATTGCGCCAGCTGCGCAATTTCAAGCGCCTGCCATAAGGCATCATCCGAATAAGCGGTCTCCAGACTCAGGTTTTGGCGCACGCTGTCATTAAACAACATGGGTTGTTGCAACACCACGCCCAAGTGTTCGCGCACTTGTGCATAGCCCAACTGCTCAATCGGCTGGCCGTTGAACAAGATCTGGCCCTGAGTGGGGGCATATAAGCCTAGCAACAGTTGCACCAGGGTGGACTTGCCCGCGCCTGAGACGCCAACCAGCGCCACTTGCTCACCCGGTGCTATATCCAGCGTCACGTCGGCCAGAATAGGATCTCCTTCGCCATAAGCAAAGGTCACGTTTTGCAGGCGGATTGCTGCGGGCGAATGTGCATCCAGGGCTTGTACGGTGGCAGGATAATGGGGTTCTTCATCCGCCGCCAATACCTGGTTGATCCGACCCAGCGCCGCCTTGGCCGCGTAATAAGACACTTGTACCGACAACAGCTCTTGCACCGGGCCCATCATGAACCACAGGTAGCCAAACACGGCGATCATCTGGCCGACAGACAAGTTGGAAAACACCACCATCAACATGGCGACGGCACGAAAAATCTCAAAGCCAAATATAAACACGCCGAATGACAAACGCGCCAGCGCGTCAGACTTCCAGCCGGAAGCCGTTGCGGCGGCTCTGACTGCTTCAGCCGCCTGCTTGGCTTTATCCAGAAAGCGGCGGTCACTATTGCTGGCCCGCAGTTGCTGCATCACTTCCAGCGTCTCATTCACCGATTGCGACAAAACTTCAAAGGCGCCATTTTCTCGCTGCTTCCAGGCTTTGACCTTTTTGCCCAAGACCATGGTCAGCGCGATCACAAACGGATTCAAGAACAGGATAATCAACGCCAGTTGCCAATGCATCCAGAGTAAGACACCAGCCACGCCAATCACGCTTAAGACGGCGACCAGCACTTTGGCGATGGTCTCGCCTAAAAACTTGTCCAGCGTCTCAATATCGGTGAGCAACCTGGCAGTGACTTGACCTGCACCCAGGCTTTCATAGACTTGCATGCGTATCCTGCCCAGTTTATCCAGCAGCATTTGCCGCACCCCCAGCGTCACCTGTTTGGATAAGCCGACAAAAATACGGGTGGTCGCCACGCCGAGTAACACACTACTTAAGCGCAAGCTGATCGTGAACACCGTCACCACCACGATAATGGCAATCGGCCCCAGCCATTCGGCGGGGAGCAGCGCCGTCATTAATTTCGTGAGTTTGCCCGGTTGGTGCAGTAATACCTCATCCACCAGCAAGGGCATCAATAGCGGAATCGGCACCGCTACCATCGCCCCGCAAAAAGCCAGGCATTGCCCCAACCACAAACGGCGGTCCTGCTGGCGCAGTTGCTGCCACAAATCCTGCAAGCTTAGGGTCATGGGGATTGAGGTCTTTAGTTAGACGGCCAAGACGCGCTGACGGCGAATCTCGTATAACGCAATGCCACTGGCCACACTCACATTCAGGCTTTGTACCGTGCCAAACATGGGGATGGTAATCAAGGCATCACACGTTTCCTCGGTCAATCGACGCATGCCATCGCCCTCAGCCCCCATCACCAGGGCGATAGGGCCTTGCAGCTTGGTATTGTGCAACGAGCCCGGCGCATCCATGGTGGTGCCAACAATAAACACCCCCGCTTCTTTCAGCTCGCGTAAGGTGCGCGCCAGATTGGTCACGGCAATAAAAGGCACCGTTTCGGCCGCACCACTGGCTACCTTGCGCACCGTGCCATTCAGGCCGACAGAGCGATCTTTGGGTGCAATAATCGCATGCACGCCCATGGCATCGGCCACACGCAAACAAGCCCCGAGGTTATGCGGATCTTGCACACCATCCAGCACCAGGAAGAACGGCGGTTCATCCAGATCAGACTCCAGCACATCGTGGATATCCTTGTAAGGCATGGGCGTTTCTATCACGCGCGCAATCACGCCCTGATGGCGGCCATGCGCACCGATAAAGCCATCCAGGCGCTGGCGATCCGCCTGAATCACGCGGATATTCTGCCCTTTAGCCATCTCAAGCAAATCACGCATCCGCGCGTCTACCCGATCCTGGTCAATAATAATTTCCTGAATGCTGCTACCATGCTGACGCATGCGACTCAACACCGCATGAAAACCAAACAAAATGCGGGCTTCCGACATAATCACTCCTAAATTTTTGATCTCTTTTGCTTATGCTTTGGCAAAAGTGAAAATACGAATCGCGCAGAGGCAGCTACATTCACTGCCCCGTGCGCGACGAGATGCCCCAAGCAGGGCAATATTGCATTAACCGCTATTATCCCAGATTTTTCATAAAGCGATTTTTCAATCTGATTGAACGGCTGGGATTATCGGGCTTTCGCCTTGGGTTTGCCTTTATTTTTTTGCGCAGAATGGCGGCCCTTGTCTTTGGCTGAGCGACTTCTGGCCGGAGCAGGTTTGCTCGCAGCGGGCTTGTCTGCGGCGCTGCGAGGCGTGCTGGTGCCGGATCTGGTTGATTTTTTGGCTGGTTGTTTAGCCGTTTTGGGTGCTTCCCACACTGCGGGCACCACCTTTTCAACCGGCTTGGTAGACCGTGTCTTTTTCACGCTGGACACGGCCAACGATTCAGCGACAGTACCATCTGCCGGATCAACCACGCCCTCTGACTTGCCGACCAGTGTAAAGTCAATACGCGTGGTTTCAAGATCCACACGCACCACCTTCACGGTTAAGCGGTCGCCTAAACGATAGCGCACGCCGGTGCGCTCGCCCACCATCTCATGACGGGCTTTGTCATGGATGAAGTAGTCATTGCCCAGGTCGGTGACATGCAGCAAGCCTTCCACATAAACCTCATCCAGCGCCACAAACAAACCAAAGCTGGTGACGCCTGCCACCGTGCCACTGAACACCTCGCCCACCTTATCCTGCATGTAAAAGCATTTGAGCCAGTTCGTCACATCGCGGGTTGCGTCGTCGGCACGGCGCTCGGTCATGGAACAGTGCACGCCAAGGTGATGCCAGTCTTTGGCCTGATAACGTTTACCCTCAACCACTGCCTTGATCGCTCTATGCACCAGCAGGTCAGGATAGCGGCGGATCGGCGAAGTGAAATGCGTATACGCCTCATACGCCAGACCAAAGTGGCCGACGTTATCCGGGCTGTACACCGCCTGCTGCATCGAGCGTAACAAGACCGTCTGTAATAACTGCGCATCCGGACGTTCTTTGATACGCTGCATGAGTTTGGCGTAGTCTTTGGCGTGCGGGCTCTCGCCCCCACCCACACCAAAACCAAATTCGCCCATAAACAGGCGCAAGGCCTCCAGTTTTTCTGGCGTCGGCCCTTCATGGATACGGAACAGGCAGGTCTGCTCGTTTTTGAGCAAAAAGTCAGCGGCACAGACGTTGGCCGCCAGCATGCACTCTTCAATCAGTTTATGCGCATCATTGCGCACCACCGGCACAATCTTGTCGATTTTGCCATTATCGTTAAACACCATCATGGTTTCAGTGGATTCAAACTCCACCGCACCGCGTTTTTCGCGTTGTGTCAGCATGAGTCTGAATACGCTATTCAAGTTCTGCAAATGCGGTAACAGCCAGGTATATTCCTCACTCAACGCAGCATCTTCGCCCTGCAATAAGGCAGCGACTTTGGTATACGTCATGCGCGCTTTAGACCGCATCACCGACGGGTAAAACTGGTATTGCTTGACCACGCCCTGCCCGTCCACCTGCATATCGCATACCATGCACAATCGCTCAACATCCGGGTTCAACGAACACAGCCCGTTAGACAAAGCCTCCGGCAACATCGGGATCACACGGCGCGGAAAATACACCGAGTTACCGCGGTCAAACGCCTCTTTATCCAGCGCGTCCCCAGGCTGCACATAAAAACTCACGTCCGCAATCGCCACCACCAGGCGCCAACCTTTGCCTTGCGGCTCGGCAAACACAGCATCGTCAAAGTCGCGTGCAGTTTCGCCATCAATCGTAATCAAAGCCAAATCACGTAAATCCTTGCGGCCTTTATAATCTTTGGCTTGTACGGTTTTAGGAAAGTCTTCTGCCTGCTTGAGCGCCGCAGGATTGAACTGGTGCGGCAAATGATGCTTGCGCAAGGCAATCTCAATCTCCATGCCGCTATCCGCATAATTGCCCAAAATCTCGACAATCTTGCCCATGGGGTTAGAGTGCGAAGAAGGATATTCGGTTAACTCAACCGTCACCACCTGCCCCACTTGCGCGTCCATATCCAGATGGTAAGGAATCAGGATATCCTGGCTGATACGCTTGTCTTCAGCCGCAACGATGGTCACGCCCTGGGCGCGAATCACGCGCCCCACCAGGGTCTTATTCGCCCGCTCAAGCACCTCAACCAGCTTGCCCTCAGGCCGACCTCTGCGATCCACCCCGGCCAACCGCACCATGGCGCGGTCGCCATGCATGACCAAGGTCATTTCCTTGGGGCCTAAAAAGATATCTTCAGGATTTTTGGTTTTATCATCGGGGACCAGGAACCCATAACCATCGGTATGTCCGAACACGGTCCCCGCGATCAAATGGATTTTATCCGGTAAACAAAACGCGCCCTTGCGGTTACGCATCAACTGGCCATCGCGCTCCATCGCGCCCAACCGGCGGTTAAAAATGTCACGCTCATCATGGCTGATATCGAGCATCACATAAATCTGCTCAGCACTCAGGGGAATTCCCTGGTCTGACAACAACTGCAACACCAACTCGCGACTAGGCAGCGGTGTTTGGTATAACTCAGCTTCTCGCTGGGCCTGCGGGTCATTTGCACGCAGGGATTTTTTAGTTTTTCTGGTTGACAATATTTATTCTTCCTTTAAAATGCACAGCTTCTTTAGCCCAGATGGCGAAATTGGTAGACGCGCTAGTTTCAGGTACTAGTGTTTAACGACGTGGAGGTTCGAGTCCTCTTCTGGGCACCAGCAAGATCAAATAAATCCTTTGTTAGCAATAACCTAGGATTTTTTTCTTTTAAGTTACCCGAAAACCTACCCGCATAAATTTCAATCTGGTTGAATTGATACAACATTAGGCCAGTTTAACATCGTTTCTAGTAGCTCGCTCCAGAAGCAGGCTTAAATTCTATAATACCGCTGCCAACCTCTCCATTTGGTAATTTACTGATCTCGATTGTTATCTTTGATAAAAATCTCCCTTGATTGGTGATCCACTTCAAGATCAGCTCTTTTTCATCCCCCCCTGGCATAGTGTCACTACCTGATTTGTGCCATTTCATAATATCTTGAACTATCCCTGCCCCGAAATCAGCGATACTTAGTAAATCATCAAGATAGGTTTTGTTTTTAAATGACTTAGCAAATCCAATTAATTCATATTCATGCTGCGCATACATACCTAATATCCGCGCAAAAAGTTTTTGAGTGTCCGAAAACTTCCTCTCATTACCATCATCATTAATTGCATCTGAGTCACAGTACCAAAGAAAGCGTTGATTTTTTCTGGAGGTAAGCGCAGTAAATAGAGCTACTGAATGACAAATACGTAATGCCTTCTCACCTATTGCCCCTTGCCAGTTTCCATACCCCAGGTCTTGAAGATGCTTTTCGATCAGTGGGAAAGTGTCCTGTTTGGATGGACCAAAAACCGTATCTATATCTCGATCTATTGCAATCGTAATAAGCGCCCCATGGATAAAGCTATCTACGAGTTTTAGAAATTCTGGCAATGCCCTGCTTCGTGGTCCATATTTCAAATCTTTGTATTTAAACTCACTGTAAGGATCCAATATCCCATGCTTTGATCTTAGCTTCTGAACCTCCAATTCAAACACTCCTATTTTACTTTGGGCGTATAACAGGAAAGTGTAAGTATTACAGCGTGCGCCTTTATGCTCCGCTCCGAAGTCGGACATTACTGCTATTTTGTCATCATCAAAAAAGTCAGGAAGCTCTTTGATCTGGTTTATTGCAATTGCAAGTAACTGAGAAAAATAAGGATATTCTAGGGTAATCATTGAAAGATCAAAAGGTCCCGATTTACGAATTCGTTGCGACACCATATTCTCTTCACTCTCTTCCAGATAAATATAATTATTTTGTTAGCTGAGTTCGAATATTACCTATGTTCATTTATGCTTGCATACCTAGTGATTGGTAAATAACACATTGGATTGTAAGTAGAGGAGGCTTACGAGATGACGTCTCAAAGAATGAATTGGCTCAACAGCGTAAAGTTGAAACTATGGTTATGGCTTCTCCCTAAATTAACTGATTGCAGTTGTAGCGGATTAATTCCACGCTCCGGCGAAGCTGCAAAAAAAAACGTTAACTGCTACAGCGTTTATCTAAATAATAAAGTAGATGGCTCCTCTTTAATGTTAGTTGATTCGGTTGAGCAATGCAGGATTATTGGTAAGCGCCTGGATATGAATCAATCATTTACGATTCCTGACGACTTTTCAGTTGAAAAAATCGCCCAAGCAGAAATAGAAATTTTGCACCATTATGGGATATATGACTTTGGCTATAACAACATTTATTCATATTTTCTATTGTCCTATTTAGGCTGGGATCGACTCAGAGCTAAATACTGGAGCATCAAAAATACCATCGCACAATGGCTATTTAATCTTAGGCGCATAGATGCCGGAGAACGTTACGACTTACTTAAATTTCTTGTTTTAACTTTAGGAGATAGAAAGTTTCGTGTTACAGATGTGATGCTACATAGACATGGCAGATACATTTTTAACCGTCGCGATTACAGAGATTTGTCACAAAAAACGTCGATACTATTAAATTATTTAGTAGATACGAATGAGTAGGGGGGGTGTGGAATCTGGACAGTCACAACCGGGCGGAATTGGCCGGGTCACCGCATAAAAACTAGATTCACACGTATTCATTAAAATTCTTGATTTCTGGACAGTTGTGATAAAAATTCGGGATAAAAATACGGGGTAATAGCGATTAATTAAAATTTAATTAGGGTATAAATCCCCATTAAATAGCATTTAATTAATTTTCAAACACGATTTAAAACGGCCATTAAATGATCGTTCACGACATCGTCGACCATACGTTGATCATTGTCAGGATATCCGATCAATTCACGCGCAGGGAGTCCTGGATGATTCACCTTTTTTACAATGTGATCCCCAAACTTTAGCGCCTTACCATTCTTTGGTTTAATCTCATAAGGATCAGTCCCTTTATTGTGCCAATAAGCACGCTGCGCATTCCATTGACCATCAAACCCCATCAACAAACTGTTTGCATCGACCTGGTAATTAAAAGACTGCAGCATTTCTCCAGTTTTATTGAGCGGGCCGCCCTTGCGCTTCTCAAGCTTGGAGGATTCTTTAAGTGGTGCCCACTCTGAACCGTCCGGCGCCAGACTTGCCAGGTGCCGCTCTTGGTTTACACGCAGCAATGATTCACCAATACTGCCAAGCAACATCTGAGGATGCATAAACTCATGACTTAGCACCGCTACCAGGTGCTTAACCGAGATATCTTGATAATCGATCACTAATTGCATATACTGTCCTTGTGGTGACGAAGCTGTGGCTGTGCAAAGCCCTCAAATCCGATCCATCAAAGCGGCCCGCACAAGCCGCTTTTTATTTTTTGTAGACCAGGCGACCATCGCGCTGTTTGTCAAAATACCTAAATTTTTCATCATCGGTTTTTTGTGTCTGCATAAAGGTTGTGGCACCAGTCCAGCCGGTGCGGCCCCACTCAAATACAGCCACGCCAAACTCATTACTGCCATCAATTTCAAACGCCCGCAGATATCGGCGTTTTAAACGCCAGCGGCCAGACTCTTTATTGTCCTTTACCCACACCCACCAAATTTCATCTGGATCGGCAACCGTCATCGCCAGCAGGTTGATATATTGAAGCCGGTTGGCCTTATTCTCTTTTGCCAGCCACTTAAAGTCGCCACTGCCATCAGTAAATAAGGCTTTACTGATGACGACAGGTGTCTCGGCAGCATCGGTAAACACGCTGCCGAATTCCATATCCGCACCAAACACGTCCAAAAAGTCAGCCACGGCCTGCTCTGGCGGTGTGTCAGGTGGCAAAATCGCGGCCTTATCAATCACAGTCGGTTTGCGCATACTCGTTTTGATTGATGGTGCATCAATGCCACGAGCTTTGAGCACGGCATCATAGCCCTGCAATGGCGGCACCGTGAGCGGCTCTAACCATGCCTTGCCGGGGTTGTAGCCAAAGCCGGGGTCTATGCCTTCAGGTGTTGAAACAGTGCGCGGCTGACTGCCTGTTTTGCCAACCACTTTGGTGACCATCTTTACAGGTGGTGCTTTGTCTGGGCCATCCTTTCCCGCCGCCTGCCATTGCTTTTCTGCCTCGGTGCGCGTGAGCGAAAACACGCGGCATTTGCAGCCCCAGCCGTTTTGCGGCATATGCGTATCCCACCAGGCATCATCGGCTGGCAGAATCAAGCCATCCCATGCTTTGTGGGTGAGCCGTGGATTTTCTATGGTGGTGTGATCGTATTGCCAGAATGGACGCACATGGCGCAGCGCCCACATTTGCTGATACCGCCCAGCGTTATATGACTGCGTGATGTTGGTGTCGTAAATCACCCGACTGCGCCAGCCTGGGGAGCCTTTATAAGACCAGCCGTGTTTGGCTGCAATCTCGTTAAAACGCTCTTTAAAATCAGCATAGCCACCGCCGTTTTGCTTGGCGTCTTGAATCGCATTGTAAAAATCTTCAAGCAGCGCGTCTGACTGCGCGCCAGCCACCACAAAAGCCTTGCTGTGCTGCTGCTCCCAGATATCTGTCCAGCCAGAGGTGGGCAGCTTGATCTTTTGACGATAGAATTCAATCGCCTGCTTAAACGGTAACTGCGCTGCGCTTTCCATGTACTTAACTAAACCTCAATACGATGCTATATGCAAACTGATCGGGCGAGAGCCTGAGCCTGTGGCACCAGAGATACTGCAATGGCTGCTGGAAACGAAGCTGATAGAGCCTGAAATGTTTGGTTATCGCATGACTGAGTACGGTGAACAATGCATGCGTGAGACCGAAGCCGAGCGGGCACAACTTAAAAGTGACCAAAGCAACACCATAGGCATTTTTAAAAGAGACCGTTATCACTCTGACGATGATATGACGCTGCATAAACGCAAGCCGCTGGACCCGACGCCAACCAAAGCAAAGCCACAGACGAAATATAAGTAGAGCAAGCATGATCAGCACTCGCGCCAGACACCTTTTTCAAGGTAACCATGCCAAGTTTTACCCTGATGTTGAGACTGCGTCAAAATAGAAGGTGACACCGTGATGGTGCCGTCTTCATGTTCTGTCACCTGGTGGCCACTGAGATTGCCCAGCATGCCGTTAGGTGTGGTGCAAAACCAGTCTTTGCCATTGGCCGTGCCATAAGCGCCAGCCGTTTTAAAAATGCGATAAACAAAGTCTTGCTCGCCATCAATTTTGTGTAGTCTGGTGCCTTGCATCATTGCCCCCTTGGTTTCATAAAAACAAGCCAATGAGTCAGGCCTTTTCGGCCTGATAAATGCCCAAATAAAGGCTCAATCGGACACAATTTAAGGACCTCATTAATTTTTACTTGAGTTTCGTTCCATTTAAAAATTAATATTCCATCCTTATCCAGAACCCTTAGGCATTCTTCAAAGCCAGTTTTTAAATCGGTCTGCCAACTTTCTGAGAGCTTGCCGTATTTAGCTGCCAACCAAGATTTTTTACCTGCACGAACTAAATGTGGTGGGTCAAAAACAACCAGCTTAAAACTACCATCAGCAAACGGAATACTTCTAAAATCCATCAGTGTGTCTGGCTCAATGTTTAAAGTACGCTGACCAGACTCATTGCCATGGCTGCGATCAATTAGGCTAATGCATACGTTTCTTATATCGCCAAATACAACATCTGGATGATGCTTGTTTTGATACATCATCTTGCTACCAGAGGCAGGGTCTAAAACTCTTTTAATTTCCATCAATCACCTCACTCCTACCCCCCAAATTAGCCGCTGCCATGCCCAGCGCGATTACCTCAGTCAGTGCCGGTACCTTAAACTCAGTTGCCAGCGCCTCTATGCCTTGAATGGCGGCGTCAAAGTCACCGGCTGCGCCGACGACGTCATAGATTTTTTGCACAAGCGCAGACTCATGCTTGGCACCAAGTGCAGCAAGTTGGGCGGTGTAGGCCTCGGTTAAGTCCGCTTGCGCGCCCTGATTTCTCGCCAGTGCGGCCAGGCGGCTGAGTGCGCCTTGCACCGGGTCTGCAGGCGGCGTGCCTTCTGGATTGTTTTTATTGTCGACATTATTGGCAGGTGTGGCCTGAGCAGGCTTGCCAAGCAGCGCCGCGCCTTTTTTGGCACGCGGGATTTGCATAACTTCATGAGCATATTCGACCTCGATTTCCATACCAAGCCCAACGCCTTTTTCGAGCACGGCGACCATCTTCTGCTGGTCCACGCTCTCTTGCGTCAGGTATTTAAATTTAGGCCTGCGGCCTGGCTCAAACATGCCGTTAAACATGTCAATCGGTGCGATCAGCTGCTGATCTATGGTCGGCTCCATATTGCCCACATCGTGCAGCAGGATCTCGCGGCGCACTTTGTCGTAGACCATAATGCGCGCTTCTGTGGTGGTTTTACCGTCCAGGTCACCGCCCAAAATGGCCTTGGATTGTTTTTCCTCCCAATAACCAATGGCATCTAAAAAGTCGGTAATAGACCCGCGAGAGGTGTCTTTAATAAACTCGATGGTCATGTTGGCAGGCACCACACCGGCACCATCGTTGCCAATGCTGCGCACAGCACGCAGCAGCTCATCACGCTGAGGTTTACCAATGCCCGCTGGGTATTTACCTAAGCGCAGAGGCAAGCCATACAGCTCCAAAAAGCGCTGCATATCTTGCACGTTGTAGGCTTTATAGGCATATGTCCAAGCCAGCACTCTAAACAGCGCCGCGCTTTCAATATAGCCAGATTTTGCCTTGTGGATATGCTTGATCCACCCATAGGGCCGCAGCGCTTCCGGAAGGCCGGTGCCGTTGTATTTGAGTTCGGCAGTGTCCTGGTCGGTGACAAACAGTTGCTGCGGCACATAGTGATAGCACTCTGGCAGCCAGACGTCGCCTTTTTTCCACTCAAGCTCGACCATAGAAAAGCCCTTGCCGGTTGCGTCGGCCAGGTCATACTGCATGCCTTCAAAACCGTTATTTTCGCGCAGCATTTGCTCAAGCTCTTTAATGCGCTTGAGTTCACCCTCGGTGGCATCGTCCGGGGCTTCAAGCTGCCAGCCAAGTGAGGTGATCGCCCGCTTGCGTTTTGCCATCTCAGCAAAAATGTGCGAGTCGTGCTCTTCAATCAGGTTAAACAGCTTGCTTTGCTCAGTGATCTGGCCTTGGTCAGCCATTGCAAAGGCACTGGCTAGGCGTGCCGGTGGCACTGTGATCACCGAGGCATAGTTAAGTGTATGCCCAAGGCTAGAGCGTGGGCCGACTTGTAAGTCAGTATCAGGCGTTGGGCGGCTGGCGGTTTGTTTTGCCATCGCTGCGCGGCGGTGTCTGTTTTTTGCCATGTTTAATCGTCCTGGTAATCGTCGTTGCGTCTGCTGCGGCGGTCAGATGCGGCAGAGACATATTCAAAGGCTTGGCTATAGGCGGTTGCTACCTTCCACAGCATTTCGAGCGCATCGGGGCCGTCGTCGTGGTCGGCTTCTGGGTAGTATTTAAGCTGTTCATTCAGCGTGTGCTGATTGTGATGCAGCCTTATCTGGCCTCTATTGATCAATGGCTGAAGCGATAAAATTGCCATTTCTTTATCACGGCCTTTTTCCACCCCACCATCCGGTGCTGTTGGAAAAATCACACCTTCTTTAATTGAGCGTTTAAGAAGCTCGGTATATAGAAACTCCTGAAAAGCCACCGTCTCTACCGCCCACATCAGGCAGTTATATTGTTTTTGATAGTCGATTGCATGCTCAATAATCAAGTCCGGCACGCGTCTGCGAATATCAGCCTCAATGACGTCTAGCGTCATGGTTTGCATGTTGTATCCACCGACCAGAATTGCAGAGGGATCACGCCTTTTATCTTTCTTGCCCATAGACGGGTCAATCGAACCAAAGAACAACCAATTTGAAAGTTTGTTGACCCAAAATTGAATTGTCTTAAACGGTGCGTTCTCATCATTGCCAGCCTCGTTTTGCTGCTCATGATTAAACGCTTCATGGTCAATCGCCCGCATGCACATCAGGCGGTAAAGTGGGCGCACTTCCGGCCAGCTCACAATGGCACCGGCCTCCATTTCGGCCTTGTTAGCCTCATAAAATGCCAGCGCCTCTGTCTCGGCCTCTTCTTTTTCATCAGCGGTACCGGGGCGGCTATATATTGCCTCCCAAGTGTCCCATAGGTGCATATTGTCCGGCCAACGCACGATAGACTTGAACGTGCGCATTTTCCAGCCAGGTGCATTGCCAATACGATTAATCGCTGCATCGTGGTGCAGCTCAGTACCCACCACAAAGACATCCATGCCACCCGCGGGTCCAGCCAAGCCGAGCACAGCCTTTAAAATAAAGTCTTCGGTCTTTTTACGCTGCTCCGGTGACTTTACGTTGTCATCATTCTCGGCATCGTCAATATGCACTTGATCAGGCCGGTGCGGGCCGTGTTTCATACCGCGCAGTTTTTTGCCGGTACCACCAATGCGGATTTTGATATTGTTGGCTGTGATAGCCGTAGTAGCCTGCCAGACACGGCCTTGACCAAAAGCGTCAGGAAAGTCCATTGCCAGGCGTGGGTTGGTGTCTAGCTCAGCCTTAACGCTGGCAAGCATTTCGGCTGCTTGCTCTTCGGTGTTCATAATGATGACAATCATGTGCTTGCGTGCTTTTTTTGGCAGCTTTCCAGATTTGATAAAGCGCTCAATATAAGTAGCACGGCACACAGACCACAGTGAGCCAAGTTGTGTCTCATATGTTGATTTTGCCTCGCCACGTGGGGCTTTTTCTACGTCACGTGCATCACGCGGACTATCAATACAAGCGGGTAAATGCTTGAAGATAAACTTTTGAAACAGGCTGAAATGCTCAGTCGGCACATAGTGTGGAAAGTAGGTGCGGCAGAAAAACTCATAATCAAACAAAGCCCGTTCGCGGCGCTCTAAACTTGCCGCCGGGTCAACATCAAACGCCTCGCATTCCAGCTCAATCTGCTCGCGCAGGTCTTCACCGAGCTGGGCGAGTTCGGCCTCGAACTCTTTCCAGCTCTTGATGGTTTTAATGTTTAGATCGTCGATGTCGGACATGGCTTAAACAACAGCTTCAGCCAGATATAAACGCTGTTTCAGCAGGTAGCCTTCCAGCTGCCAGATTTTTTCGCGGGCGTTTTGACGAGCAATGTTGCGGCCAATTTGCTCATCAAAGTTGGCAGGGCTTACGCATGCACTATCGCCAGTGACGGTTGCACCGTTTTTCAATTGCAGGCAGCACACTGTGAGAGTGGTGCCAGGAAACACGTGATACTGCTCACCCACAATGGTTGCATCAATATCAGCAGGTGTCAGACGTGGTGCGTTTAAGCCTTTGGCTTGAATGTCTTGCTCGGTTTGTTGCTCAGTTGCATTCATGACTTACCTTTCAAAAAATGCCGTTAACCGTAACGGCTTTGTAAAACAGCGCCGATGCCTTCCAGGTGATCCTGGAATTGAGCCAGCGCCACGCGATCATGCTTTTGAAAATACTCTGCAATGGTTTTAAGCGTATCCAGCGCCACACTCATTGCACCCAGCTTGGGATCAATGCGTGAGAGTGACTTGGTAAACTTAGCCATTGCATCGCTGATGCTGGCTAATAGCTCGACTTTATCTTGGGCGGGGATGCTTGCGTCTTCCAGCTTTTGAGCCACTACCACGGCTTGCCGCACCATAATGTCTACCAGTTGCTTAATGACATCATCAGTTGACTGGTTAGTGATGCGGTGCGCAGCGCGGGCGGTGTCCCAATCATCGCCGGTGACTTCCTTGGCTATCCGCTTCCACTCGCGGGCGGTGTCGTAGCTCACGCCGTGCATGCTGGCAGCGACGGTCAGCGGTACGCCATCCACCACAAAAGCTTTGCGCACGTTAGCGCGCGTTTCTTGACTGTGCGCCATTAGTGGGGAATCCGTTTAATGATTTCAATGGCTGCATAAGTCAGCGCAGCTGTGATGCCACTTACAGCGACACCTTGCTTGGCAGCAGCGACCTTTGCATCCTCACTTTTTTGCTCTAGCGTTCTGACGCGGCCACCAAGGCTGTCGATCTTGCCGTTTAGTCGCTCTTCCATGCTTTGCATGGCTTGTTTTTGGCTATCTTCCATGCGTTGCATGTCGTCACGGATATTGTCAAAAGCACGCATAGTGGCCTGATGCTGGCTGCGCAGCTCGCCCTTTAACTCGCCGAACCCCTCGGCAATGCGTCTCAAATCGTCTTCAACTGGCGGCATGGTTACTCCTTTAAAATAAATTGTTGTTGTTCAAGCGCCGCCCGGCATGCCGCCAGATGGTCTTTTACTTCGTTGGCGTGGATGACTTCGGCGTCGCACTCGGCTCCGATGCCGACAAGAAATTGAGCAGCCGAGTCAGATAGTTCGGCTCGTGTTTCTCCAGCAGCTTGGGGTTGATTGCTGGTGCTGACACTGCCTGCACCTTGGCAGGTGGCTGCGGGGCCGGACACGGGGACTGACAAGCGCAGAGTGCGGTTGTTAAGGCGAGCAATAATGCTGTCTTTACGTTTAAGATTTTCATCCATCACTCCCTGATAAAAAGTTGAGATTTCTACCGCCTGCGAGGCGATGCGGTTTTCAAGCACACGCAAGGCGCGGTCTTTCTTTGCCTGTGCCACCTGGTTGCTAACGGTTTGCAAGGCAGTTTTAAGCAGCCACTTGCTGCGCTCTGTCTCGGCCCCGGCTTGATAGGTTTTGTGCAATATCAGGCCGATTAAGGCACCGATTACAAGGGCTTTAAACCATGTTGGAATAACGCTCATACACTGCCACCGATGACCATTTTTGCCCCCCAGCCGTAGTAGCGTGGCTGGTACACATTGAGGATGCGGCGGGGATAGTTGAGGTTTTCTCGGCAATTCAGCTGGGCGCGTTTATGTTTGCCACACATGGCGTCTATCTCGGCACGTGTTGCCAGCCTGCGGGCAGGCACTAGCAATGCCTCGCGCTGCCACCAACCAAGGCCGCCGTTATAAGCCCGCAGGGTTGCCCACATGCGGTCATAATCATTTAAGCCCCATACGCGCGCATATAACCATTGGTCATATTGCACCATGGCACGCATGGCCCATTGCGGGTTGGAAGGCAAGCATTGATCTTTAGGGGTGCCGGTTAACTCGCACAGCCAGGTGGCGGTGGCGGGCATAAACTGCGATAAGCCCTGCGCACCTACATGCGAGACGGCATCAGGCCGCCAGCCAGACTCTTGATGGATTTGTGCAGCAAATACCGGGATAGGCGCATCCAGCCCCCACACCGCATGTGCAATGCGAGTAAGCTCAGCGCGATGCTTGAGGGCGTTAGGTGGGATAATCTCAGCCGCGTGGATGTTGGATTCAAAAGCGGCCATGACGGCCATGATGATCCAGCCCACATAAACCACTTTAAAAACCACCAGAAGAGTGGCGCCAAGTGAATCTTCAAGCAGATCAATAAATGATGTGCGCTGCTGCATGTTAAGCCCCTAAACCCATTGCCAACATGGCACAGCCGACAATAATGGCGCGCCGGATCAGGCAGGCAGAAAAGACAGTTTCTCGGTTATCAACGCAGCGCCAACTATTTGACGGAACTCGACCCATGACCTGATCAGGCCGTGCATAAGGGAAAAGCAGACGGTCAAGCCAAAATCCAACCAGTGCGGCCAGCGTGACCAAGCTGAGTTTATAAAGGGTGACGGGGACTTGCTGAGGCGCAAAAAATAACACGGCCCCGAGCAAAATCAGGTTAAAGGAAATAAGTAAAAGGTGGCGCTGCATGCAGTCTCTCCCATCAGTTGATGGTGAGAGATTACGCGCGCGCGGGGGAAGTTAAGAGGCGGGAAATGTTTCGCTGGGATGCAGATTCTGATATTCGGTGTGCGTGTAAGAAAACACTTGGCAATCAAAACATGCTTGCAGGCATGGGCAAGGGATCGCGCCAGCATTTGTGTAAGTTGTCTGGTTGCTATTGCATGGCCCACGATATGACCAATGCGGCCTAAAGTAAGCCAATTGCTGCATCTGTACAATGCGCTTTGTGATTTTTTCTAGCGCTTTTTCATGCTCGGTCACTTAGCTGCAACTGCGTTTTGACTGGCTAACAGATCCATCATTGCAGATAAACAACTTGCCCTGACAGTGGGAAACGCCCCCTTTTTTACCCGAGCATGGTTTGTTTCTAGCCATTGCAGAGCAACTAAAAATGACAAGCAGCACAAAAATAAAAACACGTTTCATTGCTGGTCCTTCTTTATGTATTGGCGTTGCATTCCTTAATAGAAGTCTTTGCGCTTTCAGGGTTAACCCAATTGCCCGTAGCATTCACTTCATCAGCGACGCCTTCTAGAGTAAACACAGCATTAAGGCATGGGATGTTTTTTTCTTTGGAATATTGGTTTTTGAGTTTAGTCAGTTTCTCAAACTGATCAGCAGCCGCAAATTTGTCTTTATTGTTGCTGTCTTGCTCAAGCGCCTGGGCAATATTTGCCAGTTCATTGGGTTGACTATTTTGCTTAATCGCCTTTTGCCAAACCACCACGCTGATAAAAACCAGCGCAGCCACGCTCAAAATCAGTCTAGGGTTCGTCTGTTTTTCCATAATCGCCTCCATTTTGCGCTGCATGCTTGCCATAATCATTTGATGCCTGCATGGTATTCAATTGACTACCATATGAACTAAGCACCCCAACGAGTGCCGCATTGCCTGCCATGCGCGCATCATTATTAGGTAATGCGCGGCATATCCTTAAATAGCTAAGCTCAATCGGTGAGCTGGCCGTGTTCTCGTTTCTTTGTCCTGTGATCAAAAAAAGTACGTCAACGCCAATGCTGGCAACCATTTGCAAGTAACCAGCATCAGGTAAGCGCTGATTGCCTTCATATCTTATTTGCGCGTTTTTCTTCACGCCGCCTGCCTCAGCAAACTGTGTCTGATTAAGTTTCAAGCGCTCTCTTTCGAGGCGCAAACGTTCGCCGAATGTTTGCATCATAAATCCATTATAAAAACACCCAAATGGGTGTTGACTAGTACCCGAATGGGTACTATACTTGCTGAAAGTTTACGAAATATCATAAAAATTCTAGTAAAAGGGTATTCATTATGGCACCTAAAACCAAAACGCCACAAGAGGTTAAGCAGGCCCTGGATGAAAGTGGCAAAACCATCGCCGAGCTGGCAAAAGAAATTGGAGTGGACTATCGCACCACTTATGCGGTGGTGAGCGGGTTATCAAAAGGTCGTCGTGGTGCAGCGCATAAAGCTGCAGTTGCGCTTGGAATTAAAAGAGGGGTTTAAAAAATGGCACAAGATTTTGATATTGACCTGGACGATGTACCAGCACCTAAAAAAGCCAAGGCGGCAAAACCGGTTGAGGTTGATCTCGATGATCATGCACCAGCAGTTGCCTCTGTTGACATAGATATCAACAAGCCGGACATCGTTGACCCTGTGGTTACGCAAGAATCAACACAGGATCAAATGCCGAATGACCGCGACTTGGTTAACCAGCTTTTAGGCCAGATTCAGATGGCAAACGCATTTGCAAAATTTGCCGACGTCGTGAGTTTGCAAAAACTCAAATATATCAAAGACAACAAAATATACCGTTCTGTCGCGGGTTTGAGCATGGTCTCTGGCGTTAGCGGTGAAAAAATTGCCGACGTCGGCACTTGGGCGGGTTTTTGTAAGGCACTTGGTTTAAGCGTGAGCAAGGTAGATGAAGACCTGCTTAACCTGAATACCTTCGGCGAAGAGGCTTTAAAGCAATTATCCAGTGTGGGTGCAGGTGTGCGTGAGCTGCGCCAGTATCGCAAGCTGCCAGAAGACCAGAAAACAGCGTTAATCGAAGCCGCTAAGTCTGGAGATAAAGATCAGCTGCTTGATCTCGCCGAAACCCTGATTGAAAAGCACGTCACCGAAAAGGCTGAACTCAATGAGAAGGTGGCCGCATTAGAGGCTGATCTCACACAGGCGGGTAAGCGTGCCAATAACATGGATGCAGAGATTGAGCGCCTGACGCTGACCAATGAGCGCCTTGTCAACAAACAGCGACTGACCAGTTTTGAACCGCTGACAGAAGATGTGCGGCTGGAGTGCATGCACCTGCAGGCCACCATTGAGGTTAACTTTGCCAGCCTTAACAAGCTGTTTGAATCGGTGTTTTTTGCCGAGCAATCAAGCGATGAACAAAAGCTGCGTGTTGAGCAGGTTTATATCGCCATGCAAGCGGCGCTTGCGGCTGGGGTGTCTTGGTTAAACAGCATTCACGAAATTTACGACGAAGAGCTAGCACCAAAGCGCATCCAAGCTCAGCACGTGCTCACGCCACCCGAAGCCGAACGCTGGTTGCTTGAGTTTGAGAGCCTTAAAAATGCTCACAATGCGGCTGAGGCTGCGCGCCAGATTGCGCGTGATAAAGATAAACCGCGTGGCCGTGGCCGCCCAGCAGGTAGCACGAACAAGGGCGAATAATCATGGGGGCCAAGCAAATGGTAATGCATGTGGTGCCGCCCTCTGGCGGCAAGGTGGTAGTGCCTACCGCCAATGTGCTGGCAATGCGTGCCCGCGACCCATGGCGCGAGGCCACGGCCAAAGCGCGTGAAGTCGCCATGCAACGCGAAATCATCGTCAACACCATACAAAAGATGGTGCTCGATGGCATCAGCCAAAACAATGCAGTTGGATTGCTGCTTGCGCGTCATGAGTCTGGCAGCTTGCAACAGTTTGTTGCTACAGCGATGACCAGCACCGCCAAGGCAGGCCGCAGCGCACCCACACGCTCAACCATTTGCAGCTGGTGTGCAGCCTATAAAGCCGAGGGCTTGACAGGACTGCTGCCAGACCATAAGGGCCGCGTGGTGGAATCCTCAAGTTGGTGGGGGCCTGCGCTTGAATATTACAACAGCCCAAGCAAGCCAGATATTTCTGCGGTGTTCCGCAGGCTGGTTGAGGTGGACAACTTTGCGGTGACATACGACCAGGTACGCGGATACCTCAACAGCGTGCCCGCCATGCTGGGCCGAAACAGCCCTGCACGGATTGGTAAAAACCTGTATCGCCTGACCGAGAAGGCCTACATCCGCCGCTCAACTGAAAACGCGCTGGCAGGCGATGTTTACGTGGCCGACGGTTACCGCGCCGATATCTACCTGGCACACCCTGTCACTGGTGACTTATGGCGGCCTGAGCTGACCGTAAGCATGGACCTACATAGCCGCTACATCGTGGGATGGCGAGCTGATGAACACGAAGGCACGATTGCCGTGCAAAACATGTGGGCTGAGACATTTGCCCGCTGGGGCCATGTGCCACCGTTTTTATACATCGATAACGGCTCCGGCTATAAAAACAAACTCATGAGCGATGAGGCGGTGGGCTTTTACCAGCGTGCTGGTATCCAGCAGATTATCCATTCGATACCAGGCAACCCACACGGCAAGGGTTGGATCGAGCGATTTTTCCGCATCATGAAGGACGACTTTTTAAAGCTGTGGCGGCCTGAGTTTTATTGCGGGCATGACATGGCAAGCGAAGTGGCACAGCTCACTGTGCGCGAGATTAAAGCCAAGCGCCTGCAGCCGCCCACTTTGCAAGAGTTTGCCGAGGCGTTTAATGCATGGCTAGAGCGCTATCACAACCGGCAACACCCTGAAAACAAAGACGTGACCCGCGCCAGCCTGTGGGCTGAGTTGGTGCCGATTCCACCGCATGCCACCGTGCATGAACTCAAGCGCCAGGTGGCTGAGTTGACAGTCCGCCGCGCCACAGTCACCCATGGCCGTCGCAGTTATGGCCATCACAGTCTGGTGGCATTCAACGGCCAAAAAGTGCTGCTTGAGTATGACCTCATGGTCAACGAGATCGGCATTGTCCGCACGCTGGATGGTCGCTGGATATGCGATGCCAACCTGGTCGGCAGACGCGATGCGGTGGACACCAACCGGCTGGGCGTGTCATTGATATGGATGCGATTGTGGATGCGCTCCCTGCCGAATTGATCGACGTTACACCAGAGCCAGCCAATAACACCAGTATTGAAATTGATTTGAATGACATTTAAAGGGGTAGCCATGATTGACCAAAAACTACAAATGGAAAGATACATCAGAGGTAAAACATACACTGATGAAGACGACAAAAACGTGCGCGAGATTCTGATGTTTCTCGAAGAGCGCAAAGCAGGCACTGCGACTGAAAAACGCATCAGCCAGTCTGCGCTGGCACGTATCGCACGAGTTGGCGTGAGCACGCTCAGCCAGATTTTAACCGGTGGTTATCCTGGCAGCCCCACCAAGATGCTAACGCAAGTGATGAGTGCGGTAAGGGCTAACCAGCAAGAATCCAGCAACATTATCCCTATGGTAGAAACCAGCGTGTTTAAGGTGGTGATCACCGCCTGCCGCATGGCGCGCCGTAACCGCAACTTTTCGTTGATCTCTGCTTTTGTGGGTACTGGAAAGACTTCGGCACTCAAGCACTACGCCAAAGAGAACAGCAACGTGTTTTTGATCGAGGCACGCCCGATGATGACGCCGCAGCGGCTGGTAAAAGAGATTGCCAAGAAAGTGTTTGGTGTACATGTAAAAGGCTCAGTTGATGATTTGATTGACAGGATTGTTGATGAGCTTAAAAACACAGACAGCCTGATTATTTTTGATGAGGCAGAGACTGTGACAGATAGTTTGTTACACCTGCTCCGCCGCTTTCGCGACCTTATGAATATCGGCGTAGTGATCTCCGGCACCGAATACCTGAACGACAAAATCAAACCGACAGGGGGGGAGTTTGACCAGATCAGGAGCCGCGTAGGTTTCTGGCCCCCCATCGCGCACGGCATCACTAAAGATGACGCCACAGCCTTATTGGCAGCAGGCTTCCCCGATGAAGACCTGAGCGAAGATTTTATCGAGCGCTGCTACAAATACAGCCAAGGGTCGGCACGTATGTTGGTGGAAAACCTGCTGGTAAACATCCAGACCTACCGTAAAGATCACCCGCTCTCTGTAGAGCTGGTGGACACCGTTGCGACAAAAGTGCTGTTCCTCAAATAAGGGAGATAACCATGCTTTTTACTGTGAAAGTCAAAACCAAACATCCAGACAACGGCTGCAGCAAGACATGCAAGCTCGATGTGATCGCCGACGATTGGGCAACAGCAGGCCAAAAGGCTATCGAGTTAATCAAGCCGCAAGGCCCGCATTGGCTCAGCGTGCAGAAAGCAGGTGCCAAATGAAACTTGCAGCCACTTTAACTACTGTAGGCGTGCTGGGTGTGTATTTTGGGTTGCAGGTTTTTATTAACCACCAGGAAGAGCAAGCCATGCAGGCCAGCCTGAGCAACAACATCAGCGCGGCCATTATGCAGTGCCTGCCAGAAGAGATTGACGAAGTCTGCACGATCAAACTGATTGAGGAGGATCAACGCCTCAAGTTGGTGACAGAGCGACATGCCACAAGGCACTACGGGCAGCCGGTTAAGCAGCCTAGCGTCAAGTATGTCGTGGCGATGAAGGATTAATCATGGCTTTTAAACACTTTGTGATGAAGCAACTGCTTAACCCGCCACTGCGGTTAGACAAAGAGATCATGCGCTTGCTCGATGCAAATAAATCCATGAGCTCAGCTGAAATGCATGCGCAGATTAGCAATGTCACGATCAATGCGGTTTCTGAGGCCATACAAACCAACCTTAAGCCGCGCAAGCTGGTTGAGATTGACCGTAAAGCCTGGGTGCGTGGCATCACTTACATGGTGACTTATTGGCGGTTAACCCCCACTGGAAAACAACTCTTAGAAGACGAAAGGAACGAACATGCAACAAATCCCTGAAGGTTACAAACAAGACGCAAAAGGCAATCTGCGGCCACTAGCAAAAATCCATGACATTGACCTTGCTCGCGATGATTTGGTGAATGAAATCATTCAAGAGGCAATAGAACTCAATCAATTGCTGATTGATTTTAAAAACCATGTATTTGGAAATATTGCAGCATTTGTGCAGTTAAGTGCCGAGCATTATGGCGCAAAGATCGGTGGGCATAAAGGTAACGTCACCCTGACAAGTTATGACGGACGTTACAAAATCCAGCGCGCCTATGCTGAAACTCTGGTCTTTGATGAGCGCCTTCAGGCGGCAAAATCCCTGATTGATGAGTGCATTAAGGGATGGTCGGATGGCATTAATGACAATATTAAAGTGCTAGTCACTGGCGTATTTGAGGTTGATAAAGAGGGCAAGGTCAATACAACCAAGGTTTTAAGCCTGCGGCAATACAAAATTGATGATCCTGCCTGGAAAAAAGCCATGGAAGCGATCAGCGATAGCCTTCGTGTATCAGACACGAAAGCTTACATCCGACTTTATAAGCGGGTTGGCGATACCGACAAGTATGAGCCGATCAGCCTCGATATTGCGGCGGTTTGATCATGGTAACCGAAACGGATCATCAACAGGCTTTATTGATTTTAAAGCAATGGCTCCCAAATAGACGGCGAGAATTGCTTGATCTACTTTGTAAGTACGTGGGCACACCGTTTGAGAATGACCCCGCAATAGTGCGGCTCAGAGAGCAAGTTGATACCGCTGAAAAATTGATTGAGAAAGCAGGAGATCGTTTATGAGACCTGACATCCTCACGCAGTCCGGCATTTACTTTAACTTTCACCAGCCTGAGCCTTGGATGGTGAAGATTGAAGATATCGCCCACGGTTTAAGCCATGTGTGTCGTTTTGCAGGCCAGTGCCGCAAGTTTTACAGCGTGGCTGAGCACTCGGTTTATGTCAGCCTGGTTTTGCCACCACACTTGCAATTGTATGGCCTTTTACATGATGCCTCTGAGGCGTATGTGGGCGATGTGACTGCGCCATTAAAACGGCTGCTCATGAATTACAAGCTCATTGAAGACCGTGCGCAGAAGGCCATTCTTGACCGCTTTGGCTTGCTTGACATTCCACGGCCAGAAGTCAAAGAAGCTGACTTACGCATGTTGGCAACTGAGCAGGCGCAACTGATGCCCGCGCATGATGATGAATGGGCACTCATTGCTGGCATTAAGCCCTACAACAAAACAATCGAATGCATGCCACCTGAGCAGGCGCGCGGGTTCTTTATGCGTCGATTTGAGGAGCTGACAAATGGCGCTTTTAGCTGATCCTCGATTTTTCAATTACGTGTGCATTGCCCTGTATTTGATCAATGCCACTCGCTGGGCCTTTGAGCATAAGTGGGCAGATGTGAGCTATTGGCTATCGGCTTGCGCCATCACGGCCACGGTGACGTTTGGTTATAAGCATTAGGAGATAAGCATGAGTTCAAATAAACGCACAGTCTTGGTGACCATTGAAAAAGAGTTAGAGATCGAGTTCACCCCAACTGTTTTACACGATATGACTGAAGAGGAATACCTGACCGCATTTAGAGAGACCTTGTGGGATGTGGACTCAATGGATGATGTTTTTGAGTTTGCCGCAGAAATGGCAGCCAGATATGGATCAGGTATGCAGCATGATGGTTTGGGTCTAGTTGGTGAGCATTACATGACCTATCCAAGAGTGCCCGATGTGAAGTTTCGAATTTTGAATGAATCAATCGATACGGAAATAACTTCACCAGAACAGCCCAGCTAGGGTGGCACCACATAACCCTAGCAAGCCGCGATATTACGCTCACCTCCGGCAGAACTGGTTGCGAGTTTGCCGCAACACAGGATAGGCGCGGCTGTCCCCCGTGAGGCTGGGACTGAGTACATAACAAGTGTGCTCAGCAGCACCCTTACAAACGACATTTAAAAGGACTTTAAAACATGAATAAACAACAATTAGTAGAAGCGGTTTCATTACTGGCTAACACATCAAAAGCAGATACCACCAAGGTGCTGGACGCGCTGGTCCCTGTGATTACTGACACACTTAAAAATGGCGATGAAGTGAGACTGCATGGCCTGGGCACACTAAAGGTGAAGCTGCGCAAAGGCCGCACTGGCCGTAACCCGCGCACTGGTCAGCCAATTGAAATTGCCGCTAAAAAAGTAGTGGTGATCTCAGTGTTTCCATCACTGGAAGACGCAGTTAACGCTTAAGGCCAAACCCTCATTTAGATCACTTTGCCAGCGGTGGCAAAGTGATCTGCAAGATGGTTAGGAGACATAAATGACTGTGGCGGTACTGTTTGCAAGAGCAGATAGCAATTACAAGCAATTGCCAGATGTTGAGGTTTTCGACATCGAGCGTGATGCACGTACCTATGACGGTCCGTGGCCTGTGGTTGCGCACCCGCCTTGCCGAGGCTGGGGCCGTTTGCGTCGCTTTGCAAAGGTGCGGCCAGACGAACGCAATCTGGCCAGGCTGGGCGTTTCTTTGGTGCGTGCATATGGCGGCGTGCTTGAACACCCTAAAGGCAGCACATTATGGGCTGATCAACAATTGCCAGCGCCAGGTGAAGTTGATCAATACGGTGGCTGGACGCACGCAATATCACAGCACTGGTTTGGTCATCGAGCAGAAAAGTTAACCCTGCTCTATATCGTCGGTGTTCAGCCGGCTGAAGTGCCGCCAGTGCCAATGCTGTTGGGGGGGGCGACACACGTGATTGCCCAGCACAGGACCCTGAAAGATGGCAGCAGATTGGTTAAAGGTATGCCAGGCTGGCGGCCAGAAGTCACCAAAGCAGAGCGCGAACATACACCGCCAGCACTTGCAGCCTGGCTGGTTGAGATAGCTAGGCAATGTAAGAGATAGAGAGGGACTTGCATGATACAGGCTGAAATTATCGAGTGGATTGACCCAAAAGTTAAAAAGCCAGAAGCGCTTGGCGAGACTTATCTTTGTGTATTGAGAGAGGGTAACGCGCTTGAGTGGACGCACAAACGCCCCGTCATGTGTGAATTTGGTGCAATACCTGGCAAGCCGGTTTTTACCGGATTTGACCATTGGGCTTGTGAGAATGTGTCAGTTGATGAGGATGTGTTGTGGTGGGCAGAGTTGCCAGAAATACCAGAGCAAGTTTAGGAGGCAAGCATGAGTGTAAAAACAGTACCAGTACCAAAAAAATCATTTTTAAAAGCATTCGATATGAGTATCGGTAGTTGCCGAGGTGAATGCACATGTGGTCGTCAATTCTTTAATGATGACGGCACCTGGGATTGGGGTGAGGGTGAGCTGGAGAGTTTGAGGGCAGATAAAAGTGCTACTGAATTGCCATATGCAGTCTCATTTGTTCAGTTTGAAGACAATCAATATGTTTACGACTGCGATTGTTGGCATGTTAGAGCAAATCAGATTCAAGCATTCATAGATTCTCATCTTCGCGAAATATCAAATTATATCAACGCTGAGATAATCGAAATAAATCAGCATGCAAGGCATATGCAGACTTTAATGGTGAAGGATTTTCAGCAGTGACTGACCTGATCAAACACTACCGCCAGCTGCTCGGCATTGCCAAAGGCTGGGCTACAGCCAATCTAGCAGGCTGGTGCGATGACTTGCATCGCGACCTTCTGGCACGCCATGGTGCGGTTGAAATTGATGGCCGTGTGAGCGCCAGCAGCATGAACATGCCACAGCTGGCCTCTGCGCTGGATGATTACGAGCGTCGTGGCTGGCCGCGCAGCCGTACCTTTAGTGCCAAGGGCAAGCAGGCACCGGCAAAGGTCACGCCGCAAATCTCGCAGATCGTGAAACTTTGGGGCAACCTGGACAAAGCGGGCAAGCTTAAGAACCCCAGCCGCGCTGGCATGCTTGGCTTTTGTGGCCACCACGTAAAACGCGAGATCACCAAGCTGGATGATCTGACCACTGGCGAGTGCCAGAGCATCATTGAAGCGCTCAAGGCTTGGAGCCGCAGATAGCCATGGCTGACTTGCACTGGCCCCCCATAGACGAAGAGGCTTTGCAGCCATTGCCGCCCGTGTTGCGCGCAATGGTCAAGGCCCTCGGCTTTGGCCGTGCTATTGTGTTTTTGCAGGAGTATGGCGGCATCCCATTCACTCTGCCAAAACTCAAAGATAACAAAATGGGCCTCATGCCCGATGAGCTGGCCCGCCTGCGCATCACACTTAAGCAGCACCTCGATGCTGATAACAGGATTGCCTTGCCAAAGGCAGATAAGTTGCTGGCCTACGTGCGCGATCAGGAGATCACAAAGCACAAGGATACCGAGAGCATTGTGCTGCAGGCGCGGAAGTATCACTTAACCACGCGACATGTGCTCAATATTCGAGGGCAGCATCGTATTGCTGAAAAAAACGCCAGCAGTTACAAACGCAACCTTTCACTCACTAAAGCAGAAATAGAGGCATTGTTGCGACTGACCTACCAGGCAGCAGCCACTGAGGGTGGTAATGTGTATGCAAACCTGGTGCATAAGCTCGACAAAGTAAATGCTCAAATTGATAGTTTTACCGGTGCTCAGTTCGATTTGTTTTAAAATAGGCACTTGTACCCGATTGAATACCTATTAAAAACCCGTTTAATTCGCGCCAAAAACGTTTAATACCTCTAGGCCAGTATCATTATGGCCTGCCTCCCCTTAAAACGCCTCTAATCGCGTTAAATACGATTCACCCCTCCCAGTCCTAGCGAAACATTTCGCGCCTGTATCCGTTTGAGTGCCCTTGAGACAATGCAATTGTCGTTAAGGAGTAATTAATGGATAGAAATCTTGGGTTAGGCATTTTGACTTTTGACGTGGCAACCAATGCCACGGACATGCAGATTTTGCCTGCCCAAGACTTTCGTGCTGACGATGGCCGCCCTGAAGAGGTGGACAGCTGGAAGATTAATGGCGTGATTGCCCAAAAGCTGATCGCCAAACTGGCCGCCCGTAAAAATGACCTGCTGATTGACTACGAACATCAGTCCCTGCGTGCTGCACTCAATGGCCAGCCTGTGATTGCCGCTGGCTGGTTTAAGCAGATGGAGTGGCGCGAAGGCTCAGGCATGTGGTTGAAGCAAGTTGACCTTACCACTCGTGCAAAAGGCATGATCAGCAATAAAGAGGTGCGCTACACCTCGCCTGTTTTTGTTTACGACAAAAAAACGGGAGAAATTCTCGAAATCGTTTCCGTGGCCCTGACCAATACTCCTGCTGTGGACGGCATGCAAGATATCGCCGCGCTCACAGCCAACTATTTAAACAACATCAACCCGTTGGGAGATACACAAATGGATCAAAAAGATATTGCAGCACTCAGCACGCAAGTGACCAGTTTGACAGCACAAGTGGCCGCATTGACCACGGAGCGCGATGAGCAAAAAGCCAAGGTAACCGCCTTAACTGCCGAACGTGATGCGCTGCAAACAAAGGTTGCAGATATTGAAGCCAAAGCGAAAGCAGAAGCCGAGGCTGCCGAAAAAAAGCAACACGCCGATTTGTTACAGACTGCACTGAGTGACGGACGCCTGGCACCCAAACAAAAAACCTGGGCTGAAGGTTTAACCCTTGCTGCATTGACCAGTTACCTGGAAACAGCGCCAGTGATTTTAGACGGAAAGCTGCAACATGATCCTAAGCATGAAGGCGGCACTGGTGAGCACGGGTTGACTGAGGTTGAGCTGGCGATGTGCACACGCATGGCGATTAAGCCCGAAGACTTTGCCAAAACAAAAGCTGATTTGAGCAAGTAAGTTTGCTGACTCAGGTTGTACAGATTTTTGATGCCAATTTTTGAAATCTAAGGAGATTTAAATGGCTGTTACACAGATTACCGCAGCAGTGCTTGCTGCTTTTAACACCACGGTTGTGACTGCATTCCGTAATGGTTTACAGCTGGGTAAAGAAGACTGGAAAGAAATTGCCAAGCAGATTCCAAGTGGTGGTTCCAGCAATACCTATGCATGGCTGACTCAGTTCCCGGCGTTTCGAGAATGGGTAGGTGGTCGATTGCACAAAACGGCAGCTGAGCGTGCTTACAGTGTGGATAACCGACTGTTTGAAGCCACCATGGATGTTCGTCGAATTGACTTTGATGACAACAACCTGGGTATGTACTCAGGTGTGGCAGAAGGCTATGGCCAGTCTGTTATTGATCTGAAAAACGACCTTGTATTTAGCGGAATCAAAGGCGGTCTGACCAACATTTGTTATGACGGCCAATACTTCTTTGACACTGACCACCCCGTATACCCGAATGAAGATGGCACTGGCACGGCTGTGCAAGTAAGCAACTATCAAACTGGTACAGGTGAACTGTGGGTGTTGTTATGCACCGAGCGTGCACCAAAACCATTTTATCTGCAGGAGCGTGATGCCCCTGAGTTTGTTGGCAAAACAAACCCTAATAACTCTGACCTGGTATTTGAGCAAGACAAGTTCAGCTGGGGTGCGCGTTGGCGCGGCAACTTTGCCTTTGGTTTCTGGCAGCTGGCTTATGGCAGCAAGCAAGCGTTTAGTGAAGATAACTTCAATGCAGCTTATAACGCCATGATGCAGTTTAAGGGTGACGGTAACCGTCCACTCAATATCACCCCTGATGTATTGGTGGTTGGTCCGGCTAACCGTGTGGCCGCCGAGAAGCTGATTCTGGCGAAGACATTGCCAAACGGTGCAGACAACCCCCTGTATCAACGCGTCAAGCTGGTGGTGACCCCACTGATTGCTTAATCAGCCTTAAAGGTCTGCCAGGCAGACCTTTACTGCCCATCAATTTAACAAGGATTAAATCATGGCTAAAAATTTATATGTGCGGGTTAAACCTAAGTCTCAAAGCGAAGAGTTTTTCCGCTGTGGTCATCTGCACACGTCAAAGTGGGTGTTGCATGAAGGCTTGGACGAAGCCACCGCCGAGCGCTTGCAAACCGAGCAAATGCTGGAAACCAGCGAAGAGAAGCCAGAGGGCTTTGACGACCAGGTGGAAGCAACGCCAGCCAGTGAAGCTGCTGCTGGCAGCGCTCTCACACCAGACGCTGAAACCGGTCTGATCGGCTCTAGCCTTTTGCCAAGCGTCATCCGTTATGTGAGCGGTTTTGAAATCACACTGGGTGATTTGGTGCAAGAAGTGCATTCCGCCAGTGGTTTGTCTGTGGGTGACTGGAACGGCTTGGCTGACCAGGCACGCGAAACGCTGCTGCAGGTGTATGTGGATCAGTTGAATAAACGCCACGAAGATATGGCCGCGCTGTTTAAAGACTTGAAAGATGTCGAAACTGTTCGCGATGCACTGCAGGCTAAGGTCAACGAGCTTGATAGCCAGGTCGGCAAATTGCAAGGCGAAGTGACTACATTGGAGTCTGAGTTGAAAAAGGCTCAGGGAGAATTGATCGCTGCCAATGAAAAGCTGGCTGCAACCGCTCAGCCAGCTGCAGAGGCCAAAACCACCACAAAAACCAAGGCTAAGTAAGCATCATGCCATTCGCCACCCGCACCGATCTGCTCAAACTGACTAAGGTAGATAAGTTGGCCCAGCTCGCTGTGCCAGCCGACATGCCAATGCCAGAGGGGGAGATTTTGCGGGTGGCGCTGGAAGGCGGTGACCTTAACCAGTTCACCGAGTTTGACCGTGACTTGATTGCGCTGGCGCTGACGAATATTGACCAGGCATTGACCGATGCCACGGCGGCTGTGGTTGCCTACGGCATCGCTGAGGCGGATGCCAACCCGTTGATTGCACGCATGACGGCCCGAGTGGCGTTTTACATGCTGGCCGATGCTCAGGAAAGCGTGAGCGAAGAATTGATGACTAGCTACAACGCGGTGATCAAGCAGCTGCAGATGCATGCACGTGGCGAGATCAACCTCACGCCGAGCAGTACAGCCCCGGTGATTGAGGGCGATGTGATTGAGATCACCAGCAACCCGAGCCGCTATATCCCTAACGGTTCTGGCGCTGATTGGGACACCTGGTAATGCTGAGTATTGCGCCAGTCATCACGCTGCTAAAAGCACCCACCACAAAGGTGGATAAATGGTTTAGGCATGTGGGCAATGACTACAGCTATGCCAACCTGGACCCAAACAATGTGCCGACGCCATCAGCTTATGTGTTGCCAGCACGTGAAACCGTGACCGCATCTGGCGAAAACGACGACACGCTGGACATTAGCTTTGATGTAGTGATCGCCGTTGATCGGCCAGTAAGCAGAGATGACGATGAAGCCGATGAACACCTGCGCAAATACCGCCGAGAGGTGTATCGGCGCTTGCGTGGTAAGCGGCTTGAGGCTGGTTTAAAGCCGCTTAAATATGTTGGTGGTCGCATCTTGCGCACCACAAAAAAGGATGTGATGTGGGTGGAAACCTACAAGTTTACAGGCTCGGTGGATGCCTATCTGGACAACCCGCCGAACTTTGAAAGTGTTGACTATAAAGGAGTCACTCCATGAATTATTCATTTAATTTTATCCCCGAATCTATCCGGATGCCGGGGTCTTATATCGAGTTTGACCCTTCCCAGGCTGGGCTTGGCGATGACATGCCTGCGGTGTTGATTGTCGGGCAAAAACTCGCAGCAGGCACTGCCCCAGCTGGTGAAATTACCCAGGTGAGCAGTGTTGAAGATGCCATGGTTAAAGCCGGTGGCCGCTCGATGCTCGCGGATATGGTGCGAGATTACCGCAGACGTGACCAGGTGCTTGATCTGTTTATTTTGCCATTGGCAGATAACTCTGCTGGCACCGCTGCCACAGCCACCATTGTAGTGAATAGCCCGGCCACGGCTGACGGCACATTGTCGCTGTATATCGATGGTCAAGAGGTCTCGGTGGGTATTACCTCAACCATGACCACTGCGCAAATTGCTGCAGCCATTGCCGCAGCTGTAGGCACCGAGGCCATTGCCGCACTGACAGAGGGCAATAATATCCCCTGTGATGCCGCCGCAGCAGCATCTACCGTCACGCTCACAGCGTTGCATAAAGGCACCTGCGGCAACAATATCGATGTGCGCCTGAATTTATACCAGGAGCGCACGCCAACTGGTTTGAGCCTCACCATCAACGGCTTTGCAGGTGGTGCCGGTGACCCGAACACCCCTGATTTAAATGTCTTGCTTGAGCCTCGCTACTTTAAATATGTGGCGCTGGGGATTAACAACCTTGCAACGTTTACCGCCTGGCACAGCGTTGTTAAAACCCGCTTGCAACCAGAAAACCAAGAGTACACACAGATTTTTAGTGCCTACCGTGGCGACTATGCGTCTGCTTACAGCTTCGGCGGCAGCCTCAATTTTGAGTTGCTCAGTGTGCTAAGCCTGGGCATTAACCCGACCAGCACCTGGCGTGCTGCGGCTATGTATGCCGCAGCGTGTGCACCCAAGCTTTACAGCAGCCCGCAAGAGAGCCTAGAAGGCCGCGAGCTGACTGGCATGGTGGGTGTCAATTATCACATCTGGCGTGATGCCAACAGCCTGCTGTTTAAGGGCATGAGCATTATGAACATAGCGCAAGACGGCACCTGCACGATTCTGCGCCCGATCAGCACCTATCAAAAGCGCTCAGATGGTAGCGCTGATGATAGCTATTTGGACATCAACACGCTGGCGATTTTGGACAAAACCCGTCGCCTGCAACGTAACGAGGCGCGCAAGTGGATTGGTTATTCAGCCGCCGCATCCGCTGAGGGCTTTAAGCCTGGCTTGAAAATTGTCACCAAAGACAGCGTCAAGGCCATGTTGCTGAGCCTCTATAAAAACGATCTGCAATATGAATACGGCCTGGTGCAAAACTACGACTTTTACAAGTCGACCTTGCAAGTTGAACAGGACCCGACAAATCCAAGCCGCTTTAACTTTGTTGACCAGCCGGTATTGGTATCGCCTTACTACATGTTGACGGGCCGCAACCAGTTCCGCAAGGTGGCTGATTAAGCAGGCTTTAAAGCCAGTTTGACGATTGTTTAAACAGTTTTTGAAAGGACACTCACATGTCTAGTTTGATGAATATCCGCACCGTGGTGATCCCCAGCATTGGGAAACTGCCACTGGCTGAAGACCCTGGCACATTTACGCCCAGCGGCTTTATGCGAAACAACAAAAACGGCCGCTTGCCAGAAGATGGCGGCTACATGCAAAGCAACCAGTCGGCACAGCTTGAATGCAACATCAACCTCAAGCCGGGGCTGGATGTGGTGGCGATCAATGCCGTGGCCAATGAAGATATTGTGGTCACGCTTGAAGATGGCCAGGTGCACATGATGAGCGGTGCAGCTTGTATGGCACCGGTGGCGATTGGCAATGGTGAGAGCCGCATCACATTCACCAGCCCCACCAGCGAGCGCATTGGCTAACCATGCAGCAGCTCACTATCAAACGCGGCGATACCTTTTATGCCGAGTGCCAGCTCGTTGATGAGTTTGGCGCGGGTGCACCGATCACCGGCATGGTGGTCAGCGCCCGTTTGGTAGACCGTGGCGGCAATGTCGCCAAGACGCTTGCCACGCAAGTGCTCAATGATAACGAGGGCAAGTTTGCTCTCAGCAAGTTTGAAACAACCACCATCCCCGCAGCGCTCTACACCCTAGAGATCAATTACTCGATCAACGGCGCAACCGTCACCAGCACCGCTTTTGAGCTGATGGTAAGCAAGGCAGTGATTAAAGAACCGGTGCGCTTTGCGCAAGTTGGCTCAGTCATCGGCAATACCCGTGTGGTGATCACCGTGCCTGCGACTGATATCGAGATCAATGTATGGTCAAGCAGCTGGGATGTGCAGTGGGCGAATGATTAGGAGTAAAAAATGCAAAGTCAGATTGATCCAGAACTGCCAGAAGAAACCAGCGGCCCGAATATCGGCAAGATTCTAGTCTCACGCCTGCGCCAGGCATTGGGATTTGCACGTGATGAGAGTACCGCACATGGGAACGCGATTGAAGAGTTGACCGAAGCTCTCGCCAACAAGCTTGATTCTTCCGATGCAACGGGCTTCGCAACGGCTGCTCAGGGGCTGAAGGCTGATAACGCTGTGCAACCGTCCGAACTGATGCAATTTGATAACTCAATACCTGGCAAGGTGCGATCTGCGATTTTGACTGGGATTGAATTTACTGTTAATGCGGCTATTACGGCAGCAGATTCAGTCCTAGTTGCGCTGGGTAAATTGCAGAAACAGATCACAGATCACCTAGCAGACTCAAAGGGGCATCTAAATGCCATGCAAAAGGGTAATTCAAATATCGCAGGCACTGCTGGCCTAAGCGCATCCGGTTCTTTGATTGCTTTGGATGGATCGGATACTGGCGCTATGACATTAAAAGAACTAAAAAAGGCTTTTGATGCAGGCAGGTTTTTTGGTCCGCCGCGCGCACTATTAGCGTCTCGCAATAATCGCCCGAATACCTCGCGTCGGCAAATGACATATACGCCATCAGGTCAGCCTACCAGTGGCAAGCGGCGCATGTTGACCTATCAATATCACGTTATTGGATCAGGTGATAGAAAGACTCTGCAAGTTATCATTGATAATTTCTTCTTTGACGGAAACGCAACTGGCGGGCAAGGCGTAGCAACTGGAAATGCTATAACTGTATGTTCTGTGAGCGCCCAAATCGCAGTTGCAAACTCACCGATTATTAATTTCACCAAAGGTGGGCTGTCAACATGGACAGTAGCAAATGGCGAAAAAGAGTCTATAACCGATGAGATGCTGGGCAATTTCCCTAATGGGACAGCATATATGGTACGTGTCGAAATCGAAGTTGATTATAACCAATACGTACCGTGCATGGAGGTCGCGGATACATCCAACGCACTTACCGCTACTTTATACGACCCAGCAATTAATACCTGGAATAAAAACTCAACTTCATATCAGTGGGGGCCGAGCTGGTCTACCGGCACGGCTGGTAATACTACCAACGTGATTGGTATGGGTGTACAACTGGTCGGTAAATTTGCAGATTCGGTGGTCGGTGAACCGATGGTACTCTGTGGATTTTTTGATAGTATCGGTCAAAATGGACATGATGGTACAGGGCAAACGTCGTACTTTTATAGACTGTTGCAGCAGTATGGCATCGCAGGCGGTAGCGTCGGACGTATCGGTGGGCAGAGCGATATTGTCACAGCAAATGCGTACGGTACTTACCTTGTCAAATATAGCAATTGCGGTATGGAAGAATTCGGGACTAATACTGTCAGTGGCACTGAAACACTGGCTCAGTTGCAAGCTCGATGCCTTGCAACTTGGGCTGCAATTCGTGCTGCCGTGCTACCAGCACCGAAAAACAATCCTTACTTTTTATTTCGGACTTATCTGTTACTTAATACAAACTCTGGCAATACCGCACCAGCATCGGCTAAATGGAATGCTGGCGGGATGGTCGAGCTTTTTAACGCATGGTTGGAAACAGTCAAGGGAACGCCAACAGGCCCGGACTATGTGATCGACCCAAGCATTGGGTCGGGAGGCTCATTGAGAAAATCGACATCCGGTAAAGGCACTCTGAACAGCGATTACTACTTGTGGGGTGCAGGATTGACACTTGAGGGCCTTCACGTTGCCAGCCCTGGCGCAACAATTGCCGCTGCAAACGTCAACGCTCAATTGCCATCATATAGTTAGGGGACTCAAATGGATATAAATACACAAGTAATCTTTAATCAAGCACCAGATGCTGAGCCTGTTTGTCTTATGATGCAATTTCCAGCAATGATTACAGCTATTGATTCTGATAATAGCGCCGATTTGACAGTTTGGAGACCTGATGGGCAGATGGTCTTTAAAAAGGGCGTGCCCCTCAAAAAGATTGACGATGATAGTCAAGCCGAAACATGGTCTTTGGTTGAATAAAAGTGAGCAATATATGATCCAACACTCCCTAAAACACCCCATCGTTATCAGTGAAAACAAAACCATCACTGAGGTAAAAATTAAAGAGTTTCCTACCGCTGAGGATTACCTGGCATTCGACATGCCAGGCCGCAATGCGCAACTGATAGCGCTGGTGGCAAGTATGACTACGCAAGATGAATCGATCATCAAGAAAATGCACGGTGATGACTACAAAGAGCTTTCACTGATCTGCGACAAGATGGCTTACCCTGAGTTTTATGCCGCTGAAAAACCTGCAGAAGCTAAGGCGGCTGCAGAAAAAAAAGAGCAAGAGTCTTGATGGCAGTGAGCCTGGTGGCTCGCGGCTTGCATCAAGACATAGACACTGTTCTCACATGGCCGATCAACAAGCTCTTTACGTTTGCGAGTATTGCTGCCGAGTTTGAGGGAAGGAAGTTTAAATAGGGGCTTAGGCCCCTTTTTTATTGTCTGCCGTTTGTAGCGAAACATTTCCCGTCTCTTCACGCCCCACGCGCGCGCGTAAGCTGTGCCTTATCTCTCAAGGCCAGCCATGAATACCCAAACCGTTAACCTCAAGATTGTTTTAAACCGTGGTGACACCATCCCCGGTTTACGCCAGATTGGCAATGAGAGCGCTGCAATCTCGCAACGTGTAAGCCGTGCCCAGGTGCAGGCAAACAATGAGATCACCCGCAGCTATGAGCGGCTGCAGATTGATGTGGTTGCCGGTGCTCGCCGCACTGCCCAGGCTCGCGAGATGTTGGGCATTCGCTCTGAAAATATCATCCGTAGTGAAATAAACCGTACCCGCGAAGCGTATGACCAGATGTTTAAGTCAGGCGCTTTTAATGCGCGTGAGCTTGCGCGTGCTTATGAGTCTATGCAGCGTAAGGTGCGGGATCTGAATGCTGAGCTGCGCACCGGGGCAACCCTGCAAAGCAAAATGCAAACAGCGCTCACAATGGGTGCGGCAGCTGGTGCTGGTGCATACGTGGTGGGCCGTTACGCTAACCAAGCGATGAGCTTTGATGAGCGCCTGGCATTGATGGCAAACACGGCTTTTGCCGAGCGTAATGTACCTGGCCGCCGTGCGGGCATGGCAGAGCTTGAGGCGGTGATTAATCGCTCTGTGCGTTCTGGTGTGGGGGGTGGCACCCGTGAGCAAGCTGCCGAGGCGCTCGATGCCATGATTGCCCGCAACGTTCTGGGCCGTGAGCGCTCGATGCAGTTTTTGCCTACTGTGATGCGCACTGCAGCAGGCTCTGGCGCACAACCGACTGACATTGCCAATTTGAGCAGTGTTCTGGTGGGACAGCGCATTGTTGGCAATAACGATCAATTAAAAACCGCGCTCAATATGATCACGGCGGCAGGCCAGGCTGGCGGCTTCGAGATTAAAGACATGGCTAAGTGGCTAAGCCAGCAACTGCCGCTTGCGCAAAAGTCTGGCCTCATGGGGCTGGATGGCCTGCAGAAGGTGCTGACCATGAATCAGGCCGCGATTTTGACGGCCGGTACCACTGATGAAGCCGGTAACAATGTGCGTAACCTGCTCGCGAAACTTAATAGCAGCGATACGGCAAAAGACTTTGAAAAACAAGGCCGGGGTGACCTGGCTAAGTTCCTCATGGATCAGCGCGTAAAAGGCGTGGATGCGGTAGATGCCTGGATGGGTGTGATTGACCAGGAAGCCGCCAAAAACCCACAAATGAAAACCATGCTGGCACAGCTTAAAACCACTAACGATAAAGGCCAGCAAAAGCAGCTGATTGACTCATTGGCGGCGATCTCTGAGGGGACTGTGGTTGGCAAGTATTTTCAAGACATGCAGGCAACTGGCGCGTTACTGGGTTTGCGCAATAAGCCTATTGTGGACCAGGTCAATGCGGCCATTGGGCAAAACCGTACCGTCACTGGCGTCAACGATGTCAACTATGCACTGATGGAAACCACCGCCAGCGCACAACTGCGGGCGGCCCAGCAGGCGAAAGATGCTGCGACTAAAGAAGCAATGGACGGCCTAACCCCTGCCATTGGTAAAGTCGCCAGCCAGTTTGAAAACCTTGCAGAAAAAAATCCTTTGCTTACAGGGGCCACTGTGGTGGCGACTGGTGCAATCACAGCCATGGGGACGGCTGCCGGATTGGCTGCATTTGCGCTTAGAAACACTGCCGGGGGATCTGGTATGCCAGGCATGCCGCTGGCTTTTAAACGTCCAGGTGTTGGCACCATGGCGGCTTATGCGGCCGGTGCTGGCTTGAGTTATGTCGCCAGCCAGGATAACTCTGTGGTGGGTCGCTATGGCGGCTCTGCAATTAATGGTGCCATGTTTGGCGCATCAGTTGGCTCTGTTGTGCCATTTATCGGTACCGCTGCTGGTGCTGCAGTTGGTGGTGGCGCTGGTTTGCTCTATGAGTATTTAAACCAGCCAAACAAAACAACTCAGGAGCCTGCCAAGGTTGAAACCACCGTGCGGGTAGAGTTGGCCGATGGACTCAAAGCCACGCACCAGACCTCGGATAAAAAAGGACCAGTGAGCGCATGGGTTGAGACTGGCTCAGTTTGGGGGCACCCATGAGTTGGTTGGAGAGATTGCCCAAGGGCAAGTGGCGCGGGTTTGAGTTTTTAACCGATAGCCACGACAGCACTGAGGGTCGCCGTCTGGTAGTGCATCAATACCCACGTCGGGATCAACCAGACGTTGAGGATATGGGTCTGGATGCCCGCAGCTGGAAGATCAACGCCTATTTTATCGGGCCGGATTATGACCTTGAGGCCAACGGCTTTTTAGACAAGCTGCGCCAGCCAGGCGGCGAGTGGCTGACACATCCTTATCTTGGTGATTTGTGGGTGCGCGCCTTTAAGTGGTCACGCTCTGAGCGTGTTGAAGAGGGTGGGTTCTGCCGCATCAGTATCGATTTTCTACCAGGTGGCAGCCAGCCTTTTGAGCCTACAGTTGATAAGGTAGACGTGGCGATCAGCCGCGTGCGCGAGACACAAACCGTGATCGCCGAACAGTTTGATCTGCAGCCGATGACTGGCAGTGTGTTTGATGACCTGGTGGCAGACGTGCAAAGCAAGCTCGATGTGATGCGCAAGGCGATTGCCATGGCGACGCTGCCATTGAGCAAAGCCAACCAGGTGTTAACCATCATCAATGGCATTAAAACCGATGTGCGCACCTTGTTGGGCTTGCCGCAGCAATATGCCAACACGCTGGCGAGCTTTGCCAATGTGCTCGCGTTTTTGGATAGCCCGGACGATGACTTGACCGTGCCGGTGCGTGTGCGGGCCGTCACGCGCTTGACCAGCACGGTAACCAACCCGCCAGCATTTGCCAGCAACAGCACACAAACCGCTGCGCTGATTGCAAACAATGCCGCCGAGCAGGATCTGCGCAACCAGCTGCTGCTCACCTCGGCGGCTGGGCTGGCGATTACCACTTATCAAGATGCTGAGACGCGTGACCGCGTGCTGCAGGCGCTGCTCGATGGCATTGATAGCGTGCTGAATAATGCCAAGCCAGATGTGTTTAATGCGCTGCTCGATATGCGGGCGGCATTGATCGATGCCTTGCTTGACCAGGACTTGAGCAATTACCAGACCAGGCAGGTGGTTAACTTTATGCCTGCCTGTGTGCTGGCGCACCAGCTCGATATCATTGAGGCTGACTTTGTGCAGCTCAATGGTGTAGCGCACCCTCTATTCGTAGCGGGGACAGTCCGTGGATAATGTCGTCGCCCTTAAATTCAACGGCCTGCAGTTTGATGACTGGCAGGAGGTCAATATCCGCCAGAGCATTGACGAGCTGGTCACCCAGGTGCAGCTCGGCTTTGCCCGGCCAGGCACCGGCACCCCGTTTCCTATCGACGTCAACACAGTGGCGCAGGTCTTGATCAATAACCAACTGATCAGCACCGTGCGCACCGATAGCGCCCCCCGCCGCATTACTGAAAACAGCCACAGCAACCAGTTTATGGGCCGAAGCCTCGGCCGTGAGTTGGTGGACACACAATACAGCGCCACCTATAAAAACCTCACAGTTAGCGAGATTGTGAAACGCATTTGCACGCTGTTTAAAGTGCCTTTGACGCCTTTTCAAAGCACAGCGCTGGTGCCTGATTTTTCCATGCAGTCTGAAAGCCCAGCCAATGCTATTGTCAATGCTGCACGCACCGCTAACCTGCTGATTTACCCAACGCCAGAAGGTGGGCTGGTGATGGCTGAGCCGGACAATAACCCGCCGGTGGCCACGCTGGAAATGGGCAAGCAGATTAAGGCGCTGGTGATTAATGATGACTATCGCCAGAGGTTTAGCGAGTACCTGGTCAAGAGCTTTGATTACGGCGCTAATACGGCGCGCAGGGGTACGGTTAAGGATGAGGGCCTGACGTTTTTCCGGCCTATGCATGTGATTGCTGACCGCATGGGTAACAGCCTGGGCGCATTGCAGCGTCGCGCAGAAATGGAGCGCAACCGCAGACTGGCACGTGCGCATAGCCTGGTGGTGACAGTGGTCGGCTGGGGCTATGAGCAAAACGGGATCTGGCACCCTTGGCAGCTCAACACACAAGTGCGTGCGGTGGTGACTGATGAGGGCATTGATCAAACCCTGCTGATCAGCGACATCGAGCTGACTCAAGATGACCGCTCCGGGACGCTTGCCACGTTGACGCTGGTGCACCGAAATGCGTTTGTCGGCCAGCCACCGACAGTGAAAAAGAAAAGCGCTGCAGCGAGAAAGGCAAGACGATGATTGCCCATGTTTGGCGGCGGCTGCAGTTGATGATAGCGCAAGGCATAGGCCTACGCGTAAGTACGCATACCGTGCAAATTAAGTGCCTTGATGGTGAGGTGCTGGACAACATTGACCGTATTCAACCTTATGGATTTTCATATCGCCCGCACAGCGGACATCAGGCTTATGAGGTCTTTCCATCGGGTGATCGCTCACATGGGTTTTGTCTGATTGCTGGTGATCGTCGTTATACCTTAGAGCTTCAAGATGGCGAAGTCGCGCTGCATGACGACCAAGGCCAAATGGTCAAGATGGAGCGTGATCAGATGTTGATCAGCTCACCAAAAAAAATCCGCTTTGAGTCCCCAGACATTGAAATTGTCGCCAGCGAGCGCTTTGCATTTCAAACCAACGGCCACGGGCAAGAGTGGCTGCCAACCAAGATCAACACCTGGCAAATTGGCGAAGAGCCAGGCGAAGCGCACCCGATATCGCCCCCGGAGTTTTAAATGCTCAAACTCGTACAAACTGAATATGGCCATTTTGACTTGGCCGTGATTGAAGCCACTGAGGATACGGGTAAAGCACGCGCAAAAACTGCAGTGTATGCCGCGTTATTCACTGACCAGATCGCCCCTGAAGACCGTGTAGAGGATGGTGAAAACCGTCGCGGTTGGTGGTTTGATGAAAACCTCGGCACTGGCCTGTGGTATGTGCGACGCCAGGCACTGACCGAGTCAGCCAAGCGCGAAACCATGCGCATGATCCGCGAGGCACTGGTAAATACAGAAGGCATGACCGATATCGCAGTGACTGAGCTGAGTGACCAGCGAAACGTTTCGCTACTCGTGCTCGATATTCGTGGCGCATATGATGGGGTCAACTTCTACACCGAGTTTAAGAGTAATTTAATCCCTCGCGCCCAGGTGCCTTTAAGCAATACCTGGGATGTGCAGTGGGATATTGAATGGGCTGATTAATGGCATATATTGCACCAACTTTTGCAGCACTTAAAGCGCGCATCGAGCAAGACTTGAGCGCGCTTGTGCCTATGTTGAGGTTGGCGCTTGCAGTTGTGTTTTCTAAGGCTGTGAGCAGCTTGCATGTGCATCTTGAGTGGATCGACCAGCAATGCTCGCCGCTAACTTGTAGCCTTGAGCGCCTTTATGATTGGGCGGTGCTTTACGGCGTCACGCGGCTCGATGCCACTTTTGCCACCGGCCAAATTGCCGTCACCGGCAATGTGGGTGCCTTTGTTTTATTAGATGAATTATTGCGGGCAGACAATGGCTTGGATTATGCAGTGACGGCTGCCGTTGAGTTAACCAGTGGCGTTAACCTGGTCTCAATTAAATGTACCACTGCTGGCCTGGCTGGCAATTTAAGCGCGGGTAGCAAGCTCACCTTTGTTGAGCTGCAGGCAGGGGTTGATAGTGAGACCACTGTGGATGCCAATGGCATCACAGGCGGGGCAGCGCAAGAAGACGTAGAAACATGGCGCGCCCGCGTGGTGGATGAATGGCAAGTGGTCACCGAGTATGGTGGCCGCAGTGGTAAAAACCGCGATTATGTGGCTTGGGCTAAAAAGGCGCACCCTTCAGTGACTGGTGCATTGGTTTACCGCAATATTTTAGGCATTGGCACGATACTGGTCCGGCCAATTTGTAATGGCTTAGAAGGCAGGTTGCCGACGACGGCGATTATGGATGCCATTGCCGCCAAGTTTTTAGAGCTAGCCCCGGCCGGTGCTGATTGGCGTTTAGCCTTGCCTCTGCAACAGCTTGTGACCGTCAATTTAACACTCAATCCGGCCGTGGACAGCGAAGCCAACCGTGCCTTAATCACCAATGCTATCAATAACTTGATATTGGCTGAAAACTCTGAAACCAGCGTGATATATCAAGCAGAACTTGATGCAGCCATTGCCAGTGTGACTACGCAATACACCCGCAATGCCCCATTAGACGATATCACTGTCAACAGCGGTTCTGTGTTTATTCTTAACGCGGTGGTGTTCTCATGAAGCTGCGCTTTCACACCGTGCGAGACTATGCAAATGCAATGCTTAATTTGTTGCTAGAGGGTGCCGCATGGCGTTGGCCTGTTGATGGCCTGGGCGACAAGATATTTCAGGCGTTTGCAGTTGAGCTGCTGCGCATTGAGTTGATCTGCCAGCAAGTGCTTGATCGCGCCATCACGCTACATACACCAGCCCCTAACAGCTACACCTTGGCTGATTATCAGGCAGTGGCTGATGCCGCTGCTGCGCAATTTTCTGAAACGCTCCCACGCCAAGCCAGCCGTGCTGGCCGTGCACGTGCCGGGCAGCGTTTGTGGTCATCTGCTGCTGAGGGTAGCACCTGGCCGATAGCCAAGGTAAAAGTGGCGCATTTGCAAGGACCTAGCATTGTCGGTAAATCAAGAGCAGGCCAGCGCCTCATGGGTGAGCGATCACGCTATGTGTTGCGTGTGTGGTATTACGCTGGCGTGGTTAACCCGGACGTGATTGCCGCTGCACTCAACGATTTTAAACAGTCTCATATGGTGCTCTTCTTTGAAGATATCACCACCAACGCGGGGAATAAATACTATGCATAGAGTTGATGGGCCGGGCAACGTTGCCGGGCATTGGGTGGCGGAAGACCCTGAAAACAATATTCCAGGCACGCAGATTACAGAAGACATCATGGAGGCTCTTCAGGAGGAGGTGTGCGCTGTTATTGAGTCTCGCGGTAAGGTGCTCAACAAATCCAACAACAATCAGTTGCTGGAAAGCATCATGGAGATTGCCTCTGGGGCTGACCTGATTGCCAGATATGCCACTATCGGCAATATCTCTTTAACTGGTGCAGCAGTACAGGCTGGCGGCGACTGGCCTGCTGTCTTGCCCAATGGCACCATTGTTCTGGTCCGGGCGCAGACTATTCCGCAAGATAATGGCCCCTATGTGGTCAATGCCACTGGTGCCTGGTCACGCCTCAATACTTTCGACAGCAGTGCCGAGATCTCACCAGGCAAGACAATCAAAGTCACCGAGGGTGTGACCCTTGCAGACTCGATATGGATGCTTGTAACAGATGCGCCGATTGTCCTGAATAGTACAGCTTTAGTTTTTGAGCGTAAGGATGCTGCCTCTGGCGTTAAATATTTTGCAAGTGGCACCGCATTGCCATCATCAAACATCGGCCCGATCTGGCATGACGATTACAACTCAATCATGACGTGGCAGGCATTCACAGCAAATGGCGCAGCCTACACGGGTTATGCCTCTGTGCTAGTTGGCAGTTTGCTCTTGGATGCACAGCCGACTCCAAGAACCGGCTACGTTAAAAACGGTACGTCCAACTTAAATCGCACTACATACGCAGCCTTGAGGGGCTGGGCTATGCATAACGGTGTCATGGTCGCCCTCGGAGTTTGGTCGGCCGGCATGATTGCAGTGGCTGACAATGGCGACGGAACAACCTTCAGAATTTATGATGTACGTGGTGAGTTCCCTCGCTTTTGGGATGATGGTCGTGGTGTTGATTCTGGGCGTGTTTGGGGTAGCGGTCAGGCGGATATGTTAAAAGCCCACGATCACCCTGGCGGCACCTCGCCATATACGGGTGGTTACGTTAATGCAAGTGGTACAGGTCCTAATGGATATAACAACGTTGGATCGACTGGCGGTTCAGAAACCCGACCCAGAAACGTGGCTATGCTTGGCGCTGTTAAATTTTAGGAATCATAATGGAAACCAAAATCGTACACAACTATTCACCAGAAGCCCCTCACATCTACCTTGGGTCTCAAGTTTGTTATAAAACGTCTTTAGACCCGGACACCTGGCAGTGGACTGGAAGCGCTTTGGAAAATGCCCCGCCAGCAACTGGCGAAAATAACATTGCAGCAGCTAATGCTGATTTCACTGATTGGGTCGTGATCGCTAATTACGTTGGCTTTAAGTATTGGTTAGCCGATGGATCAGAGTATGAAATTACTGAATATGGTGTTAGCCCACCAGCGGATGCATTGACCGAAAAACCGGTCCAGTACAAACCTCCCAAAACTGTGTTTACTTCATTAGAGTTTCTGGACAAATTTACAGAGTCTGAGCAACTTGCGGTTGTTGAAGCAACGATGACTAACGCAGCGGTAAAACTTTGGTATGACAGATTATTAGCTGCCAGCTTTTTGGATTTGGCAGACATCAGAATCCCGGATGGTTTGAATGCGCTTGTATCCGCTGGCCTGCTTGAGGCTTCAAGAGTGGCTGAAATCATGACGCCAGAGGTACAAAACTAAAAACAGGGCGAGTGATCTGACGGCGGCAACCGCCAGACCACCCGTCTCACCGTAAACCAGGTACGGATCAACCAAGACCCTGCGCCACTAGCGGCCGGGTCATTATAGGTGACCGTATGATTAACACAAAAGGAAAAAAGACCGATTTACGTTGTAACAACTGCGCAAAGAAGCTGGCCGAAGGTGAGGCCGTTTTATTGAGCATTAAATGTCCGCGATGTGGGCATGTGAATGAATTTAGTAATGCACCCCGAGAGAGGGGCGTGTGTGAGCTGTTAGCACATAATCCAGAGCATTGAGGATGATATTGGTGCCGAGGTAGCCCCATAAAGAATTGCCAGGCTGGATCATCACGGACTGGACACCTGTCGAATATATGCCCGCTGCAGGGCTGATGCGCGACTCGCCGGACGAGAGTAACCGGCAAAGAACACTAGGACGGGCAAGGCCTGCTGCAACCTTGTCGCCGCATCCGTAAGCGGCTCAAACATCGAGCGTCATGAACGCCTTTTAAACAAGGATTAATCATGGCGCAACCCTCTTTAAAAACTCGAAAGTCTCCCTTAGCCTGGGTGGGAGGAAAAAGCAAACTCACCGGCACCATCATCCCTTTAATCCCTGACCATAAATGTTATGTAGAGGTGTTTGCAGGTGCCGCGTGGGTATTGTTTCGTAAAGAGCCTAGCAAGGTTGAAGTGATCAACGATATCAATGGCGACCTGATCACCTTGTATCGAGTATTGCAGCACCATCTTGAAGAGTTTGTGCGGTATTTTAAATGGTCACTCATCAGCCGCGATGAGTTTGAGCGCCAATTGCAAGTGGCACCGCACACCCTGACTGACATACAACGCTCTGCACGTTTTTACTATCTGGTCAGGACAGCCTTTGGCGCGAAAGCAGTAAACCAGTCTTTCGGTGTGGCCAACAGCACACCGCCCAGGCTCAACTTCAACCGCATAGCCGAAGACCTCACCGAGGCACATTTAAGGCTTAGCCGGGTCACTATTGAGAACCTGGACTATGAGCAGCTGATCACTCGATACGATGGCGAGCACGTGTTTTTTTATATCGATCCGCCGTACTGGGACAATGAGACCGACTATGGCAAAGGCTTATTCAATAAATGTGACTTCACTACCCTAAGAGACAAGCTGGCCAGCGCCAAAGGTAAGTGGATGGTTAGCATCAATAACGTGCCACAGATACGTGAGTTGTTTGCAGGCTTCCACATCAGCGAAGTTAAAACGTCATACAGCATCGCCAGCAAGGGCAGCAAGCCTATGACCGAACTCTTGATCACCAACTATGATTTGCCACGCCGATAAAATTAAACCCGCTTTGAAGCGGGTTTGTATGTTGTTCAAATGGTATTTAATCGCCTTTTATTCGCATCCAGTATTCAATGCATTATGGGTGTTTATTCGCATCCTATAATCAAGCGCTATCTGTCCGAAAATCAAAGCCGCTGTACTGAATGAGCTGAAAATTAACAACCATGGTGAGTACTCAGTTTCTGGTCATGGATGGAAAGCCATCAGTGATTATGAAGAGACCGACAGAAGGGTATCTGCAGACAGTAGAATTCAATGGGCTCTTATATTTCTTTCGGCTGCAGTAGTGCTGCTTACAGCCGGCCAGGCTGATGTAATCAAATTTAGGACGGTCTGGGACTTTCGAACAATCGATGAGAAAAAAGCTCAAGAACCTAAAAAAACTGTCACTCAAATTAATAATTACTACCAGACTGAGCCGTCCAATGCGCAAATTGTAAAGAAACCAGCCACGATCAAAAGTAAATAAAATCGCTGCTCAATTTAGCGGCATGGCATTACAACATAAACCTCGCATAATCATTACTTGTTAATGGAAAAATAAAAAAGCCCCGGGTCTGCCGAGGCTTTTTTTAATCCAGCAACTGAATTGCCTAGCGATTATTAAAGAACCCAATATTCATCACTCTGTCATTCACAAACGTGACTTCGGTTTCTTTGTAGGTGTTCTTTTTGTCGTATTTGACCAGGTTTTTGTAGTACCACATCTCAACCTGTACAGGTTTTGAGCTGTCTTGTTGCTTGCCGATGCCTGCGATCATGCTGTTGGCGTTGGTGGGCTTGACGGATTGCTGTTTTTTAAAGGGTTGGCCGAGTTTTTCGAGCACCACTTTTTTGGATTTTCCGCTAAAGCCGTTGATAAAGTCGTTTTCATCGTAGGTTTTGCCTGCCAGTGCGCTGGTTGCAGCCAGAGCAAGTGTGGCGGTAACCAAGGCGGTCATAAGATGGGTGTATACCTTCATGTTTACTTCCTGTTATCCAAAATCAAATTACTGAATTATTGTTTTGTGCAAGTATAACTGTTTATGTCTGGCTTTGGTTGACCTGGCTAATCGGCCAGTTGGCTTCAGTGCAAGATTTAAAGCCCTTGGTGCACCGTTTAAAAATCAAGTTGCATGCCGTCATAACCGACCTGGACATTGTCAGGCACCCTGGCTTGCAGGGCCTGGTATTCAAGCTCATGGGTCATGTGAATGAGCACATTGCGCTTGGCGCCTATGCGCTCAATCAAGGCCAGTGATTGCTCAACGTTGACATGCGTGGGATGCGGTTTTTCGCGCAGGCAATCTATGAGCAACACGTCTACCCCTTGCAGCAAGGCATACGCGCTTTCCGGGATCTCGGAGACATCGGTCATGTAGACAAAGTTAGCGATACGGTAGGCGTAGATGCGGATTTTGCCGTGCATGATGGGGATGGGAATAATCTGCTGACCAGCCGCTTCAAACGGGCCCTCGACGGTATATGCAGCCAAAACGGGCAAGTCCCAGTAAGTGGGGATGGGGTCACGCAGCGTGTAGCCAAACTTTTCCTGAATATGGGTAATCGCCTCGGGATAACTGTAAAGCGGAATCTGGCAGCGGTTGATCTGGCAAAATGCGCGTAAATCATCAATGCCGTGCAGGTGATCTGCATGGGTGTGAGTGTACAGCACGGCATCCACCCTGCGCATCTGTTGGCGCAAAGCTTGCAGGCGCAAGTCTGGCGAGGTGTCTATGAGGATCACCCGGCCGTCATCCAGTGTGACCATACTGGAGCAACGTGTGCGCTTGTTGCGCGTATCGGTCGAGCTGCAGGTGGCGCATTGGCAGCCGATCGCGGGCGTGCCAGCGCTGGAGCCTACGCCTAGTATTGTCAGTTGCATGGCTGGGCGTGCTTGAACAGTTTAAAAAAGTTAGCGGTGGTTGCGTCCATGATCTGCTGTAATGGCTGCTCGCGCAGGCGCGCAATTTCCTCTGCCACATGCCGCACATAAGCGGGCTGATTGGTTTTGCCCCTGAACGGGATAGGCGCTAGATAGGGGGAATCGGTTTCGACCAACATGGATGCCAGCGGCACTTTTTGCGCGACATCTTTGAGCGCCTGGGCATTTTTAAACGTCACGATGCCAGAAAACGAGATATAAAAACCCATGGCAATCGCGGCCTGGGCCACCTCCCAGCTTTCTGTAAAGCAGTGCATAACGCCCCCAACCTCGGCCGCGCCCTCCTCCTGCATAATCTTGATAGTATCCTCGGCCGCATTACGGGTATGGATGATCAAGGGTTTACCCGTCTGCCTTGCCGCCCGGATATGCGTTCTGAAGCGCTCGCGCTGCCAGGACAAATCACCAGTTAAACGGAAGTAATCCAGTCCGGTTTCGCCAATCGCCACCACGCGTGGATGATTGGCCAGTTCAACCAGGCCTTGTACGGTAGGCTCGGTGATGTCCTCGTAATCAGGATGCACGCCGACTGAGGCATAAATGTTGGGATACTGCTCGGCAATGGCAAGTACTTCGGGGAATTTATCCAGCGTGACCGAGACGCACAAGGCATGCCCCACCTGGTTGCTGCGCATGCTCTCCAATACTTGATCCATGTTCTGGACCAGCTCGGGAAAATTCAGGTGGCAATGGGAATCTACTAACATATTCTTTCTGTCTGCGTGCTAATCACTAAATGGTATTCGACGGTCGGCTAGATTTGAGTGCGGCACCCAAGATAGATTCAATCCGTTTTTTGGCTTCGGCACCGCCATCTTTGTCACTAAACTGAATGCCTATGCCTTGCGGCTTGTTGTTGACCGCCTGCGGCGTGATCCAGATCACCTTACCTACCACTTTGAGCTTGTTTGGATCATTGAGCAAAGTGAGCAACATAAACACTTCTTCGCCCATTTTAAAAGACTTGCTGGTGGGGATAAACAAGCCCCCGCCTTTGACAAAAGGCATATACGCCGCAAACAGGGCGGCTTTTTCTCGAATCGCCAGCGACAACACACCAGGTTTTGCCGCTGCAGAAGGTTGCATCTCGGTCATGACATCAGCTCCAGAGTACGTTAGCGGTTAATGAAGGATACAGGGATAGTGACTACTTGAGCACAATACTGCTTTGCACGTTGTTGTTTCTAACACCGCGCGCCTTGCACCTGATCTCGCGCACTCACTTATTCGGTTTATCCTCAAATATTTTTTTGTATTGCAACAACAGCTGCTCCAACTGCAACTCCTGATTGAGCGGATGTTGTGCGGTCATTTTAAAACGATTTAGCTGTTGCTGAAACGCCAGCAGCCGCGATAACTGCACACGCCCGGCCAGCCCCTGCAAAGCTGCTGCCTCTGAGGGGTGGTAGCGCAAAGGTTGCTGATGGCAGGACAACCACACGTCCAACAACCACTTTTGCAACACTTGTATCGCCGCCTCCATGCCTTGCTTGATCAGCAGCGGCACCGCAGCCACCACGTCCATCTCGGCACCGCGGCGTAAGTGCGGTTGAAACTGCTGATACCAGGCATACCAGTCCAGGTCGTCTTGCAGCACGGTAATAGGCGCCCCGCCACTGTAGTGCCAGAGCCATTCGGGTTGAGCAATGCCTTGTGACTGCATCCATTGCAAGCCTTGTGATTCACTGGGCACCGGCATCTCCACCTGCATGCAGCGGCTCAGGATGGTCGGCAGCAACGCTTGTCTTTGATGTGAGACCAACAAAAACTGCGTGCGTTGCGGCGGTTCTTCCAGCAACTTGAGCAAGGCATTGGACGCCGCGACATTCATGGCTTCCAGCGGGTGAATCAACACCACGCGCATGCCTTCAACACGGTGACTGCTCAGCGATAAATAATCATGCAAGGCGCGAATCTGGTCGATGAGGATTTGCTGCCGCTTGCGGGTTTTCTTTTTGCTGCCCTCAGCGCTGTCTTCATCTTCTGGCGTGATCTCCCTAAAATCAGGGTGCGCGCCTTCGGATAGCCAGTGACAGGACTGACACTGACCGCAAGCATGGCCGTGTTCAGGCTGCAAGCACAGCAAGGCAGCGGCCATCGCGCGCGCAAAAGCCAGTTTGCCGATGCCAGTTTTGCCATGCAACAACAGCGCATGGTGGCGTGACTGGCCTGCTTGCATCCATTGTGCAAATAACGTGGCCTGCCATGGGTACTCTTGGGTCATCAACATTGGCGGATGATTTCTGCAACACTCTGCTGCACGTCAAGCAGGGGGCGATTGGCATCTATGACTCTGAAGCGTTGCGGATATTGGGCAGCCCGCGCAAGATATTGCGCGCGCAACAGCTCAAAAAACGCCGCGCCCTGCGCTTCAAATTTATCCGGGGTGCGTGCGCCCGCCAACCGTTGCAGACTCACCTCTACCGGCACATCAAACAGCAAGGTCAGGTCTGGTTGCAAGTCGCCCTGCACCCACTGCTCAAGCTGCTGCATTTTTTCCATGGCCAGGCCACGAGCGCCACATTGATACGCATAAGAAGCATCGGTAAAACGGTCTGATAGCACAATCGCGCCGCGCTGCAAGGCGGGCAGAATGACTTGCTGCAAATGCTCGGCGCGCGCCGCAAACATTAGCAGCGACTCTGTCTCCACATGCATCTCACGATGCAAGAGCAAGGCACGCAGCTCTTCGCCCAAAGGCGTGCCACCGGGTTCGCGCGTAGACACCACTTCTCTGCCGGTCGCTTGCAGCAACTCAAGAATAGTGGGGATATGCGTACTTTTACCCGCACCATCCATGCCTTCCAGCGTAATAAACAACCCTGCCATGTCCCGATTTCCCTTTAACTTTACGACAACTATTTTTTTAACTGGTACGCCCGCACCGCCTGGTTATGCGCTTCGAGTGTCGCGGTAAACACATGCCTGCCCTGGCCGTTGGCAACAAAATACAAGGCGTTGGTATTGGCCGGATGCAATGCCGCCTGAATCGAGGCCAGGCCAGGCAAAGCAATCGGCGTCGGCGGCAAGCCGCTGCGCGTATAGGTGTTATACGGCGTATCCGCCAGCAAGTCTTTTTTGCTGATATTGCCACGGTAACGCGTGCCCATGCCATAAATCACGGTGGGATCCGTTTGCAGGCGCATGCCTTTGCGCAGGCGGTTCACAAACACACCGGCAATCTGCGGCCGTTCTTCTTCCACACCGGTTTCTTTCTCTACAATTGAGGCCATAATCAAGGCCTCATACATGGTGCGGTAAGGCAGGCCCGATGCGCGTTGCTCCCACGCCTGATTCAAGTGCTGCACCATTTTTTGATAAGCGCGCTTATACAAATCTAGGTCACTGCTTTGCGCATCCAGAAAATACGTATCCGGGAAAAACCAGCCTTCGGGGGCATCGTTCTGGCCGCTCACCTGTTGCATCAGTTCCTGGTCGGACAACATGAGCGTGTCATGGCGGATACCTGTCATTTGCGCCAGCTTTTGCCTGAAATCGGCAAAGGTTTTACCCTCGGTCAATTGCAGTTTGAACTGGTCAAACGTGCCATGCTTGAGCACATCAATGAGGCCCATCACTTGCAAGGGCGTATTAAAGGCATAATCGCCCGCCTGCAACTTGTTGGCACTGCCCGTGAGTTTCACCACCAGCAAAAAACTGTAAGGCTCGGTGAGCACGCCAGAAGCCACCAACTGGTCGGCAATCGCTCGCACACTGGCCCCGGCTGGAATTTGAATGCCTATGGTTTCTGAGGCCATGGGCAGCGGGCGGATCAAAAAGATCACGATCCAGATGGCTAATGCCAGTGTCGTCAGGCCCAACAAGGCCAAACTGTATTGAAAAAAACGTTTAATGAACAACATAATGCAACTGGGTTCTGAGGGTGTGTGCCCAATCATTGTGTGCCAATGGCTGCGCATCAAGCTGCGTCACCTGTAACACGCCATAGACACTGTTGGTGATAATCACGGCATCGGCAGTGAGCACATTTTGTACGGTCAACCGGGTCAAGCTGACCGGCTGGCCTTGCGTTTTATACCAGTCCAGAATTTTTTGCCGCATGACCCCGGCCACGCCACACTGGTCCAATATCGGGGTCATGACCTGCCCGGCCTTGTGAATAAAAAGATTGCCGCTCACTGCTTCGATCACCTGATCCTGGTAATCCAGCATCAAGCCGTCAAAAAAGCGGGGGTCTTTCAGTTCGGCCCGGGCCAACACATTTTCTAGCCGGTTTAAGTGCTTGATACCCGCTAACAAAGGCTGGCTGGCCAGTCGGGTCTGGCACTGATAGAGCGCGACCCCCTGGGTATATATGGCCTCAGGATAGACTGGCAAAGGGCTCCAGACAAACACGCGGGTTGGTTCGGCGATGGCGGGGGGCGCATAGCCGCGGGCACCATCACCACGCGTAATGATGATTTTGACTACGCCGGATAATTTGTTCTCACCCTCACCGGCAGACATCAGGCTTTTGAATTCTTGCATCAGCAATTCAGCCGACGGACAGACCATCAGGATTTTGCTGCAATCCGCAACTAGGGTTTGATAATGCAGGGGCCAGTCTTGCAGTTCACCATCGAGCAGGCGCATGGTGCGAAAAATGCCATCGCCATAAGCAAAACCGCGGTTGGTCGGGCTCACGCCGCTCACCAGTCTCCCATTCACGCAGTAACGCACCAAACTCATGTTTCGCCATTAAATATCTGTGTTTCTAACAAGGCTGAACCTTACCATAAATCTGCTGGCACTGACGGGTGGCTGGCCAAAAATGCAGGCCAGCACACTGGAAAAATGCGGCAAATTAAAAGAATTAAAGGGTGTTCTAAAGTTTTTTTCTGGCATGCCGTTAACAAGATACGCGGTAATGTGAGCGAAATAATGATTAAGGGCTTCGATCATGTCTATTTCAAGTATACAAAACAGCAATGTGTCGTCGTTATTGAACAAGGCTTACAACACGGATAACAGTGCTGCGACCGGCAAGGTGCAAACCACGGACAGCAAACAGGCTGATGAGACGCCGCAAACTGCGGCAGAAGCCGCTGTTGAAAGCGCCAAAGTGATTCTTGGGGGCCAACAGGCGCCACAAACCTACACAGCGCAAGGCTTGATGCAGCAATTACGCCAGTACCAGCTCGACAACGCTACAGTAATGTTTGGGGACAACAGTGACGACGCCAATCAGGATGCACTGCCCGGTATGCTTGGCAATAACGCTGAGGAGTCAGACAGCAGCAGTCAGGACTGGGCTAGCACCATCAGCAAGAACCCAGGTCAGGCAGCCGTGATGGTCGAGCGCAGTAAAAGTAACTCCCTGAATACGATCCTCAACAACAAATAAGTCGGCAAGTCGTTCAGCTTGACTGACGACCGGACTCAGCACGCAGTGGGCGAGTCTTAACGTCCCTGCGACGCCAGGCACTTACATGCTGCGCGCTTCTAAGCTGAAGTTAAACCTTCACAAACTGCCCAACCGGGTATGCGCTCAACAAGGCTTGCAAATCGCGGCCACTCAGCGCCAGTGCATAGCCGAGCACACCACTGCCAATCACCACCCGATCGTCACTCAACACGCTTTGGTCAACCAGCACGCGCAAGCCAGCGGGCAAAGCAATCGGTGGCACTGCACCAACCACATAGCCGGTGGCCTCAGGCACTTCGTCATATTCTGCCATACGGCACTTACGCTCACTCAAGTGCGCGCGCAACAAGGCCCAATCGGCACGGCCAGCGCCCGCCACAGCGAGCAGACTAAAGCCAGTATGCTCCCCTTTAAACACGACACTACGCACGACCGATTGTGAATCCAGGCCTTGTGCTGTTAGCAGCTCTTCTAGGCTGCGAATCGGTTTTTTGTCTTCACTGAGCGGGATTTCGATGACCTCGAACGCGATGTGTTGCTGCTCGAGCAAACGGGTTACCGGGGAATCCAAAGTTACACGCATGGCTATTCCTTCAATATAACAAACTACATTAAATTCAACATTTAAATGCGCGGGTGCTTCTATCAATTCAAGTTGCTAAGTCAGACAAGACGCGACTAAAAAGTTTTGACGTCGCATATAGCGGATGTGTAAGGAGACATTTTTTATGCGCAACGCAGTATAGCGACGGAAATTGAGTTTATAGAAGTGCCCTATTGATATTCTGTATATTTAGCATTGCTCCCCTTGCATTTCTCAACCGGGTATTTTTGCGCATTCAACTCGATCTTGGCGTTGGTGGCCGCAATCAAGTCTATGCCACACACCTCGGCAATCCGCAGCAGATAAACAAAGGTGTCGGCCAGCTCTTGCCCAACTTTTTCGCGCGTGGCGGCATCCAACTGGCGGCTGTTATCCTCAGTCATCCATTGAAAATGCTCTACCACTTCTGCCGCCTCAACTATCATGGCCATGGCCAGATTTTTTGGGGAATGGAACTGCGCCCAGTCACGTGCCTGCACAAATGCATTAATGCGCTCACGCAAATTCAGTAAAGAGTCAGTCGTTTGGTGTTGGTGTTCAGTCATAAATAAACTCAATAAAACAATAAGATGGGAAGCTTTATTGCTGCGCAAGCAGCGCTGCAAATTCATCGGCAGGCAAGGGGCGGCTAAATAGATAACCTTGCATCTCGTCACAGTCATGCGATTGCAGAAATTCGAGCTGTGCCTGGGTTTCTACCCCTTCTGCGATCACTGTTAATCCCAGACTTTGTGACATTTTGATAATCGCAGTGACAATTGCCGCATCGTTAGCATCCACTTGTATATCACGAATAAAGCTTTTATCGATTTTAATGGTATTTACCGGCAATAGCTTGAGATATGACAGACTGGAATATCCTGTCCCAAAATCATCTACTGATAACCGGACACCCATCTCTTTGAGCTTGTTCAAATCGTTAATCACGGTCACCTCACTCTGAATCGCAACGCTTTCAGTCACCTCCAGTTCGAGATGATAGGGTTGCAGGCCCGTTTGTAATAACACTTTAGTCACTTCTTGTGTAAAGTGCGCATGGTGCAACTCAACCACCGAAACATTAATCGCGATTGGAATCTCGGGCAAACCGGAGTCTTGCCATTTTTTATTTTGCGTACACGCCTCGCGCAATACCCAATGACCAATGTCTCTGATCAAGCCAGAGTCTTCGGCAATCTTGATAAAACGATCTGGCATCATCATGCCCCATTGCGGATGCACCCATCGGATCAGAGCCTCAGCGCCGATGATCTTGCCGGTTTTGATGCTGACTTTTGGCTGATAAAAAAGCAGTAACTCATTGTTTGATATTGCTTTTTGCAAACTGTTTTCCATCGTAAGCTGAGCCGCGACACGTGCACTCATTTCCTTGGTAAAAAACTGGTAATTATTTCTACCTGAATTTTTGGCATGATACATTGCCGCATCCGCATGTCGCGTCAGCACATCGACATTGTCGCCATCATCAGGATATACGGCAATCCCAATACTGGCCGTGATAAACAACTCGTGATTTGCGATGCTGATCGGGTCCTTGATGGAAAACAGTATTTTTTGTGCGATTTCGGCTGGGACGGCATCATCTGTTAACTCTGGCAACAACACTACAAACTCATCCCCGCCCTGGCGACTGAGCGTGTCAGAGGCACGAATGCACATTTGCAGCTTTTTGCTCAATACTTTGAGCAATTGATCGCCCACTTCATGGCCCAGGGTATCATTCACCCGCTTGAAGTGATCTATGTCAAAAAACAGAATGGCAAGCTTGGAACCCCTTCTTTTCGCTGCACTGATCGCTTGCGTAATACGGTCTGTCAGTAACAGTCGATTCGGTAAATCTGTCAGATAATCATGCTCGGCAAGGTAGGTCATTTTTTGTGCCATCTGACGTGCATCACTCACATCATGAAACACCAGCACGACCCCTAGAATATTGCCATCCTGATCACGAATCGGCGCCGCAGAATCTTCAATCGCATATTCAGCGCCAGATTTGGCGATCAGCAAGGTATGATTGGCCAGTCCGCAGACCTTGTTGTGCGCCAGCACCACATCCACCGGGTTAGCAGCCAGCTTGCGGGTGCTTTCATTCAAAATCCTGAACACCTCCAGAATCGGCCGCCCCATTGCCTCGGCTTTGCTCCAGCCTGTCATTTTTTCGGCCACTGGATTCAGATAAGTCACTTCGGACTGCATATTGGTGGTGATCACCGCATCGCCGATGGACTCCAGCGTGACAATTGCCAATTGTTTCTGGTTAAACAGCTCAAGTTCTGTGCGTTTTCTTTGTTCGATCTCCTGTCTTAAACTCGCATTGATATTACTCAGATCTTCCGTACGCGCCTTGACCAGATGCTCAAGATTCAAATTCAATTTTGCCAAGGCCTGTTCTGCGAGCAATCGTTTCTGCACTTCGGACTCTAGCCTGGCAATGGTTGTTTTTAGCTGCTTGGTACTGGTAATCGTCAACGCAACTGGCATCAAGCGCCAAAGCATCACTGCCGTGATCCCTGAAGCCACTGCTGTTAAGCATTTCATTGTGGCATCAAGCCAATAGGCTGGCTCCCAAATGGTTGCAATTGCAATCAAATGCGTTGTTCCACAGGCAAAGATAAACAGGGAAAACATGAAAAATACCCAGTTAAACTCCAAGTCCGCGCGTTTTTAACCAGGTAAAGCAATGCCATCGGAATCGTATAGTAAGAAATCGCAATGACAGTGTCAGAAACAACATACATCCACAACAGGACGGGCGTCCATAAATAACAATGGCCATGGGGCATGAAGTTATCAGGGACCAACAAACTCAACAAAGCATCCATAGCAGCCTCTTAGTTGATTCTTCATTGTTGAAATGTGACGACTTAAATCTGCTTAATCACGTTCAGCATAAGAAATGCTAACGATAATATTTGCCACTATAATTTATACTAAACAATGGAAATGCGGTTCAGATAAAACAATCATTAACATTTGATCCAAACGTGCACTTTGAAACTGCAATGCAATCTGCCAGCGCCTGTCGTCCTTCACAGACACTAGAGATTGCAGCGGATGAATACATGCGAGCTACATTGATGCATAAGGCATCGACGGATAAGAATACAACTGCCCTATTTACGGTTACTTCCTGCCACCATCTTGATTTCAAACAACCGGCATTCCAATGGGCCGTTATACAGTGGTGTTTTCTTGCTGGGGCTCAGACGCATGAGCTTGGGCAGGCGCAAGTCGTTGGTCAGGAAATAGGTATTCCAGCCAGAGAACTTCTGTTTGAGCGCAGCGGCAATTTCGGGGTACAAGGCGGCCAAGGTCTCATCTTCACCAATACGCACGCCATAAGGCGGGTTGGCGACCAGAACACCGCTGTCAGCGGGCGGCACCACTTGCGTGAATTCCCAGTGTGTCAGTTGTACGGCGTCCAGCCAGCCCGCCATTTCCAGGTTCTGCTTGGTGACGCGTACGGCACGTAAATCCATATCCGAGCCGTAAATGCTCTGGAAACTGACCGGCTTGGCAGCTTTGGCTGCGGCATTGCGGATTTTACGGAAAGTATCAGATTCAAAGTTTTTGAGTTTTTCAAAGCCGAAATTGCGATTTAAACCAGGCGCAATATTGAGAGCTATCATCACCGCCTCAAGCAAAAAGGTGCCACTGCCACACATGGGATCCAGCAAGGCCTGGCCCGGCTGCCAGCCGGTGAGCTTGAGAATGCCCGCGGCCAGGTTTTCACGCAACGGCGCTTCTATGCTGTTTTTGCGGTTGCCGCGCTGGTACAGCGGGTTGCCTGAAGTATCGACATACAGTTGGTAGCTGTCGCTGGTCAGGTAGACGTGGACACGCACCGCGGGTTCGCGTGTATCAATGTTCGGGCGGCTGCCGACGGCCTGGCGGAATTTATCACAGATGGCATCTTTGACGCGCAGGGTAATAAATTCCAGGCTTTTAAGCGGGCTGCGCACGGCCGTGACCTTGACCATCATGCTGTGTTTGACATCAAACCAGTTAGGCCAGTTAATTTTGAGCGCGCCCTGGTAAATATCGTCTTCTTTCAGATACTGGCCCCGCCCCACTTGCATGAGAATGCGCGTGGCGACACGCGAATGCAGGTTGGCGTGATAGCACGCCGACAACTCGCCGCTAAAACTGGCACCGCCATCGGTGGCTTTAATGTCGCGCGCCCCGCTCTGCTTGAGTTCGTCGACGAGAATGGCTTCCAGGCCACGTGGGCAGGTTGCGAAAAAATGATTCAGAAAATTAGCCACCGAGTTGAAACTCCTTGCCGTTATTGGGGTTTGCGCCTTGCAGGCGGTCTATGAGGTCGGGAAAGTTGATACGATGCGTCTGCATAGCGTCTTGCGAACGTTTGCGCAACGTCGCCAGATCCGGGATGGGCAGTTCGGCTTTAAAGCCGAACACGATGATGTTACCGGGCTTGCCGGTAGGCATCATGAGCACGCGCTGGTCAAACGTCTGCTCCATGCGCTGCATGTAGATATCAAACTTTTTGTCCGAGCCCCACAGGTTAATCGTAAACAAGCCATCCGGCGTCAGTGCATCGGCACAGTCGTCAAAAAAAGCCTGGGTGCAAAAGTCTGGCGGTAAGCCGTTGCTGCCAAAGGCATCCATCATCAGCCAGTCGACACTGCCAGGATGCTGCTGCAGATAGGTAATACCATCGCCTTCGATGATCTGTAATCGCGCATCGTCATCCGGCACAAAAAAATGGCTGCGGGCGACCTGGATCACTTGCGGATTGAGTTCCACCACCGTTTGCTTGATCTGCGGACAATATTTCCATACATACTTGGCAATCGACCCGCCGCCCAGCCCAACCAGCAATAGTTTGCGCGCGTCCGGCTTGAACAACAAGCTGCTCAGGGCGCCCCAGGAATAGGCCAGGACCAGCGCAAACGGGTCTTTCACGCTCATACTGCTCTGTATGGTCGGCGAGCCCAAGTGCATGGAGCGCACGCCATCCATTTCGGTGACTTCCACCATTTCAAAGTCGGAGACGGCTTTGTGCACTTTACGGTTAAATTTAAACATTAGGCGCCTCCATGCTTGCTTCCACCGCAGCCGCGGCTTCCGTTGAGGGTTCTGTGGTCTCTTCGATCAGGTGCAGAAATTTACAGTCCAGCTCCATCAGTAAAGTATCGACTTTTTGTACCGCCAGCCGGACTTTGCTGCCGGGCTTGGTCGCTGGCAAACTGTGTACCTTGGTCATATAAGGCAAGTTTTGCAGGCGTACCAGATTCTCACGCCAGACCGTTGCGTCGATTTCAGTGATATTTTCCTGGATCAGGTACTGCAAGCACCAGTAGCGCTCCATCCGCGTCTGGAACTCGTTGTAGGCATTATAAGTTTGATCAAAATTGCGCATATGGCCGACAATTTCATCACTGTTGGACGGGTAGACTGGCGGCGTCAGGGTCAACACGCTGATCAGTTGCCGCTGGTTGATCAAATCCACCGCGCGGCGCAACGGCGAGGTACACCAGGCATATTGCGCCACGCCCAGGCCCTGATGGCCTTCGGCTTTGGTGGTCATGTACACTTTGCCACCATTTTGTGCGCGATAAATACCGGGCACTTCGTTTTGCGCCAGTAATAGGCCCCACTGGCTATTGGCGGCAATCATGAGCTCTGCCACCAGTTTATCCATGGGCGAGCCGCGCTGGCGGTTGATAATGCTGACCTTGCCCTCGCTCACATAAAAATTGTAATCCACCGGTTGTGGCCGGGTCGGGTCATATTTACCGCGCGCTTTTTCCAGGCTTTCGGCAAAGCGGAACAAAAATACCAACGGTTGCCATAGCGGATGGCCACTGTCCTCGGTCAGCGTCTGCTCGTTAAAATAAGGCTCCAGCGTGTCGTGGCGCAGATTTTCGATGATGGTTACCTGCTCCAGGCGGCTTTGATGGCTAACAATGCTGAAATCAGGTGCCACTTCCAGATACAGGGACAAAGCCGGCTTTACTTGGCCGGCATCCAAGCTAAACGGACGGATGGCCGCTTCTGGCAACATGGTGATTTTATGCCCAGGCATGTAAACCGTAGACAGCCGCTTCATGACCTCATTATCCAGCGACGCATGCGGCGACACACCCAAGGCTGGTGCAGCAATATGGATGCCGACCTGCGTGTTGCCATTAGGCAGCGCGGTCACCGACAAGGCATCATCAATTTCGGTGGTGGTGCTGTCATCAATACTAAAGGCCTGCACCGCTGACAAAGGCAGCGCCTCGGGGAGATCGGCCAGTGTAAACGGCGGGAACTCCGTGCCATTGGCAAAATATTCGCGTAAAAACGCCCCCAAGTGGTAATCATGAATCGAGACAATGGCGCCACTGGCATGCAGCACTTGCACCGGCAGTTGCTTGAGTTCGCTGGCCGCCTGATCCAGCGCTTTCCACTCCAGGCTGTTTTTATCCGGCGCGTAGAGCAATTGGTCCAGTTTACTGGCAAAGCCGTCTGGCAGACTGTGCACTTTGAGTTGTGCAACCATCTGTGCCAACAGCTCAGCTTGCTGGCGCTTTTTCTCCATCCCCGCCAATGCCGCTTTTAGCGTGTCCTCAGGCGCGGCCTTGTAGCGTCCTTTGCCTTTGCGGTAAAAATACATGGGCGCGCCATGCAATTTGATGGCAATGGCAGCCGCTTGCTGATGACTGGGTTTCCCGCCATAGTATTCCTCGGCCAGGCTTTCAAAACCAAACTCATCCTCGCCACAGCATTCCCATAAAAAATCGGTATCCAGGGTCTCGGCTTCGGCCTGGGCGGCCTCCAGAAAACCGGACAAACTCCCCTCGAACCGCATCAAGACATTGGCGATTTTGATTTTGCTGCGCTTGCCCGAGCTCGCTTCGACCTGCATGCTGCTATCGGCCTCGGACATGATGGAGGCGACTTTAAAGCCGCCATCCTCTTCATAAAATACGTTCATTCAACTGATTCTTTAAAATACAGCCGTAATGATACCTTAGCGCGTTTGATTCAGCGTGCAAGAAATGCCGAGATGAAAAAAGAAAAGGGAGCGCTAAACTCTCTGGAGGTTTCTGCGGTTCAAAAAAATCAACATACAAGCCAGGAGAATGAGACCCCACTCAGGCAGCGTCGGCACATCAGTCACTGTGGAGGCCTGAGTGGCTGGTAACGAAAATGTTGTCGAGTTATTGCCAGTGTCAGCATCCGCCAAGTCAGAATTCACAGAGATGACCAACGGTGGGACATCCTGCGTATTGGTCCACGACAGTTGTACATTAAAACTGCTCGAACTCCCTGCATTCAACTGTGCAACGCGGCAAGTCAGTGTTCTGCCCTGCAATTGGCATCGTTGGTCTGCACTGACCAGATCCGCCCCCGTTGGCAAACTCAGTTGTACGGCAACATTGGTGGCATTCGAGGGCCCGCCATTGGCAACAGTTAAGGTGTAAAGATAAGGCGTGGCCACCGCAAGTTGTTGGTTAGGGCCACTAAAAGTAACGGATAAATTGGCATTTGCCTGCGTGTTCAATTGCCATGACAGTTGATAACTACCGGCACCCGTTTGATTGGTGTTGAGGGCGATATGGTATTGGGTATTTGCGCTAGCTTGAAAATACAGGGGGGAATTCGCATTATCAATGCCTGCTTTAGGCGTTAATGCGCTGATTGCTGTCCCGGTATACACCGCAAGTCTGGGGTTCGCAACACTGCCATTGACGGTAAGCGTTACTTGGCCAGAGGCTGGTGCCGTCCACTGCAACCAGACCGTATTTTGCGCTGCCAGGTCGGCATGGGCTGGCTCGCTCACTTCTGCCGTCGCGAGCAGATTGGTGCCACTGACACTGCCAGAGTCGCCACTCATCAAGGCGGGGTTAGAAAATGAATCATTTTGCGGACGGGCTGCAGCGCTTAAATCCAGCCGGGGTTTGACAAGACTGTTACGACTGTCTGTGACAGGTTTGCCAAAGCTGGTCAATCGCGCTTGAATTTGATCAGCTGTTTCATTAACAAACGCTGACCTTAACACGGCGACCGCACCAGCCACATGCGGAGACGCTTGAGAAGTGCCTGCCATCGTGATCCCTGCTGCGGTGATTAAAGCACCCGGCGCCAGCAGGGTTAAATAATTGGCACTGTTTGAAAAACAAGTGACTTTATCCGCTGCCGAAGCCGTATCGGTACAGTTACTATAGGCCAAGCCTCCAACATTACTGTCGTACACCGCCCCGACTGAAATGGCCGCTGGCGCGCAAGCAGGTGTGCTGATGCCATCCAGATATCCATCATTGCCTGCGGCAACCACCACATTAATGCCGGCATCCTTTGCCCGTTGTATCGGGCTGGTAAAAGGATTGGACTGGCAGGGACTGGTATTTTTATCCGACGCCCCCAAGCTCATGTTAATGGCCACAATGTTGTATGTGGATCGATTGGCAACCGCCCAGTTGATCGCACTTAAAATATCGCTTGTATAAGCGCCGCCACTATTATTGAAGACATTGATTGCTGCAATTTTGGCCTCTGGCGCCACGCCCAATACCGTCGCCGCCACATTGCTACCATGATTTGGGCTGGCATTGGCTGTGCCAGAATTGACGATGGTGTTAGCCACCACCACGCGACACGTCGCCGAGGGCGTCGCCACAGCAGTACAAGGACCAAACGCCGATTTTGTAAAGTCGATGCCATCATCAATCACGACCACGGTGGCCCCTGCCCCCTTGTAGTTGACCTGGCTGACGACAGGCTGATTGATCAAAGGCAAGCTCTGCGTGAGTACCTTGTGCATGATCCGGTCAACATACACGGCCTTGATGTTGCCATTGGCCATGAAGGTTTTGAGCGACCTGAGCGATTTAAAACGCTTTAAGCTCAGTGGCAAGTATGGATAGTCTTTAACTCCCTGGATGCCCTGCTGCAGCTCTAGCGTTTTCATTTGGCTTTTAAGTGAAGCATACGCCTTGCGCTTGATTGCCAACACATCGTCATTATCGGTCTTGAGCCGCTTATTCAAGCGGGTTGCGATCAGGCTTTTATTCACAGACGCATCATCATATTCAACAATTAAATCCTGTGTCTCGCCCTGATTAAAACGGGTCAGGATTTCTTGCTCAATGTCTGCTGCATGAGAAAAGGTAGAAAAAGTGATGAGGAAATACAGCAGTAAAAAAGGCATCGTGCGATATCAAGCATAGATTGTAATTAGCTTGCAGATGCTAATTTTTATTTATGAAGGCTTGATGAAGGCAGAACCATGCCCTGCAGGATGCGGGTATTGAGGGACCATGGCAAGCCCCCGCTGTACTCTCAAGCAGCTAAGCCAAGAAAATGGCCAAACAGCCTATCATCAATCCCAATATTAACCGGCCACCGTTTTCAAGTACCTGCTGCCAATCAGTCAAGATTGAAAAGTCTGCAATGCCATAGTGCGCATCAATCATTTGCCACAAGGCCGCCAGCAAGACGAATGGCACATCGATGCACCACACCAGCAGCGTGCCTAGCAGCCCGTAAGCAAGGGCCAGCAAGCGTTTACGCATAAGGATCTCTGGCCAGGACAAGATCAGCGCGAGGCATACCGCCAGGCTTTGCCAAAGATGCACCAGCGTCGTACTGGCATGCGCAACGCCGCTGGGGTCCACTTCAATAAAATGCTTTCCCAACCAGAAAGACTTTGCCAATCTCACCTCAAAGTCGATGACTTGCGCATCGCCTACTGTCGTCACCTGGGCAGAGATCACCTCGAAATGACCATCAATCAAAGTCAATAGCCCCTTAAAAAGTGGTAAAAGTGCCTGGATACAGGGACTGAAAAATGCATTGAGCGCCAGCCCAATGCCCAAGACATAACAGAAAAACATTATTGCAAAGCGCATATGGACTCATCATCCGCCAGAGGTTGGGTAGAGGCGGCCAGCCACCATGCATAAAATATTCCGGTGGCGCCCAACATTAAAAAAGGCGCAAAAATACCGTGGGTAAAGGTAAAGTACTGGCGATCGTGCTGCAATATCTCAAACAACAGCAGCAACCGTAGTTGATTGATTAAAAATAAAAACAGTAACCCATATAAGGCACCCAGCAGCTTTTGCCGCAGGCTTAATGTTGAGCTTAACAGTGCAGCGATCAACATTAGCATTATGTCCACCCCATCACAGCCATTGGCAATATTCATGCTGGCATGTGCGCCTGTCAGCAGGCTGCCTGCCACCGTCACTTGTTCGTCCGCCAGCCAGCCTATCGTAAAAGCCAATGTCCGGGTAATGACCTCGTTGATCCACCATACCCCTACGCCAGTATCGGCAACACTCAACCAAATTTGCTGCATAACGATAAACAGACAAAAAAATATCAGCACACCTTTCAACTTTTTGATGTCTTGAAAACTTAAACCTTGCAGATGGTTCATAGGGGAAAACGACTTTCAAAAACAGTTTTGTGCGAACACTGCAAAGGCACGAGATTTGATGCGCCAGAGTTTAGCATGGATGAAAATGTTATGATTAAAGCACTATTGATGCACGGCATTGTCCATTTCATATGCGCCCTTTAACTTTTGATAACCGTTTTGTCCGAGAACTACCGGGCGACCCTATCCGCCACAACTACACCAGACAAGTCAGTGACTGCCTGTGGTCTGCCGTACAACCCACCCCGGTCAAAGATCCGCAACTGATCGTCTATAGCGCAGAAGTGGCCGAGATGCTGGGACTCACCGCCAGCGACATGCAAGACCGCGAACTGATACAAACGCTGGGTGGCAATGGCATGCTGGACGGCATGTTTACCTATGCCACCCGCTATGGCGGCCACCAGTTTGGGCATTGGGCGGGTCAGTTGGGCGATGGACGTGCCATTTTGCTGGGTGAGTTAGTGCATGGCGGCAAGCGTTTTGAATTGCAACTTAAAGGCGCAGGCGAGACCCCCTACTCGCGCTCGGCAGATGGCCGTGCCGTATTACGCTCCAGCTTGCGCGAATTTTTATGCTCGGAAGCCATGTACCATCTAGGCGTGCCGACCACGCGCGCCTTAAGCCTGGTCAAAACCGGTGACCAGGTGGTGCGTGACATGTTTTACGATGGGCATCCGCAGCTGGAACCTGGCGCCATTGTCTGCCGCGTGGCCCCTTCATTTACGCGTTTTGGGCATTTTGAGCTGCTGGCCAGCCGTGAAGAATTCGCGCTGTTAAAACGCCTGATTGGCTTTACCCTGGACCGGGACTTTGCCTACTGGTGGCCGTCAACCGGACTGACGCTGGATGTGAATGACCCAGCCCCAGAGCTGATTGAAGCCTGGTTTGAAGAAGTGTGTGCCCGTACGGCAGTGATGATCGCGCACTGGATGCGCGTGGGCTTTGTGCATGGCGTGATGAATACCGATAACATGTCTATCCTGGGCCTGACCATAGACTATGGCCCTTATGGCTGGATAGATAATTTTGACCCTGGCTGGACACCCAACACCACCGACGCACAAGGGCGCCGTTATTGCTTTGGCCGCCAACCCGATATTGCCCGCTGGAACCTGGAACGGCTGGCAGAAGCCTTAGGTACGCTGTTACCATCCACACAAGGCCTGGCGGACGGAATCGCCACCTATGACCAAACTTACTTCCGCGCCCTCACCAGTAGCCTCGCTGACAAGTTTGGGTTTGAGCGCTGGCAGGAAGGGGATGGCGAGCTCATCAATCAGATTTTTGAGTTCATGACCCGTGCCGAAATTGACCAGACACTGTTTTTCACCCAGCTTGCGCAAATTGACCTGCAACAACCGCAAGTCAGCACCCTGCAAAACGCTTTTTACACGCAAAAAGGCTGGCAGGATTTTAATCAGGATATTCAGGCCTGGCTGATGAATTATTGCCAGCGCCTGGCGCAATCCCAGCAAACAATAGAGCAACGCCAGCACCGCATGGCTGCTGCCAATCCGGTCTATGTGCTGCGCAATTACCTGGCTCAAGAAGCGATTGATTTAGCCACAACTGGCGACAATAGCCGCTTGCTGGAACTGCTAGAGGTCTTACGACACCCTTATACCCTGCAGCCTGGCAAAGAGCACTTTGCGCAAAAGCGCCCGGACTGGGCAAGACAAAAGGCGGGTTGCTCCATGCTGTCGTGTAGTTCATAATTTTAGCCATGGTTACCGCTGAACAATTGATAATAGAAGCCGGGTTACGCCCTACACAAGCACGAACGGCCGTGCTCACGACGCTGATCAACTCGCATACCGCCTTGAGTCAGCCTGAAATCCTCAACGCCTTGCAAGGCGTCAAAGAAATCGACCGGGTCACGGTGTATCGCGTCCTCGACTGGTTGCAGGAAAACGCCCTCATCCACAAAATATCCACCGAAGACCGCGCCTGGAAATACCAGCTAAACAGCCCAAAACGCAGCTTTAAAACGCCCAGCAGCACGTCCCCTGGCATGCTCAACAACCACGGCCACGCCCACCTACTCTGCCAGTCCTGCGGCACCGTGTTATGCATACACGAACTCGCTGCGCATATTCCACAAGCGATTTTTGATACTTATCAGGTGTCAAATATTGAGATTAGCTTGAAGGGATTGTGTCCGGATTGTCAGAAAGCGGCTGCAGTCGCACACGCTTAACCTGCTGGTGTTGTAGACGCCATGAGCACGGGAACTTGCGTGATTTTTGGTGCTCATAAGTGAGTGGATTCAAGGGCTAACATCGGCACTTTAATCTAGCAGTATCCCTTTGAGAACTTAATCATGCGCTCACAAATTACCTTTCCGCTGACCATTTATTACGATGCCTCCTGTCCCTTGTGTCGGACTGAAATGGAGACGCTAAAGCAAGCTGATGCTGCCAATCAGCTAATACTGGTCGACTGTTCGCAAACTGCAATGCAGTTACCTGACAGTTGTCCGGTCACGCGAGACGCCCTGATGAACAGGATTCATGCGCAAGACGCCATGGGACGCTGGATCAATGGTGTCGATGTGTTTGCCGCGGCATACAGCGTGACAGGCTTCACAAAGATAGGCAGATCCTGGTCTAGCCGGATACTGCGGCCCATCTTGAGCAGAGCCTATCCGTGGGTGGCCGACCACCGGCAGTGGCTCAGCAAAACACCCTTGCCGTGGTTGCTACATAAGCTCATCTCAAAAAACGCCAAGCCTCGCTAGTTGGCTCATCACAATGACCTTAGTGATTGGTCTGGCGAAGACCTTTACACCCATGCTGGATGCACTAACTCAGTGTATGCATCACAATGCATCTCGGAGAAACGCACCCAGCAACACAAAGGCATTAAGACCATATACGACACAGGATCTACATGTCTCATCAGCTTTATGCGAGTAGTTTCTCGCGCTTAGGGTCATAAAAAGGCAACTTCACAACTTCTCCCGCCAAACGTTTCTGTTGCCCATCCAGCTTACCTATTTCCAGGCGCGTGCCTATGCTGGAAAAATCGGGTGCCACGCGCACGATGGCAATCTGTTTTCCCATCAATGGCGAATAAGTAGCGCTGGTGACGATGCCAACCGGGAAACGCCCATGATAAACATGATCGCCATGACTGGCAGGGTCGCCACCTTGCAGAATCATGCCGACTAAACGATGTCGGCTCTCTGGCGCTTGCCGCGACAAGGCTTCACGACCGATAAAGTTTTCCTGTTTGCTATGTAAAGGCACACTGAAGCCAGTGCCTGCTTCAAATGGATTGGTACTGTGGTCAAACTCGTGCTCAGCCATACTCAAGCCGGCTTCAATGCGCAGGACGTCAAGTGCATTCAAGCCCATTGGGGCAATCTGAAAACGCTGACCCGCTTGCCACACAGCATCCCATAATGCTTCGCTATCATCGGGGTGGCACCAGACTTCATAGCCCAGTTCGCCTGTGTAACCGGTTCTGGAAACCATCACGGGCACCCCTGCAGCCCCTCCTAGCCGGCCAATCGCAAAGTGAAACCATTTGAGTTTTTCAACCGATGGCTGACTATCCGGGGTCCAAATGAGCTTGCTTAACAACTCGCGGCTGTTCGGGCCCTGCACAGCGAGATTGTCTAGCTGTGCACTGGCGTTGCGGATGCTGACTTTAAAGCCTTTTTCATGGGCCTTTTCCCTCATCCAGATACCGGTGTATTCCGCACCGCAGCACCAGCGAAAAGCCTGTTCTCCCATACGAAATATGGTGCCATCATCGATCATGCCGCCAGTTTCAAGACAAATCGCCGAGTGCGCAATTTCACCGATGGCCATGCGGCTGATGTTCTGCGTTAATACATACTGCAAAAAAGCCACCACATCAGGGCCGACGATTTCAAATTTGCGTATCACCGACAAATCTAGCAGTGCCACGCGTTCACGACAGGCGAGATATTCTGCATTCGTCCCCCAGCCATCGTATTCAGTGGCCACCCAATAGCCTGCATAGTCGATAAACTTTTTGGTCATTGCGGAAGTTCGGGGGTGAAAACCAGAAGGTTTGGTCATGCGAGGCAGCTCCTCAGAAGTGTTGCGATAGGCAATGGCGCGGGGAAAGTCTTGTGCAGCATCGTAAATACGCACATGAATATCGGTCGGATGCCAGCCATTGGCAGGGTCAATATCGTCAGGACAAGCGGAAGAGGCGCAGACAAGGTCTCGCTCAGCACGCATTAAAATATAATCTCCCGCCCGTGACCACGGTTCATCCATCAGCACGGCGCCCGAGGCGTCAATAAAGGTGTTAAAAAACAAATTAATCGCTGGCCAGCCAGCCCGTGGTGCAATGCCATAGTGAGCCAATCGTTGGTTAAAGTTGTCGGTGCAACTGGCATGGCCGAAATAGCCACTGTCCTCGTAATATTTGGGGGTACACGCCAGTAGAAAACTATCGTGCCGACCCACGGTATCCTGCACCACTTCTATCATGGGTTTCAGATCCGAACCAAGGTATCGTGAGTGCAATCCGGGTACAGGATTGCTCAAGCCCATCACCGTTCTGGTCGCTGTCGGATCCAGTCCCAACACGCTGCCTTGTGCCAACGCCTGTTTATCAAACGCAATAAAATCCGAGCATTGCTTGCCAGACACATCAATAATCTGGATCCATTCGCCTTTTTTGACTTCATAGGTCTGTGCCGTGGCGCGACTAACCCTCAACTCGTGCTTGATTGGCGCCAATGGTGCTGGCAAGGGTGGTTCTGCCAGATTGGCGTAAGTCACGGTAATGTCCACTTCGGTGACTGGCGTGTGCGCTTCAACAGACATGTTTGGACCAGCCGCGACAATCATGACAGTCAAATCATTTGCCGCTGTGAATTTGGCATGCTCTGCACCTGACACTGTGATTGCTTGCTGCAAAGAAGACTCATCCAGCTGCCAAGTGTTTAATTGATTACGCAGCCTTTGGGAGGCCGCACCACGCTGCTGAAGTTGCTGTTGAATACCTACCGCGACGACTGGCGGACGCTTGTCGAGTAACGCAGGTGTCAATGTGCCATGTGCATCCAATACAATCAACTCGGTGCTTTGCGCTTGGTCTGGGCTTAGAATTTCAAGCCGGTCGCCTGCGCTTAGGGATAATTGAATGGCATGTTGTCCATCCAGACGGTACTTGCTAATAGGCTTGGTGAAGGAAGCGCCAAAATAATAGTCCTCCCCCCACTGCTGTTCTTTGATTGCTTGCATCGATTCACCATGTCTTACGAAGTGTCCAAGTTAAAAGCTTGCCTATCCTATGGATATCTATTAATAGGTTGATATTCACCAATAGGCCGTTATCCAATGCACTAATATTGACTTTGACGGCATGAGATTCAATTACCCTCATGGCGTACCTCTTTGGTATTAGGCTTCGCCCTCACTCAGCCATGTCAACAATACATAAGCGCAAGCGATTCCGGTGTATCAACAAGGCTTGGCCTATGCGCGGTCATCAAAACTCACTCAACACATCTCCAGCCACGGCCTCATCAACGGGATGACCTCAACCTCACTTACCCAATTTGGAGTACTTCTTGATGAGGATTTTTCATCTTGGTGAAGCAGGTTACTTTAGCGACATCGCGCTTCTAAACGCGGCGCAAACTAATCAATCAGATTTATGGAGAATCCTAATGTCAACGCGAATAGCCATACTCGGGGCGGGTCCAAGCGGCCTCGCACAGCTTAGAGCCTTTCAATCAGCCCAGGCAAAAGGCGCTCAAATTCCAGAAATTGTGTGCTTTGAAAAGCAAAGCGACTGGGGTGGGTTGTGGAATTACACCTGGCGTACAGGGACAGATGAACATGGCGAGCCTGTCCATGGCAGTATGTATCGTTATCTTTGGTCTAACGGTCCCAAAGAGTGTCTGGAATTTGCCGACTACACCTTTGAAGAACATTTTGGCAGGCCGATCGCCTCATACCCACCACGCGAAGTGTTGTTTGATTACATCAAAGGTCGCGTTGAGAAAGCAGGTGTGCGCGATTATATTCGCTTTAATACGGCTGTACGTAATGTCATCTTTAGTGAGGAGACTCAGAAGTTCACCGTGACTGTGCAAGATCACACCACGGATACCGTTTACGCAGAGGAGTTTGATTACGTGGTCTGCGCGACGGGGCATTTCTCTACCCCAAAAATCCCGAGTTTTGAAGGCTTTGACAAGTTTGGCGGACGCATCTTGCATGCCCATGATTTCCGGGATGCCCTGGAGTTTAAAGACAAAGACATTCTATTGGTCGGCAGCAGCTATTCCGCAGAAGATATAGGCTCGCAATGTTACAAATATGGGGCACGCAGCATCATCAGCTGTTACCGCACCGCACCAATGAATTATAAATGGCCAAAAAACTGGGAAGAAAAACCCAATCTGGTCAGAGTCGATACGGATACTGCTTATTTTCTCGATGGCAGCTCGCGAAAAGTGGATGCGATTATTCTGTGTACTGGCTATTTGCATCACTTTCCATTCCTCGCAGATGATTTACGCTTAAAAACCAACAATCGGCTTTGGCCACTTAACCTGTATAAAGGCGTTGCATGGGAAGACAATCCAAAATTCTTCTATATCGGCATGCAGGATCAGTGGTATTCCTTCAATATGTTTGATGCGCAGGCTTGGTACGTGCGAGACATTATTTTGGGACGTATTGAATTACCGGCAAAAGCCGAGATGAAAGCGCATAGCATGCTATGGCGTGAAAAAGAACTGGCGCTACAAACAGCGGAAGAAATGTACACCTACCAAGGCGACTATATTCAGGAGCTGATAGATGCCACCGACTATCCATCATTTGATATTCCTGCGGTAAACAAGACCTTCCTTGAATGGAAGTATCATAAAAAGCAAAACATCATGACTTTCCGTGATCACTCTTATCGCTCCTTGATGACGGGCACCATGTCCCCACCCCATCACACACCTTGGCTAGAAGCGTTGGACGACTCCTTGGAGGCGTATCTCTCCGATAAAAGCGAATTGCCTGCGGTGAAAGAGGCTTAAATTAAACGATACGCTCTCTAAGGTGCTCACTTCATCCCGTGCAAAATGCACCCTTATTAAGCATATGATTTAACGGAAAAATACCATGGAACGCGGATATTGGATTCGAAGTAAGCCGGTCTACTCAACCTTGGTCTGGCAACAACAAGCAAACGCACATATTGTGCTGGTTGAAGGCAGTGCCGGGGGCCTGGCGGCAATGAAGTTATTCCAGCAAATGCATCCAGAGCACCCTACCAAAGTGCTCTATGCCAGAAACCCCGTGGTGCAACAGGATCTCAGCATCCCCTTAAGCAAAGTCGTACCGGATGCGCTGTTGATGTTTGAAACGACAGAGGAGTCTCTCGTTGCATTTGAGGCCCATTTATCCAGTGCATGCATGGGCTTACGCATCTACGTGGCAGGCTCTGAGCGCTTTATCTGGCAGGTGGCTCAAATGGCTGACAAATATGGCATTGATGACAGTGACATCATCAAAGAGCTCGTTGGCACCTTAGCTCGGCCTATCTATTGTGTTCATTGCAAGACTATCTCTTATGAAGCGCATACCAATATCAAAAAATGTGATGGCTGCGGCAAACAATTGTTTGTCAGAGACCACTTTTCTAGACGCCTTGGTGCTTATATGGGGCTGATGGTGGACGCTGAAGACCCAGGGCAGATTCCAAGCATTGAGGAGATTTACCCTTGAGTACATTTAAAGTTGTTGTTTCAAATATTCAGCAAATCACTCCGCTGATTAAGCAGTTCTCCTTTATCAGGGAGGATGGCGCAAGTTTGCCTCCATTTTCAGGGGGGAGTCATGTGGTGGTTGCGATGAACATCAATGGTCGACTCCATCGCAACCCTTACTCACTGATGGGCTCTCCGCAGGCGCCTGATACTTATCACATTGCCGTGCGTCTACAAGAACACTCACGCGGTGGCTCGGCTTACCTCCATCATGAGGTCAAGGTTGGCTCTCAATTAGAAATCACGTATCCAAACAACTTATTCGCGCTGGATAAAAGAGCGCGTAAACATCTCCTCGTCGCTGGTGGCATTGGCATCACCCCATTCATGTCGCAGATTGAAGATTTAATCAGGACCAAAGCCAATTACGAATTGCATTACGCCTATCGCTCTCAGGATCACGCGGCATTCACCTCTACCCTGAAAGAAAAATGCGATGAAAGAATCCGTGTGTATGTCGAAAGCGAAGGACTCAGCATTGATCTCAAAGCGCTATTAAGCAAACAACCCCTGGGCACCCACGTCTATGTGTGTGGACCGAATGCGATGGTGGTGGCTTTAATTGAAACGGCGCGATCACTGGGTTGGCCAGAAAATCATATCCATAGCGAACAGTTTTTAGCGCCGCCTTCAGGTGAACCATTCAAAGTGAAATTGGCAAAATCTAACATTGAAGTTCATGTCCCCGCAGAAATGAGCATGTTGGAAGCCATTGAAGCGGCAGGGGTGGATGCGCCCTACTCTTGCCGTGGCGGCGCATGTGGCCGCTGTGAGCTGGAAGTCATCCGAACTGATGGCGTGCTGGTGCATCAAGATCACTATTTATCAGAAGCAGACAAGGCGGCTGGCAAAAAGATTATGCCTTGCGTCTCGCGCGCAAAATGCCACTCCTTAGAAATCAATCTTTAACAGGAAATGCTATGAGCTTAGCTTTTAAAAAAGAAACCTTTCGCGATGACTATACCTACCAAAACTCAGCCGAAGCCATTAGACGGTTTCCATTTCCGTTTGCAGAAGACACCTACATGTATTCAGTGAATATTGAGCCCCACACCAAGGGGCCGGTGGGCGCTGTGACTGAATTTGCTTTTGATATTGATGAGCACTACGTCGCTGAATGCGAGGATAAAGCCAAAACATTAGCGCTAGATGCGGGACGGTACCAGGCCTTGCCACACATGGCGGAGGCGCAATGGGACTTTCTAGAGCTGACGATGGAAAGTTTATCGAACGACTATCCTGACCTATTTTCGCTCAAAAAAGACGGCCTATTGTGGACCTGGGAAAATAAACCGCTTGGGATTAAAAACACGTTTACCTTTGGCGATAGCACCTCGTTTGACATGGATCCAATGGAGTATATGGGGAGACAGGTGCAAGGTGACTTTGTGCTGTTGGATCAACGCAACGGCACGTTGTATGCTGATGCTGGCTTTATCACCAGCCAAGCAGATTGGTCGCTGGCCTTTGATGTGGGCATGGCCTGGCATGAGTGGCACGGCCCTGTCCCGCAAGTGACGAAACTAGGTGTGATGGATCGCGCTTTAAAATTCCTCATGGCCTTGCAATTGGGTGCACCCGTACGGCGTTTAAATTGGACCATGACGATTAACCCAAGGCTAGACACTTCGCCAGAAAACTATCCCTTGTGGGGCGGCGACCGCAATAAAGTCACCATCGACAATGTGGGCGAGCTGGTACATTTACGTGTTGAGTTACAAAGCCTATTCAGATTGCCACGCAGCAATGCCATACTGTTCAGTATCCGCTGCTATTTAATCAATATGAATGAGTTAAGCACTTCCGCACGCTGGGCAAAACGCTTTCATCGGGTGCTGAAGTCATTACATCCGGATTTGGTGGAGTACAAAGGCTTAACCAAGTTTAAAGATTTAACGGTGCAATGGCTGTCTAAAAAAGATGATGGCGCAGAAGTGGCGTTAGGGACGCACCCATAACGCTGGATACCCTCTATCTTGAAAATCACATGAAATACTTTTGTAAGCGCTGTATGGCCTGCGACCCATCCTCTTGAGCCACGTCGGTAATGAAGCCTTCAAGTGCTAACAACTCTCCAGCACTTGAAAATACCCCTTTACCCTGCTCTAGTACCCATTTAACCGCGCCAGAACGCGTATAAATACGATAAAGTAATTGGAATTTTTGTTGATGCCTGATTTTCTCTTGCACATGATCCCAGGCGATATTGCGGTCCTCAGGATGAATAATCTGGGCATAGGAAAAGTTGGGGTTGCCTATCATTTCATACGGCTCGTAACCCGTAATGTCAACCGCGCCTTCACTGACAAATTCAAAGCTCCAGTTTTTATCATTTTTACAACGATAAATCATGCCAGGCGTATTGTTGATGAGCGCATTAAGCAGATGCCGATGGCTTCTTTTGGTAGACTCCGTGAGCTTCATTTGGCTGATATCGGTCAGGGTGCCGATGATGCTGGATCGTTCGCCTTTGTATGCGGTGGTGTTTTTCGCACGCAACTCCACCCAATGAGAATCGCCATTTCTGGCAATCAGACGAAACTCGACAACGGTTTTATTGCGCTTTCCTTGAATCAGAGAAGTAATTCTCGCCTCAGCCAACGCTTTATCTTCTGGATGCACAAAAGTAAGTAAGGTTTTATTGAGACATTCTTGTACTTTGTAACCTAACATTGATTCCCAAGAATGGTTTAAGTATATGATTTCTTGATTCACTTTAAGATAAAACACAATTTGTTCTATGTGATTGATGAGTTGCTCATGTATTGAGTTTTCAAGCTCACTGGATTCCACCATCTTTTGTGAAAGGCTTGAAGAGAATTGGAGTAAATTGACCACAGATCGACTGTCTTCTTGTATGGGTGAAACGGAGACGTGTGCCGGTAAAATGCTGCCATCCAGGCAGAGCATACGAATGCGTAAGTGATTCTTTTTATCTTGTGTCGCCGTTGTCTTTGCAAATAGAGAAGCCAGCAGCTGATGGTCGCCAGGATGAATAATATTGGTCAGCGGCATCCCGACCACTTGCTCCTGCATGCTTAACATGCCAATTTCCATCAGAAATGCTTTGTTCGCAAACTTAACAATGTAGCCATCAATGACTGCGGCAGGCGTAGAAAGATTGCTAGACACATCGTTGGCCCAAGTCACGCTATGATCCATCGATGGCTTGGGATGACGCGTATAATGTTTACGAAAGATGGGGTAGATTGCAATCAACAACAAGGAAGTCAATGCGGTGGTTGCAGCGATCATCAATGCAGATAAATGCGTGTTAAATGAGGCGCCAGATACCCACCATGCGTTAAAGACGATAAAAAAAATGACACTCAATATTAGTGTGCTAAAAACAAACAAACTCATCTAAGCGCCTTTCGCGGGAAATTTCAATTCCGGAGTCATCCTTGAGCATTCAATTTGCAAACCTGATCAAAAGCATCAAAGATCTGACAATACACACATTGTATGCAAAGCTTATCATATTAATTTTTTGTATTACTTCCAGCTTGATACTCATGCAGGCTGGCTCTCTTTTTTTGCTCGACTACACTGCTAATAATCAAAAAGTCATTCAAGACATCACCAAAGAGCAGATTTTCTGGCAACATTTTTCTGACACCGCCATCGGAGAAGCGCCCGAGAAATTGACCGAAGCAATCCTTAAGGCCGATCCCCATTTACGCTTTGATCTCGGCAAGATGGTGGCACAGATTAACAACCATGATGCCACTCAAGTCAATCAACTGTTACAGAAACTTAGAGAAGCAAGAGAAAAAATCAGTGACACTAATTTTCAACAAGAGCAGATCACATCGCAACGACTCACGGTTCAGACTTTAATCTCAAGCTATGAGCAATTTGTCGCGCTATTGTTGCAAGAGGTCGAGGCAAAGCAATCAGTGATTTCACTGCTGCAGCTGGTCAGCATTTATTTAGCCATCAGTTGCTTGATCACCATCGCGTTTAGAGCCAGGAAGCTGCTGGTTGATCGAATGGATACGCTAGTCGGCTTTGCTGGTCAAGACGCACAAAATGAACAGCGCGAGCAGGATGAAGATGAGTTTGTCAAAATTGAACGCCTGGTTTACGAAACCTCGGCAAGACTAGAAGGGTTTAAAGCAGAAAACGAATGGTTCAATCAAAATAGCAGTGAACGCCTGCGTCGATTAATTAGATCACAAGACTTTCTGCATGAATTTGTAGAATCTATCAACAACACTTTATTAAGCGAAACGGTCTTACGCAAAAGTTTATTCTCGCTGGAAAAGGCCTTAAACATTTTAAATGTTTCTCTCATTTTTACAGAAAATGACTTGGGCATTTCAACAGAGCGCGTTTTATTCTCCAATCACAAACCAGAAAAACTCAGTGACGCCATTTTAGAAGATCTCACCACAACGAATCTGGTGAGATTCTGTACCAATGACAATTCGTCACATGACAATGGATTTCAATGCATTGCGGTCGGCTTCGTCACCCCCACTGGGGCATTGGGCGTGTTACAGGTCGAGGCGGATCTTGAGCATGTGTTTGATGAAACAGAAACGCAGTTGATCGAACTGACGGCCCATTTACTTTCTATGGTGATGGGTTTCCAAGGGCGGGAGCAAGAGGGTCGGCGTCTGGCATTGTTAGAAGAGCGTGCGGCCATTGCCCGTGAATTGCACGACTCTTTGGCGCAATCATTGTCCTTCATGAAAATTCAAATTTCGCGACTGCAAAGTGCAAGCGACAACCAATTAGAGACAAATGAATTTCGCGGCATTGTCAACGAATTGCGCGATGGCTTGAATACGGCTTATCGTGAGCTACGCGAGTTATTGGCAACCTTCCGCGTACATATGGATGTGCGGGGATTGAATTCGGCAATTCAAACTGCCATTGATGAATTTAGCCAGCGCTCCAACCTATCCATTTCCCTGGATAATCGTCTGATAAACTGTCGCTTGACTGTCAATGAAGAGTTTCATATTTTACATGTATTGCGTGAGGCACTCTCCAACGTAGTGCGCCATGCAAACGCAAGTAGAGTTGAAATCTCACTTAATTTTCAAAGTAGTGGAACCATCATTATCATCGTTGATGATGATGGTATTGGCTACACCGCCACTGAAGCGTCTGGCCATTATGGACAGAGCATCATGCAAGAGCGGGCAGAAAGCCTGGGCGGAAATGTTGCGGTTCTCAGACGCAAACAAGGGGGCACGCGAGTGCGCTTGATTTTTACGCCACAGTTGCCTCAATCATAGAAAGACATTTAAAAATGATGCAGACCCAATACAAAGTGTTCTTGATCGATGATCACGCCCTCTTCCGCAAAGGGGTAGGACAAATCATAGATGCAGACCCTGCATTCAAAGTGATCGGTGAGGCCGCCTCAGGGCAAGAGGGTTTGGATACTGCCATTGGCTTTAAACCAGACATTGTGTTGATAGACCTCAACATGAAAGGAATGAATGGCATAGAGACCTTACGCCAATTTAAAGCGTTAGATCTCACTGCCAAATATGTGGTGCTGACGGTGTCAGATGCTGAAGACGATTTATTAGAGGCCTTGCGCGCAGGTGCTGATGGCTACTTGTTAAAAGACATGGAGCCGGAAGACCTCTGTGCCAACTTAAAAAAAGTCGCTAATGGCATGACGATTATTCAAGACACACTCACTGAAGTGCTTAGAACAGCCCTTTTAGAGCCCAAACCTCAACGTAAAGATGAGCAGGCTTCGCTCACTGAGCGTGAAAGAGAAATATTGCAATGTCTCAGTGACGGGCTCAATAACAAAACCATTGCCCGCAAACTTGGCATTAGCGACACCACCGTGAAAGTGCATATCAAACATTTACTGAGCAAACTTAAACTAAGTAGCCGCTTAGAAGCCGCAGTCTGGGCACACAATCAAAAATAAGGTGTACTAGCTCAGACCTCGTGCCTTTTTAGCGCTCAGCAAAAAGGCCTTTTCAAATTGTGCGTAGGCGCAAGGTCACGCATACGCGCCTATCAACACCTCCCCCCTCCAACGCTCCTTTGAAATCTTCTCCAGCTACCCCTTAAGGAGTAATCCGTAGTGAGAATTTAGTAAACAGCTGCAAATCATCAAAATAGATTCCATTGTGGATGTATTGAGTTGATCCCATGTGCAGTTGATATCTGATTGTCATTGAACGTTGATCTTCTTATTAGCCTTTCTTGAAATCAGTAGATAGGTGAAAAAAAGAAGGCTTTTAGGGAAGGGAAAATAAGGTGAGTATAAATTCTTCGATTGATATATCTCAAGTCGGCTTCGCAGGTGGTGCTGAAAGCAAGCACACGCTGCATCGCAAGATTGGTTGGCAAGGTGCCTTTTGGGTTGCTAGTGGCGTGCCAGCGCTTGTATTGTTTTCTATGGGCGCCATTTCGGCAACGGTAGGCAAACCAGCTTGGTTGGTATGGGCCATTTCTATCACATTTGGTTTTATTCAAGCATTTACGTATGCAGAAATTGCAGGCTTGTTTCCACATAAGTCTGGCGGTGCTTCGGTATATGGCGCGGTTGCATGGGTAAGATACAGCAAGTTTATCGCGCCAGTCTCAGTGTGGTGTAACTGGTTCGCGTGGTCTCCAGTATTGGCGATCGGCTCTGGACTCGCTGCAGGCTACATTTTAAGTGCCTTATTTTCCCCTGATGCCGCCATCAACACCTGGCAAATTACTCTCATGGACTTGAGTGCCATTAAAGCTGGCTTAAGCCTGAGAATTAACGCAACCTTTATTCTCGGGGCTGCCGTTTTACTGACAGTGTTTTCGATACAGCACGGTGGTATTTTACGTTCTGCCAAAGCAACCATGATCCTGGGTGTCACCGCTTTAATTCCACTCATGCTCATAGGCTTGGTGCCTATTCTCACCGGCGACATGCCTATGGCGAATTTCTTTCCCTTGGCACCTTTAAGTTATGACACAGCCGGGAATGTGATTGATGGTATTTGGAATATTGAAGGCTGGAAATTAATGGCGGCTGGCTTGTTTATTGCTGCCTGGTCAACGTATGCTTTTGAAACCGCCGTCTGTTACACACGAGAATTCAAGAACCCTAAAACAGATACTTTTAAGGCCATTTTCTACTCAGGTTTGCTGTGTATTGCGGTGTACACACTGGTGCCCATCGCTTTTCAGGCGCATTTAGGCTTAGGCCATTTGGTGACGCCAGCGGTGACAGATGCCGCGGGTAACGTAACGACTGGCGCAGTATACGATGGGATGTTGGCACCAGACATTTACAGTGGCATGGGCGTTGCCGGGGTGTTGTCGAGTATGTTGGGCGGCTCCAAGCTGATTGTGACAGTATTGGTGATTATGCTGGTTTTGGCGCTTTTGCTCTCGATCATGACCTCCATGGCCGGTTCTTCTCGTACGCTTTATCAAGCCTCTGTCGATGGCTGGCTGCCCAAATACTTGTCTCAAGTCAATGAGCATGGCGCGCCTACCAAAGCGATGTGGACAGATTTGTGTTTCAACCTGCTGTTATTGCTGATGTCAGACTATGTGTTTGTATTGGCTGCATCCAATGTTGGTTACATCATTTTTAACTTCCTCAATCTGAATTCCGGCTGGATACATCGCATGGACAGACCGAACTGGGACCGTCCATACAAAGCACCTACTATCCTACTGCTTCTAGGCGGCTTGCTCGGTTTTGTTAACTTGGGATTGATGGGATTAGGCGCTGACGTCTGGGGGGCAGGCACCCTCAATGCTGGACTGTTTTTTGCAACCTTGATTGTGCCGGTTTTTATTTACCGACACTTCATCCAGGATAAAGGTGTATTTCCATCAGCCATGCTAGAAGATATGCAACTAGACAATGCAAAGGATGGCGTCATGAACCGCGCTGGCGTGCTCCCTTATATAGCGTTGCTGGTGGGCGTCTTCATTGTCTTCTGGCTGCATAGCATTTAGTTCAAACTGGGATGCGTGGCCCAACCAAGGGTGAGCAAGTTTGATTGCTCACCCTTTTTTAATCCTTGCTCTGGGTGATCTCAACTTTTGAAGGTGTCACTTGAAGACAACTTTACTTCTTAAGTAGTACATCCTAAAGAGAGTGTTGAACAAATCTTTATTTTTATAGTATTCCGAATCATCAATTTAATGGGAGAAAAGTCATCATGTCCAGAAACTCAATACTCAATATTCGACACCGGGAATTAGGGTCAAATTTAGATGGCGACACATGGAATGAGATGCCTATTCCTTGGAGCTATCACACGGATGTCAATGATGAAGTTGTCGCGGTGAGGAGTCGCGCCGGCTTATACGACGTGTCTGGCTTAAACATCATCAATGTGGATGGCCCAGATGCAGAAAAGGTCCTTGATAGGCTGGTGGCTAAGGACATCACCAAACTCGAACCCGGCCACAGTGTCCTGGCTGCAGAAACGGATGAATCCGGTGCAATTTGTGATGACATCATGATTATCAGAGACAATACAAACAGCTTTCGACTCTCCCACGGCTCAGGCAAAACACCGGAAAACTTAAAAATGCTTGCGGCTGGCAAAGACGTGACCATCGCGCCCGATCTTGATGCGCATATTTTATCTTTACAAGGCCCTCAGTCCTTAGCGATATTAGCACCGCATGTCATCGATTTTGACCTGGCAAGCTTGGATTATTTTAAGCACAAGCCCACCAGTCTATTTGGTAAAAATGTTGTCATTGCCCGCGGTGGTTATTCAGGAGAGCGTGGATACGAAGTCTATTGTAAAGGGCAAGATGCCATTGAGCTATGGGATAAGATTTTAGAGGTTGGCAAGCCTTTGGGCGCGATCCCAGCCTCCTGGAACTCGCTAGAGTTAACGCGCATTGAAGCAGCGCTCTTGTTTTTTCCATTCGAAATGCCTGAAGGTGATACCACACCATGGGAAATCAATATGGGCTGGGGCGTGGACCTTGATAAAAAGGGAGACTACATCGGCAAAGCGGCTGTATTGGCGTCTAAAGGCAAAGAGCGGGTGAAACAAGCTGGTTTAATCTGCAAATCACCCACGAGTGTTGAGGCTGGCGCAAAAATAGTCAAAGATGGGGTAGAGATCGGTGTCGTCACCAGTGCCTCCTTTAGCAATTATTTAATGCAGTCTTTAGCCATGGTGCATTTAAAGCCAGAATACACAGCGATTGGAACGGCAGTAGAAGTGGTGTGCAGCCATCAAAGAGTGTCAGCCTATGTGGCCCCTACCCCCTTTTATGATCCTATGAGACTAAGGACGCACGCTTGATGACGATAGCGCGTGCGATATCAGGCTGTCGATGTTGCATGCGCATCTAACGATGATGAGATCGTAAAAATACGTATTGCGTAAGTAGCAGGCGCCTATGAATGGGATGCCTGCTTTTTTTACACACAAAATTGCAACATTGTTGCAATTAAATCCCCCACCCTTTAAAATGCAACAAAATTGCATTTTAAAGTTCAAGCATGTTATTCCCCAGTTTAATGCTGGCCTGTACCGTAGGTGGTGTGGTTTCGGTACTGATCGCCGGCTGGTTATCAAATACCCTGTTCGCCAATCATGCGCGGCGCATGGTGGCATTTGCCGTGGGTGTACTGCTCGGGTTTGCTTTCACGGATTTATTACCGGAAGCCTTGAATCAAGGCATTAACCTCACCAACGCGGGCTGGATGCTAGTTGCAGGCATGTTGCTATTTTTCATTCTGGAGAAGCTGGCATTGTGGCGGCATTTCCATCATGCGGACGCTGCACCTGTTGCTACTCATCCTGTAGAAAAGCAGTCTGGCGGCCAGGTGGCCATTATTTTGCTGGGCGACGGTATCCATAATTTTGTCGATGGCATCTTGCTGGCAGCCAGTTTTCTGACAGATATCAAGTTGGGCTGGGTGACGGCATTTGCGATTGTCGCGCATGAAATCCCGCAAGAGATTTCAGATTTTATGGTGTTGATCAATGCTGGCTTGAGTAAACCCCGTGCGCTCCTGCTTAATATGCTTTCGGGTTCAGCCATGATTGTCGGTGGTTTGGTTGGCTGGTTGAGTTTTACGCATATTGCGCCGCTGATTCCGTACGCCTTGTTACTGGCCGCCGCCAGTTTTATCTACATCGCCCTGGCAGACTTAGTGCCAACGCTGCAAACGCAATATCGCCCGCAGGATTTACTAGTGCAATGCCTGTTGATTGCTTGTGGCCTTGGCGTGGCTTGGCTTTCACCCTTTATCCAGCAACATATTGTCGATGTTTGGAGCAGCACATGACAGCAGGCAACGCAAAAATCCCGGTGACGATTTTAACTGGCTTTCTCGGCGCGGGTAAAACCACCCTGCTCAACCGCATACTGCAGGAGCAACACGGCCAGCGCATAGCCGTGATTGAAAATGAATTTGGCGAGGCCGGTATCGATGGTGAGCTGCTGCTTCATGGGGACGAGCAAATCGTGGAAATGAACAACGGCTGCATTTGCTGCACCGTGCGTGGTGATCTGGTACGCATACTGGGCGATCTTGCGCAAAAACGTGCAGCGCAGGAAATTAACTTTGACCGCGTGATTATCGAAACCACAGGCCTGGCCGACCCGGCCCCAGTCGCACAAACCTTTTTTGTCGAAGATGACGTCTATGCCAGCTATCATCTAGATGCGATTATCACGGTGGTTGATGCAGTGCATGCCATGCAGCAACTGGATGCGCACCACGAGGCACAAGAACAAGTCGGATTTGCCGATCGTATTCTGCTATCAAAAACGGATCTGGTCACGCCAGAGGCAGTGAGCGTCCTCACGGCAAGGCTGAACAACATCAACTTGAGAGCCCCGATTCACAGCGTGCACTTTGGCCAGACTGACCTCAGACAGATTCTGGATATTGATGGTTTTTCGCTGGATGCCATCCTGCAAATTGAGCCGGACTTCTTGCGTGACGTCAGCCATGCGCACGATGACGATGTGACTTCGTTCGTATTTAGCAGCGAACGGCCATTTAATCTGGAAAAGCTGGAAACCTTTCTCGAATCCATCATCGCCGATTACGGCCCGCAGTTGCTACGCTACAAAGGCATTATCCATGCCCACAACGATCCGCAGCGCATTGTTTTTCAAGGCGTTCACATGCTCATGAGTGGTGACCACACCACACAGTGGCAGCCTGATGAGCGCAAAGTGTCCACGCTGGTGTTTATCGGTACGGACCTCCCTCAAGACTACTTTAACGAAGGACTACATTTATGTCTGGTTTAAGCACTTCTGCCATCAAAAAACTTCCGGTGACCGTACTTTCTGGCTTTCTGGGTGCGGGTAAAACCACGCTGCTCAACCATGTGCTCAATAACCGCGAAGGCAAGCGGGTTGCCGTCATCGTCAACGACATGTCTGAAGTCAATATTGACGCCCAACTGGTGCGCGACGGCGGGGCTGAGCTGTCACGCCAGGAAGAAAAACTGGTGGAAATGAGCAATGGCTGCATCTGCTGCACCTTGCGAGAAGACTTGCTTGTGGAGATCACTCGCCTGGCCAAGGAAAACCGCTTTGATTACCTGCTGATTGAAACCACCGGTATCTCAGAGCCCTTGCCGATTGCTGAAACCTTCACCTTTGCCGATGAAGAAGGCGTTTCTCTGGCGGACGTGGCGCAACTGGATACCATGGTCACGGTGGTGGATGGCTATAACTTTCTCAAGGACTATAGCTCGCAGGAAAGCCTGACCGACAGAGGAGAGTCGCTGGGCGAAGAAGATGAACGCACCGTGGTTGACCTGCTGGTAGACCAGATTGAGTTTTGCGATGTGCTGGTATTGAACAAAACCGACTTGATGACGCTGGAGGAAATCGCCCGGCTGGAAGGTATCCTCAAAACGCTTAACCCGCGTGCACAGATCCTGCACAGCAGCTTTGGCAAGGTGCCGCTGGACCGTATCATGCATACCGGCCTGTTTGACTTCGACCAGGCTGCAGAAGCGCCTGGTTGGCTGCAGGAGCTGCGTGGCGAACATGTGCCAGAAACCGAGGAATACGGTATTTCTAGCTTTGTTTACCGTTCACGCACCCCGTTTCATCCACAACGCTTGTGGCAATGGCTCAATAGCGAATGGCCAGGCGTGATCCGCTCCAAAGGCCGCTACTGGATTGCCTCGCGCCCCGAGTTTTGTGCCATGTGGTCGCAAGCGGGTGCGGTCACGCGCACCGAGCTGGCGGGCATCTGGTGGGCGGCAACGCCGGCCAAGTATTGGCCGCAGGATGCAGACAGCCTGCAGCACATCCGCTCACGCATGCAATCGCCTTACGGCGATCGCCAGCAGGAACTGGTCATCATCGGCATGGAGATGGATAAAGCGGCGCTAACGGCAAAATTTGATGCCTGCCTGCTGACAGAAAGCGAGCTGGCATTGGGCATGGAGGCCTGGCGCAAGTTTGAGGATCCATTCCCCCACTGGGCGGTAGAAGAAACCGTTGAAACCAACGACGATATGCAGATATTGGAAAGTGTCTAGCATGTTGTCGGTTGCCAGCTCCCCTCAAACTGCTTCACTTGCACCTGCGCTGACACCAGCAAGCGAGCCGTTGACCTTTAACCCACTGCAAATGCTGCCGATCTTTGAGCCCGAGCAGCAAGTCTGTCTCGTACGCCGTGAGGCGCAAACTGCAATCAGCGACTACCTGCAGCTGGCAGCGCGCAGCTTGGCGCCTGGACTGCGCAACGTGATTTCATTGCAGCCCGCACTTGCGCCACAGTTGTGTACTTTGCCGTTGCCAGCACAGCCGGGCCGCGAAGTGTTTATTCAAGAGCTGGCACAATTGGTAACGGTGTTTGCCGAGCTGCTGGATTGCCAGACCGTGGGCCTGCGACTGGAAGTATTGCAAAAAGCCATGTGCCCGCAATTTCATGTTGACCATACCGGAATTCGGCTGCTGTGTACCTACATGGGGCCAGGCACCGAATGGCTGGAGGAAGCATTTGCCGACCGCAGTTATTTAAAGCACCGCAGTCACTTAAACCCGCCAGGACTCAACAACCAACAGCGTGCAGGCGTGGTACTCGATGCGCGTGGCATCAGACAGGCAGACGCCTTTGATATCGTATTGCTCAAAGGTAGTCAGTGGCAAGGGAACACCGTAGGCGGCGCCATTCATCGTTCGCCTGTGGTGCCAGAGGGGCAGACACGCGTCGTACTCGCGCTGGATGCCATCAGGGATTAACGCGCTGTGATGAAAATAACTTGCCCGATTCATGAGTGTGTCATCAGAACATGGCTAGATAGCGGACGCGCTCATCGCAGGTTTTTTAATCGCCAGACTGCATGCTAAATCACTACATACGGACCCGACTCAATCAATGGCTGCTAGGCGCCCTGCTGGCAGTCTTGCTGTTTTTTGTATTTGCGCAGCAGCATGCGATTGCGCACGCCATCTCTCACCTGTCTGAAGAGATTAATCACACCCTCAAGCATGACAAAACCAGCCAGGACAATCTGTGTGAAGAATGCCTGTGCCTGGACAATCTCCCTGACACGCTGCTGCCAGGACGTCCGCTACTGCTACATGCACCAGACCTCGTCACATCAGCCCAAACCAGCCATACCGTTTTACATACCAAACCGTCCTATCGTCGCTACGCTGCGCGCGCACCACCTCTTTTCGTTTGAGCCCTGACAACCCCAACACAACCAGACGAAAAAGGCCTCAGTGTGAGGCCAAGAGGACAACTTTATGAAGATCAAACGCATCATTTCTGTAGCGGTGGGCGGCCTGTTTGCCAGCTACCCTGCAATCTCTGTACTGGCAGAACCGGTGGATGAAAGCGCACTCGAGCTCGATAGCGTGCAAGTGACTGCAGAACGGTTCAGCAAAATCCGTAATAGCCTGTCACCCGCCACGGGCGGCAGCATATATCGCTTTGACCAGAAAGATATCAGCAATATTCCAGGCGGTGAAAACAACAGCTTTAACCAGATTTTGTTACGCGCCCCTGGCGTCGCTAATGACTCTTATGGGCAACTGCATATCCGTGGCGATCACGGCAATATCCAATACCGGATTAACGGCGTGATTCTGCCGGAGGGCATCAATGGTTTTGGTCAGATTCTGGATACGCGCTTTGCCGATAAAATCAATCTGCTCACCGGCGCTTTGCCTGCGCAGTATGGCTACAGAACGGCCGGGGTGATTGAGATTGAGACCAAGAAAAATTTTAAACCAGGCGGCAATGTTGGCTTTTATGGTGGCACCAGCGACACCGTCAACCCCAGTATTCAAATGCACAATTCCACGGGTGACTTCAGTTACTATGTCACGGGTTCTTATCTCTCCAATAATCGCGGCATCGAAAATACCACCGATAGCTACAACCCGATTCATGATAATACCCAGCAAACCAAAGGCTTCGCCTACATGTCGTACTTGCTGAATCCGGAAACGCAAATTGTGGCGATGCTGGGCTCTTACTATGGCAATTTTCAAATCCCTAATAACCCGGCGCAGGCGGCCAACAGCGACTATCTCTCTGCCTTAGGCTTGTCTGGCTATAACTCCTCCAGCCTGAGAGATCATCAGAACGAGCGTAACCAGTACGGCATACTGGCCGTGCAGAGCTCCATTGGCCCTGATTTCGATTACCAGGTTTCACTGTTCACACGCTATACCAGCACCACTTATACGCCGGATATCACTGGGGGCTTGGCCTTTAATGGCGTGGCCTCGCGCGTGTTTAGAGACAGCATGAGCAATGGCTTGCAAGCCGATGGCAGCTATCACTGGGGCGATAGCCACACCATCCGCATGGGGATGTTTACCAGCACCGAAGATATCACCAGCGACAATACCGCCAATGTGTTCCTGACCTCGGGCGGCACGACGACCAACACCCAGGCCACCATTGTTGATAACAATCACAAAAACGGTAACACCTTGCTGGCGCTTTACTTGCAGGACGAATGGAAAATCAACAACAGCCTGGTGATGAACTATGGCGTGCGAGCCGACAAAATGAATGCCTATGTCAGCGGCGGCCAACTCAGCCCACGCCTGGGCCTGGTATGGAATGCCACGCCTGAAACCACCTTCCATGCTGCCTACTCAAGATACTTTACACCGCCTCCGACGGAGTTGGTCGGCACTAAAACACTGGCCTTATTCAGCAATACCACCAATGCTGCGTCCAGTGACCTCAATGGCGCAGTCAAACCCGAGCGCTCACATTATTTTGACGTCGGCGTCAGTCACCAGTTAACGCCCAAACTCACCGTGGGCTTCGACAGCTACTACAAAATTGTCCAGGACCTGATTGATGAGGGTCGCTTTGGTGAAGCCTTGGTCTACACGCCTTTTAACTATGACAAAGGCAGAATTTATGGCTTTGAATTAACGGCGAGTTATAAAGACGAAGCCTTCTCTGCCTATGCCAACCTCTCACGCTCGATGAGCCTGGCAAAGAAAGTCGTCTCTGCACAATATAACTTTGAGCAAGATGAGCTGGACTATACCGCCAATCATTGGGTGCATACCGACCATGACCAGCGCTACACCGCGTCCGCCGGCGTCGGTTATTTATGGCAAGGCTATCAACTCAGCGCCGATGCGTTCTTTGGCAGCGGCCTGCGCCGTGGCTTCGCCAATACCGAACACATGCCCGCCTACACGCAGGTTAACCTGGGGGCCAGCACCATGATCAACGCAGGCACCCTCGGCAAGCTGGAAACCAGGCTGGCCATCATCAACCTGTTTGATAAAAAGTATGAATTACGGGATGGCTCGGGCATTGGCATTGATGCGCCACAATTTGGGCCACGCAGAGGGGTGTTTATTGGTCTGAATAAATACTTTTAATCTGCTGCAACGCTAATCATGTGATGGACCAAGGATCTCTGATCATCGGTTAATCGGCGGTCCATTCCCCGATTGAAGGATCAAAAAAGTGACAGTCCATCACAACAAGCGCCCACAACCAGGCTGCTGTGTGTTTTTTCTACACCAGACATTGTTTTTTTTACGGAGAAGTCGCATAGATCACTTTACAATCATTCTTATTTAACAGCTTTAGCCCAATAAAAATAAAACATATTGCCTCAGCCACCGTGTGAGATGAGGCACAAAGAGAACACACTGAACCAGATTGATGAATACGCAGACTTATAGGGAAGATAAATCATGATGTACCCAAAAACGATTGCCAGCCTGCTGGCAGTCATGTTGTTCCCGGCGGTAACGGTTTATGCTGAAGACTCGGTAGAACTGGCCCCCTCCAAACAAAGCAGTAAAGCCAAGAAAAATGAAGCACCGGTCAGCAGTGTAGAGCTGGATAGCGTCGTGGTGCTTGGCAAAAAAGAGCAAGTCTCAGCCACTGATAAAGGCCTGGCAGGCTCGGTAGATGTCATTACGCGTCAAGAACTTGAATATGAACACGTCACCGATACCCTGGAATTGTTTAGCAAAACACCAGGCGTGGTGCTGTCTCGCTTTAGTCAGGGCATTGTCAATACCGAAGTGTCTATCCGCGGTTTTAGTGGCAATGGCGAAACACCGAATGCCAAAGTGCTGGTGGATGGCATTCCGTCCAATTTGTTCTCAGGTCTCAGTGAGCTGGATTACCTGTTCCCCACCAACATTCAGAGCGCCCAGGTATTTAAAGGCACCAGCGACGCTTCGACCGGCCTGTTTGCCACCGCAGGCAACTACAAGGTAGAAACCCGTAAAGATATCGGCAAGCAATTGCAATTTGGCTATGGCAGCTTTCAAACGCGCGAAATGCAAGGCTACTATGGTGAAAAACAAGGTGATTTCACCCAAAACTATGCAATTGGTTATCGCAAAGGCAATGGCTTCCGCGCCCATACCGAAAATGAAAAAATTGCCTTATCTGGCCGTTGGCAGCTGGATTTCGAGCAGTCCAGCCTGGCATTGAGCGCCAAGTATGGCAAATACAACTCGCCTGAAGCACCGGGTTTTATGTCTAAAGAACAAGCGCGTGATGACCGCAGAGGCGTGGCGCCCAATGCACTCAACGATAGCGGTGAAAAAGAATTCAAGCATTTAAGCCTGCATTACGATTACTTTTTTAATAACGACCTTGATTTAAGCCTGAAAGCTTATTGGCAGAACTTTGGTCGTGAACGCAATGTACGTTTTTTTGGATCGCCAGGCCTGGAACATCGCTTGGAAGACGAAACCTCGATTGGCTTTGTGAGCAAGTTAAACTGGAAAATCAATCCCAGCTGGGCTTTTGAAACCGGCTACGATATTGAACGCCAGCATGTCGATGAATTCCGTCAACGCTTGACCACTATCCGGCGCAACGCCCAATACGACCTCACCGCACAAGGCATTTACGCCAAATTTGAAAACACGCCGCTGGACTGGTTACGCTGGAACCTGGCCTATCGGGTGGATTATTTGAACAGCGACCCTAGAAACCAGTTTGTGATTAATGGGAATACGCTCAGGACACGCATGCTGGATAACCAGACCATCGTACAACCCAAATTCAACTTGTTTGCCAACCTGAATGCGCAGCAAACTTTATTTGTAAATGCCGGGCGCAGTTTTCAAACACCCACTGGCGTTAACCTTAATCTCTATAGTACCAATGGCCCGACCAACGTAAAGGTTGCGATCAACGATGGCTGGGAATTAGGAATCAAGAGCCAGTGGCATCCTGATTTGAATACGCGTCTTTCTTATTGGCAACAAAAAGCTGAAAACGAATTTATTAATATTGACAACATTAACCAACTCATCGGTTCCACCCGCAGGCAAGGGATAGATGCCAGTTTTGACTATGCGTTAGACGAGCAATGGCACTTTTGGGGCAATGTGTCACGGGTAGAGGCCATTATCGTGAAACCGGATGCATTACATCCGCAATTCAAGGATAACTCGGTCCGCAGCATCCCCTCTTACACCGCCTCGCTGGGTCTGCAATATGCGCCAAATGCAAACTGGATTGCACGTGTTCACGTGGATAGCCAAGGCGACTACTACGTCAATGAGAGTAATCAGGGCGGAAAATACGGCGGCTATACGCTGACCAATGCCAATATTGACTATAAAACCAGCTGGGGACGCGTCAGCTTGTTAGCCAATAATATTTTTGATCGCTACTATGAGTATGTGTATGACTTTTCATCCACAGGTGCGACCAACCAGCTTAACTTCGCCCCAGGTACTGGCCGTAACTTTATGCTCACAGCAACGGTGGATTTTTTATGACTGCATTGCTATCGATTCAACAGCTAAGCCTGGGGTTTTCCAAGCGGAAAATTCTAAATCAGCTTGAGCTCAACTTACAGGCAGGTGAAGTCGTCTCTGTGCTGGGCAGCAATGGTGCCGGTAAATCAACGCTGCTGAAAAGTATTTTAGGCTTACATGACACGGCCGAACAAACAGGCAATATCCTGATTGCCGGTATTGATATCGCGCAGGACCGCCAGCGGGCGCTATCGCACCTTGCCTATGTGCCGGAGCAACCTGCCGTGTATGGACATCTCTCTGCGATAGCAAATATCCGTTACTTTTTAAGCCTGGCCAATATAGGTGAAGAAAAGGATATTAACAGCTGCCTGACCATGGCCGGCTTGCCGGAAACAGCCTGGCACCGGCCTTGCAGCGAATACTCCAAAGGCATGAAGCAAAAGGTGATGCTGGCGTTTGCACTTGCCAAACAGGCCACACTGCTGTTGCTCGATGAGCCTAATTCAGGGCTGGATCCACAGGCTACCGAAGACTTAAACCAGCTGATTGTGCAATGCAAAGAAAGTGGCATGGGCGTGCTGGTGGTCACGCATGATGTGTTGTCCGCCATTGGTTTTTCTGACCGCTTGCTGATGCTGACCAATGGGCAGTTGCAAGCGGTAATGCTGGACCAGTCAGCACTGACACTGGATAGCCTGAAAAAACTGTATCAGGGGCAGGCATGAACGCATTGATCTGGAAAATCGCCTGCAATGAATGGCGCAGGTTATGGCATGCGCGGGTTCCGGCATTGTTAATGATAGTGCTGGTGACATTATGGGGCATTGCCGCCCTTGCCGCCCATCACCATTGGCAAGATCATGCACAGACGGTAGCTAAGGTGACAGCGCGCAGCCAGCATGACTGGCAATCGCAACCCGACCGTCATCCGCACCGGGTCTCGCATTTTGGCGATTTCGTCGCCAAGCCGGTCCATCCGCTCAGTGTGATCGAGCCCGGCATCCTCGACCAGTCTGGCCATCTGGTGTATCTGGAAGCACATCGCCTGAACAGCGCCAACTTCAACCCGGCGACTGAAGCCACTACGCTGGGCCGCTTTTCATTAATTACACCAGCCATGATCGTGCAATGGTGGATGCCACTGTTTTTGATCATGATTGCCTATGCCACCGTCACTGCCGATAAAATCACCGGCATCCTGGCTTTCATGCGCGGCAATGGCACCCCAGGCTGGGCGATTGCCTCCGGAAAATGGCTGGCACTGTTTTTACCGTTGCTGCTTCTTTTGTGCCTGCAAGCACTGTTGACGCTGGCATGGAGCTGGCACAGTGATCAGTTATTGGCCAGGCTGGCTCTCATGTTGCTGGCGCAAGCGCTTTACATTGCCGGCTGGTGCCTGCTGGTCGTCACCGTGTCCTGGTACAGCCGGCAACTGCATAGTGCCTTGCTGACGTTATTGCTGTGCTGGGTCTGTGTCTGCATCATTTTTCCGCGCGGGCTGGCGAATCTGGCCCAGATCGCCTATCCAACACAGCCTCGCGCAGAGGCTGAATACCATGCAGAAAGCAAGCTGCAAAGCATAGGTGACAGCCATAACCCTGACGATCCGCATTTTCAGGCCTTTAAACAGAGCATACTCAACAAATACCAGGTAAGCCGGATCGAAGACCTGCCAGTAAACTACCAGGGCCTGCTGATGCAGGAAGGCGAGCGTCTGACCACGGCCGTCTACCGCGAACAACAGGCATTGCATGACGCACAGCTGGCAAAACAGAATGAAAGTATCCGGCACTGGTTATGGCTGACACCGGCATTGGCGCTGCAATATATACAGATGGCGGCTAGCGGCAATGACCTGCCGCACCACCAGGCGTTTATCCGACAGTCGGAAGCCCGGCGGTATCAATTAATCCAATATCTGAACCAGATCCACACTTACAAAGTGGATCAGCATGACGATAAGAACACGCGTGTTTCTGCCGATTTTTGGAAGAACGCGCCCCGTCCACCGGTGAATCTGCCACCGATGGCAGTCAGCCACGCCAGTCTGACAGCGGCCTTTCTGGTGTTGATTGGCTGGCTGTTATTGCCTGGCTCCTTGCTTGTTAGGGTTTCGCACCGACTATGAAACATGAATTCACTCTGCTGCTCAAGCAACGCAGCCTGACCCTATTGCTTTTGCTCAGCCTGGTACTGGTTAGTTTTAGCTTGTTAAATGGCTGGCAAAATATCCGTCATATCCAGTCCCAGATCCAGCATGCGCAACAGGAAGAGACCATGCGCAAGCAGGACTTTATCCAGCACAACAGTCATGACGGGACACTTGAGGCAGGAGAAGTGGGCTATTACCTGTTCCACAACGTCTATTACCGCCCTGGCGAATGGAGCTTTATTGCCCTGGGCAACCGGCTGGTGGTGCCGTACGTGCAACGGATACGTTTACTCGGCTTGCAAAGCCAGCTTTACGATGGTGAGTCGCATCACCCTGAATATGTGATGCTGGGTACCTTTGACTATGCTTTTTTGCTGGTATTTTTTGCACCTTTGCTCTGTATCGCCCTGATGCATGACCTGAAAGCCAACGAGCAACAGGCGCAACGTTTACTGTTTTTGCATAGCCTGGTAAAAGAACCTGGTCATTTCTGGTTTAAACGGGTGTTATCCCGCTGGGTGCTTGTCACGCTTGTCTTCGTACTCCCGTTATTACTGTTTGCCGGGATGCACTCGCTTTCCTTGTCACCCCTGTTACAGATTTTGACAATTACAGCCTTATACACGTTTTTATGGTCTGTATTGTGTAGTGCAGTCAGCCTGCGCAAACGAGCGCTCAACGCCAACTTCAATGCCATGTTGCTGAGCAGCATTTGGGTCATGTTATGCGTGGTCTTACCGAATCTTTGCCAGCTATGGCTGCACGCCCGTTATCCCTTGCAAGACGGTAGCCAGCTTGCCATGCAGCATCGGCAATTGGTACATGGCGCCTGGGATTTGCCAAAAGAGGATACGCTGAAACCCTTCTATGCCTTGTATCCGCAATGGAAAGACACGCCGCCCGTCACAGGCCGCTTTCACTGGAAATGGTACTTTGCCTTTCAGCATATGGGCGATGTCCACTTGCAAGCACAAGTGGCTGCCCGAACACGAACCTTACAAATGAGGGCGGATGCCGCAACAAAGATGGGGCGGTGGTTACCCACGGTCTGGGCGCAAGCACAACTGGAAGCGGTCGCATGCAGCGATATTAGCCATTTGCTAGTACACAGACAGCAGATAGAGAAGTTTCACACCCGCCTGCGTGAAGCCATCTACCCTTTTTTGTTTGAGGAGCGAGCACTACATCGCAAAGAGATTGAATCCATGCCAGTCTTTGACGCAAACGAGCCGTGCACGCAAGGTCCGCATCCTGATGGCAACGGCTAAGGGGCATTCACCACACCAATAGATAATGTGACTTCGCCCGCGCGTATCGGTGGCGTGGCATTTTGAATCAGGATGCGCCCGGCCACAGGCGCACGCAAAGTTTCAATCTTCTCGCCAAAATAATCCGTCACTTCACCTACGACCTGCCCTGCTGTCACCCAATCGCCTATGCTGGATTTGGCCGTAAACAAGCCGGTTTGCTGGCTGCGTAGCTCAACCATTTTGCTGTAATAATGAATTGGCGAGGCTACCTTTGTCGTGTGTTGCGTGCTGACATCTATCGTTTCAGGCGCATCTATCATGCCCAAGCCACTCATGGCCTGTGCACAAGCTTGCGTGATCATGGCCACAAAAGCGGCATCGCGCTGAGCAAACTGGCCGACTTCCAGCGTCAATGCAGGCTTAACCCTGGTCTGTGCCGTATTCGGATATGAGATGGAATGATCAGGATCATTGGGCCTGCCGTCATAGAGCACAATGTCTGGCAATCCTAAAAGATCAGCAAAATGCTGTGTTCTGGCATCCAGCGCTGGCACGTGCAACACCGGGGAATACGCATGTGGCCATAAATGCTGGTTGGCACTGCCAGAATGGATGTCAATCAGGTAATCCGTTTTGCTGATGACTTGCGCCGTTAAAAAATCGGCGATCTGCTCAGTCAGGGTGCCTTGTGCGCTACCAGGAAACACCCGGTTCAGGTTTTTCTCATCGACCGGACTCAGTGCAATGCGACGTGCATGAAAACCTTCAAGATTCGCCAGATGAATTAGAATCAAGGTCCCTTTCAAGTGTTCAGGCTGTATCTGCTTGCGCAACTGCTGCAAGGCCAGTATCGAAGGAAATTCATCGCCATGGATACCTGCTGTCAGGGTCAATACCGGTCCTGAAGTTTGCCCATGAATCACCGTCACCGGAATCGCCGTTGACGACACGGCCATCATCCATGAAGAGACAGTGCCTGACGCAATCTGCTTGCCCGCCAAATCAAAGGCCTCCCTTGCATGCAAACTTCCCCAAGACAACAACAGCATGCAAAGCCAGCAGAAACGCATTTTTTCCTCCTCAATGATATGCAACATTGTTGCGGAATATGATGTATATGTAAAGCGTTAAACCAGCAGTGCGCTCGCCAACGGCGACGATTGAGCGAGCCATTGAATGGCTAAACGGATGAACTAAAGAAACTAATCGCGTACATGCCTTACTAAAAGATTGATGCACATGATTTAAACGCCTATGATCTGCTTTTTAATTCATGGCTTGTTGTTATACCGCTTTTTTAATGGAGTCCCGCATGCGTATACTGACCCTCACCGCTCTTTTGATCTTGACCTTCAGCGAACCAGTTTTTGCGCGCAATATCAGCGTCGAACAATCTGAAGCCGCCAGTGCCCGCGATGCCGTAGGCGACGCCATGAGCAAACTCAGCGATATCGAGCAAAAAATTCAACGCCAGCAAGCCGTGCTGACGCAAGCACAAGAAACGCTTAAACAATATCAGGCGGAAAAAGCCCAGATTGAAAAAGACCTCGATGCCAAAAAAGCCATCTTTGAACAAAAGTCCAAAGCACTGGATGAAGCCTGGAAACAACGCAACGACTACTGATCCAACAATCCAGCCACCCAAAACCAGTCTGAGGACTGGTTTTTTTATCACTCCATGCGTGCGCTTTGCTGTTTGCACGGCGTTTTAGGCAAATTCAATCCAGTTGACCTGCATCAATATACGGCCGGACTTGCCGACCTACAATGCATTCAAGTTCAATGCACTAATGGAGTGATCACAATGAAAAAAACCGCAATCAGTTTAATGTTGGCTGCTTTATTGCCAGCCCTCAATGCTCAGGCAGAACAAGGCGACTGGGTCGTCCGCCTGCGCGCCACCAATATCAGCCCGAACGAAAGTAGCGATCTGGGCAAGTATGTAAACAAAAATATTGCGGCAGGCGCGATGTCTAGCGGTGCAGAATTAAAGGCTGACAGCAATACCATTCCTGAGCTGGACATCAGCTACTACTGGACCAAAAACATTGCGACAGAACTGATCCTGGCCTTGGGTTCCAAGCATGATGTGAGCATTACCAAAGAGCCAGGCTCTACCGTGCCAAATCAATTATTGGGCAGCATTGATGCATTGCCCCCGACCTTGACCGCCCAATGGCACTTTAACCCAGATCAAACCTTTGACCCTTATGTGGGTGCCGGCATTAACGCAACCTTTATGCTGGACCGCCGTCTGGACCTGCGCCAAGGCCCATTAGCCGGTCAAAAAATTAAAATTGATCGCGACAGCTTTGGCCCAGCGTTACAAGCGGGCCTGGATGTGAACCTCAAAGATGGCTGGATGCTGAACGCCGATGTGAAATACATCTGGATGAATACCACCGTAAAAATGCAAAACCCGCTCAATGGCAACGCCTGGACAAAAATTGATGACCTGGATATCGATCCATGGGTGATCAGCCTGGGTTTCGGCAAGCGCTTCTAGTTAGGCGCATAACGTCTCTTCCCTGGGGCAAAGCATTAGCTCCATTCACCTCTGATACTCTCCCAGTGTCAGAGGTTTTTTTATCTGCGCCTGACTGAGCGTAGCCTAAAAATCAAATGCTAAAAGTGAAACCTTGGCGCAAGGCCAGACAAATGCAACTGCTCCAGCAATTGCAAGCCGCGCTCACGCGCGCTGCGTTTACGCTGGCCGGTATACTTGGCAATGATCAGTTCATTTTTCATAGAATGCTCCCAGCCTACCAGCTCGGTCACGGTCACCTGATAGCCATGCGCTTCCAGCGCAAGGCAGCGCAGCACATTGGTCACCTGGCTGCCAAACTCACGCGTATGGATAGGATGACGCCACAACTCACTTAAAAAGGTTTTTGATAAGGCCTCAGCTTTATGTTGCCGTAGCGCTTCAGCCACCTCCGCCTGACAACAAGGCACCAACACCATAAACTGTGCCTGCTTTTGCAAGCCAAACGCAATCGCATCATCGGTGGCAGTGTTGCAGGCATGCAAGGCCGTCACAATATCAACCTGTTCTGGCAGTTGCTCGGACTGCATGGCTTCTGCCACCGTCAAATGCTCAAACTGCATGCGGCTAAAGTCACATGCTTGCGCCAGTTGACGCGACTTTTCAATCAATTCACCGCGGCTCTCAATGCCAATCACTTGGCCTGCCTGATGTTGTTTCAGCAACAAGTCATACAAAATAAAGCCCAGGTAAGATTTACCGGCGCCGTGATCAACCAAGACGGGCGAAGGTTGTTTTTCCATCACCGTCTGCATCAGCGGTTCGATAAAATTGACCAGATGATAGACCTGCTTAAGTTTGCGGCGGCTATCCTGATTGAGCTTACCGTCGCGGGTGAGGATATGTAAGGCCTGCAATAAGGGCAAGGATTGGCCAGGCCTGACCTCGGGGGGCAATAATGTTTGGACCATGTTGCGGACTACTTTAAAATGCTAATACGCCAGTTTAACAGCACAATTGTTTGACGGCACGTGAGTTTAATTGCATGAGATGAACGGCATGTGCCTAAGTGCGTCTGCTAAAGTCTTTGAGTCCGATTTTAGCGGGAACTCTCAGGCTGGTTTTGCAATCATGTAATAGACAGGGTGGTCAGTTTTATAAAAAACACCCGCCTTTGCAGCACAACCGCTGCATTCAATCCGCTGCCACACAGCGCTGTTGTTCAATCGAATCAGGGAGTAGTACCTATGCCACAACAATCCATGCTTCAGGCACGTCGATATCTATCCTACACCGCGCCATCACAACCGTGGCGATGGTTGCAATGGGCCTTGTTACTGCTCCTGCTAACGACGCATCTGGCGCAGGCAGATACGGTATGGCTCAAAAACGGGGACAAAATCACCGGGACGCTAGGCGTCAAAATCTCAAACAAGCTCACCTTTAAAACCAGCTATGCAGACGAGATTAAAATCAACTGGGATGACATCCACAGCATTGATGCCGAAAAGTCTATCCTGATGCAGCTATCAGATGGCAGTATCGTTACCGGACGTTTGATACACAGTACTGAGGGTCAGGTCATTCTGGATGAGGAAACGAATACACGGCTGGTGGATACTGAACTCGGCGAAATTCATTACATCAATCCGACCCTGGATCTGATTGGCGAAGGCTATGTCTGGACCGGGAACATGAGCCTGGGTGGTGCCTTTAACAACGGTAACAGTAAAAACCGCAACATGCAGTTTAATGGCGAGTCGATTTTGCGCGGCTTTGATACGCGCTATACCGTACAGGGCTACTACTATTGGGCTGCAGATAAAGATCGCCAGACTCAGAACAATGGGCGAGTCCGTGGTCAGTACGATCACTTTTTCACCAAAAAATGGTATGGCTACTTGAACACGATTCAGGAAAAAGACCGTTTCCGCGACATTCGCTTGCGCAGCACCTACAGTGTGGGTACGGGTTACCAGTTTTTTGAAAGCGAAAAACGCAATCTTTCACTGGAAGGCGGTCTGTCATACATCACCCAGGATTATTACGAGGAAAGTAACGAGAATCATGCGGCCTTGCGTTGGGCGGTCAACTATAACCAATACCTGTTTGATTCATTTGTGCAAGCATTCCACCGGCATGAAGTCACTTACACGCCGAACTCGCCGTCACAAATCCTGCTTTACAGCTCCACCGGCTTGCGTTTTCCGTTTATTTTCGGCTTGAGTGCCTCTACACAAGTCGACTATAACTATGACAGCCGCCCTGTCGATGAACGGCGTAAAGGCGATACGCGCGCGCTGTTTACGCTGGGTTACAGCTGGAAGTAATCGCTAAAAAGACAATCGTATTTAGTGGCTGGCCGCTTAAATGTTAAAATACGCGCTTGATGGTGAGGTGCGCAGCTGATAACGGCATAGAGCTCCCTCACACAACCGGGTACGGCAAAGACATTGAGCCCGTATTTTTTGAGTTAAGCATGGAGCAAAAATATGGCGATACAATGGTTTCCGGGGCACATGACTTCTGCCCGCAAAAAAGCAGAAGAGACACTGGAACACATTGATGTCGTCATTGAAGTACTGGACGCCCGCGTACCCGCCGCCAGCCACAACCCCATGATTGAGGAAATGCGTAATTTCCGCCAGCGCCCTAACCTCAAAATCCTCAACAAAGCCGATCTGGCTGACCCGAATGTGACGCAAGCCTGGTTGAATTACTTTAACAGCCAGCCCAATACAAAAGCGGTAGCCCTCTCTTGCAAAAAGCCCGGTGATGCAAAAAAAATCCCTGGTCTATGCCGCCAACTGGCCCCGCATCGTGGCACGCCGCTGAAACCCTTACGCATGATGATCATGGGGATTCCCAACGTCGGCAAATCCACCTTGATGAATGCCCTGCTCAACCGGCGTGCAGCCAAGGTCGGCGATGAACCGGCCGTGACCAAAAGCCAGCAACGTTTCGAACTGAGCGACAGCCTCAACATCACGGATACGCCGGGCATGATGTGGCCCAAAATCGAACACGCCTCAGATGGGTATATGCTGGCCGCCAGCCATGCGATTGGCCGCAATGCAGTGATTGATGAGGATGTGGCTGAGTTTTTGGGCAATGTGTTGTTGAAGCAATATCCAGCGCTCATGAATACTCGCTACAAGTTGGACGTGATGAAGCTGAATGTGGCTGAAATAGATGGCATCGACTTATTGCAAGCCATTGCCAAACGCAGAAGCTACAAACGCAATGATGGAGAGTGGGATATGGAGCGTACCGCCATGGCCTTGCTCACAGACTATCGAAGTGGCGCCATTGGCCGCGTCAGCTTGGAGTCCCCGCAAAGCCGAGCCGAAATGCTGGCACAAGCGGCTGAGCAACAAAACAGCACCGCTCAGGAAGAAATCCCCGCTTCTGAATCAGACCAAGCGTGAAGTCTGCTTCAACGGCAGGAGCTCTCTGAAGTTAGGCAATCACGCTAGCATGCCGTTTCGCAGACTTACCTTTCACTGGGGACTTATCCAGCAATTGCTCTATATTGCTCACAATACGGTTGCGGCCCTTTTGCTTGGCACGGTAGAGATTCTGGTCTGCCGCTGCAAACAAGGCATCAATCACATAGCCCACGGTTTCTGAGCTTACAGCGCCGACACTGACCGTACATTTAATCGCCTGGGTCTCGCGACTCATGCTCTCAACGCCAGCAATGCTCACGGGCGTCACCTCAATAATGCGGCGGATGCGCTCAGCCAGCACCATCGCCTCTTGCTCACCAGTGTTGGGCATCAGGATACAGAATTCCTCACCGCCATAACGCCCGATAACATCGCCGCCACGCAAGGCGGCACGTATGGTCCCGGCGCAAGACTTGAGTACCACATCGCCCACCAGGTGGCCATACACGTCATTGACCTTTTTAAAGTAATCCAGGTCGACAATCAGCATGCCCATGGGTAATTGAATCCGTTGCGAAACCGCCTGCATGCGACTGGCAGCTTCTTGCAGGCCACGCCGATTCAGCACGCCAGTCAGGCCATCCAGGGTCGCAATCGCCTGCAACCCGGCTTGCGCCTTGACATGCATGACCAACAACAGCAAGCTCACCACCGCCGTGATGACCAGCATGAAAAAGGACACCAGATAAGCATGGATACTCCAGTCGCCAAAGCCATCGAGACTCGCCTGATCCGCCAGGCCAACCTTGACTGCGACAATGGCCAGGATCAAGCCAACCATGGCAAACAGACTACAACACAGCCAAAAGACATTGGCGACAAAATCTTTTCCATGTCCTACCAAACTGCGACTGCCGTAAGCAAATATCCAGAGCAAAACGGCTAAATTACTCAGTAGCAGCCAGCGATTGGAAACATGCATGTTCAACATCACGGCATTGCAGGCCAGCAAGGTGGTAATCACGAGCAAGGTCCAATAGCGGTAAACGCGATACCCCCTGAACATACGTATCCCATTAACGAGCTGACTCAAGCCTTGTGCCACCAGAGTCACCGCCGCCGCAATATAGATACTTTGTGGCCCGATGATAAGACTGGTTTGCGAAAAGAAATAGACGGCTAGTCCACAGCCAAAAATGAGCAAGCCCCGCACCCAACCCATGATCAGGCGGCGCTGCTGATAGGCACCAGAAATCATCAAGACCAGAACCAGCGTTAGGGTGAGTCCAATTGATGATAGAATGGCGCTATTGAGATCAAACACAGGGACGGACAAAATTAGTTAACCTGAAGAAACATCATACTATGGTTACAGGACTATACCCATATAAATGAAAGGGTTGAATAGTCCATCTAGGCTAATAATTGTCTGCTTTCCCATTATTCTCCACTTTGTACTGAAACACGTTTTATCAATCCGCTCATGCAGCATCTGTTAAATCCTCCCCAGCGTGAAGCGATTCACTATCTTGACGGCCCGTTGCTGGTACTGGCAGGCGCTGGCAGTGGTAAAACCCGCGTCATTACCCAGAAAATTGCCTACCTGATCAACCAGGCGGGTTACCAGGGTCATCAAATCGCGGCGATCACCTTTACCAACAAGGCCGCACGTGAGATGCAGGAGCGCGTGACGCCTTTGCTGGAAGGCAAAAGTGGCAAAGGACTCACCGTCACCACCTTTCACTCCCTAGGCTTGCAGATTTTGCGCCAGGAAGCAGCGCTGCTCGGCTATAAACCACAATTCTCCATTCTGGACGCCTCGGACAGCTTTAAAATCCTCAGTGATATTTTAGCCACCACCGACAAGCAACTGTTGCGCAAAACACAATGGCAAATCTCCAGTTGGAAGAATGACTTTATCAGCCCGGATCAGGCCAAATCACAAGCCGATGAAGAGCTCACCCATGCCGCAGCCCGGGTGTACCAGCTTTATCAGCAAACCCTGCGCGCGTATCAGGCGGTAGACTTTGATGACCTGATCAAGGTCCCGGTGGAGCTGTTTGATCAGCACAGTGAAATGCTAGAAAAATGGCAACGCAAGTTGCACTACCTGCTCGTGGATGAATATCAGGATACCAATGCTTGCCAGTACAAGCTGATTAAACAGCTAACCGGCCTGAGAGCACAATTCACCGCCGTAGGCGACGATGACCAGGCGATTTATGGCTGGCGTGGTGCCGACGTGGAAAACTTGCGTCAGTTGACCACAGACTTTTCCAAACTCAAGGTGATCAAGCTCGAACAAAACTACCGCTCTACCGTGCGGATTTTGCGCGCGGCCAACCACGTCATTGCCAACAATCCCAAACTGTTTGAGAAAAAACTGTGGAGCGAACTCGGCACGGGCGACCTGATCCACGTCACGGCGACGCAAAGTGAAGAACACGAAGCAGAAACCGTGGTGATGAAGCTGCAAGCGCACAAATTTGAGCATCGTACGACTTACAAAGACTACGCCATTCTCTACCGCAGCAACCACCAGGCGCGAATTATTGAGCAATTTCTGCGTAACCACAAAATCCCCTACACAATTTCGGGGGGCCAATCATTTTTTGACAAGCCTGAGATCAAAGACATCATCAGCTACCTGCGCCTGATAATGAACGAAGATGATGATCCGGCGTTTATCCGCGCCGCCACCACGCCGAAAAAAGGCATAGGCAACACCACGTTGGAAAGGCTGGGCGAATACGCCAGCGCACACAAGATGTCATTGTTTGCCGCCGCCTTTGAAGGTGGCTTTCAGCATGAGGTCGGCGCAAAACAGCTCGATGACCTGCTGACCTTCTGCCGCTTTATCCAAACGCTGCAAGGCCGTGCTGTCAAAGACCCGGCTAACGAAGTGCTCAGCGACTTGCTCACCGCCATCCAGTATGAAAGCTATCTGTACGACGGTGAAGAAGCCAGATCTGCCGAGACGCGCTGGAGCAATGTACAAGAATTCGTCGCCTGGCTCAGCAAAAAAGGCGAAGCCTCGACCGAGTTCGGCCATGAATCCGACGGTAAAAACCTCATCGAACTGACACAACTGGTTTCGCTCATCACCATGCTAGAAGGCCGCGAAGATGGCGAGCCGGATGCCGTCAAACTCTCTACCTTACACGCCTCAAAAGGACTGGAATACGGCCATGTGTTTCTGATCGGCTGTGAAGAAGGCATCCTGCCACACACCAACTCCATCGACGCCGACCAGATTGAAGAAGAACGCCGACTCATGTATGTAGGCATCACCCGCGCCCAAAAATCACTTAACATTACCTGGTGCAAAAAACGCAAACGCGCGGGGGAAATGCAAGCCTGCGAGCCCAGCCGTTTTATTAGCGAATTGCCTAAAGATGATGTGAAGCACTTTGGCAACCCGTTTAATGGGCCAGATCAGGTGTTAAGTAAGGATTATGGCAAGAGTAAAATGGCGAATATTAAGGCGATGCTGGCGAGTAAAACCACATCAATCCAATCCTAGCTACTAGCTCGCTAACACCAAACCGTTAAGCAGTCTTATTACAGCTAAAATGACCGGAACTATGCAATAGGCGGGATTTCACCATGTTAAACAAAGTCGATGTTGCCATTCAGTCTTTTAAAAAACCGGAATCTCTAATTTACTCGCTGCTCACCCTTCACCAACAATCAAAAGACTTGGTAGATACGGTCTGGATCAATGATGATCAATCTCCGCCAGAAATACTCAAAGCTTACAAATCCGATGCGCTTTTAAAAGCATTGCATCCCTGGAAAATAAACGTTCGAAGAAACAATCACAGAATGGGGTGGTGGCTTTCATTCGTCAAAGGCTACAAGCCGACGTATCTGACATATCGCTATATGTTTTTCAGAATGCTATGGAACTTCTATAAAAATAAATCTATTTTTGTAGACAGGGAGGATTTACGTTACCAATGGGCCATCGAAAATACGGACAAAGAATATCTGTTTATCATGCATGATGACATCAGCTTTAATGGGGACATTATTGCACTCTATCTCAACGCTATTAAAAATCTCCCCAACCCTGGAATTGTCGGAGACCTAGGTCAATGCTGGCGCTGTGCCTATCAAGCGGTTGGCTGTAATCCTGAAAAAATTTGTGCCGGATATCGCCCTTCTCAACAATGGCCAAATACCAAACTGGATAAAAATGACCACAAATGGGCATGCCGGATAAATGAATGGTCCGCTTTACTAAAAGTCGGTATAGCTAAAAAAATAACGCAAAAACATAAAATATTTTTTGGTAACTTTGATGATAGAGGAGATACTTCCGCTTATTGGTTTTCAAAGTTGATTGAAGACGGCATGAGCTTTACAGATCCGCTTGCAGGAAAAGATAAGTCTAAATTTTACTCGCACTGGGAAGATGGAAAAACCGGCCACTCCGTATGGGTTGATCAGGGGATAGGGAAATCCATGTATGATCACTTGAAATTAAGAACAGCGCTTCGAGAACAATTCGGTTTTGACTACCCATGGGAGCAGCACGCGTGACACATCCGATCACCCTAGCCATCACATCTTGTGGCCGAATGGACTTACTGGAAAAGACGCTTAAAAGCTTCTACAAATTCAACACTTACCCTATCTTTAAAACCATTATTATTGATGATAGCTGCGGTGGGTTTGACACTGAACGTATTAGTGCCTGCATTCCCAACAGTTACGAGTTTATTTTGAATACAGAAAATATCGGACAGATTCGCTCAATTGATAAGCTTTACTCCAGTATCACCACTCCCTATGTGTTCCATTGCGAAGATGATTGGGAGTTTTACAAGGAAGGCTTTATAGAGGAGTCGCTGGCCATCCTTGAGCACCATAAACAGATCATTACCGTTTGGTTGAGAGCGCACAACGATACCAATACCCATCCAATCTCACAATCCGAATCAGTCGAAGGTTTTGATAACAAGTTAATGCAACGAAAATATCGCGGCGCATGGAGTGGATTTACATTTAATCCCGGCTTAAAACGCTTGACGGACTACCAGCTGCTTGCCCCCTATGCAGAAAAGCCAATCATTATTGGCAAGAAAAATCAGCGCATTGCATCAGAGATTGACCTGTCGATTTACTATGACAGGCTTGGATTTAGAGCTGCTATCACGACGCATCCTGAAGGCTATGTAAAACACACTGGATGGGGAGACCACATCCCTCAAGAATGGGAAAGTAGCGTCTTCGCCCGCGCCTACATCAAGCTAAGAAACCTCATCAAAAAACACGTTCTGTATAGAAATTGATGAATAAGCTGTATTACCGTCCAGAAATCAGTGGTCTGAGAGCATTATCCATTGCTTTTGTTCTGATTTACCACTATTTCCCCAGCTATCTCAAGGCTGGCTTTATTGGGGTGGATATCTTTTTTGTCATTTCCGGATATCTGATTTTTCAAATTATTTCAAAAAATAATTACGAACTCCCTTTAAAAGCATTCCTGAAAGGCAGATTTCTAAGACTATTTCCATCATTTCTGCTAATCCTCATCTGTACCCTGGCGATAGGTGGGTGTGTATTATTGGCAGGAGAGTATGTTGATTTATCCACCTCAGTCTTAGCGTCTTTATTGGCACAATCCAACTACTTTGAGTTTTCCAAAAGTGGATATTTCGATAATGCGATTAATATTCGCCCACTACTACACCTATGGTCATTGGCAGTAGAGTTTCAGTTTTATATTTTTATTGCACTACTTTGCAGTTTATGTCGCAAGCGAAACAACATGCTGTTGTTGCTGCTCGGGTGCACAACAGTATCTATTTTGCTTGATATTACCTTGGTCAATCGCGCACCTTCTGCCGTTTTCTTCTTTACGCCGTTTCGACTATGGGAGTTTTTGGCAGGCGCGATCGCTGCATTGCTACAAAAAGATAAAGAATCTACTCCGGTCCTGAGTTATCTGGGAGTGGCTTTACTCGCCCTGGCATTATCTCTTATGTCCAGTGAGTCAACACACCCAGGGCTCATCACGATATTACCAGTGTTGGCCGCCGCACTGCTGCTAGTGCGAACAAGACCCAACATTGTGACCACATCCCTTTCGCTCTATCCACTAACCCTTGTCGGCGAAATGAGCTATGCGCTGTATCTATGGCATTGGCCATTACTAGAATACTCCAAATTGATTTGGGGAGGACTCACCCCTCTGTTCAGAATCAAACTCTTAATAGTATCCATGGCGCTAGCCTTTGTGACGACTTTCTACTTTGAAAAATGGCTAAGGAAAGACCAAAAACTTAAGCTATTGATCACGCTCCTGCTCGCAACCGCAGCCGTTTCTGTGCTCGTCATCATCAACAAAGGCTTCACATCAAGAACCGTTCATCTTAATAACGCAGAACTCAATCAAAACAATACGTTAGTCATGACTTACAGAAGGTCATGCGAGAAGTATATTGGGAAGCCTCATAAAGAAGACCGCTGCAATGATGATCACTATGTAGAGGGCGGAACCAAGTTGGCTGTCATTGGCGATAGCCAATCAAATGCCTTCACGACGGTACTTAACGCATTTGAATCTTCTGAAAAATCTAACTACCTTCAATTGGGCATGGGTATGTGCCCTGCGCTGATTGGGTATGGTACTCATGACTGCCGTCATTTTTCGGCAAAAACTTTTGAGTACATCACGCAGCGGCATACGTTTAAAACGCTGATTATTGCTGCACAATGGCCGTTATACAGTGATGGCATCACGGTCAACGGCCAGACGTTTAGGTCGGATTTTTTTTGGCAGTCTTTTGAAAACACTATTGCTGCATATTCAAAAACCATCGATCAAATATATATTGTTTACTCAGTGCCCTTAGGTGCAGAACCTAGAAGATGTTTTGAAAGATTGCCTTTCGAGTTAAAGGGGTGTGATTTACCGAAAACGCTTGTGACTCAGAATGAGCAGCGCTACCGGGAAAAAATAGCGCCTATCGTTCAAAAATATGGCCTAAAAGTCATCGACCCTATGCCTGCCATGTGTCATGAAGACAGATGCCCGGTTTTAAATGGCTCTAAAATATTGTATCTGGATAGCTCACACCTTTCCGAAGCTGGCGGGCAGTTCTTACTAGAACATCTGGATCCAAGCGTACTAAGTGGACTTTATCATTAGATCCTATGTTTAACAAAACACATCTCGTTGATAAAACAGTATTGCTGATTCTTGCAGGCAGAGTCATTAATAGCCTTGGTGGCTTTGTCACAATCTACTTTGTACTCCATTACTTAAACGATAAACTTCAGGGACACTACTACACCTTTTTAAATTTGATTGGTTTTAGTGTTTTTTTTGAGTTTGGTCTCAGTACATTAATCATCCAGTTAATAAGTCACCATGTGCGCGACACTTATCTTCAGAAGCAGAGGTTGGTCGGGCCTGAATCATCGTTAAATCAGTTTCTGACTCTGGTTAAGAATATTCTAGTACATGCGTTTTTTCTTGCCATATTCATGGCGCTGTCATTAGGTGTGCTAGGTGGCATCCTCCTCGAAAAATCCGCTACGCTTTATCTGCCCTGGCTTTTACTGGTACTGGTTTATTGTTTAAGTTTTTTCATCAATACAGCCATTAATATCATTGAGGGCACAGGAAAAATTAATGATGTTGCAATCGCAAGAATGCTCTCGACTCTCGTCTCCATTCCGACCTTATGGCTTTGTTTATCCTCTCACCTCGGCGTTTATGCATTGGTCATACAGGCAATTGCAAATGTCATAACATTAAGCGCATGGCTGCTCAGTCAATACGGCTTATTTATTCGGCAAGCGCTTAACCAACACATCTCAATCAAAGATTTTTTTTCATACCTAAAATCTGTCTTCCCCTTACAAAAAAGACTGAGCGTGTCTTTTCTCTCTATCTACATGGGTGCACAAGTCTATGTTCCGTTAATGTTTGCTCTCGGGCAAGTTGAACTGGCAGGTAAACTAGGCGTCACCCTACAAGCGTTTAATGCAATAAATGGATTTGCCATTACCTGGATCAATTCCAAACTTGCCCTGTTTGGCGCTTCGATATCAAAAGGAGAGCGTTTAAAAGTTTACGCTCAGTTTAAAAGCTTATTTGGGACGTCATTGCTTGTATTAATCTTATTGCTATTAATACTGTGGACATTATTTTTTGCGCTCAACCAAACAAACTCACCATACTTATCCAGATTCTTAAGCGCAAAATATATTTTACTATTTTCGATTACAGCAATCGGAATACATGTTTACACATCCATCAATACTTATCTGCTGTCATTTAAGCTAGATCCTCTTTTCAAATTAAACCTGCTAAGAATTATTTTTTTATTTACCTCGATTTGCGTTATTTACGTACTCAAAGAGGTCAGTTATATTTTTGGGATCTATTTGATCAATACTGTGTTGATTGGCATGCTTGGCGCTATTTACGTTCTACATCAGTTCCATACCAAGATTTTAGGAAAAAATGAACAATAAAAAAGTCCTTGCAGCGGTAGTAACATACAATCCCTGTAACGATTCACTCTCTAAATTGGTTTCCGAGACTAAAGAACAGGTCGATGAAATGGTCATCATCGACAATAGTCCACTGCACTCCTTTAATCTAAATCCCTCCAAAGAGATGAATGTAAAAATTATTCATCTTGCGGATAATATGGGCATTGCCTACGCACAAAATATTGCAATTGAGTATGCAATAAAACAAAAATTTGACTATATATTGTTTCTAGACCAAGACAGTGTTCCAACACCACACATGGTGAATGCACTTTTAAAGTGTTTTTGTGAGCTTGCTGCAGGGAATAAAGTAGCGATTACCGCGCCGGTTACCATTGATGCAAGGACCAAGATCGAATCACCATTTTTAGTGCTTAAACATGGTTATCCTGTCAGAGAAGTAAAAAAAGACACAAATGAAGCCAGCCATGTAACAGAGGCTTGTTTTTTGATATCGTCTGGCTCATTGGTCTCGCTAGAGGCTATTCAGGCAATCGGCGGGAATAGAAGTGGTTATTTTATTGATCATGTTGATACGGAATGGTGCATGCGCGCCCTGTGTGCAGGCTACAAACTGTATGGAGTTAATGATGCGAGACTGATTCATGCGATCGGTGACCATGCTCAAACCATTCCATTTATGAAGAACAGGCAAGTTTCTCACCATGCACCTTACCGTGATTACTATATGTTCAGGAATACTGTTTTTTGCATCAAGAACATTTCAGGTCTTTACCCGATAAAACTTTTTTTACTGCTCAGGCTACTTTACTTCTGTTTGTTTTTCATCATTTTTGCCCCAAATAGATTGTTACGTATACGCATGTTATTGTTAGGGCTGTTTCATGGATTAACCGGGATAGATGGTAAACTAATAACAGAGTCATCCAGTTGTATCGCCATTCCAAAATCCAATATTGAGCCCAACTAAACATTACGCTTATGCACCCCAACGTTTTAGTCCTACTTGCTGCTTATAATGGAGAAAACTGGCTAAAGGAACAAGTTAAAAGCATTTACTCTCAGGAAGAAGTTGAAGTTACGCTTGCAATTAGCGTTGATTTATCCTCAGACAATACCAGTTCATTGGTTGATACACTTAAAGATAGCTATCCGACGCTGTATAAGCTACCTAATCAAGGTGTGTTAGGCAGTGCAGCAAAAAATTTTTTTCATTTGTTGAGAGAAGTTGAGCTGCAACCATTTGACTATATTGCCCTCTCCGATCAGGATGACGTTTGGCACGCAACCAAGTTAAAAAATGCAATCGTCATGATTTCCCAACACCATACACACGCTTACTCCAGCAATGTGACAGCTTTCTGGCAGGATGGAAAACAGATACTGATTGATAAAGCACAAGCACAAACGAATCATGACTTCATGTTTGAGTCTGCTGGCCCTGGATGTACTTTTGTGCTCTCCAAAACACTTGCAGTCGAATTGCAATCCTACTTAAGAAACAATGTTTTGCAGACACAGGAAATTTTCTTACATGACTGGTTTATTTATGCATTTGCCCGTTCTAAAGGTTATCAATGGTACATAGATTCTTACCCCAGCATGATGTATAGACAGCATGCAAATAATGTCATCGGTGCAAACCGCGGACTGAAGCCGATGATCGCCAGATTAATAAAACTGGGACAAGGCTGGTATCGCCAACAAATATTGCTGATTGCCGCCGCAGTAGGATATGAAAATCACTGGCCAATCAATAGTTTTGTACGCTTGAATCTATTTGATCGCTTCAAGCTTGCTCTGCATGCTCATCAGTTCAGACGTAGACTTCGCGACCAGGTAGCGTTCGCGTTATATGTGCTTTTTCTGGCAAAAAAATGAATATTCTGGTCTCTGGCGCCTCTGGATTTGTCGGTCAAGCTTTATGTGCGTTTTTACAGAAGGCCGGACATTCTGTTACAAAAATTGATCGCCATTCGCCCTTTACCAGCCTACGGTCAGACATCCCTTACGACTGTCTGGTGAGCTTAGCTGGACGGGCACATGTCATGCAAGAAACGGCAACGAACGTCTATCAAGCCTACGCGGATATAAATATCAACTACACATTGAAAATGGCACAACTGGCCAAAGATCTGGGCATTAAAAGGTTTATTTTTTTAAGCTCAGTCAAAGTCAATGGCGAAAGCACCGAAACGCCCTTTACACCTGAGGATAAACCAGCGCCGCTTGATGCGTATGGCAAATCAAAACTTGAGGCTGAGATTGCATTGAAGGGCTTTTGTGCAGGGAATGGCATCGAATGGGTGATCATACGCCCACCGCTCATTTATGGACCAGGCGTCAAAGCCAACTTTAAATCCCTGATTACCCTTTGTAAAAAAACCGTCCCCTTACCATTTGCGACTATTTATAACAAACGCAGCCTGATTAGTTTGGAAAATTTGAATGATTTTATTACGTTATGCTGCCATCACCCGCACGCTGCCAATCAAATATTCTTGATCTCAGACGATCACGATGTTTCCACAATGACATTAATCCGAACAATTAAAAAATCGCTAGGGCTCAGACCCTTATTGTTACCATTTCCTCCTTTGCTAATGAAGTGGATGTTTAGCTTGGTTGGCAGACACAGCTTGAGTGATCGCTTATTGGGCAATTTGCAAGTGAATACCGCCAAGGCAAAGCAAATGTTGGGCTGGCAGCCGGTCATCAGCTTTGACGAAGGCATTAAACGTACTGTGGCAGACTATGTGGATTAAGAGAGTTTTAGATATTGTACTGGCGCTGATCGCAACAACATGCTTGAGTCCCTTGTTATTAGCGACTTATCTATTGGTGAAACTCAGCTCCACAGGCCCGGCGTTGTACTGGAGCAAGCGCGTTGGTCAGCATAACCAGCTTTTTAGCATGCCAAAGTTCAGGTCCATGCGTGTGGGAACGCCACAAATGGCCACCCATTTAATGAATCAGCAAACGGATCCAAACGCATTTTTAACGCCAGTAGGAAGCTTTATCCGCAAAACCAGCCTGGATGAGTTACCGCAATTATGGAGTGTGCTGAAAGGCGACATGTCCATTGTCGGTCCACGGCCTGCACTGTTCAATCAGGACGATTTGATTGCATTGCGCACTGAAAAAAACGTCCATACACTGAAACCAGGCATCACAGGCTGGGCGCAAGTGAATGGCCGGGACGAAATTCCAATCCCACAAAAAGTGGCGTTAGATGCGTATTACTTGCAACATCAATCCCTCTGTATTGATATCAAGATTATTGTGCTAACAGTGATCAAGGTATTAAGGCGTGATAACATCACGCATTGATTGTTTGTTTGATTGCTATGCTCAGGCTACCAACACGCGTTTTGTCTTTTTTTGCGTTTGCTCATGATGCGGTCGCCCTGGTCGCGGCATGGATCTTTGCTTTCTCTTTACGCTTTAACTTTCAGATACCCTCCACTTTTGTGCAGTATATCTGGCAAACATTGCCAGTGATTTTTGCCATTCATGCCATTTGTTTTTATACCTTTGGCCTTTATAAAGGACTTTGGCGGTTTGCCAGTCTGCCCGATTTAAAACGGATTATGCGCGCAGTCGGATTTGCTGCCTTGCTTAGCGCAGCGTATGCCCTGCTGGTCCACCCAACGATCATCATCCCGCGTTCGGTGCTAATGCTGAATCCTATGTTGCTCATTTTGGCGATGGGCGGGAGCCGTTTTTTATACCGTGCCTGGAAAGAGCGGCGCTTATTTAATGCGGTTGCACTGCAAGGTAAGCCCGTGATTGTGATCGGGGTTGAAGATGCCTCTTTTAACCTGATCAAAGAGCTCAGTAAGAATCCGGAATGGCGTGTGGTGGCGATGATAGATCCTGCGAACAAGCTGGTGGGCCGCGAAATTATGCACACCAAGGTAGAAGGTGGTCTGGAAGATATTCCAGCAATTGCCGCACGTTATGGCTGCCAGCATTGCATGATCGCGATGCCAAGTAGCCGGCACCAGAAACGCAGATTGGCGGTGGAAGCCGCCAGAAAATCTCCCGAGATGGAAGTTTTGACCCTGCCAGCCATGTCTGACCTGATCAGTGGCCGGGTCAGTCTCTCGCAAATTCGCAAGATTGATGTCGAGGACTTGCTGGGGCGTGATGTGGTGCAGCTGGATACCCATGGCTTGAGTACGATGTTGGCTAACAAGGTAGTGCTGGTCTCGGGGGCTGCGGGCTCCATTGGCTCTGAACTGTGCAGACAAATACTGAGTTTTCACCCGGCACAATTAATCTGTCTGGATATCTCGGAATATGCGTTGTATACCTTGCAGCAAGAATTTAATCAGTCCGTCACCAATACAGAGCTGGTCTATCTGGTGGCGGATGTGAAGAATCAGGCCAGGATGCAACGCATCTTGCAAAATCATCAGCCGGAGGTTGTGTTACATGCCGGGGCCTATAAGCATGTGCCTATGATGGAGCATTTTAACGTGGTAGAGGCCTTGCAGAACAATGCCTACGGCACCTACCAGATTGCAGCGGCGTGCCAGGCAGCTAATGTGCCCACCTTTGTGCTGGTCTCCACTGATAAAGCAGTGAATCCGACCAATGTCATGGGTGCCAGCAAGCGTCTGGCCGAACTCATTTGTCAGGGCTTGCAAAACAAGCAAAATCACACCCGTTTTATCACGGTGCGTTTTGGCAACGTGCTGGGAAGCAGTGGCAGCGTGATTCCAAAATTTCGCGAGCAAATTGCGCACGGCGGTCCGATCACGATTACCCACCCGGAGATCACACGTTACTTTATGTCCATCCCGGAAGCCGCGCAACTGGTATTACAGGCAGCGACCATGGGCAACGGCGGTGAAGTCTTTGTAATGGATATGGGCACACCGGTCAAAATCATTGATCTGGCACGCGACATGATTAAACTATCCGGTCTGCAAGAGCAAGAGATACGCATTGAGTTTACCGGCCTGCGTCCGGGTGAAAAGCTTTATGAAGAGTTGCTGGCAGATGATGAAAACACCTTGCCGACGAGCCATGAAAAACTACGGATTGCCCAAGCGCGCAGTGCAGATAGCCTTTGGCTGACGCAGTTGCTCGAGTGGTTGGCGACCATACCGCATTTGCCAGAGTCTCAAATCAAGCAAGACTTGCAGCGCTGGGTCGAGGAGTATCAGCCAGATACCCGGCCCGCCCCCTCTGTCTCTTTACGTGCCGCTCTGGCACCCTTAGAGACCCTCCCCTCGCCTTCACAACAGATACACTGATATGCCTTTAATCACACTCAAACAGGCCAGCCTGGCCTTTGGTCATGTGCCATTGCTGGACCAAGTCAACTTTCAGCTGGATAACAAGGAGTGTGTCGGCATCATTGGCCGTAACGGTACCGGTAAATCCAGCATGCTTAAAGTGGTCGCCGGGCTGATCAAACTGGATGATGGCGAATATTGGCGCGACCCTGGCAGCAAGATTGCCTACGTACCGCAAGAGCCAGAGCTGGATGCAGCACATGATGTGTTTACTGCCGTCGCCCAAGGCTTGGGGAATGTCGTGACACAACTTAAAGAATATCACGACCTGTCACTGCAGTTGTCGCAGGCGCAAGAGACTGAAGCTTTGCTCGATCGCATGCAAGTATTACAGCACAGCCTGGAAGCTGAAAACGGCTGGGCGCTACAATCCCGCATTGAGTCAGTGTTGTCCAAACTCGGGCTACAGGCAGACACCCCAATTGCCACCTTGTCAGGTGGCTGGCGCAAACGCGTGGCCCTGGCACAGGCATTAGTGCAAGCCCCCGATGTCTTGTTGCTCGATGAACCGACGAACCATCTGGATCTGGAAGCAATCGTCTGGCTAGAGGAGCTGCTCTTGGGCTATCAAGGCAGCGTGATGCTGATTACGCATGATCGTCGCTTTCTGGACCGCCTGTCTACCCGTATTGTCGAACTTGACCGCGGTCATTTAACCGAATTTACAGGCAACTATAGCCAGTACCAACTGAAAAAGGCTGAATTGCTGACCGTAGAAGCACAACACCAGGCCAAATTTGACAAGTTTCTAGCGCAGGAAGAAGTCTGGATCCGCAAAGGGGTTGAAGCCAGGCGCACGCGCAATGAAGGTCGCGTCAGAAGACTGGAACAACTGCGGCTTGACCGCGCTGCACGCCGTGATCGTCAAGGTCAGGTGCACTTGCAACTGGATGCGGGCGAGCGCTCAGGCAAGCTGATTGCAGAACTGCAAGAAGTGCGCATGGCGTTTGGTGACAAAGTGCTGATTAATCGCTTTAGTACCCGCATCATGCGGGGGGACCGCATCGGACTGCTAGGCCCGAACGGAGTCGGTAAATCTACCCTGCTTAAGCTGCTCTTGGGCGAGTTGGCGCCGAGCGCGGGCAAGGTGCAACTGGGAACGAATATCCAGGTGGCCTACTTTGACCAGATGCGCGAACAGCTCAACCCGGAAGCAACGCTGATGGACACGATCAGTCCGGGATCGGAGTATGTTCAAATCGGTGAAACACGCACCCATGTCATTGGTTATCTTGAGGATTTTCTGTTTGCACCGCAACGTGCACGCTCCCCGGTCAAATCTCTGTCTGGCGGTGAACGCAATCGTCTGTTACTAGCCCGATTATTTGCGCGTCCGGCCAATGTATTGGTGCTAGACGAACCCACCAACGATCTGGATATCGATACGCTGGAACTGCTGGAAAACCTGCTGCAAGATTATGCGGGCACCCTGTTTCTGGTGAGTCATGACCGGGCATTCCTGGAAAATACGGTGACACAAGTCATTGCTTTTGAAGGCCAGGGCAAACTCACCGAATTTAGCGGTGGTTATGATGACTGGCTGCGCTTTAGCCAGCAGCGCGAAGCTGCAAATAAACCAGTCGAAAAACCGGTGCCTGCAGCCCCTTCCCCCGCCAGCACGAGCGCCCCATCCAACACCTCAACCCGAAAAAAGTTGAGCTTTAAGGAGCAGCGTGAGCTTGAAGCGCTGCCTGCAGAAATTGAACAATTAGAGCAAGAGCAAGCTGATATCCAGGCACAGTTTGCACAAGGGGACATTTACAAGCAAGCGCCTGAGCAGGTCAAGCAACGACAAGAGAGACTGGATGAAATTGAAGCGTTAATCTTGCAGAAACTGGAGCGTTGGGAATGGCTGGAAAGCCAGTAAGCAACGCTCAAGCTTGATAATGGCAATGATGAATTGCCATTTACGGTTGTGATCGTTTGATTTTAATGCGAGTTATACCGCAAAACTGGTGCGAGAGCTGTGGGCACCGTGAGTTTGGCCATTTTTGCCATAGAACTGTGTGGCATTGGTTGCTTTGCCTTGAATCGCATCCAGCTTTTCCTGGTTGCGTTGAAAATGCTTGTTGATCAGGATGCCGTTGATGCGGTTAAGCTCTTTTGCCTGCGCCAGTTTTTTCTGGAACTCCATCCATGCAGTATCCATCACTTTGCCATGTCCTAACTCCAGCCATTTAGCCATGCCTTTTTCATTGGCTTCGAAGCCAGCAGCCGACAAGGCAGCGTAACGCTGTTTTGCGGCTTCACCCAGCGCCTGTAGTAACTCTACACGCTGATCAATAATCCGTTCTATGGTGTCCAGGTCAGCTTTGACCAAGGCTTTTTGTTCATTCTGCAAATCTTCAATGAGCGCTTCAACCAGATTGGCATCCGCTTCAAAACTGATCTCAGGGATAGCGTTGCGATTTGCAGTTGTCATAAACATCATCCTTTTTTCGAATGTATCAAGTCCTTAACGGTTTGCAATAAGCCGTCAGCCACTTTACCCGTGTCGACAGTAAAGTCTCCACGCGCAATAGCACTTTTAATTTCGTCCACTTTGTGAGTATCAAACACCTCTGACGAGGTGATCCCCGCTTCAATGGACTGCATCTGCACCGATGCCGCGGACAATGTCACATTGTCTTTGCTGGCTGGCGTTGCCGATGTGCTTGTTTTTTCGGTACTTTTGCTGCTGGTACCTTTATCTAATACTGGTTTATCTACACCAATCCCAAGTTTCTTGATCGAATCTGAAATATTCATGCTATCCCTCTGCCTTGATGTCTGAGTTTGTCGGGTGACTAAACCCTCATTGATTAACAGTTCTATCGGCATAGTTTAAGCGAACTTTAGTTGTTAATATAGTTTTTATCTCAAGATTCTGATCGAGAAGTATTTTTTCATGTTTGTCGTGGTGAGTCTGCCTAATATCTTACATCGACTTTTCCACTCGACAGTGCAACCCCTTTAATCACCTGGCCGCTACTGACCTTGACATCCACCACCTGCCCTGCATTGGCTGTTTGCAGTGCAGTCCCATCGGCACTGACCACAAATCCTTCGCCACGGCTATTTAACTGTACAGTCTGACCCTGCATGATCACAGGTCTGGACTTGAGCAGCTCTGGGCGCAACACCGTGCCCAGCGGCATATTCAAGGCGGCTTGTTTGCCTTCGAGCATGGACAAGTCCGTGATAATGCCAGCCGGTAGCTTGCTTAAATCCCCTGATTGCAACACCACATCGTTCGGGCTAAGTAGTGCACCCTGACTGACTGGCACTGCCGTCACTGCATATTCAGCCCACACTTGCACGTCTGCCTGCACATACAGCGTCCACAACTTGGTCTCGGCTTGCAGGCAACGTACACCTATATGTGTTTTACCCCACAACCGTGAGCCTGGTACGGTAAATCCTTCCATCATGTCGCAGGCAGCAATACGAACACGGCTGTCTAGTGGCTGAATGTCGACATTGACTTTGCCTGGATAACCTTGCGTCTGGCTCTGCACATATTGCACAGCGGTTTGATACACGCGGCTGTGCATGTCTGCGACCGCCGGCTCAGCGACACGCTGATTGGCCAGCGTGGCGGTTGTCGCCGTACGGTCAGCTGCGTGCAATAAATGACTGAAGAACCCGGTCAGGGCAATCAGCATCGCACAAAAAATTGTAAGCAGACGAGGTTTCATGAGCATTCATTCTACGCACAACCGCTGGCGCTAAATGCTCAAATAAAGGGGATTTACCGCATTTAATTCAGAAATTGTTCATAAACGTGCGGCGTACACTAGGCATAGCTAGTAAAAGTGACTCGAGCAATAAGAGGTAACGAGTTATCAGGATTAACGGCCGTGTCTGGCAAACCTTTAGGATATTTTTGAATAAAGGTGTTTTGGCGACGAGGCTACAACAATCGCTAACCAAAGATTAAAGCCAGAGATTCAGGCAAGTGAAAGGAATCAATGATGATCAACAAATTAGACGCCGCACTGAATTTTCATCAGACGGCATTGCGTGTACGCAATGAACGTCAAGAGCTGTTGGCATCCAATATCGCGAATGCGGATACACCGCAATACAAGGCACGCGATATCGACTTTAAAGCCGCCATGCAGGCCGCCATGCATCCAGCCAGTAGCACGGGTACATCGACAGGTGGTTTGCAAAAAACCGACTCGGGCCACATGCAAGGTCAGCCGAATCAAGGCTACGCAGGCCCGGGTGATCCATTGTTCCGTACGGTGACGCAAGCCTCTGTAGACGGCAATACGGTAGACATGGATGCAGAACGTAATGCCTATGTCGATAACGGCATCCGTTATGAAGCAAGCTTAACCATGATCACCGGACAGATCAAAAAAATGCTGACCGCAATCAATGGCCAGTAATTGAGTAAGGAGTACTGACATGTCTTTGTTTAATGTATTCAAGATTTCCGGCTCTGCGATGAGCGCACAATCCATGCGTCTGAATACCGTAGCCAGCAACCTGGCCAACGCGGACAGCGTGGTCAGCTCTGACGGCAAACCCTATCAGGCCAAACAGGTCGTGTTCAAGGCCGTGCAAGATGCGGCGAATCAAAACGCCAGCACGGTTGCGGTTGACGGCGTGATTGAAGATAACCGCCCCGGCAAAGTGGTCTACGACCCCAAACACCCGATGGCCAACAGTGAAGGCTATATCACCATGCCTAACGTCAACGTTACTGAAGAGATGGTGAATATGATCTCTGCCTCCCGAGCTTATCAAAACAACGTGGAAACCATGAATGCGGCCAAGACCATGTTGCTTAAAACACTCAATATTGGTCAATAACCTGCAGAAAGGAATCTCATATGACCACGGTGAATACTAACAATCAGGTCCCTCAAGACTTGCTCAATACAGTGAACAATCGCTCATCAAGTACAACCAGTACCGATGATGCCCAAGATAGGTTCATGAAGCTTCTGGTGACGCAAATGAAAAACCAGGACCCGCTCAACCCGATGGACAATGCTCAGGTGACTAGCCAGATGGCGCAACTGAACACGGTAACCGGGATCAACAAACTGAATGACTCCATGACCAGCCTCATCAACAACGTGCAGATGGGCCAGTCCTACCAGGCGACCAGCATGATAGGCCGCAATATATTGTCTGCCGGCAATACCATGGAGCTGGGCGAAAAAGGCGCACTGTTCGGTGTCAACATCCCGAACGGAGCCGACAACCTGACCGTCACCATTAAAAATGGCGCAGGCACCGTCATTCAAACACTGACGCTAGGCAAGCAGGCCACCGGCATCAATGCCCTGTCCTGGGATGGAAAAGACGCGAGCGGCCAACCGGCACCGACTGGCACTTATACCTTTGAAACGACCGCAACACTGGGGGATGCAAAAACAACCAGCACCGCATTAAGCCTGGCCCAGGTGCAAAGTGTTTCACAAATGAACGGCTCGTCCAGACTGAATTTGAGTACAGGCAAGGACGTGGCACTGGCCGATGTTCTGGAAGTATTCTAAAGCCCCACAGAATGTAATCTTACGCAAGGAGAAATAGCATGAGTTTTCAACAAGGTCTTAGCGGTTTAAATGCCACCTCTCAACAATTGTCTGTGATTGGCAACAACGTCGCCAACGCCAACACTGTGGGTTTTAAGCAATCAACCTCCAAATTTTCTGATGTGTATGCCGCCTCATTGAACGGCGGGGGTGCCACACAAATCGGGATTGGTACCAAGCTGGCCAAGGTCTCGCAAGAGTTCACTCAAGGCAACATCACCAATACCAACAATACACTGGATGTAGCTATCAATGGCAATGGCTTTTTCATTATGAGCCAGAACGGTGTCGTCACCTACACGCGTAACGGCCAGTTTGAGATGGATAAAGATGGTTATATTGTGAATAGTGAAGGCAAACGCCTGAGAGGCAACAGTGCTGACAACCTGGAAGGCTCCTCGCCAGTAGATATTCAAATTAACACCAGCGACCTGCCCCCAAAAACATCCACCCAGGTCACCGGCAAGCTCAATCTGAACTCGGATAGTCCAGTCATCGATCAATCGGTTAAACCATTTAACCCTTCTGATGCCACTACCTACACCAACTCGACTTCGATTACCGTGTATGATGCCTTGGGCAATAGCCATACGGTGCAGAATTACTTTGTCAAAACCGCTGCAAACACCTGGCAAACATATACCACTGCTGACGGCAGTGTGGTCCCACCGAAAGCGAATGCTTCAGATCCATATACAGCAACGGGCACGATTAAATTCACGACCTCTGGCGCGTATGATACTGCCAACTCTACAGCCCTGAATGTCAGCTTTACACCTTCAAGCGGTGCAGCTGCCGTCAACCTCAAACTGGATTACACCGCCAGTACGCAATATGGCTCTGGCTTCAGTGTGAACAAGTTAGCCCAGGACGGCTACACCTCTGGCCGGATTGCCAACTTCAGCATCGGTAGCGACGGCATTATTGTGGGACGTTACAGTAATGGTCAATCACAGGCGCTGGGCCGTGTGGTTTTGGCCAACTTTGTCAACCCTAACGGCTTGCGCTCGCTGGGCGGCAATCAGTGGCAATCCTCGTTCGATTCAGGCGAAGCCTTGATTGGCGCACCAGGCAGCAGCACGCTGGGGGTATTGCAATCTTCTGCAGTGGAAGACTCCAACGTCGACCTGACTGCAGAACTGGTGAACATGATTATGGCGCAGCGTGTTTACCAGGCCAACTCACAAACCATCAAAACGCAAGACCAGGTGCTGCAAACACTGGTGAACATGCGTTAATTGAGTCGTTAAACGCTGAATGTTGACTGATTGAAGGAGTCGCAATGGACCGTCTGATTTATACCGCCATGACCGGCGCCAAACATATCCTGGAGCAACAGGCTACCACTGCACACAACCTGGCCAACGCAACGACAACAGGCTTCAAAGCGCAGATAGACAGCTTCCGGGCGGTGCCCATTTTAGGAGATGGCCTGCCAACCCGCGCCTTTGTGGTTGACGCCACCATGGGTACCAATTATGCCGCAGGCAGCATTCAGCAAACCGGACGTGATCTGGACATTGCCGTGCAAGGCGAAGGCTGGATTGCCGTCCAGCGCGCCGATGGCTCTGAGGGCTATACGCGTAACGGTTCACTCAAGATTAACCAGAATGGGCAGTTGCAAACCGAATCCGGCTTGAATGTGATGGGCGATGGTGGTCCGATCAGCATTCCACCGGATGTCTCGGTGACGATTGCCAAGGACGGCACGGTCTCCAGCGTGAACAATCTGACGGCGCCCGGTGCAACCAATATTATCGGCCGTATCAAACTGGCAAACCCGCCAGAATCCAGTCTGAAACGGGCTGCAGATGGCTTGTTTGTGACTTCGAATGGACAACCGGCACCGGCAGATGCCAATGTCACGGTGGTCGGTGGTGCATTGGAAAGTAGTAACGTGAATGTCGTCGATACCATGGTCAACATGATCAGCTTGGCGCGCCAGTTTGAGATGCAAATGAAAATGCTTGATAACGCCCAAAACAACGCCGGAAAAGCTGATCAACTCTTTGGTTTGAATGGCTAAGGCCAGGACTAAGATGACACTATGAACATGGCTCAATGCCCAAGGAGTGAACGATGATACGCTCATTATGGATTTCCAAAACCGGTCTGGATGCACAGCAAATGCAGATGGACGTGATTTCAAACAACCTGGCCAACGTCAGTACCAGTGGCTTTAAAAAATCGCGTGCCGTATTTGAAGACCTGTTATACCAAAACCTGCGCCAGGTCGGCGCCCAGACTTCTCAGCAAAGTCAGTCACCCAGCGGCTTGCAGTTGGGTACCGGGGTCAAACCGGTCGCGACTGAGCGTATTTTCACCCAAGGCAACTTGCAGCAAACAGGTAACGACAAGGATGTCGCGATCCAGGGCCAAGGCTTCTTCCAGATTTTGCTGCCAGATGGCACCACCGCTTATACCCGTGACGGCTCTTTCCAGGTTGACAGCCAGGGCCAGCTGGTCACCGCTAGCGGCTATCCTGTACAACCGGCAATCAGTATTCCGGCCAACGCGCAAAGCCTGACCATAGGCCGTGATGGCGTGGTCTCGATCACTACTCCAGGTTCTACCGCCACTACACAGATTGGACAGATCCAGCTGGCAACATTTATTAACCCGGCTGGCTTGCAGGGCAAAGGCGAAAACCTGTATGTCGAAACCACGGCCTCTGGTAACCCTGGTGTGAACACACCGGGCACTAATGGCGCGGGGCTGTTGAATTCTGGCTATGTTGAAACGTCCAACGTCAATGTGGTGGAAGAACTGGTTAGCATGATTCAGACGCAGCGCGCCTATGAAATTAATAGCAAAGCAATCACGACCTCGGATCAGATGCTGCAAAAACTAGCGCAGCTTTAATCCCTGGTTGAGGGGCATTCAAATGATGAATAGAACGATCATGAGCTTATTACTTTGTCTGGCATTCTCCCAATTACTGAATGGCTGTTCCATCACGCCGTCTACGATTGTTCAAAAGCCTGAAACACCGCGCGTTGCAGCGGCCCGCCCGGATACGCGCAGCGAAGGGGCTATTTTTAACAGCGGCGCCTACCGTCCACTGTTTGAGGATCGTCGTCCACGCTATGTCGGCGACATGGTCACCGTGCTGATTACAGAGAACACCACCGCCAACAAAGCCACTGACAATGAACAAACCAAAGACGGTGCAACTACGGCTGGCGTCACCGGTTTATTTGGTCACAACGTGCCTAAAGCTTCATTCAATGCCAGCTCTGCCCTCTCCTTCAAAGACAAGGCGACTGCGGATGCCAGCAACACCTTTAGCGGCTCTGTCACGGCAACCGTGGTCGATGTTCTGCCCAATGGCTATCTCGTGATCAGCGGCGAAAAACAGATCGGCTTTGACAAAGGCACAGAGTATGTGCGCTTCTCTGGCGTGGTCAACCCGGACATGATTACCATTGGTAACCAGGTGGTCTCTACCAAGGTGGCTGATGCGCGTATCGAATACCGCACCAATAGCAAAATGGATGCGGCAGAAGTGCTATCGATGTTTTCCCGCTTCTTTCTTAGCATGATTCCGTTGTAAGGGGCACACATGATGAAACAAACACGCCCCCGCAACGCACGCACCCTGTTACGGTCTTTTTATGACTACAGAAAAGAACTGTTATGCATGCTGTTATTGCTCAGCGTGACCATCGTCAACACCGATAATGCCCACGCAGAACGGATCAAAGACATCAGCAACATCCAGGGCGTGCGTAGCAACCAGTTAATTGGCTATGGTCTGGTCGTCGGTCTCGATGGCACTGGTGACATGACAGTACAAACCCCGTTTACCGTCCAAAGTATCATCAGCATGATGAACCAGCTCGGTGTGACAATTCCACCCGGGACCAACCTGATGCTGAAAAATATTGCCGCCGTCATGGTCACCAGTGCCCTGCCCCCTTTTGCGCAACCAGGACAAACACTGGATGTGACCGTTTCCTCCATGGGCAACGCCAAAAGCTTGCGGGGGGGTACCTTGCTGATGACACCGCTCAAAGGTGCAGATGGCCAGATTTATGCCATGGCGCAGGGTAACCTGGTGGTCGGCGGGGTCGGCGCTTCAGCCAATGGCAGCCAGGCCCAGATTAACCATCTGAGCGTGGGCCGGATTTCTGAAGGGGCGACCGTAGAACGCGCGTTGCCAAATACCCTGCTCAGTCAGGATATTGTTAAGCTTGAGCTTAAAGAAAGTGACTTTTCAACCGCCAATAACGTCGTGGAAGCCATCAATAAAAAGTTTGGCCCGATGACTGCGCAAGCCGAGAGCGGCCGCGTGATCCAGGTTCGGCCACCTGAAAGCATGAGCCGTGTCTCATTTTTGGCCAATCTCGAAACCATTAATGTCGCGCTGGCGGCAACGCCTGCCAAAATTATTCTTAATGCACGCACCGGCTCCGTGGTCATGAACAAGGCCGTGACACTGGATAGTTGCGCCGTCTCGCATGGCAACCTGTCAGTGGTCATCAATACCTCACCGGTCATCAGCCAGCCTGGCCCATTCTCTAACGGCCAAACGGTGTCTACTGCAGTGTCTGAGATCAATATCAACAAAGAGCCTGGCAAAGTGCTCAAGCTCAACAATGGGGCCAACCTGGCAGATGTGGTCAAAGCACTCAACGCCATTGGCACGACGCCGCAGGACTTGCTGGCAATTCTGCAGGCCATGAAAGCGGCCGGTGCATTGAATGCCGAGCTTGAGGTGATTTAAACGGGAGGCGCTCATGCAACCACGTGTCGATCCAAATAGCCTGGCCATAGACGGCAGTGCGCTGAATAGTCTCAAGCGAGCTAAAAATGACTCGCCTGAAACCATTCGTGCAGTGGCACGTCAGTTTGAAGGTATTTTGATGAACATGATGCTCAAAAGCATGCGCGACACCGTCCCGCAAGAAGGCTTTGCCGATAACGAACAAAGCAAAATGTTTACCGGCATGCTTGATCAACAATTGAGTACCCATTTGAGCCAGAAAGGCCTGGGGCTCACTGATGTGTTGGTCAGGCAATTGAGTAAACTCAACGGACATCCCGTGGATACCAACACACCCGCAAGCGGTAACGAATCGGGCAAGGCAAATAAAGCCACTGACAAAGTCAGCAGTGCAACGGTGCAGAGCGCAGCCCCCACCTATGCCCAAGCCGTGCTGGCACAAGCAACACAAAAAATCCGTGAAGCGTATCAACAATGGGAAGCTGCTGATACTCAGTCCACAGCGCCAGCCAGCGATACCGCCTGGGCACGTGGCATCCCGGAATTGCCGCCTTTGATTGAAGAAACACAAGCCAATGTGCAAGGCTTTACCCTGCCCCAGGCGCCGTTGGCGACCGCGATGCGTGAAGTCGCTGGCAAAACCCAGCAATTCATTCAAAGCATGCTGCCACATGCGCAGGCAGCCAGTAACGCATCTGGCATTCCGGCCAAATTCATGATCGGCCAGGCTGCACTGGAAAGCGGCTGGGGTAAACATGAAATTAAAACAGAGAATGGCGTCAACAGCCATAACCTGTTCGGCATCAAGGCTGATGCCAGCTGGAAAGGCAAAGTCGTCAGTAGTACCACCACCGAGTACGTGAATGGCGTCAAGCAAACCAAAGTGGAAAAATTTCGGGCCTACGACAGCTACAGTGACGCATTCAAGGATTACGCCAAAATGATTTCGCAAAATCCGCGCTATCAACAAGCCATGAATAACACGCATGATGCCAGCGCTTATGCCCATGCGCTGCAGCGTGCAGGCTATGCGACTGATCCGCAATATGGCAAAAAACTGACGCAAGTGATTAATCATTTGCGAAGTTGAAATTAAAGTATTTGAAAACATTGCCGTTAGGCAACTTAATCGTGATGTTGATGACCGTTTTTAAGCGTTCATCCATCCGCTTGCCCGAAAGGTCTATAGCATATGAATGTATTAAACGTTGGGAAAAGTGCGCTGACCGTCGCTCAGCTAGGCATTGCAACCACGGGACATAACATTGCCAATGCATCCACGCCTGGATACAACAGGCAGTCCATTGTTCAAAAGGCGGCAGCCGCACAAAGTTTTGGTAACGGTTATCTTGGTCAAGGTGCCGAGGTTGGGACCATCGTACGTTCCTACGATGACGTGCTGGCCAAACAAGTGATTAATACAACCAGTAACCAAAGTTCAAGCTCGGTATATTTACAAGGCATTAATGAAGTCAATAGCCTGCTGTCTGATGACAAAGCCGGCGTGAGCGCGGTGATGACCAACTTTTTCAGATCTGTCAGCGCAGCGGCTGCGAACCCTTCGGATATTGCCACCCGGCAAACGGTCATTTCCAATGCGCAATCCTTGGTGAGCCGCTTTACCGCAGTCAATTCGCGTCTGGATGAAATGCGTTCCAATATCAATACGCAAGTTTCAACCAGTGTGGCAACCATTAACAGCTATGCCAGCTCTATTGCGGATCTGAATGAAAAAATCAAGCAAGCGTTTAGTTCAACTGGTAATCCGCCCAATGACCTGATGGACCAGCGTGACTTGCTCGTCGCAAAAATCAGTGAACAGATCAAAACGACAGTCCTGCCACAGCAAGATAACACTTACAACGTTTCCATCGGCAATGGCATCCCGATTGTACTGGGCAATCAATCCCAAGACCTGTATGCGGTACCCAATGACACTGATAGCACCCGACTTGAAGTCGGTTATGGTGCTTCTGGCTCGCCTAAACCCATAAGCGGCTCTCTGACGGGCGGCGCATTGGGCGGCGCATTGCAATTCAGGGATGAAACGCTAGACACGGTACAAAACCAGCTGGGACAACTGGCGATTACCTTTGCCACGGCGTTTAACAACCAGCACAAACAGGGCACAGACCTGACCGGTACCGTTGGCCAGAATATGTTTAATATTGCTGGTCCGGTCGCGATCAGTAACCGTAATAATACTGACCAGAGCAAACAGGCGTCTGTCGCGATCACGGACCCTTCACAACTGACCAGCAGTAACTACACCCTGGAGTATGTGAATGGTCAGTACAATATCACGCGCCAAAATGATAAGTACGTCTGGACAAATGTGACCTTGCCATTCAATCAGGATGGCATCACCATTAACACGAATACCAGTTCACCGACCAATGGCGACTCTTACCTGATTAAGCCTACCCAGTATGCTGCCAGCGGATTGACCCTGGCGGTAACGGATGTGGAAAAGCTGGCATTGGCCGACAACCCTTCTAAAGGGGAAAGCGACAACACCAATGCGCTAAAACTGGCTGATTTACAGAATCAGAACTTCGTCAGGGTGAATGCCAGCTCTACCAACAGAACCTTTGCACAGGCTTATGCCCTCACCACCAGTGCGGTGGGGATTAAAGCCAACCAGATGAGCATCATTAACCAGGCCGACAAAACTGCGCTGGATAATGCCACCTCGGCCATGCAGTCACAATCAGGGGTCAACCTGGATGAAGAGGCTGCCAACCTGCTACGCTATCAGCAAGCCTATCAAGCGGCAGGCAAAATGATGCAAATCGCCAGTAATATGTTCGATACCCTGCTAAGTCTGGGCAGATAAATTCAGAACTGGGTAAATCACATCGAGTAAGGATGTCACTATGAGATTAAGTACAAATACGATCTATGCCAATGGCACCAACCGCCTCATGGGCCTACAAAGTGACGTGAATGATCTGAATGAAAAAATTTCTTCAGGCAAGAAAGTCCGCTCGCCAGCGGATGACCCGGTTGCCTCTGCCAGGATTATCGAGATCAACAATAACAAGAGCATGAAGGACACTTTTGCCGAGACGCGAAAAACGGCCAGCAGCATGCTCGAAAACTATGAAACCAATTTATCGTCCGTGACTGACTTGGTGTTGAATATCAAGAGTTCACTGACGGCCGCGGGTAACGCCACCTATAACGATTCACAGCGCCAAAGTATTGCGACTGAGTTGCAAGGCCGCCTGGATAGCCTGATCAGTCTGGCCAACGCCAAAGACTCCATGGGTAACTTTATCTACTCAGGATTTACTACAGATAAGGCGGCATTTACCAGTGCGGGTGTTTTCCAGGGGGAGACCTCGCGCATGAATTTGCAGATTGATGATAACCGGACCATGCCGACCACGTTTACCGGTGATAGCGTGTTCAATGCCAACGGCAATAACTTATTTGCCAACATGCAACAGGCAATTACGTTGCTCAATACACCGATTACTGATGCAACATCCCGCACCAACTTCACCAATGGCCTGGCAACTGCTCTGCAGAATACAGACAAATCCCTGGACAGCATTCTTGATACCAGAGCGCAAATTGGTAGCCAACTCAACGAAATCCAGATTCTGGATGACACAGGCGATGATATATCCCTGCAATACTCTAAGGTACTTTCCGACTTGCAAGACCTGGACTACACGCAAGCACTGTCTGACCTGGCTAAAAAGAATACCATTATGGAAGCCGCTCAGAAGTCGTTTGTTTCGACCTCTAAACTGTCACTGTTCCAGTTTATTTAATTCAGACCGGTATCACACTGATTTTTAGCCGATCGCTTACCAGCGATCGGCTTTTTCATGGATCAATCCAAACAATACGTCTAAAGCGCGATTGGTAAATCAGTGAGACTAATGCAGCACTTGCAGCATGTATTGCTGCGCATCGATCATCCAGTCCTCGACCGGATGAATCAGAGAAGGTAATCCGAGCAAAATCATGATAAACCCGACCGCGATGGTGATTGGAAAGCCCATGGCAAACAGGTTGAGTTGAGGGGCGGCTTTGGTTAATACGCCCAGCGCCATGTTGGTAATCAGCAGACTGGCAATCACGGGCAAAGACATCAGCAAGCCTTGCGAGAAAATATGACCTCCAATGCTTGCAATCGCCTGGCTATTCAGTTGCCAGTGCGTCATGCCTATCGGCATGGTTTCAAAACTCTGCATCATCACTGCAATGACAATCAAGTGCCCGTCCAGGCTCATAAACACCATCAAGGTCAGCATGGTCAGCATCTGGGCGACGGCGATGGTTTGCCCTTCGGTATGCGGGTCATAAAAGCTGGCAAAGCCCAGCCCCATGCTCATCCCCATCATAAAGCCAGCCAGCTCGACGGCAGTGAACATGAGCCGCATGACAAAGCCCATGCTGATGCCGATCAAAAACTGTGCAAGTAATGAGAACAAGCCTTGCCATGACAGCACGGCAATATTAGGCACCTGGATGCCAGGCACCAGTGCCAGCGTAATGATAAAGCCGATTGTGAGTTTAATGCGGTTGGGAATGGAGGGATGACTGAACAACGGCACCACGGCAATGCAGCCGAGGATACGTGTCAGCGGCCAGAGAAACTGTACCACCCACTGCTGCAGGTCTGAGTCATGAATCGTCAGCATGTGGCGAGGCAGCCGTCGTTAATTGACCAGCTGTGGAATCATGGTGAAGATATGGTGCATGTAGTCCACCAGCGTCATCAGCATCCAGTGCCCGGCCAATAGCAAGATCGCCATCACCCCTACCAGCTTGGGGATAAAAGACAAGGTCTGCTCGTTGATTTGTGTGGCCGCCTGAAAAATACTAACCACCAGACCAATGATCAGCGCAGTGCCCAATACCGGCGCTGCCACCAGCAAGGTGGTCTGCATGGCTTCACTGCCCAAGGTCAGGACTTGTTCTGGACTCATACAATACTCCAAAAAGAAACGAGTTAGAGGACAAAGCTTTGCGCCAAAGACCCCAGGATCAATTGCCAGCCGTCTACCAGCACAAACAGCATCAGCTTGAAAGGCAAAGAGACCACGGCCGGTGACATCATCATCATGCCCATGGCCATCAAGATACTGGCCACCACCATATCAATAATCAGAAACGGGATATAAATGGCAAAACCAATCTGAAACGCCGTTTTCAGCTCACTGGTCATAAATGCAGGCACCAGAATTCTGAGCGGGACTTCTTCTGGTGTATTGATGGACTCGCTATGGGCCATATTGGCAAACATGGCCAGGTCGGTCTCGCGCGTTTGCTTGAGCATAAAGGCTTTCAGTGGCAACACGCCCCGCTGCAAGGCCTCTTGCATTGTAATTTTGTTTTCAGAAAGCGGCTGGTAAGCATCGCTGTAAATTTTGTCGAACACCGGCCCCATGACAAAAAAGGTGATAAACAAGGCCAGACCAATCAACACCTGATTAGAAGGCGCAGACTGTGTCCCCAGCGCCTGACGCAATAGCGACAGCACAATCACAATGCGCGTAAAACCGGTCATCATCAGCAATGCGGCTGGAATAAACGTGAGCGCGGTGAGCAGGATCAGGGTTTGCAGGCTCAGCGTGTAATCCTGGCCGCCCCCTGGTGCCGGCGTCACTGTGCCTATCGGCAAGCCTTCTGCCGCCAGCGTGCCTGTGGACCATAGCCATAACAGCGCCACTGGCAGCACGAATTGCAAAGACTTGAGGATGGAATGTAAACGCATGCAACTATACCCGTCACTTGCTTGCGCGCACAAAAGCACGCAAGACCTAAAATAAGTTAGGGTTAGTCTACGCTGGGAAACGCCTAATCAAAGGCTGGAAATAAGCCACTCAAGGCTTGTTTTTGAAAGATTTGACTTTCTGTTGCAAGGTGGCTTGCATGGCTTGTTGCAAGCGTACTGCAAAGGATGCTTGCGGGTCTATGACTGTGCTTGAGGAGTCCTCAGGCGTGGCTAAGTTGTCAAGGGCGCCAGATTCAGCCGCCGTCGGACTCACCTCACCCAAGGCCGTCATTTGCCCGCCATGCAGGCCCACCACCAACCAACGGCCGCCTACTTCAAGCACAACCACGCGCTCCCTAGGGCTTAACTGTAAACCGCCAACCTGCTTGATCACGCCACGTGAAAGATGAGTTTGTCCCGGGAGGACTCGACGCAAAAACCAGGCAATCCCGGCAATCGCCAGCAAGACAATCACAGTGCCCCACACCATACGGCCCAAGGTATCGCTGGCGCTGGGTGCTACCGGGGCTGCTGCAGAGGTAGCCGCCACGGTCAACGGGGAAACACAACTGCTAACGACGGCGGCCACTAGCCACCGGTAAGAATGAATTATGCGCATCACCATCCTGGGCACTTAGCGGTTCAATTTACGGATCCGTTCCGCAGGCGTAATGATGTCCGTCAGGCGGATACCAAACTTGTCATTCACCACCACCACCTCACCTTGTGCAATCAGGCAGCCATTCACTAATACGTCCATGGGCTCACCCGCCATGCCATCCAGCTCAACTACAGAACCTTGCGCCAATTGCAACAGGTTCTTGATCGAAATCTTGGTACGGCCCAGCTCTACAGTCAGCTGTACCGGAATATCCAGAATAAAATCAATATCGTTCTGGGTGCCTTCGAGTTTGTTGCTGCTGCTAAACTCGTTAAAAACGGCGGCCTTGCCTATCGGCTCTTGCAATGCAGAGGACTCGGCTTTGGTTTGCTCGGCCAGGGCCGCGCCCCAGTCATCCTCGGCAATGGTTTGCACCCCTTCCGACTCAGGCATACCCATGCTGGCCAGTGCGGCATCCAATTCCTCTTCATTACTACTTGTCGCGGGATCCATTGCCATTATGACTCTCCTTGCAATTGTTCCTGACTACTACCGTCAGCACGTATCATTTTTTCCACCTTGAGCGCATATTGCCCGTTAAACACGCCATAACGACACTCCATAATGGGCACGTTATCGATTTGTCCTTCTACCGTATCCTGAATATTCACAGGAATGACATCCCCCACTTTTAACGCAAGCAGGTCTGCCACCATCATCTTGCGTGTGGTCAGATTGGCCACAATTTCGACTTCTGCCGCCTGGATTTGCTGGGTCATCATTTTTACCCAGCGTTTGTCACCGCCAAGGTTCTCGCCTTGCAGGGACGAGGTCAACAAGTCCTTGATCGGCTCCACCATGGCATAAGGCACACAGAAATGGATTTCACCACTGTTAGGTCCCAGCTCCACATTAAACGTAATCGCCACCACCACTTCATTCGGGGTGGCAATGCTGGCAAACTGGGTATTCATCTCCGAGCGCAGATACTCAAACTGCACCGGATAAATAGGCGCCCAGGCTTTCTGGTAGGCGTCAAACAAGATATTCAGCACGCGTTGAATAATCCGCTGCTCGGTTTCGGTGAAATCACGCCCCTCCACCCGGGTATGAAAGCGGCCATCGCCGCCAAACATATTATCCACCAGCAAAAAGACCAAGGTAGGATCCAGTACCAGCACACCCGTGCCGCGCAAGGGATTCATGTGGATCAAATTGAGATTGGTGGGGACCACCAGATTACGGATAAAGTCCGTGTATTTGATGATCCTGACCGGCCCTACCGAGATTTCGACCGTACGCCGCAGAAAATTGAACAACTCAATACGCAGCAGCCGGGCAAAACGCTCATTAATGATCTCAAGCGTGGCCATACGCCCACGCACAATGCGCTCTTGCGTGGCCAGGTTATAGTTGCGAACACCAGACTCATCCTTGCTGGATGCATCACTGTCATCGTCGCCCTCGACCCCTTTAAGTAAGGCGTCGATTTCGTCTTGTGATAAGAATTTATCTGCAGACATGGTTATTCTCAGGCATTACTGGATGACAAATGAAGTAAACAACACCTGTTTGATCTTGAGTTGTTTACCCCCCTTTTTCAAAGGTTTTTTCAGTTCTGCCAGCAGTTCTTCGCTGAGCTGAGCTTTGCCCTCAGGCGTCGCAATATCCGATGCTTTTTTACTGGTGAGCAACATCAATACACGGTTACGCATGAGCGGCATTTGTGCCTTCATTTTGTCGGCCAGTGCAGTGTCTTTGGCTTCAATGGTCAGGTCCAGTTGCAAAAACTTTTCATCGGGATCAGGCAGCAAGTTCACGGTAAACGTTTCAAACTGCAAGTAGGCCGGGCCCGCACCTGCTTCACCATGGCCACCGCCACCACCGCTTTCATGCTCTTCCTCTTCTTCATCGGCTGCGGCCTCTTCCTCTTCGCCCTCAGCAGCACTTTCTTCGTGGCCATCTTCTTTCTCGGCCTTGCTACCATGCTTGCCTTTGGCCTGATGCGCCTCAGGTTTTTTCATCAGGAAGAAGGCTGCTGCGCCGCCGCCAGCGGCTAACGCCAGCACCACGGCCAGGATCACAATCAGTTTTTTCTTGGATTTGGGGGCGGCCTCTGCTGCACCGTCTGCTTTTGCTGGTTCTTGAGCCATGACACTACCTTTCTTACTGTAAAACCTTGACGATATATGGTGTCATTATGCGGAGAGCGCCCAGCAAAACATTGCCGGATAAAAGGGGAAAATCAGCGTTAAATCGACCTTTATGCTGGGTGAGGCATGCTAGCCAGCCTGGAGCAATGCTTATACAAACGTATCCACCAAGCCACGTACCACACGTGGCTGGACTGCCGTTTGCGGTGCGATCGCCGTGTCTGACTCAGCCCCAGGGGCTGCAGTCCTTGCAGAATCACGGCTGGATTGCTGTTCAAAATGCTGTTGTGCCTGCTGCCCGTTGCCAACAAAGGTCTGGCCCAGTTGCAAGCCCTGGGACTGCATGCGATCACGCAGATCCTGCATGCCATCTTCCAGCGCCTGGCGCACCAGAGGGTTATCCGTGATAAAACTGGGATTCACTGACTGGTTATCGACCTTTAACACCACCTGGATGGGCCCCAAATCCGGGGGCGACAATGTCAGGCTGGCCACTTCGTCGCTCTGGCTAGCCATCTGCATCACATGCTGGTTAATTGCGGCTTGCCAACGGTCATCGGTAAACGGCGTCGTAATCTGGGTGGTGACCACCTGGCTCAAATCGGTCACGCCAGCCGATTGCAACCAGGGCGTCTGCGGCATGGCCTCTATCATGGGCGGCGTGGTCAATGTACTGGCGCCCTGCGTCGTTTCATGCGCACGCACGGCCTGCTCCATGCCTTTAGGCAAGACAATCTCCGCGCTGGTCGATTTGGCGTTATTCAACAGCGCTGTAAAACCTTCCGCCGTCTTTTCTGATTTGGTGGATAAGCTTGAGAGCTGCTTACCGTCTGGCACAACCGCGGTCGCTGCTGTCAGCGTGTCTTTGTCGGTGGCTGGCGTGATCTGCAACTCATTCGTTATCCCGTGTTGGCTAGAGGCTTTATCGAAGCCAGCGGCTGCAAAGCGACCGTTACTAAGGGTCAATGCTACCCCTTCGGCGCCACCTTTTGCAGCCTCTGCGGGCTGATTGGCCCGCATCGCAAGCATGGTCTGCATCCATGGCATGATGCCGGCAGCCGCAGCACTGGTATCCTCAGTCGTGCCAACACCGGTTTTTTTCTGGTCAGGATTGGCATCGGTCAAACTGGCAGGGTCAATTACCCCCACAACAGGAGAGACCACGCTAGAAGGCTCTCTGGCGACACTGTTTGCCAGACTGGTGTTCTCGTCTGCTTTGGATTTGGCCTTGGTTTTGCCTGCGAGGTGGGGAATATTTTTTTCTGTTGGGGCGACTTCTGTCCCCGTGGCGGCAGTGGTTTTGTCAGACGGTTCAGTCGGTTCACTCGCCTTATTCGACACAGCACCTTGCTCAGTGTTGCTCTCCGCTTTGGGCGCAGCAGGCTTGTCTTTAGGCGCAGAAGGTTGGGCTTGGGCCATTTGCTGGCGCAAAGTTTGTGAAAACGCATCGGGTGACACCGGCTCCTGGCCGCCTGACGACGTCATGGGCGCTTTAAGCGCCTCTGACGCCTGGGTAGGCAGTACTGGTGAATTAATCAAGGCCATCACATTACTCCCGGCTATTTACCAACGTGCTCGTCTGGCGCGGCTGGCAAATTCGTCCATCATTTTCTGATCACGCTTGTTTTCAGCCTTGGCCTGTGAGGTTTGAGCCCGCGTAATCAAAACTTCATAAGACTTTTGCTTGCGCTGTTTTTCCTGCAACCGCAACCGCTGCTGCTGGACAATCGCCTGACATTGTTCGATTTGAGCATTTTGCGTGCGTACCGCCAATTCCAATTGCGAGAAAAAGCCCTGAAAATTACGGTATAAATCGGCTTTAAGGCCGTTTTGCACTACCTGCTGCCATTGCTGCTCATATTCCTGCTGATATTGCGCCAGCATGACTTGCTGCTGTTGCGCCTGTTCCAGCTGTTGCATGGCCTGGGCCAGCGCCTGCATCGCCGCTTCCACCTCGTCGGCAGCCAACTGGTTAAGCAAGGTCAGGGTTTGGGTGGATTGTTTGGCCATGGGCTCGCTTTAAAGGGGCTATAAGGTTAGCGTGTTGGCTAATTGCTGCAGGCTATGCTGCATATCCGCACACTCATCAATGTCTTGTTGTAAAAAGGCATTGATGTCGTCACGTTTTCTAATCGCGATATCCAGCATGGGGTCTGATCCTGGCTGATAAGCCCCTACCGCGATCAAGTCCTGATTGCGCAGATAGCGTGAGTACCACTGCTTGAGCATGCGGGCGGCCTGTTGATGTTCTTTGCTGGTAATGTTGTGCATGGCGCGACTGATCGACTGCTCGATATCAATGGCGGGGTAATGTCCGCTCTCGGCCAGGCTGCGGTTCAACACGATGTGTCCGTCCAGAATCGCGCGCGCAGAGTCCGCAATCGGATCCTGCTGGTCATCGCCTTCGGTCAACACGGTATAAAACGCTGTAATCGAGCCCTCGCCCCTGGCGCCATTGCCGGTACGCTCGACCAGTGCCGGCAATTTGGCAAACACAGAAGGCGGATAGCCCTTGGTTGCCGGTGGCTCACCAATGGCCAGGGCAATTTCGCGTTGCGCCATGGCATAACGCGTGAGTGAATCCATAATCAGCAACACATTTTTGCCTTGCTGGCGGAAACGCTCGGCAATGGCCGTGGCATAACTCGCGCCTTGCAAGCGCATCAATGCCGAGACGTCGGCAGGTGCAGCGACCACCACAGAGCGTGCCAGCCCCTCCGGCCCCAGAATCTGCTCGATAAATTCCTGTACCTCGCGGCCCCGTTCACCAATCAGGCCGACCACGATCACATCCGCAGTGGTGTAACGGGCCATCATGCCCAGCAGCACACTCTTACCCACACCAGAGCCGGCGAACAGGCCCATGCGCTGCCCCCTGCCCACGGTGAGCATGGCGTTGATCGCACGCACCCCTACATCCAGCGTGTCTTCAATCGGTGCCCGTTGCAAAGGGTTAATCACGCGGCCATTAAGCGGCGCGGTCACATCCCCCGGAATTGGGCCCAGACCATCCAGCGGATTACCGGCTGCATCGACCACGCGTCCGAGCAAGCCATCCCCTACCGGAAAATGGCGCGCTCTATCCTGTGCACGTCGACGTGGCGGGCGGCCAATTTGGGGTTTTGGCACGGTTTCAGCAATTTCCATGCTGAACACCTTGGCGCCCGGGGTCACCCCCTCCAACGCGGTTTGCGGCATGAGCAGCAAATTCTCGCCATCGAATCCCACCACCTCGGCTTCTACCCGGCCTCCATCCTGTAACGGGATAAAACAGGCACCGCCTATTGGCATTTTGATACCGGTAGCGACCATCACCAGGCCAGTCACCTTGACGATACGACCTGCGACTTCAAGCGGGTCGACCATATTGATCAGTTCACTGCAATCGCGCAAATAACTTTGCCAGCGCTGCTCATGCACATTGGGCTGCTTGGGAGGCTCATTGGTGACTTGGGGGCTATTGTCAGCAACCGCGTCTAACGTCGGCAGCCCTGAATCTGAAATTGTCATGACGTAGGCTTAAACTAGAAAGTGAAAAACTTATTCGTGGGTGGAGGCAGGTTTATGCCAGTCATCATAGCGTGACAGCCCTTGTACCAGACGTTTCCAGCGGACCTCATTGCTGGCATCAATCTGGTTATCTGCCGTTTCAACCAGGCAACCGCCACGTTCGACTTGCAACTCTTCGACAATTTGCCAGCCTTGCTCTTTGAGTGTGTCGCCGATATGACTGCGTAGCACCTGCGCATCATCCGGATGCACAATCAGGCGCGCGGGCTGTCTGACTTGGGGCAAATAGTGCATGGCATCCAGCACGACCGGGAGCACCGCCTGCGGATCGGCCTGCAACTTGGTTTTCATCATGGCTTTGGCCAGATCCAGCGCCAGGCTCAAAACAGACTCGGCAACATGGCTATCCTGAAACGCCAGCGCCTGCTGGAAACTCTGCGCCATTTGCAACAACTGACCACGTTCGTTTTCCAGTTGTGCCTGCGCGTGCTGCATGCCATCGCCATAACCAATCTTGAACCCTTCTTCATAGGCTTCCTGGCGGACTTGCTTGAGAATTTCAGTGACCGTGCGCGCGGCTTCATCGGCCTGTGCCTGTTTGCGACGCACGCTCTCACTGCTATTAGCATCATCAAAACTGGCCATCTCCCAGCGCTGATAGGCACTCATTTGTTCTTTTGGGATTGCTGCAGCCACCATTATGCTTCCTTACACTGACTGGATTTAAACATATTGCTCGCCATCGCCTTTGGCAGCCAGCATGATCTGGCCTTCATCGGCCAGCCTGCGCACAATTTGCAGAATTTGTTTTTGCTGTGCTTCAACCTCAGACAGCTTGACCGGACCACGGCTTTCCATGTCTTCACGCATCATATCGGCTGCACGCGAAGACATATTGCGCAGGAACTTCTCTTTCATTTCATCAGAGGTTCCCTTCAAAGCCACAATCAACATATCAGATTGCACCTCACGCAGCAGCGTTTGAATGCCTTTGTCGTCAATTTCCAGAATATTGTCAAACACAAACATCTGGTCCATGATCTCCTGCGCCATATTGTCATCATAGCTTTTGAGGCCTTCCATCAATTTGGCCTCGTTGTCGCCACTCAGGTAGTTCATGATTTCAGCCGCGGTTTTTACGCCACCTATCGGCTGACGCTTCAGGTTTTCATTGCCTGACAGCATTTTCATCATGCCTTCATTGAGCTCTTTGAGCGCGGCCGGTTTAATGCTGTCGAGCGTGGCAATCCGCAAAATCACATCCTGACGTAAACGGTCAGTAAAATGCCCCAGAATTTCTGCGGCCTGGTCTGCCTCCAGATGTGACAAGATGGTCGCGATAATCTGTGGATGCTCATTCTTGATAAACTCGGACACGCTGAAGGCATCCATCCACTTCAGGCTTTCAATACCCGCGGCATCTTGCGATTGCGGAATCCGGCTTAACAGATTGGAGGCTTTGTCATCGCCAAAAGCTTTGATCAGAACCGAGCGGATATAGGCGTCCGAATCCAGACCGAAGTCACTGCTGCCGGCAAAGTCGACCATAAAGGACTCCAGCACTGCAGTTACCTCTTCACGTGGCACCGGCTTCATTGAGGCCATGACAATGCCCAGCCGCTGTACCTCTTTGGGTGACAAATACTTCATCACCTCCGCCGCTTCGTCTTCACCGAGGGCAAGCATCAAAATCGCGCTTTTAGTCAAGCCTTCAGTCATGGTTTATTTCTCCGCAGTCGCCCAGCTGGAAACCACATTCGCGACCATGCGTGGGTTTTCTTTGGCCACCTGCTTCACGGCCAGCAAGGTTTGATCCATACGGCCATCATCGCCCGTTAACGCAGGAGGATCGCCACTCAAGGTGACCAGTGCATCTTCACCTTCAGCTGCACTGCCTGCCGCGCCGGCAACCGCTTCACCGCCTGCTGCCGCGTTTTGTGCCGCAGTCACAGCCAGTTGTTTTTTATCCGCGCCAGTCAGTTTGGTGGCCATCGGCTTGAGCAATTTTTTATAAATCATCATCAACACCACCACGCCAGCCAGGAAGCGCAAGGCATCTTTACCATACTCAATCATGACAGGGTCCTTCCACAGCGGTGGCTCAACCAGTTTTTCCTGTGCTTCGGCCACAAACGGGGTATTCACCACAGAGATAGTATCGCCACGCTCTTTGTTGTAGCCCATGGCCTGCATTGCCAGGTCGCTTACCTGCTGCTTCTCGGCTGCTGTCAGTGCACGGTAAGTCGTTTTACCGGTGCTATCCACGACTGGGATGTGATTGACCACCACCGCCACATGCAGGCGCTTGATGCCGCCCTTGGCCTGCTGGATATAGCTCACAGTCTTGTCCAGCTCGTAGTTAGTGGTGGTATCTTTTTGCGTATTTTGTGGTGGGGTTGGGGCAGCAGCAGGCGCATCATTTTCCCCTTGACCCTGCGCACCAGGCGCATTAATCGGAGCAGTCGCATCTGCAGGCGGCTGGTTAGACAAAGCACCAGGCACCGCGCCGTTGTTGGCGCCGGTATTTTGCGTCTCATGGCTTTGCGCACTGCGAATCGCCATGTCATCCGGCTTGGTGTTGGGTTTGTAGGATTCGTTGGCCTGTTCTGTCATCGAGAAGTCAATCTCGGCGCTGGTTTCGGCATGCACATTTTTTGCACCAACAATCGGCGTAATAATGGATTCTACACGGCGAGCAATGCTGTTTTGCATATTCTCCACGTAGGCCATCTGCTCTGGGTCTAGGCCACTTTGCTTGAGCTTATTGGCGTTGTCAGACAGCAAATTGCCGTTTTGATCGACCACGGTGACATGATCGGCTGAGAGGTTAGGCACACTGCTTGCCACCAGATGCACGACGGCACCCACTTGTTGCGCGTCTAACCGGCGGCCATTGTGCAGATTGAGCAGCACAGAAGCGGTTGGGTATTGTTGCTCGCGCACAAACACGCTGGGCTTGGGAATCGCCAGATGGATACGAGCAGCCTGCACAGCAGAGATAGACTGGATACTGCGTTCCAGCTCGCCCTCAAGGCCGCGTTGAAAGTTCACCTGCTCAACAAACTGCGACACGCCAAATTTCTGGTTTTCCAGCAGTTCAAAGCCGATGTTGCCGCCTTTGGGCAGACCTTGTGCCGCCAGTTTCAAACGTGCCTGATGCACCATGTCAGCAGGCACCAGAATGGCACCCCCACCATCGGCAAATTGATAAGGGATATTCAATTTATCCAACTCGGCGACGATGGCACCGCCATCCTTGTCAGCAAAGTTGGAGAACAACACCCGGTAATCCGGCTTCTGGCTCCACAGCCAGAACACCACCATCACCGCAACCACGGCAGCAATCCCGGCGACCAGCATTAACTTTTGTCCGAGCTGCCCAAACATGTTGGACGCTCCGCCAGACTCATTGCTTGTTGTTAATAAGGCAGCATCAGCAGCCATCTGAACCTCCAATATTACCTACTTGCAGTGACCTGCCTCCCGGCCTGTTGATTGCCGGTCATGCTGCCACCTCTTTTGAACTTCAATATCCTGTCAGGACACTTTCACATGGATCACATTATGCGCTGACCCTGCCTATTCAAATCAGCAAATAAGACGGATTAATGTTGCCTATTTTGCAAAGCAGTCCAGCTGGCGCAATGTTACAGTGCTCACCATGAGATAAGAGGTGATGGCCTCCCCCACGAAACGAGTACAGGATGAAAGGAGACACCTATGAACGCAGGCGGTATTGATGCACAACGCATCTCCTCCATGCTGGCGCAATTACGGGCGGCGGCTCAAAAACCAGAAGGTCTGGGCAACAGTGCTATTGCCAATCCTGTCGCCAAGCCGCCCCAGGCAAGCCCGACGACACAAGTGAGCTTTAGTGATGCGCTGAAATCCTCTCTGGACCAGGTCAACAATATGCAATTGCAGGCCGAACAAATGGGCAAGGATTTTGCCATGGGAAATGACAACGTCAGCCTGTCTGATGTCATGATCTCCGGGCAAAAAGCGAATATCGCCTTTCAGGCCACAGTACAAGTCCGCAACAAACTGGTCACCGCCTATCAGGACATGATGAATATGCAAGTCTAGGCTTAACTAGCCAGCTGGCGACTGGGCCAGACCATCAGTCCGTTTTAACAGTGAGAAAAGAACAATGCAGGCTCAACATGTGGCTGGCTTGATACAAGACACCCCCTCTGCCCCGCTGATGCGACTGAATGGCACGCCAGTATTGCGGCCATCAGGTAGCACCGCCAGCCACGAGTCACCTGACGGCGTGTTAGCCAGCAACCCCGCGGGTGTTCAAGCCTGGTTTCAAAAGGGAATGCTGTTCAAGCAGCAAAAAAACGCCCCGCAGGCCCTGCACTGTTTTAACCAGGCCCTGCATCTTGCGCCTGAGCATGAACCCACACTTATCGAATGCGGCAACTTGCTGTTTGAATTAGAGCAATTTGAGTTTTCGCTCGCCCATCATGAATTTGCTTTACAGTTAAACCCGGCTTGCGTTGCCGCCTTACACAGCAAAAGCCTGATCCTGAGTCGGCTCGGCCGCTATGAAGAAGCCTTGCTCAGTGCAGACCAACTGGTCGGCTATGCACCCACGCTGGCACCGGCCTTATTGTGCCGAGGCAGCATCTTACACGTGCTTGGCCGCCATCATGAGGCCTTGGCCAGCTACCAGCAAATCCCGCTAGCCGATCAGCAGAACGCGTTGTTTTATCTTAATCTGGCCAACCTGTATCTGGATATGCTAGACATTGACATGGCCAGCGACTGTTATCGTCAGGCACTGACACTGGAACCACACAACCCGACCTTGCACTGGAATCTGGCGTTATTTCAGTTACTCACCGGCGATTATGCGCAAGGCTGGGCCATGTACGAAAGTGGCAAACATGCGCCACATTTGCCCAGGGGACGCCGTGCGGTCTGTGTGCAACCGATGTGGACCGGCGAACAATCCCTGCAAGGTAAGCGTATCTTGCTTTACGCCGAACAGGGGCTGGGCGATACCATCCAGTTTATACGCTACGCCAAACTGGTCGCCACCTTGGGCGCACAGGTGATTATTGAAGTGCAAGCGAGCCTGATTCCCTTGTTGCGCTCACTGGGGCCAGACTATTTACTGATTGCTGCAGGCACCGCGTATCAGGACTATGATTACCATTGTTCGCTCATGAGCTTGCCATATGTCTTCAAGACAGAACTCGGCAATCTGCCTCAGCACACCCCTTACCTGTTTGCCGCGCCTGACAAGGTAAGCCGTCTGCAGATGACTAGTCAGAACAGATTACGGGTAGGCCTGGTCTGGTCAGGATCCACCACGCATCAGAAAGATCGTTACCGCAGTATTCCGCTAGCGCAGCTGGCGCCGTTGCTGGCACTGGATGCGAGTTTTCATAGCCTGCAAAAAGAAGTTCGCGATACTGACCAGGCTGCGTTAAGCGGGCTACCACAACTCACGCAGCACCAGGCCGAACTAGAGGATTTTAGCGATACCGCTGCGCTCATCGCACGCATGGATCTGATTATTTCAGTGGATACTTCAGTCGCACATCTGGCTGGCGCCATGCACAAACCGGTATGGATATTGTTACCTGACCCACCAGACTTCCGCTGGCTGCTCGCACGCGAAGACAGTCCGTGGTACCCCTCGGCCAGACTGTTCAGAGCCCAACACCATCATTGGACAAGTGTCATTACAGACGTCAAACAGGCGCTGGCAGAAGTGATTGCAGAAAAATCGTAGACGCAGTAACTCTCTGGCAAAACAAGATGCGGCAATGTTACTGCGACAAAGTCTCTATCTGAGACTGGCCAGTTTAATGGTCGGCCTGCCCTTGTTCCAGCTTGTATAACCAGGCCAGAATTTCAGCAATCGCCTGGTACAGCTGTGGGGGAATATGGGCATCGAGTTCGACCTGCATGAGCAGGTTGAGCATGGCTTGTGACTCATGCACATAGACTTCGTGTTCTTGCGCCAGGGCAATGATGCGTTGTGCGAGCAGACCATTGCCTTTGGCCACCACGCGTGGCGCCAAATCCCCGGCTTCGTAAGCCAGGGCCACGGCAGATTGGGTATAAGGCTTATCCTGCTGCATATTGCGGTCTGTGCTGCGCGATTTCTTCACGCACGATTTGCAAGGAATCCAGCTTCACGCCGGAAGCTTGCAGATTCATGGCCAGCGTACTGCGGCCAGATTGCATTTCCTTGAGGCTCGCTGCATCCGTGGGCTGCACACGGACACTAAAGCGCCCGTTAGCCAGCGTGATTCTTACAGCCACCTCGCCCAGCCTTGGCAGCTGCAACTTCAAATTGCTAAACAAACTGTTTAAGGTCGGGTCTTCGCTAGACTGCTGGGAATTTTTGCGCTCACTGACCTGCCACTCCATCATCTGGCCAGGCCAGACTTCACCATGCCAAATCACACGCTGTTGTTCCAGCACCTGTAACTGTTGCGACACCATCTCCGGCGGTACAAAGTGAGGTTTGTTTTGCGGCTCTTGCAGTAGTTGATGCCAGGGCCGGGTGCCCAGCGTCGCCTCTTTCAGGTGAGACTCATAGAACAAGCCCGAGCTATCCAGCGCATGCTTGAGATCTTGCGCCAGCACTTGCGGCTTTTGCGGGCTGTTGCTGACCACGGTTTGTGCCTGCAAGACGGCAGATTGCGACTGAAACGGGCTGGCATCCAGCCAGCGCTGTAGGTTTCTGGCGGGAGAGCTTAACTCGACCAGACTCGATTGCCCGGCCGCATGCTGTACCAGACTTTGCATAGTAGCGGGGTTGTCTGCATGTGGCGTCTCTGCCAGCAACCCAGCTGTCGACAGCCGTGACGTGCCCGCCGCGGAAGACTGCACACCCCAGCGCACTTGCGGATAGCCCTCGGCGTCTTTGCCCTGGCCTTGTGCCAGCCCCATAAACTGCATGTTCAGTGTTTGCTGTTGCGACAAGTAAGCGGGTAATTGCATCTGCACCACCATGGGTGGCTGGTTGGGTAACTGGATTTGCACTTTAAAAGCAGCCAGGTCGGCATTGCCTGCGCCTTTTTGAGCGTTGTCTTTTTGCAAAATCAGTCCGATAAACTGCATGCCTGGACGCATGCGCTCCCATAAAGGAGCTTCGGCCTGGGTACCTTCCACCGGCATGATGGAAGTGACCGCACGCAAGTTCTCAGTTTCACTGGTAATGAAACGTTGTGAGAGGACTTGCGGGATAGGAATCATCTAAATCACATCCGGTGGGGTGCGTGCATGTAGCTGCGCATCAAAAATCATATCGGTAATACGATGCATGACGGGATACAGCAAATTACGGATCTCGCCATCATCGGCCAAAATTTTCTGCACCAACTCCTGTTTGCGCAAGTGCTGCGCCTGTGTCAGTTGCTCGGATTGTAAACGCAAGGTTTGTTCCAGCGCTTTGATCACTTCGATCTTGAGCATGTAAGACTGCTCCAGCTCTGTCACTTTTTCCCAGGCATTTTGCTGAGCGGCAAGCAGCATCTGCGCCATGATTTTGGCAGCAGACTCATAAGTATTAATCAGCGCCTTGGACATATCAGGCCCCGGCCATGGCCAAATGTTGATACGCCTGTGCTTTTTCTGCGATCGCCGAGTTTTCCAAGGCATTCTGTTGTGCAAGGCGGCTCATCCCCGATTTTTCCAGCGTTTCCCAGGCGCCTTTCAACTCCATGAGCAACTGCTGAACTTCATAAACTTTAGTACTGTCCTGACGCAGGCTCGCTTGCATGAGTGTACGGATCATGTATTCATACAGCTGGTCCAGATTGAGGGCAACCTCGCCCCCTGCACGTTTGTTCAAGCTGGTACGCAAACCGCTTTCAATGATGGAAATGGCTTTGGAGATATATTCACCTTTTTGCGGAATATCCTGCTTTTGAATCGCTTGTTGCGCGCGGATGCAGGCAGTTACAGCGCCTTCGTAAAGCATGATCGTCAGCTTGAGCGGACTGGCATCCACGACGCCGGTTTCCAAACCTACTTTGGCGTAGGCATTAATGCCAGATTGTTTCGATCCAAACATCATGATTCTCCTGATAATATTCCGCGATTAGCTATTATTGCTGATTGTATTCAGTTGTTGTGTCAACGCAGTGCTCTGGTTTTGCATGCTGCTGAGTAATGCATCCAATTTTGCGTACTGGGCACGATAACTTGCTTCAAGGCTTGGCAGCTTGGCGCTCAAGTCATCGGCTTTTTTATTCAATGATTTAATAGACGACTGCAAACCGTCTGTCCTGGTAGCCAACGCAGCATCGGAGTCCAGCCAGCTATCAAGCATGCTACTAAACTCCCCGATTAGGCCGCGGTTGAAAGTCACCGTGCCACGGTCTCCAGTCGCAGCGCCTAAAATACTGAGTTTCAAACCTGCACTATTCTCACCAAATGCGCCGGTCAGGGTATTACCACTGCCAATCGCATTCACACCATTCAGGGTACCAGCCACATCTTGTGAGCTGCTCCCCGCTTGCGAGATATTGACGGCATAGGTGCCAGAAACTGTTTTATCCCCACTGCTGACGAAGCTGACCAATGGGTCGGTACTGCTTGCCGAAGGCGAAAAGATTTTCGCCACATCGGAAGGGCTATTCGCCATCGCTTTCTGAAACTTGGTATCGTCCAGCGTCATGACTCCGCCATCGCCCACGGTGACGCCAATGTCACTCAAGGTACGGTAGGTACTGGCCGTAGGAGAGATGCGGGACATCATTAATCCGAGTTTCACTGACACGTCACGGGCCACCGAGTCACCCAGCAAAGGGCCATTGGCAGAAGATCCGCCATCAACGAACTTTGTCAGGCTACGCAGACTGGTATTCAGTTTGTTGTAGGCATCGACAAAGCTCTGTACAGAACTTTTAATCGCGCTATTGTCCGTCGCAATCGTCATTGCGTTAGGCGTGCTGGTGACCGCCTTCAGGTTTAAGGTCACGCCCTCAATCACATCAGTAATGGTGTTACTCGCCTTACTGATGCTCAACCCATCAACAGTCAATAACGCATTTTGTGCAGCCTGAAGCTCACTTAAGTTTTTACCACTGCCGCTGGAGGCGGTCGGGTCATAAGCAAAGGTGGACAAGCCGCTACCGTCGGTATTGTTGCCATCGTTATCCGTGACATCAATCTTCAGACTATTGGCTGCACCAGTGTCCATGGAAGTGATCACCAGGCGGTTACCAGTACCGTCATTGACAATAGAAGCCGTGACAGAAGCATTTTGTGCGTTAATGGCATCACGGATACCGGACAGGGTATTGTTGCTACTGTCGATATTGACCGTAATCGCATTTTTGCTGCTATTCGCAGTAAAAGAAGCTGCCGTACTACCGTTGGCTGGGGTATAAGTACCAAAGGAAATCTTCAGGCTCCCGGTACCAAAAGTGGTACTGGCATCGCTATAAGCAGACGTGGTAATACGTTGTGAAGTCGCCAGCTGGCTCACCGAAATGCTGTGGTTGCCATTGGTAGCGCTACCATTTGCAGTCGCGCTGATACTGTTTGAATCGGTGAGCGTCACGGATTGCGCATTAAACTTGCCGGCACTAGACAGACCATCCAAAGCTGTTTGGAAGGTACTCAATCCACTTTTCAACGTACCGTACGCAGAGAGTTTGGCATTGTAAGTAGAGACTTGCGTCTTGATCTGGGTAATCGGCTGCTGGGCAGACGTCATCATGGCACTGACAAGAGAGTCAATAGGTAACCCTGATGAGCCCGTTGAGCTTACAATTGATGCCATAATCTAGTCTCCAAATACAATCACAATTCATCACACCGTTTGACGAATGACTAGGCCTCTTAATTTGTCCAGCGTCTTGCTAATGGCCAGCACCTCCTCATTTGGGATTTGCCTGAGCACCTTCTGTGTCTCGGTGTCGACCACTTTCACGACGATACGGTCTGTGTCATCATCAATCGAAAACTGTATGGTTTGCAGCGCAGGCGCCACATAGTCATTCAGTTTTTTTACCGCCCCGGTCAAAGTGGCTTTATCCATCGCTTCGACAGGTTTTTGCTCGCCGCTGGCTTCTGCATACTTCACCAGCTTCAAGCTATTTACTGCAGGCACACCTGTTAATGTGCGGTTACCGCCAACACCATCCATAGATTGAGTCATGATGCTGCTCCTCTGCTTAGCCTAAAATCCACAGAGGGATGCCTCTGTGGATATGATTCAAGTGTCTGAACAATTAACCTCTCAGCAAGCTCATGACACTGTTAGGCAACTGATTGGCTTGGGCCAGCATTGCTGTGCCTGCCTGTTGCAGAATCTGGTTACGGGTCATCTTCGCAGTTTCTGACGCGAAGTCTGCATCCGTAATCCGGGATTTCGCTGCAGAAATGTTTTCCACGTTCACTTGCAGGCTGCTCACAACGGCTTCAAAACGGTTTTGGTAGGCACCCAGGCTGGCACGTGAAGTGTTCACCGCATCCAGTTGCGCATCAATCGCGGTAATCGCTGCCGTCGCATCTGAAACAGTGGACACGTTGCCGCTAATAGATGCCGCAGTCACTGCGCTCACCTGCAAGGTATCTGCAGAACCAGAACCAATCTGGAAGGTGTAGCCTGAACCGCCAAATACATTCAAACCGTTAAACTGGGTAGATGTACTCAAGCGGGATAATTCTGAAGTCAGCTGTGTAAACTCTGTGTTCAGGTTGGCACGGTCACCAGAACCATAGCTGCCGTTGGCTGCCTGCACGGCCAGTTCACGCATACGTTGCAGGGCGTCTGTCGCTTTGGACAAACCACCTTCTGTCACTTGCAGGTAAGAAATCGCGTCGTTTGAGTTACGAATCGCAACATCACTACCACGAATTTGGGAGTCCATACGGGTGGCAATTGCCATGCCCGCTGCATCATCTTTGGCGCTATTGATACGCAAGCCGGAAGACAAACGCTGAATCGATTGATTCAAGCCTGTTTGTGAAGCATTCAGGTTACGCTGTGCATTCAGAGATGCAATATTGGTATTAATTACAGAAGCCATGTTAAATCTCCTTTAGAGTCGTATATCCAATGAGTGTCAAATGGGCATGTCATATCAACGTTGATTCACTTGCGACTACGTGTTTGCTATTCAGCGTTGTTATTACTTTTATCGACCTCGCCAGAAATTTCTTTAATGCTGCACTTTAAATTTCTGTTGGGTAGATCATGCACTTGAAACTATTTACGACTCCTCTCGGAAAAACTTTAATATCAAATCATTCATGGCAAATTCAAGCCGTGCAACATGGCTACCATGCCGGTGTCAGCATGGTCATCGCGTCAGCACGACTTGGTCTATTCTTGCGAAAAATCCCGTGTAATTTCCTTCAGTCCTGCAGTCTCCATGAACTCATTTTGTGCCCGCTGTACTCAAGTGAGTTAGCGGTACACCAACATGCCTACTTTACCGTAACCAAGCCAGCATAATTTGGCTAAACAACGACGTTTTTACCTGCTTATCTTCAAAGTCGCACAGACGCTCACTGAGAGATGGAGTACGTTGAAATCAGAGGTGAAAATAAAGGTATTCTTTTTATTTTCATAAACTTATCGAATTGCTTGACGTATTGTGGATCATGAAACGAAGAAGGGAAATGAAAGCCACTCGGCTGTAGATCAGGCGCAATGTTGCATCCGCAGGACAAACCTGCAATGCCCATGTTGTGACACGCCAGTGCAAGGGTTGATGCTGTTGTGTTAGACCGGCAGATCAGGATGCATAGCCAGGTGCTGACTGACAATGCTGGCGACTAAAAAAAGAAAAGCGAGCACTTGTCTAAACAAATGCTCGCCATAATTTGAAAGCCTCGAGAAAACTTAGCCTCTGAGCAAGCTCATGACACTGTTAGGCAACTGGTTGGCTTGGGCCAGCATTGCTGTGCCTGCCTGTTGCAGAATCTGGTTACGGGTCATCTTCGCAGTTTCTGACGCGAAGTCTGCATCCGTAATCCGGGATTTCGCTGCAGAAATGTTTTCCACGTTCACTTGCAGGCTGCTCACAACGGCATCAAAACGGTTTTGGTAGGCACCCAGGCTGGCACGTGAAGTGTTCACCGCATCCAGTTGCGCATCAATCGCGGTAATCGCTGCAGTCGCATCTGAAACGGTGGCAACACTGCCAGTCACAGAAGCCGCAGTCACTGCACTCACCTGCAAGGTATCTGCAGAACCAGAACCAATCTGGAAGGTGTAACCTGAACCACCAAATACATTCAAACCGTTAAACTGGGTAGAAGTACTCAAGCGGGTTAATTCTGAAGTCAGTTGTGTAAACTCTGTGTTCAGGTTAGTACGGTCACCAGAACCATAGCTGCCGTTGGCTGCCTGTACGGCCAGTTCACGCATACGTTGCAGGGCGTCTGTCGCTTTGGACAAACCACCTTCTGTCACTTGCAGGTAAGAAATCGCGTCGTTTGAGTTACGAATCGCAACTTCATTGCCACGAATTTGGGAGTCCATGCGAGTGGCAATTGCCATCCCCGCTGCATCGTCTTTGGCGCTATTGATACGCAAGCCAGAAGATAAACGCTGAATCGATTGATTCAAGCCTGTTTGTGAAGCATTCAGGTTACGCTGTGCATTCAGGGATGCAATGTTGGTATTAATTACAGAAGCCATGTTTTAGTCTCCTTCAGAGTCCTATGTGTAGTTAGTGTCAAATCGGCATGTCATATCAACGTTGATCCACTTTTTGACTTCGTGTTTGCTATTCAGCGTTGTTATTACTTTTATCGACTTCGCCAGAAATTTCTTTAATCATGCACTTTAAATTTCTGTTGGGAAGATCATGCACTTGACACTCTTTACGACCCTACTCGGAAAAACTTTAAACGAGGCGATGCGTGAGACAGTCTCACTGCGCTCTGAAAAACTGCTGTACCAGCTCAATCACCTGGTCGACAGCCGTGACTGAGAGTTGCGGGCCCATGGGCAAACTCAGTACTTGATTGGCATAACGCTCGGCACACGGAAAATGGCCTGCTTGCCAACCGAGCGACTGATAAGCCTGTTGCAAATGTGGCGGGACGGGATAATGAATCAGGGTTTGCACCCCATGCGCCTGCAACCAGGTTTGCAAGGCATCGCGTTGTGGCGTTGCGATCACAAACAAATGCCAGATAGTATTGGCCCAGGCTGGAGAAACAGGCAATTGCAAAGGCAGGCCTTGCAAACCCTCAAGATAGCGCTGCGCCAATGCCTGCCTGCGTGTATTCCACTCATCCAGCGCAGCCAGCTTGACTGACAGCACGGCGGCTTGCAAGGGATCCAGGCGACTATTCACGCCAGGCTCCAGATTGTAATATTTGACGGCTGAGCCATAATTGCCAAGCGCGCGTATACGTTGGGCGAGATGCTCATGCCTTGTGGTGACGGCCCCACCATCGCCCAAAGCCCCCAAATTCTTGCCCGGGTAAAAGCTCCATGCGACCGCATCCCCATGCGTACCTACCCATTTACCCCTGACGGCAGCGCCATGCGCTTGCGCAGCATCCTCCAACACCAGCAAGCCATGCTGTTTGGCTAATGCACAAATGGCATCCATGTCTGCCGGGATACCATATAAATGCACCGGCAAAATGACTTTGGTTTTAGCTGTGATTTTTGCCTGAATGGCGGCAACATCAATATTGAACTGCCCCTCAGTAGGCTCGACAGGGACCACAGTCGCGCCGACCGCACTCACCGCCAACCAGGTCGCAATATAAGTATGGGAGGGGACAATCACCTCATCCCCCACCCCCACATCCATGGCGCGCAAGGCCAAGGTCAGTGCATCGAGGCCATTGCCCACGCCGACACAATACGGGGCGCCAGTATATGCGGCAAACTGGGCTTCAAAGGCCTCCACTTCTTCGCCACCGATATACCAGCCAGAACGGGTAGCCCTTAACAGGGCAGTCTCAAGGTCAGGCGACAATTCGTCATAAGCGGCTTTGAGATCAAGGAAAGGAATCATGTTTGGCATCCAATTATCAACATCCCAGCAACAGGGATCGCGCGTGTTACCGCAAAGATTGCGTTAACTATATCGCATCTGGAAACTTTAAATTGAAAAAAACAAAACCGGTTTTACCGGCCTATCCTGAACGATAGAGAACTGGTGTGTTGATGAGATGATCCAGAAATGAAGAGGTCGTGGGCTTTTGCCTAGACAAAAGCCCACGACCTGTGAAATGTCACTATAAAACAGCCTAAGGATTAACGTTGAATCAGCGACATGACGCTATTAGGCAACTGGTTGGCCTGGGCCAGCATCGCCGTGCCTGCTTGTTGCAGAATCTGGTTACGGGTCATCTTCGCAGTTTCTGACGCAAAGTCTGCATCCATAATCCGGGATTTCGCCGCGGACACATTTTCGATATTCACTTGCAAGCTGCTGATTACCGCTTCAAAGCGGTTCTGGTACGCACCCAGACTCGCACGTGACGTATTCACTGAATCCAGTTGCGCATCAATGGCTGTAATCGCAGCCGTTGCTGCTGAGGCGGTTTGCACATTACCAGAGATGGAAGCTGCGGTCACGGAACTGACTTGCAAAGTATCCGCAGAGCCAGAACCAATCTGGAAGGTATAGCCGGGACCGCCAAATACGTTCAAACCGTTAAACTGGGTAGAGGTGCTCAAGCGGGTTAACTCTTCAGTCAACTGCGTAAACTCTGTATCCAGATTGGCACGGTCACCAGAACCATAGCTGCCGTTGGCAGCCTGCACCGCCAACTCACGCATACGTTGGAGCACATCAGTCGCTTTCGACAAACCACCTTCGGTCACTTGCAGATATGAAATAGCATCATTGGAGTTGCGAATTGCCACATCATTGCCACGAACTTGAGAGTCCATGCGTGTTGCAATCGCCAACCCTGCCGCATCATCTTTGGCACTGTTAACGCGCAGCCCTGAAGACAAACGCTGTATGGATTGATTCAAACCAGCTTGAGATGCATTTAAATTGCGCTGGGCATTTAATGATGAAATATTGGTATTAATGACTGCAGCCATGTTAAGCCTCCTTAATGTACAAAAATATCGAGCTTCATGTTAAGTATTCATGCCACACTCAAGCTCTTCAAATCTGTTTTAAATTAATCTGATTTCGCACGTTATTACTCAAGTTAAGCAAATGCTGACCGTTATAGTAAGAACGTTGCGTCAAGTTAAGAATCACTTTATCGCAGCCCCGCATATTTGATTTCATTGAATAGAACGTGGTTTTGCCACCATTTCTAGAGATATCCCTGCGCGCTGATTCATGCGCTAAAACGCTTGGAGCTTGTCACACTGCGCCACCACCCAAGGTCGGTACAGCATCTACAAAAATTAGCGCATAAATACATGCGTATTCGCCTTAATAAATTGCTTGCGTGTCCGATATAAATACATAACACGCTCAATGAATGCGAAGGGGGATTTTCATGCAATCGTTTCTGGATTTGAATCATCTGACTAAAGGAATGCATCACTTTCAAGATGCAAAACCTTTCCGCCATGCCGTCATCGATAATTTCTTGAATCCTGAATTGGTGAAAAAGATTGCACGCGAATTTCCAGAGTATGACTCTTCGCGCTGGTTTCACTACCAAAATGAGATCGAAGACAAAAAAGCATTGAATGACTGGAATGCTTTCCCTGCGCTGACCTATGCGCTGTTCCAGACACTGAACTCGGCCCCGGTCATAGACAAACTATCTGAAATCGTCGGCACCCAGTTATATGCTGACAATGGCTTGCACGGCGGCGGCTGGCATATTCACGGCACTGGCGGCAATTTGAATCCGCACCTGGATTACTCCATTCATCCCAAATTAGGTTTGCAGCGCAAAATCAACATCATTATTTATGTGTCGGAGCAACTCAAGCCATATCATGGCGGACATTTGGGTTTGTGGAGCCACGATGCAGAGCAAAATCAGCCTGGCGAACTGCTAAAAGAAGTCTGCCCCAAATTTAACCGTGCAGTGATTTTTGATACGACTCAGAACTCCTGGCACGGCATGAGCCGTCCATTGACCCAGCCTTATGGTGTGTATCGCAAGAGTCTGGCCGTCTATTATTTATGCGAGCCACCGGTGGACGCAGATCCGCGTGGCAGAGCCTTGTTTGCACCGCGCGAGCATCAAAAAGACAGTGCAGAAATTGCTGACCTGATCCGTATGCGCGCCAATGTAACCACCTCAAGCGAGGTTTACCGCAAAAACAAAAAACCTGCTAAACAACCGACCGAGCCTTTACCAGTCGCTGGCACCGTCAGCCACTCATAAATACATTTTCCACGTAATAAAAACAAAGGCGCATCAAATCAATGATGCGCCTTTTTTAATGGTTAAATATTTTGAATTCAGATATTGGCAGAACGTGGCAACTCAAGCAGCCCAACGTGCTCGCATAAATTCATCATACTGCCGATAATAATCAGACTCGTCATACTTTTCGGAAGCAATACACATCAAGACCGAGCCGGAGGAGAAGTTATCGATTTCGCGCCAGATCATTGGACACACATACAATCCGTAATAAGAGCGGGCTAAATGGAATTTTCGCTTATCCTTGCCATCATCGAGCGTAATGTCAAAGCTTCCTGACATCGCCACAATAAATTGGTGAAGATTTTTGTGCGCATGACCTCCACGCTGTGCACCACCTGGAACATCATAGACATGGTAGACACGCTTAATGGCAAATGGAATCTGATTGTCGCTCTCGACAAATGTCAAATTGCCATCCGGGCTGTTTATTTTCGGCAGTTCAATAATTCTGCAATCTTCCAATGGCATACCGAGATTCCTTCATATATTCTAGGTGTTACTGAATCAAGCACCATCAGCTTAAAACTAGCGTGGCTGTTTCAATTGCTAGAAAAAAATACAAAACAACCACCTGCTAGTCAGTTCAGGATTTCAACTTTGAAAAGGAAGTCGAATTTCAAGCGACATTCTAGTCGTGTCGGCTTGCTGGTTGATGGCAGAGCCATGCACTAAATAAGGCGTAAAAATAAGCGCTTCGCCAGGTTGCGGGTTTTGTCGTGCTAATGACAGCGGCCCTTGCTTTGTCTGCAATATCGCAGGCACGTGATAGTTATTACCTTGAATTTTTGCACCTTTTGCAGCCGTTCTGTAAATCGTGTTTTCATTCCAGAAGTGACTCCCCGCAATGACTGGTAGCGATGACTGGTCTGAGCAGCCGGCAATAGGAATCCAAAGATTGATTGTGCGTTGCCAAATCTCAAGATAACCATCGCGATGCGGTGGATTAATATCCAGGCTATTCGGACGGCTAATGCGCAAAATCACCACATCACGTTCTAACAATTGGTTATGGCACCCCACCGTTCGACCTAAAATTGCAGAGACATTTTCACACAGTTGCTGTGTATCAATCTCAAATGAAGAGAAGTCAAGAAAACGGGTCTGCGAAATGACGCGCTGGTGCACCTCATCCTGTACGTAATGATGATAGTTTTCAAGCTGAAAATGAGCTAAATCTAACGTTGGGACTTCGGCCTGTAATATAGTTTTGAGACGTTGCGTCAGACTTTCTCGGATTGTGCTAAAAGCCTCCGCACCAAACAATGGTTGGACGGTATACCCTTGCTCACGCCAATCCACTAGAGCAAGTGTATCAGCGTCTTTTTCAAATAAAACCTGATCTTCACCCCAGAAAAAATCGCCTTCAATTTGATATTGATGGGACTGACCATCAATGGTAAGTTGACATTGCATCAAACACCTCTACGATTTCCTGTTGCCAATCTATGTTGGCCGCTGACAAAATTTCTTCCAGTTGTTGCACCTGTGTCGCGCCGATCAGCACATGACTCACTTCTGGCCGGCTTAAACAAAAAGCCATCGCGGCCTGTACCGGAGTCAATCCCCTATGCTGTAACCATTCAGCCCATGCCCTCACACGCGCAATTTTTTCCGGATGAAACTCCCACATACTGGCTTTGGCATGTTCCATACCTGCACGTGCTAGGTGCGGAATACCATCATGATATTTACCAGTCAGTACCCCTTGCGCCAATGGTGAATACACCCAAGTTGGCAATCCAAAACGGCTGTAGAGCGGAAAAGATTCCTGTTCTGCGTCCCGGTTAAACAAATGGTAATGAAACTGCTGAGCGACTGGCGGTTGCAGCCCTGTTTGCTGGCAAAAATCCATCAACGCTGCAACACGTTCAGGTGCCCACCGGCAAATCCCCCAATGACGAATACTGCCTTCCGTAATGCATTCGTTAAAAGTCTCAGCGATCTGCTCAACCGAGAGACTTTGATCATCGCGATGAGCAAAATAAACATCCAGATAATCAGTCTGCAGGCGCTTTAGCGTACCCTCCAAGGCAGGCTTTACATGTGCCACGGATAATCCACCCAACGGCGCTGCGCTTGTCGCAAAAAAACATTTACTGGATAACTGGTAGCTTGTTCTGGGTAGACCCTGCAATAGATCAGCCAGCAAGATCTCAGCGATACCATCTTCATAGCTATCAGCAGTATCAAAGTGCCGGATACCCTGATCAATGGCTTTCGCCCAAACAGATGCCAATGCTGACTGGTCTGCGCTTGTATGCAAGTTCTGCCAGCTACCCAATACCAATATTTTCATGAACGAATAAGATCAATACCCACTTAACTTAGTAATGCCGTGGCCGTTGGCTGTTGCTGCAGTACTGATTTTACTGCGGTGTTATTTTGGCTTTGCGCATAGTACAAGCCTTGTACCACCTGATCGTTTAGTGAAGTTGCAAAAAATCCGCTAGACATCGCCAGCAAGGCTATTTCAGGATGTTTATTTACAACATTGGCCTTGTCTTGCTCCCAGGCATCCCGTGCCGCTTCGTCTGGAACCAAAAAACCGCCCGGAATACGTTTAATGCATGCAATTAAAGGCTTAGTCTCTGCCGCTATCATATTCATGCTCGCCAACTCGGCCAGCAATTTTTCAATGATATATACATCTGACAGATCCTGCTCCCCATACAATCGCTTGAAGTAATCCTGATTGAATTCAACCACGATATTCATGTCATCCGTCATATTGTCAGCACACACCGTTTGGTTGGTTATCCGATAGGCACACTTGTCCAAATCCAGCACATGCATCAAGGTATAAATATCTTTGATATCCTGACGCTTAATGCGCAAAAAAAGCACGGCGATCGGTGATTTTATTTCTTGCACTGGCGTAGCCGACTGACCAAGGGCTTTAAGCAATGCTGCAGGCGCGCCGGTCCATACGAGGTTTGCACCATCCAGTGTGGTATTGTCCGCGAGTTGCACTTGCCAGCAGTTAGCCTGCTTAGTCACGCGTGTGACAGGTTGCTGTATCAGCGTGATATTTGGGTGTGCAATGAGCTGTTGCCTAACCTGCTTCAGGATATCGCCAATGGCGCCATGCTTAGGATAGTGGAACACGGTTGGATTCAAGGGCACTGCTTTGCCTTGAAAGCTCGCTAACAACGTTTCCGGGTAATATAAAGGCAACCAGGCTACGCGGTGATAGCGAGCCAGCATTTTGTCTGCCGTCACCCCCTGCGCTTTTAACAAATAAGGCGCAATAATCTGCTCGTGCATGGTTTTGCCATGGTTGGCCAGTGAGGCCTTCAGGTAATCCAGGCGGTGATAACTGTCGCCCTGAGCTTTCTCGCGAGCATGCACTGCATCGGAAGGTGTCTGAGCCTGCAATTCGGCAATACTTGCCTGAGCAAACGGTAATTGGCTAAATGTGTGGTAACTGTTTGCAAGTACCACATCATCGTAAGCTTTATTTCCCAGCCACATTTTGGGCATGTCAAATTGATGTAGCGGGGTATATTGCAACACCCAATCATGCACAATATTCAAAAATCGCCCCACATCATTGCGACGCTCAGGGTCATAGCTGCTCAATTGCGAAACACCAGCCTGCCCCAGGTATCCGTCAAGCTCAAACTTAACCAAACCAGCGTCAAACATGACGCCATCAATTTCTAGCCCGGCAAAGTATCCGCCCCACGGACCGCCAGGATTTACCAGGGATACTGTTTTGCCTTGTCGCGCCAGCTCCAAAGCAGCAACCATTCCAGCCAAAGCGTTACCAACAATCACAGTTGTTTTAGTATCCATTTTCAGTCCTCAAGTTTGAGATTGACATAAATTTCAGAGCCGTTTTCCGGAAAATGTCTGGCTAAATGCCATAGCCCATCTAGCATTTCCTGTGTCAGTAGGCCTTGTTGCATGAGTGTCATCATTTGCCCATGCGTAAACGGTTTCATCAGAAAAGAGCCTGAATCCATTACTTGTAATCCTAGTTCGTTTGCCAGGGCTTTTAATTGCTTTAAATCAAAAATACGTGGTTGATTAAACGATTTTTGCAATGCTGACTGGGCATAGACGCTATCCATCAACCCCATCTCCACCGCTAGCAGACGGTGCATGGATAAAGCATTTGGTACGTTGATATGAATCACCGTCTGTTTATCTGCCAACGCCTTGGCACTGACCAGCAAGGCTTCTGGATCTGGAACCTCGTGCATGAGACTGCTTAGCAAGATCAAATCATAGGAAGTCGTTGAGCGCTCCGGACCGACATTTTCAAGAAACTCTTCGATAACTTGTACACCTGACAAATGCGCAGTGTCTTTTCGCGCTTTTTCCGCAAACTGCGGACCAGGCTCAACAATGACCAGGCGTTCAAATCCTTGCCAGTGATTGGCGATTGAGTCCCAGCCGCAACCAACCTCAAGCACATGTTTAGGCTGGTGTTTTTCAAGCAACTCAAGTAACAGTTTTTTACGGTAGCGTGCCTGAATCACCTCAAAATCGCTAGCACTATACGCCTGCTCATAGGCAGCAATAGCCTGTTTACGCAGATCCACATGCGTCATACACAATCCATTTCCAACCATTGCAAGGTCGTCGTGCGGCCACCAAACATTTCTTTTTGCGCACACAAGCCCTCATTAAAACTTAAGCCATTGTGACAGGTTGAAATGCCAAAATTGAAATAGGGTTTGTCCGCGTAAATTTCACTGATGAGCGTTTCCAGCAACAAATCCACAGCCCCTACCTCTCTTGCTACAGGACTAGGCGCAATATATTGCGTATGAGCGACACGGCCGAAATCAAACATGACCACCCCGGCAATCGGTTGTTCTTGCAGATAGGCCATATATAAGCTGATCTCTGGACAACGGCTGGCCAGAAGGGAAATCTCTTCCAGGCTGTGCGTGGGTTTTGTGCCATGTCGTTCTTGCAAGTTATCGGTTAGCATTTGCCAACAACTGGCGTAATCATTGGTTTTTTTTATCGTGACCCCGGCTTTGCTCGCTTTGGACAATGCATGTTTACGCCCTTTTGATAGGCGCAACCGTGACGCTTGCATGATGGTTGTCGATACATCGACACGCATAGTCCTGGCACCCAGCCGGTATAAAGCGTACAAATCTTCTTCGCTTGGGATCGTGTGGTAGATATGAGGGACAGGTTTATAAATAAGTTTTTTGATGCCGATGCCTGCCCAGTAATCCCGCAGTTGCTCGAACAACGTTTTAACATCTGCGGCGCCTAAACGTGGGCTCATGACCAAACCGCCAAAACTCAAACCGCCATGGCTGACAATGGTATCGCCATCACGGCTAGCGGGCAGCATAGCAATGATTTCGCCCTCTTTTTCCACCCACAAAGAAGCATCCTGAAAACGATCGGCGTGATAATCCATATAGCCTCTTTTGAAAAAGAAGGCTCCATTCCGGCTCTGCGCCAAAAACTGATCCCACGCTTGAGGCTGCTGCTGATAAGCCCGAATTTCCATACTAGTGACTCATTTTCCCTAATATATCCCGATAAGCATTCATGGAGCAGGCTTGCTCATAATAAGTACGCGCTGACTGTGCATATTTAACATGATCGGCTTTTAGGACTTTTAAACCTGCCACAAAAGCTTCCATGTCATGCCAGTAAATGGTGTCAGGGGCATGACTACCCACATTCATGTGACGGGCACAATCAAGCGCCTTAAAGGCCAATAAAGGATAGCCAGCTCCCTGCGCCTCAATATCAGACTTTGCCCCCATAATCGGCGCAGATCCGATAAACACATGAGCATCAATCTCCAATAATGCCTGCCACAATGATGGCACATTGCCCATGTAAACAAAACGCTGAACATCGATGCCTTTTTCAGCAATCGCATTTTGCAACTGCTGAAGATCATGGGGTTTGATTTCGCCGAAATGATAGTGGTATCCCTCGCCCACCAATAAAGCCTGAGCCACTAATTCAGCGAGAGCAAGCGAGCCTTCAGTTTTAAACTTGGCATAAGTCCCGGCAGTGACGGTGCTTAGCTTGCCGGCATCATAGTTAAACTGTTTACATCCTCTGTCTACCGCAGTCGTGGGTAAGTGCATGGTTTCGCGTTGCAAATCTTCATGGCAGTTAATGGCACGCTGCCCATATAAATCCACATGTTGCAAATGTGGAATACCACTGCCAACAGAAAGATTATGGTCGGCATGGTGAATAAAATAATAGTCTGTGTTGAAGTTTGGCTGACAAGCCACTGCTGCAACAACATCGTCTTGGTGTGTCAATAAGAATACATTGCGTGCATAGGTATTGATTAAACTGCCTAAGCGTTGGCTTTTTGCTAGCAAACTCTCGTTTGGCAATACCAAGACCGGACAAAGTGGCAGCGCACTTTGTATGTTGTTATAAAAGGTTTGTGTCGCAAATCTGGAATAGACATCCGTAATCACCAGCATGGGATTTTCAACATTATTCAGGATGGAAATAATATCTCTGGTATGCCCGCCAAAGTCATATACCTCGCTAGCAACGACCATATTCGCCAGTTTTGCATTGCGTGGGAGAACAGCTGGAATGCCTAGGTCTATGTTGGCAAGTAACTGATCAAAATAAGGGGCGAATATTTTATGGCCGGTGAATTCAGGCAACCACATCAGTTTCAACACGGTAGCGCGGATAAATGTCATTAATTTATCGGTCTCCAGCAAAGCCGGAAAACGCTGCAGAAAGCCTTCGCAGGCAGTTAAATCCATATTGCCGGAAATGACTAAGCCAGCTGCCTGACAGTGTTCGATTTGTGCAACATTCGTTGCCACAATCTGCTTATGTAAACCGCTATCCTCAATCAATGCTTCCATGACCATGCTTTGCTGTACTTGTGGATCACCGATCAAGTTAATCGCGTAATTAACCACTTCTTCAAACAAAGTCTGCTGCATCGCGTCAGACAATCCATGCTTACGGCCCTCACTAATCGCCATAAATACTGTTTTAAAAGCATGCAATTGGGTATAGGCATCAATAATCGTTACCCAGTATTGTTCTACTTCGGGCGCATTGGCAATAGCAGCCTCAAGATACGGCATTGCCGCATCTAATGCCTCGGTTTCAGCGATCAAGCGACCATAGTCGTGATTTGCCCGCGCATGGTTTGGATCCGACTTTAAGACTTGTTGCAGATTGGTTTTGGCCGCCTCATATTGACCCTCTGATAATAACACTTGTGATTGTCCAAGCAACGCATCCACAGCCGCTTGCGTGATGACACTAGAAGGCACAGAAGAAGTGATACCGATTTGTTTTTGAGCATTCCACGCAGCATCCGTCGCCTCTAAGCACTCTTTGCTTAAGACCTCTGCCATTTGTGTACTCAATGCATTGGCCTGACCACGCCTGATAGCTTCATAAGCGGCCGGAAAATCTTTGCTTAAAATATAGGCATCAATCAGACTGACCCAATATTGCTCAACATCGGGTCTTGAGAGTGCCGCCATTTCAAATTTAGGCAATGCCACCTCAACGCCCAAAGTATGGGTCTCAATTAAGGCAATATTGTGATTCGCACCAGGATGTTCAGGTTGCGATGCAAGAATACTCTGATACAAATGCAATGCCTGCTCAATACTCCCAGCCGCATGCAACTGTTCCGCTTCTAAAAAGACTTCTTGAATCGCCGCGTTCAATTGCATGAGCTTATCGTGTCTGATTTTCTCTATCTTCGCCCAGACTGAATCCATCGTAGCAAAGTAACCCAAATCTCTGAGACTACAATTTTCTTCGCACGCTTTCCTTTTCAAGCCATCCAGTTGTTTTAAATCCTCCACAGAGATAAATTGCGCCAAATTGGCATGCACCAAGGGCATAGAACTAGAGTCATAAGCTTTTACACGCCAGCCAGATTGCGTTGAGAGCATCAGTGAAACAATACGTTCAAACACAAATGACTTGCATGGCAAGAGTTTATTTTCGTGTGTAGTGTCTGCATTAAGATGTTGAGCAAGCAGCGTTTTACCAACCTCCGCCTCCTGAAACAACTCTTCGCAAATGGACAACCACTTTTGCCAGAACACTGGCTTCGCCACAAAATAATTTGAGTAAACAGAATTGCCACTGTGCATGATGAGATCATTCATATCTGTACCAGGTGCAATTTTGTTAATGACCATTTTAAAACATTGCTCGATCCCTTTATGTGCGAGGACTCCCTGCTGAAACTGATTCAGATACATCACCGTCTGGTCAAAAAAGGGCGAAAATAAAATGATGTCTGCCTGATCGGCATTAGCATCAATAAAAGAATAGACTTGCTGTGAAGAAAGTCCGGTTTTCTCGTGAAATTTGGGTGATAAAAATCCGTAAAACGTATTTTCATCCAGCTGCTCATTCAAAAAATATTGCCGCATAAACCAATACTCGCGCCAGTCTGGTCTAGGGTTGGCCAGGTTATCAAACGGAATAAATCCTTGATCCAACTCGAGGCGACTTTGTTCTGAATAATAGGCTTGGTAAATCTTAACCTTCGCTTTGTTGCCTGGGTTGACAAATGCAGTAGACACCTCACTCGCACTGCGCATGTCTGAAGGCGCGGCCGCTTGCATTAGGTCTACACATGTCTGGGCCAGGAGGTGTGCTTTTGACACGCCTAAACCATATTGCAGCCCCAACTGAATCGCCGCCGCAGCTTTTTGCAATTGCGCGAAGGACATCAACGCCTCAATATAGCTGCCCCAATATTGCTCATTCCCGGCATCCAGCTGAATAGCCTGTTCAAGTTTGCCAATTGCACCGGTATCGCCTTGTGAGCGTAAAACCAATCCAAGTTGATGATAAGCAGGTGCATAGCGAGGATATTGCTGCAAAATAGCCTGATAGTGTTTTAACACTTGCTCCGGTTGATCTAACAGCGCATTAGCTTCGGCCATCAGTTGCTCCGGCGTAGCATCCATCTGGTTGATCGTGTCTTGGCTCATGCATTGGCCTTTCTTGAAAGTTCATGGATTGCTGCCTGCAGGGTTTGCGGGCTGACATCTGGTGCATTCGTGCAATGCTTGCAGGAGGTTGGCATATCACCACGCAGCAAGGCATGACGGAAAGCACGAATCCCTTCACCGTTCAACCCCTCCTCTTCTTTGCCACTATCGAGATTGCCCACTGGATCCATTTCAGTCATACAGCAAGGGAAGATCGCAGCATCGGCCGCCAGTGTAAAGCGTGTCCAAGGCTGCAAACAAAGTTTGGTGGAAAGTTGCGGATCGGCCTGCACAGTGCCTGTATCAGTGGCAGCAGCATTGATACTTCTCGCCATCGCTTCGATTCTCTCCATCAAATGTGGCTGTATGGTGACGCGAAAGCCCTGCTGCTTATCTGCAATTTCCATGGCATGTTTTAAATGCTCAACAGCTTGCTTGAATGACACTGGATCATCGTTATGCAAAGGACGAATCGCATGTTTGTCAGTGGCTTCACGCTCAAACAAATCTGAAATCGTCACCGACGTGATCGGCAAATTAGAAAGCATCGCCATCAATTCAGGCAGGCCAGCAGCGGCTTCATGATATAAAGTGACGTTCACCGTCAGTTTGGGTAACTTGAGGCCGTGAAACTGGCAATAAGTCTGCAAACGGGTAATGTTGTAAATAATCAAACCGAGGTCGGACTTTGCGCGCACCTCACGTGTCAATTGCCGATCAGCGGTGTCAATTGAGATCACGATCCCGTCTAGCTGGGCAAAGACCGCCCAATCCTCATCTTCATATTTGGCCGCAAAGTTGCTGTTGACATGGATATAACATGACGGATTACGAGACTTGCCAGCGTGTATCATGCGTGGAAAATCTTCACGCCAATGCGGATGAAAAGTAGACTCGCCGGTTCCTGCCAGCAACAACTCGCTATAAGAAGATTGCTCGATTAAATGAATGACCGCATCCACGGTTGTGGTTGTCATATCCATATTACGCCCAGGAATTTGGTCGTCACCGGGATTACTCTTGGAGCAATACTTGCAGCGCAAATTACAACGGGAAGTGTACTCAATCATCAATGCCTGAGGATAAGCCTTTAACCAGCTTTCAGGGAAGACTGTCTGATCCGCAAGTGGTTTTGTCTTGTTAAACCACTGAACAGGTTGCGCTAACAGAGGCTGCTGAGGGACAACGGACACTGGCACGTCATCGGTAACAGTCGTCTGCATCTTGCTTTCAGCAAATAGCTGTTGTTGTAATTGCTCGACAGAAACCAGGGCTGAATCAGACTTGTTTTTCTCAGCAAACTGTTGGCTCGCCGCTTGCATGCAATCATTCATCAGCATGGCTGCTGACGCAGCGGTTAACCCATGTTGCTGCCCTTGCTGAATAGCCAAGAGCGCTGCTCGAATGTTGTCTTGCATCATCAATGCATCAATATAGGTAACCCAATATTGCTCTACTTCTGGCTGCTGCATGACTGCTTGCTCCAGTCTTGGCAAAGCGAATGTGACACCGCGGGTATGTGTTTCAATCCATCCCAACTGGAAATTGGCTTCCGCATGTTGGGGTTCTGCCTTAAGCAAGGCAAGATAAAGTTCAGCAGCCTGCGTAATCTCTCCTTCTGCCTGTAATTTCTGGGCGGCAGCCATTAAATCACTACTAGGCGTGACAGGAGAAAGTGTGTTTACGGCTTCTATAGTATCAATTTCTTCCACAAGCATCTCTGGCTCCATATGTAGAGTGGGGTGAGATAGGTCGGCATCCACCCATCTGCTTTGAATTGAAGCTGGGGCCTGTTGCGCACACCAGCGTTGCCACATCTGGAATAACATCTGGCGTAACGCCTCTGCTTGCAAGCCAGGTTTGGCGAGCAAACTGTTAGAAAAGTGTTCACGCATGTGGGCGCGACACGCTGCCAACTTTGTAAAGTCAGCACACAGGTCCAGGGTCTGCTTGATCAGGCTGTCATGGTCTGAGGCAATAAACTGCATCAACCCCAGATGCTGCATCAATGCCATGGCGCCACGGCTTGCTAAGCGGTCACCGGCAACACATAACGTGGGCACGCCCATCCACAGCGCATGTGCAGTGGTGGTGACGCCGTTGGAGGGGAAGGTATCCAGGCAAATATCGACCTCGTGGTAATAGCCTAAATAGCTTGCCATGTCAGTGCGTGCGTAATAGCGGATGCGGTTAGCGGCAATGCCAGCTTCGGCAAACCAGGTTTGCAAATGCTGCGTGCTTTCGCCCTCTCCCACCCCACCAATCACCAGGCGGCTGTCAGGCAAGGCTTGCATCAACGCGGCCCATTGTTGCACGGTAGCCTGGGTGATTTTGAGAATCCGGTTAAAGCAAGCAAACGTGACATAGCCGTTGTTCAGTGCAGGCAAGGAATTCACCTCTGGCGCTTGCTCATATGGGATAAAGGTAGCATTCACCGGCAGCTGCACCAGCTTTTCAGTAAACTGGTCATCAAACTGGCCGGGGGGCAACAGATAAGAGTCTGCCAGGTAATAATCCATGCTGCTCAAGCCGGTGGTGTTGAGGTAGCCCAGCCAGCTCACCTGAACAGGTGCAGGCTTGCGCGCAAATGTCAGCAAGCGGTTGCCTGAGGTATGACCAGATAAATCAATCAGGATGTCAATGCCGTCAGCCCGGATTTGCTCGGCCAGTGCCTGGTCTGACCAGGATGAGACTTCGTACCATGTTGAAAAATAGCCCTGCATCTGGGTGGTGACATTATCCACCAGCGGTTGATTGGCATAGGCAACCAAGCGCAGAGAGGTTTCTTTGGCCAGCTCATTAAGTAAAGGCAGCATAAAGTGCGCGACCGAATGGGCCCTGAAATCTGCAGAGACCCAGCCGATATTAAGTGGCCTGTGCACGTCACGTGTATTCTGATGTGGCAGCCAGGCTGCTTTGAGCGGCGCTTCATACAAGTCGGCATAGGCTTGATGTGCTTGCATGAGTGCGGCATTGTCTATGTGTTCTGCGTGGGTCATGCAAAACAGCAAGTTGCTGAAGCAATCGGCATAGTTGGGTTGCAAGGCCAATGCGCATTTAAAGTGCTCGATGGCCGTTTCTACCTGACCCAGATCCTTGAGCACTGTCCCCAGATTATTGTAAGCCGCAGCGTAGTCCGACTTGAGGGCAATCGCTTGTTGAAAGGCAGTTGCCGCTCCAGGCAGATCTCCCTTGGCCTTGAGGACGATGCCGTAATAGCAATGTTCTTGTGGATCTTGCGCATTCAATGTCAGGGCCTGTTTGGCCGCAGCGCTGGCATCCTTTTTTTGCAGCATCAAGACATCCGCTAGCATTTTCCAGCCCGCCAGCCACTGCGGATATTGCCCCAAATAGGTGTGCAGGGCCTGTTCCATTTGTCCATATTGTTGCTGCTCAAACGCTGTAAGCAAGGCTTGTTGCTGGGCGGCATCCGGTTGCATGGCTGCGTCTTGCGACGAAGCTTGTGCATGTTGCCCGGATTGGCGAGTGAACCCAGGCATCTGTAACGCTTCGGCAAGCTGGTGCACCGCCTCCGCATGCTGCGGCAATGCCATGGCTTGCTCAAAGGTGGCAGCCAAGGTATCGGCACTCGCCGTGGCATGCATGGCCACCAAATAATGTTGCAGATACTCCCATTCAGCCGGTTGCGCAGCATGGGCTTGCGCAAAACAGGCCACGGCCTCTTGCTGATGCCCTTGCGCCCAGGCGATGAGTCCCAGATTAAACCAGGCAGCGGCGGATTGTGGAGCAACCGCCAGAATCTCTTGATATAACTGTGTCGCGGTTTGCAGATCACCCGCTTGCTGATGCTGCAGAGCCAGTGTAAACACTTCTTCAAGCGCAGCGCCAAGTTCTGCTGTCATCGGCGTGCCAACTGCGGCCTCACCCTCACCCCATTTATGCAGATACATCTGATATTTGTCACGCCAGCGCTGCTTGCCAAAATTGCCCATGCTCTGGTGCGTCAGGCTGATCGGCCAAATGCCAAGCTTAAGCCCGGCCTGGGTCGCTGTACGGCAAAAATCCAGGTCATAAAATTCAAAATCAAATTGCGGGTCATGGCGCACATTGGCTTGCGTCAGCGTGCGTTTGTAGGCGGCCATGAAGACACCATCCATCAAGACGCAATCGCCTTGTTCAGCACCAAAATAAGTGTTGTGCCCAAACGGGTGTTCGCTGTGCGCAACCTTGCCACGCAAGAACGCAGACTGCTCCCAGGTAAAGGCAAGGTCGGTAAATAACCATGCCGGTTGCTTGGGCAACATGCGCGCAGTGCCGGCGACGCCAATCACATCATAGGCCGCCAGGCCATCCATCACAGTTTGCACAAAAGGGTTCTGGTCCAGCCAGATATCGTCATGGGCAAAAATGACCAGCGCATTGTCAGGCGCGATGGCAACGGCCTCATTAAAAACTTCGGATAGACCGCGTGTATTTTCGTAATACACATACGGAACGATTCTGGCATCTTGCTGCATATGCCGCTTGAGCGATACGCCGAGTGCAGAAGAATCCCAGAAGGCCTCTTCACTGGCCCGAGTGGCGCTAATGATCCAGACTGGATCCTCACCGGCATAAGCGTCCTGAATGCGTGTTTTAGTCAACAGCGCGTCGGCAATACCCGTCACCCGCTCGCTCCAGACATTCCACAGCAACTGTTCCATATCGCGTGCAAAACGCTCGCCATCCATCAATGGGGAGCGCATCACTTGCGCACGTAAGCCTGCCCGCAGATTGGCAAGAGCAGGTAAATCCGCAGCGAATTGAATTGCTTTTTGTACAAAAGCTTTCTTATCTTCGGCAACCCACTCTGGCAAGCCAGCGCTGGTCATCATGCTGGCGCCTTGGCGGGAGATCATGGTCTCGCCTGGCATGGTTAGCGTAGGTACGCCCATCCACAAGGCTTCGCAGGTCGTTGTCCCGCCGTTAAAGGGGAAACTGTCCAGAATCATGTCTACAGCATGATAGTTTTTGAAATAGGCATCTCGCGCTGTGGGACGCATCAAGACACATTGTTCAGGCTGGATACCCGCTTGTTGCAGTCTGGCCAGGGCTTCAGCTTGTATCTGGTCATCTTGAAAGGCCTTGCACTGCCAGTAAAGTTTGGCCGCAGGCAGTGCAAGAAACACTTGTGCCCAAACCGTCAATACCTCGTCGCTGACCTTGCTGTATTTTTGAAAGCAGCCAAAGGTCACATAGCCATTTTGCAAGGCAGGTAACGCATTCACCTGCTCATTGGAGTCAGGTGCTGAGAAACACAAACGGGTATGCGGCAGTTTGACAACGCTTTCGGTAAATTGCCCTTCACTACCCGCAGGCACGCTGACCGGGTCAGCAAGCACCGCATCCATGGTGGGCAGGCCTGTGGTGTCCCAGTAGCCCAGCCAGGAGGCCTGCACGGGCGCCGGACGCCAGGCAAATAATGACACGCGGCTGTCTGCCGTATAGCCAGAGAGGTCGAGCAGAATATGAATGCCATCTTCACGGATAAGGCTGGCAGCACGGGCATCATTCATGCCAGCCAATGAACGCCATTGCGTGCAGTGTTTTTTCAAGACCTGGCTGTAATTGTCCTCACGCCCATCGGCTGAGTAAGCATAGATTTCTGTTTTACCGGCATTGATATGTTTTAACCAATGCTCAAGAAAATAGCCCACCGGATGACTGCGCAAATCTGCAGACACCAGACCAATGCGCAAACGCTGGTCTTGCGCGTTGACCAACCAGTTTTTGAAAGGTGCAGCCTTGGCCATGAACTGCTCACCACAGGCACGTGCATACTTTAAATGCTCTTTCGGGCTCAGCTCATTGGCAAAACTGTTGGTGTATAACAGGTTACGGTAGGCTTTATCCAAATGGGGTGCGCGTGCGATGAGCTTGACATAAGTCTCCACCGCCAGCTTGACATCGCCCTGCTCCAGATAGGCACTGCCCAGATTGATGTAAGAGTCCAGATACTCAGGATCCAGCGCAATCGCCTTTTCCAGAGCCTGCCGCGCACGCTCCACCTCGCCAACCAAACGCAGCGAAACACTGTAGTTACTCCAAAAAGCGGCGCAGTCCGGCTTGAGCTGCAACGCTTTTTCATAATATTCCAGAGATTGTGCATACTCTTGTTTGTAATACAGCAGCAAAGCCATATTGCAATAGGTAAACGGATCTTCGATCCCCAGGCTCATCGCTTGCTTGCAATAACGTTCTGCTTCAGTGAGCAACTGCTGGTTAATCAGGGTAGAGGTAAAGTTATTGAGTTCTTCGATCTCTGGCGCTTTGACCTGCATGATGGCCTTGGCGCAAGCTTCATATTCCAACGGTTGTTGTAACTGTTTATACAGTTGAGCCAGGTCATTGAGCAACTGCCAGCTCTCAGGATTGAGTACCCGGGCTTGCAACCACACTTGCTCGGCTTCCTTAAAACGGTTTTTTTGCCGCAGACAATGCCCGTACTGGTGCAGTGCATCAAAATAGGTCGGGTTCAGATCAATGGCGCGCTGAAAATGTACCAGCGCCTCATCCAGGTTACCCAGGACAAACAAGACTTGTGCCATGTTGTAGGCCAGCACGGCATTGTCAGGCTCAATCTCTAGCGCCTGACGATAATATTGCACAGCCTCAAGTGACTTGCCGGATTCATGCAGCAACGCCGCCAGGTCAAACAATACCAGTGCATCGCGCTTGTTGAGCTGCAAAGCGGTACGCAACAGTTTCTCGGCTTCTTTCTGCTGCCCGGCTTCTTTGAGCAAGCTGGCCAGATTGGCATAAGCGCGGGTCATGGATGGATTTAAACGGATCGCCTGACGATAATGCTTGGTGGCCAGGGTCACATCCCCCAGTTGCGCGGCTACGTTCGCGGCATTCAAGAATACCTCTGCATCTTTTTTAAGCAGCTTGACGGCTTGCGCAAGGGCCTCGCCGGCGCCTTGCAGGTCACCGCGCTGTTGCAGTAAACCGCCCAAAATTTTCCAGGCAATCCCCTCTTTTGGAAACTCACTTGTTAACTGCCGGGCAATGCTAAAGCAGGCTTCAGTGGCCCCTTGCTGCCAAAGCTGTGCCAGCTGCTGCAACAGTTGCTGGCGGCCAGGTGCGCTGCCATGTGTTTGGCTATCCTGGGCAAACGGGGTGACAGCAAGCTTGTTCATAACAGAGAGTTCCAAAAATTTTCTCTTATTATTGAAAACTCCTGTGCAAAGGCATCGCTTAAAAAAAGCGGAAAACACCAGCCAGCTTATGTGTTCAGCATGGTGACAGCCCAGACGAAATGCTTGCCAAGCCGCACCAACTCTGGATTGAGGAGAAAATATCGTTTTATGTCAGAAGCATACCAACACGCGCAACCATTAAAGAAAAAACCAGGGCTGCCGTAAACATGCCCCGCTCATGAGACATGACCGGCAAGAAAACCAGGTGGGATAACAAATATAGCGGAAAGGACAGTCTGGCCAGGGAAGAAGCCTGGCGAGGACGACCTGTGATCAAGTACAAGGCGATGTTCAGGCAACATGTACCTGCGCGACTGGCAGATCAGGCTCCCAACGGATCAGGGTAAATAAATCGCACTGCAGGTAAGCACATAGCTTGTTCAAGTGCTCGGTACTGGCATTATAGGTCCGGTCTTTGAGCATTCTGTGCAAAGTCATGCGGCTAATCCCGCTTGCATCTGCAATTTCGGTGATGGTGATGGTTCTGCCCCACTCTAATTGTTTTTTTAAAATAACGTTCTTTAACTCTACGTAAATCACACAACTTCCTGACAACTTTTGATTGTTCGCGTGTTTCAAGCGCGATGCCACACTTGGATAAAGTGTAGTCTGCACATGAATGCCTGGGCTTGATCGATATCAATCCTCCTCAACTACGCGACTGCCTGAGGACACAAAACATTATACAATTTTATAAAGTGTTTGCGATACGTGAAAAGACGCATGCTAGGCTGATTTGGTTCAATCAACGTCAATACGCTTTGCCCTGCCCATCACATGCGAATAGGCACGCGTCAATTCGGCGCCCATCAGGAATATCTGCGCGGAGTAATAAACCCAGATCAACAATACCAAAATGGACCCGGCTGCCCCATAGGCACTGGAAAACGCACTGTTGCCGATATAAATGCCAATCAGCCACTTACCGATGGTGAATAAAACTGCCGTAATGATGGCGCCTATCCAAACTTCATCCCATTGAATCTGTGCACGTGGCATGGTCTTGTAAATCATGGCGAACATACCAGTCGTCAATGCAAAACTGAACACGGTATTCAGTATCCCCGCAATCAGTATCCAGCCAGAAAACACCGGCGACCACCATTTGCTGATCGCCGCCAGCCCGGCGCTAAACACTAGTGAGACCATGAGCAAAAAGCCGATGCCCAAGATCATGCCAAACGATAACAAGCGCACCCGCAGCAAGTACCACAAGCCGCTGCCTTCCCGCATCGGTGCTTTCCAGATACGATCCAGCGAGTCCTGCAACTCGCCAAACACAGAAGTCGCCCCTACCAGCAATAGCACCACCCCAATGGCAGTGGCAGCAATGCCTTCGGACGGTCGGCTCACGCTTTCTAGCAGTGTTTGTATTGCCACCGCGCCACGTTGCCCCATCAAGCTATTCAACTGGCCAATAATTTCGCCGCGCGCAGCCTCCTGCCCAAATATCAGCCCCGCAATTGAAATCACTATCAATAAAAGCGGTGCAATCGAGAACAACGTGTAGTAAGCCAGGGCGGCACCCATGCTTTGTGCGTAATCATCCCGCCAACCGACAAAGGCCGTTTTCACCAGTAGCCAGACTTGTTTCATCCAGATTATCCATGCATAGACTATAAAGACTTGCCGTTTAGCAGCAAGGGGTAGCTTTGCCAACGTTAAACGCAGCAGAAACCTGACTCCAGCATACCCAAGGGCACGGCCACGCCCTATCGGTCAAAGGGGTATCTCGCTGTCAGAAATGGCCGACGGACTGCGCGGCGGCTGACCGCACAGAGTTACGGCGAAGCATGCGGGATTGGTATTCAGCATTACGCTTGCAGATTAGGTAGTGGCTAGACCTGCTGAAGGTCTACCAGTCTCCTGAAAGGTATCATACACAGAAAAATCAAACTCACGCGCACTGACAATCGACTCTTGCCGGATCACCAGCGGCAAATTGTCGCCGACTTTTTTGTAATCGGTAGTAAACATCACCTGCAACGTGTCTTTGTCGCGATAACCGCTCACAAAAGGCAGAAAACTGATTTCCTGATCCGCACCCTCATTCTCGTTGGGCTCGCCCATGGTGGCCACCCGCCCCACATACACCTTGCGGTCATCCAGCACCAACATCAGGTTGCGGTCGTTAATCATCGCCGAAAACAGCAACTGGTCCAAAGGACTGTCAGAAAACAACTCCGACATAATGACAATATCCACTTCTTCATCGCTATCGAGCTGCAAATAATGTTTAAGCCGCCAATACACCCACTTTGAAATCAATAACGGCATCAACAATGTCGTCAGGGCAATCACACCTAACAGCACATAGCGTTTTTTATCCCCCTCGGTGAGCCCCAGGCTATCCGGCAGATAACGGGCCAGCAAATCGACATAATCGATGCCAAGAGTACGCGTCCCCTCAAACACCGCGATCGCTGACAGATTGATCAACAAAACATGAAAAATGGCCGCCGAGATCAGGCAGAGAATACCGAGATAGGCCGCTTGCAGGTAAAGATACTGGCCTTCGTATCGATGCAGCTTAAAGAAGTACTGGGGATGGTAATGACAAACAAGAAACCCTGAAACCAATATCAGCAGAACAAATAACACCCCCATGGCTATTTTTGCAGGGGAAGATTCGCAATCTTTGAAGCATCTGCCTGAAAACTGGCTGAATTGACAATGCTGGCCGGGTTAATTGTCACCGTGCCACGACCGACCACTTTTAATGTCGGGTATTTTTTCTTGGCATTTTTGACCTGCTCTGCCAGCAACTTACTATTGGCACTCATCTTTAGGAATAGCATTTCGACCTCCGTTGGGCTAAGAATGTCGCAATCTCGCAGCCTTGTCAACTATGAGGGTGGCTAAGGCTATTTTTGCGACAGTCTGAAATATTAAACCTTGAATGGAATAATATTAACGTTCAAAAGCGAACAGCTCTCCTCTACTGGCACATTGGATAGAGTAAAGGCCAAAGGATAACCCTACGATCATCTACCAAACGTCAAGGGACAAGACCTCTTAGCCTTGCCCCTTCTTGCAGTATTGATTAGTCGCTTTATGTCAGAACGAAGACGCGCCTGGAATCCAGTTAGTGCCTGCGAGCGGAACCTTGGCCATCGCAGCTGATTCAATCGTGAGTGCCACCAAATCCTCAGGTTCCAAATTATGCAAATGAGATTTACCGCATGCTCTAGCAATCACCTGAGCCTCCATCGTCAGCACAGAGAGATAGTTTGCAAGGCGACGGCCAGCTTTCACCGGATCTAAACGCTTCATCAACTCTGGATCTTGAGTAGTAATCCCTGCAGGGTCCTTGCCTTCATGCCAATCATCATAAGCGCCGGCAGTGGTCCCAAGTTTTTGGTATTCCTCTTCCAGATGTGGATCGTTATCACCCAACGCAATTAATGCAGCGGTGCCGATAGCAACAGCATCTGCGCCCAACGCCAAAGCTTTAGCGACATCAGCACCATTTCTGATACCACCTGAAACAATCAGCTGAACTTTACGGTGCATACCCATATCTTGCAGTGCCTGTACAGCTGGTCGAATTGCCGCAAGAATCGGAATACCCACATGTTCAATAAACACCTCTTGTGTGGCAGCGGTCCCACCTTGCATACCATCGAGTACCACAACATCGGCACCCGATTTAACAGCGAGAGTGACATCAAAATATGGACGCGTCGCACCCACCTTCACATAAATTGGTTTTTCCCAATCTGTGATCTCACGCAGTTCAGCAATCTTAATTTCCAAGTCATCTGGACCAGTCCAGTCTGGATGACGACAGGCAGAACGTTGATCGACGCCTTTAGGCAAGCAACGCATTTTCGCGACACGGTCACTAATTTTCTGGCCCAGCAACATCCCCCCGCCACCAGGCTTCGCGCCTTGGCCAATCACCACTTCAATGGCATCCGCTTTCCGCAGATCATCTGGATTCATGCCATACCGGGAAGGCAAGTATTGATAGACCAGAATCGAAGACTGACCACGCTCCTCAGGCGTCATACCGCCATCCCCAGTGGTTGTACTGGTACCGACTGCGCTTGCCCCACGGCCCAGCGCCTCTTTTGCTGGCCCAGACAGCGCACCAAAGCTCATGCCCGCGATAGTCACTGGTGTTTTGAGATGAATAGGTTTCTTGGCATAACGTGTTCCGAGGACCACATCTGTGCCACATTTCTCACGATAACCTTCCAGTGGATATCGACTGACAGAAGCCCCCAAGAATAGTAGGTCATCGAAATGTGGCAATTTTCGTTTAGCACCCGCGCCACGAATATCATAAATACCGGTGGCTGCTGCACGGCGAATTTCTGACATCGTTCCCGGATCGAACGTCGCAGAAAAACGCGGTTCTGTTTGCGGAGTTTTTTTAGAGGTATCGCTCATGATTAATATGCTCCTGCGTTATCAACATGGAAGTTATAGAGAGTGCGTGCAGAGCCAAATAATTTGAAGCTATCCGGATCCACGTCTGCGTGGCCTGATTTGGCCAGAAGATCCACTAAAATATTGCGTGACTCCTGATCCATCTCCTTCTCTTCACAATCGGCACCCAAGCTCTTGACATTACCGCGCACAAAGAGTCTAGCCTCATATAATGAGTCGCCTAATGCCTCACCTGCGTCTCCAAGCACCACCAGATTGCCAGCTTGTGCCATGAATGCGGAAAAGCTGCCCACAGAACCGCCAACCACAATATCAGCCCCTTTGAGCGAGATGCCGCAGCGAAGCCCGGCGTCACCGTCAATGATTAACAAACCACCTTGCGCCGTAGCGCCAGCAGCATTAGAAGCGAAGCCTTTCACATGTACCACGCCGGACATCATATTCTCCGCCACACCAGTGGAGGCACTTCCGGTCACAGTGACTGTCGCCAGTTGGTTCATGCCTGCGGCGTAATATCCGGCGTGACCATCGATTGTGACATTCACCTCAGCATTCAGGCCGACTGCGATGTTGTGAGCACCATTGGGATTGCTAATGACCACGTTTTTACCACTCAACTCTGCTGCAGGACGATGCAGATATTGATTAACGGCTCTCAACTCGGTATTTTCCAAGTCAAATTTTAGACTTTCCATACGTACATCTCCTTTGGTGAAGGTTCAAAAACGTGAGCATTCTTCACATCAGGAAGGTGGGCTAAAGAGCGGAACTCTGAAGCGATCGCGACATAATCATCATGCTCCGCGACCACTGCAGGCTTACAAGCAAATGGATCCCTCACCAAGGCCAATTGATCTTTGGTACCCATCAACAATGTATAGAAACCATCCAGCTCGTCGAAACCATGTTCCAGGGCGGTTTTCAAATCGTCGCCTTCACGCATACGCCACTCAAGGAAGCGGCAGGCTGCTTCAGTGTCATTGTCGGTTTCAAAATTGATCCCTTCATGTTGCAGCTTGCGACGGAGGCTGTTGGGGTTAGAAAGAGATCCATTGTGCACCAGGCACCAGTCAGTGCCTGCTGTAAAAGGGTGCGCATGCGCTGGCGTAATGGCAGATTCAGTCGCCATCCGTGTATGCCCGACCAAATGCGTGCCACTCAATGCTGGCAAATCATAACGCGCAGCCACATCCGCAGGCAGGCCGGTATCTTTGTACACGTCGATCGATTGACCCACAGAAAGGATATGAATCTGCGGATAGGCTTGCTTGATCCAGCTTTTTACTTTCGCGGTGTCCACTGCGGAGGTGAGAATCGCATGATTACCCTTCACCGCGAGAGTGACCTGATCTGAGTGCTCAGAATTAAAGTCTCGCTCCAATGCCTTCCAGCTAAAATCTGCCGTCGGTGCATACAGGCTATATTTCAACGCATTTGCATCCACAGGCGATGTAAACACAGCCATGCCAGCAGAGTCCGGTCCTCGCTCTGTCATCCCAATCAGCATCGGCATCATCAATTGACCGATATTTGCGCGCATACTCTGGTTTTTAACCAGTAATCCTACAATTCCACACATCATTTTCTCCTATCAATACTTCATGTTCGATGACCAATGCGTCACGCACATCAAACAATTAAAAGAACTCAACATACCTATCAATTTCCCACTGGGAAACATGCCGTTGATAATCTATCCACTCCATGCGTTTGATCTTTAAAAACTCTTGGGCAAGATTTGCCCCCAGCGCATCCATGATGACCGCATCACTCTCAAGCGCATCCAATGCCTCACCCAGATTCTGTGGAAGGATGCCAATTTTCAACGCTTGAAGTTGCTCGGGGCTGTAATCGTAGAGATTCTCATCATGCCCCTTGCCTGGGTTTAACTGACGGGCAACGCCATCCAAGCCCGCTGCGATCACGGCTGCAGTTGCAAGATATGGATTACAGCTGCCGTCAGGGAGCCGCAGTTCTAAGCGGCCATAAGGAATACGCACCAATGTCGAACGGTTATTGTTACCGTAACTGATATACGCTGGCGCCCACGTTGACCCAGTTAATGAGCGCCCAACGACCAGTCTTTTGTACGAATTTACGGTCGGATTACATAAGGCGGTCAGTGCCGGGGCATGCGCGAGGATCCCGCCCAGGAAATGATAGGCCAGGCTAGACAACCCTAGGCCAGAGGGATCATTGTCGTCTTGGAACAGGCTTTTTTCTCCATCCCCTATGGACATATGCATGTGCATACCATTGCCTGGCCGATTGCTAAATGGCTTAGGCATGAACGAGCAGATCATGCCCATCTCATTGGCTATTTCACTCGCAGCCATCTTGAATAAAATGTAATCGTCTGCACTTTTGAGGCATTCAGAATAGGTGTAGTTAATTTCAAACTGACCATTCGCATCCTCATGATCGATTTGATAAACATCCATCCCTGCCGCAATCAGCGACTCAGTTAACTTACCCAGATACTCAGAGTGTCTGGTGATCCCTTTATAGTCGTAACAGGGTTTTTGCAACGTATCAGTTTCATCAAACGGCAGAATCTGACCCTGTTCGTCACGACGCAGTAATGAGAACTCTGGCTCTAATCCTGTGTAGAAAGTCCATCCACGTTCGGATAACCGGGCAATCTGCTTCTTAAGAACGACGCGTGCATCATATTCATGCGGTTTATTGTTAACATGCCCATCGCACACCAGTCGCGCATAACCAGGTTGCCAAGGCACCAAGCCAATGGTGCTCAGCTCACCAACCGCCATATAATCAGGGCCATTGGGTGCAATGCCTGTCCCCCAAATTGCACCACCAGCAAAACCTGCGCCCTTCGTCAGAATATCGTTGAGATGCTCAGCAGGTACTGACTTTACCTTAGCTACCCCATGAATATCGACGAATTGGGCAAGGACGTACTTGACCTTGTTTTCCTGCAAAAACTTTTGTGCTTCCTGCAAAGACTTCATTGAGTGCCTCACCTAAAATTTATTAATTAAAATTCGAAACGATCAAGAACTAGTTATCATCTGTTTGAAGTGAACATCCAGGCCAACAGCGCCTCCGCCGAACTCCCCGGCGATTTCGGTGAGCGTGCTCCACATGTAGTTACCATAGCTACCATCGCACCATAAGCGGTAGACCAGCTCCCCATTCAGCAATTGGCGGATTAAAGTCACAGACACGCCAGCCACACTGGTCATCAACACAGCATCCGCAGCAAACGCGCCTTCACTCAGGTCTAGTGCACATATTTCACTGAATGCACTGTGGAAATGCACGCCGCTCAGGATGAACGAAGCGTCATAACGCGCCACTTCATAAAGATGCTCTGGTGCATCATTTGCATTGATTGCAATCTGCCCTTGGTGGAAACCTTCCAATAAAAATTCACTCCGCCCAAGTCTTAACACCAATCCTCCAGCGTGATCTTTACGCCATGTATTGGGTGCTTCTGGCACGGTAAAGCCTTGGGATTCAAGCCACTCAACGGCCTTTGCTCCTTTAATGCCTGCTCTGGAAAATGCGCTCACATCACAAATACCGAGCTTCTTCATCCTTTGCATCTCGATATCCGTATTTTCATAACTTAGAACGATTTCCATCCCATTCAAGATTGCTTTCTTCATCGTTAACCCTGATTGCGCAAAACTGACGGGGGAGAGTCGGTCAAATACCATTTCCATATTTAATCCCCTTCAATAAATGGTGACTGCACAACATAGGCCTCCACCATCTGGCCGCTGTCAGTTCTAATACTCAAGACGTCACCCAACGTTGTATTCGTTGGGGATACATATGCAAACCCGATGAATCTTTGCAGTGTAGGACTCAACGATAGACTGGTGACCCTGCCCTCAATCTGGCCACTCTTGCTGATCACTAAATTACATTCACATGGCACAGGGCCCTGGAAATCTGGCTTAAACGAAAAAGCCACCAGTTTTTTTAGCAGAGGACGTTTGCGGATAATTTGCAAACTGCGTTTACCGATAAAGAAAGATTTATTGAGGTTGATGGCCCAGTCAGCACCAAGCTCAAAGGGGTTTGTAAGACCATCGGTATCATGCCCCACTAATGGGTGGCCCATTTCCAATCGAAGCAATCTTTGTGCCTCTGTCCCAAATGGTTTAACACGCCCATCAACGCTTCCACTGTCTAGCAGCAAATTCCACAACTTAAGCACAGATGAGGCAGGCACATGGATCTCATAGGCCTGATTAGAGACAAATCCAACGCGAATCACACGTGCCTTTATTTCTCCTATGGATGTATCGGCTACTGCACCTAATAAAAACTGGTCTTCAGAAAGATCCAAAAGGGTGATTTTCTGCAGCACCTTTCTGGCCAATGGCCCGGCAATGTTCACCGCGCCATATGCGCCCGTGACATTGATGAAGGTCACATTCAGGCCCCAAATCTGATTCCACCGCTGCATCTCACGGTAAACCGCGGCTGCATTGCTGGTACTTGCGGTCACATAGAAGAAATTTTCTGCGATCCGGCACGCGACACCGTCATCTACCATCACCCCTGATTCGTCCAGCATTAAGGCATATCGGGAGCGCCCAACCCTTTGATCTTTAAAATTACCAGTATAGAAACGTTCCAAAAATTCAGCGGCATTGGCGCCATGAATCTCTATCTTGCCTAAGGTACTGACATCAATGATGCCGGCTGCACTTCTGACGGCTTTTGCTTCGTTCTGGATAGACTGCTCTTTGGTTTGCCCATCCACTTTGTAGTAGGCTGGACGTTTCCATGCGCCGACATCCGTGAACACTGCACCGTGTTCTGCGTGCCACTGATGCAGCGGGGTATCTCGATGAGGATGCAACCCCCTGCCTGCCAAATGACCTATTGGTGTTGGATGAAAGAAGGGCCGTGCCGTTGTCGTGCCAATTTTATTGACTGGAAGACTTCTGATGCGTGCCAGAATACGAATCGCATTCATATTTGAATGCTTGCCCTGGCTGGGGCCCATGCCAACGGTCGTGAAACGCTTCATTAACTCGATGTTATCGAAGCCTTCCTGAGCCGCATGAATGAAATCTTTTACGCTGATATCCTCATCGAAATCCACAAAGTTTTTACCTTTGGGATGCATCACAATCGGATAAGGATGGCTAGGCGATGAGCCGGAAAAACTGTCTACGGTGGTGTCGTTTCCAACATAACCCAAATACTTGAGGGCATCAGAGGCAGCCCGGGCGCCATCCTGGAGGCGTTGATTCAAGCCAAAAACACCGTTCACCTTACCTGCAGCGAAAATGCCATTGGGCAGTCTTGACGGTACGAATTGGTGTATTTGATCGTCATAACGCATGCCGGTACCAGCTTGATAGAGCAATGCAGCAGCAGGCGCCCAGCCTGCACACATGACAATACCGTCACAGTCAATCTGTACGGATTTCCGAATATCGGCCTGCGCAGAGCCTTCATCGTAATCCGCGACAATCGCGCCTTTGACACCTAACTTGCCGGATACCGGCACAGCTTCATAGATGCAAGCACCGTTATGGATTGGTATGCCTTTATTTGCGACCACACTGGCAATGGCATCCGTCTCTCCACCCGCCCGCATATCAACAATCGCCGCGACCTCTACACCGGATGCAATCAGATCAAGCGCCACCCGGTAACCATGGCTATTAGCGGTGACGACTACCCCCTTCAAGAATGGCTTAACGGCGTATCGTGCAATGAGACGTTGCGCGGCGGAACCAAGCATGACTCCCGGTAGATCGTTGTTTCTGAACACAGGAGGTTGCTCAAAGGCGCCACTGGCAACAATCACTGCTTTAGCACGTACTTTTGTGATTCCAGATTCGTCTACGATCGGGATCAGATGATCAGCATAATATCCGGCTGCATAAGCATTAGTTTTCACTTTTAAATTACGCAGGCTTTGTGCTTCACTCAACATGTTTGCTAACTGTTCGTGATGCTCTGAATTGCCTGCATTGTCGTAAGCAAAACTTCCGCCGGGGTTGGCATTTTCATCCACCAAAAGAACCTCTAAGCCTTCACGGGCTGCAGTCAAAGCAGCAGATATCCCTGAAGGGCCAGCGCCAACCACAAGGAGATCGTAATGCGAATGCTGTTTCTTTTTTAAGAGCCGCGGATAGTTAAAGTTCACCACGCCCAAACCAGCTGCATTGCGAATGATGCGCTCCCAAAACGGAAACAAACCACGTGGGGTATGAAATGCTTTGTAATAAAAACCAACGGGTAAGAGCGCCGATATCGAATCAAGAAAGCGCTTCTTATCCGCCATCACCCCGCCGTCAACATTGACTACTTGGAGTTTCATCCCCGCTTTAAGCTGAACAACATCGGCTCGGATATTGGTATCGACACCATCTGTCACCATGATGTTGACGTCATGATTTGCCAAGGTAAAAATGCCTCTGGGGCGATGGTATTTAAAACTACGGCCTAATACTTTCTCGCCAGCCGCCCACAAGGCGCTGCTAATCGTATCGCCTTCAAAACCCTCATACTCTTTACCTTCAAATGAGAATTTGATTTTGTTGTTCCGATTGATCCACTCACCGGAAGTATTTTGCAACCTCATGCTCATTTAGCAGCTTCCTGTTCGTATAAGTAGGTACGTGCTACGTTGTCTGTTAAGGTGTCTCTTTCTGCAACAAACCAGGTTCCGCTAGGAGAGTGATACCACCATTCTTTTTTTAGCCCTGGCGCGCCATTGCGGTTATAAACATAATCGGCCCACTCTTTGTCGCTGCATTCAGCTTCGGGCATATCACGTAGTTCACCACCAAAGACAAATTCGCTTAGTGGTCTCACGCCATTAATCGGGCAAGTAAGTAATTTCATTTCTAATCTTCCTGATGCTTAGTGACCGACCGAAGCCGCACCTTTTTCGCCAGTCAATTCGTACTCTTCAAATCTTGAAAGCCTGAAAGGCTTGATGAGATCTGGCGCCATATCATTAGCAATCGTGGCAGCCATCGTTTTCCCGCTGATCGGTGTGGCCTTGAATCCCCACGTTCCCCACCCGGCATCGAGATAAAAACCTTCCACCGGTGTCTTGCCCATAATGGGAGAGAAGTCTGGGGTCATGTCTGCCATCCCGCCCCACTGCCTGACGATCTTCACATTGGAGAGGAATGGGAACATGTCTAACATGTGAGACGTCAGTCCCTCCACAAAGTCTAAAGAAGACCTGGTCGAATGAACCTCATAGGGATCCAACGAAGACCCCATGACCAATTCGCCACGGGAAGATTGACTGACGTAGACATGCAAGCTACCGGAAACCAGGATTGAATCCAGCCAGGGCTTCATTGGCTCAGTCACACAGGCTTGCAAGGGATGAATGACAATAGGCGTATCAATGCCAGCCATTTTGCAAATGCGGGGAGTGAACCCTGCCACCGCTGAAAGCACTCTGGGGGTAGAGATATAACCTCGGCTCGTTTGTACCCCTTGAACCTTACCGCCCTTGATATCGATGCCAGTCACTTCTGTACTCTGAAATATATCGACACCTAACCTATCGGCGCCGCGGGCGTAACCCCAAGCGACAGCATCATGCCGAGCCACAGAACCTGGCCCATGATACAAAGCCCCTAAAATGGGCGCATGGCCACTGCAGCTGATGTCTAGCTGGGGGCAGGCTTTTGAAATCTCATCCGGACCAACGACATAACTATCCACGCCCACATGTTTATTGACCTCAGCGCGCCAACGCATTGTCCGCATCGCTGATTCTGTATGTGCCAATGTGAAATGGCCGCGCGTTGAATAGAATAGATTGATATCTAACTCTTCGGACAAACCTTCGTATATTTTGACGCTGGCATCATAGAAGTTCACGCCCTCTGGGGTCAGGTAATTAGACCTGACAATGGTGGTATTGCGGCCGGTGTTGCCGCCACCCAAATAACCCTTTTCAAGCACGGCTATATTAGTCATGCCATGGTCTTTAGCCAGATAGTAGGCAGCAGCCAAACCGTGTCCGCCTCCGCCAATAATGACTGCGTCGTAACTTTTCTTAGGGGTCACATTCTCCCTAAAAAACCGAGTCTCTTTGTACTCTTTACTCAACGCATATTTAAGCAATCTTAGAGGCATTCAACGCTCCGCAACTATCCAACATCAATCTCGACATGAAAATTTTATTCCCAGCAGGAAACAACAATTCCATTTATACGCATTGCAAAAACCGCTGTCAACGGCTTTATGAATATTTTTTTCCTTCCAGGAATAAATTTACCTATTTTGCAATGATTTGGTGCATAATTTGGACTGATGAACCCATTTAGAGCATCGGGATAGCCTTAAAAAGTGGCTGAGGGTGGGTTAATGACTGGGATGATTAGTTAATTAATTCTCCAGCAGAAACTTGATTTGCCGTCACTTGATTTATTGGGCCTGTGATAATTGAACGAGAAGAATGGATATGGGAGTTTTAGCCGCCAATGACCTCTGATTTGAAAAAAAATGTTGTCCCTATTACTGAAACAGAATCCAAACCTTTGGGTAAACACTTGGGGAATGTCATTAAAGAGGTCAGAAAGCAACATGGCCTGACGATTGCTGATGTCGCTGAGAGAGCGAATATTAGTGTTGGAATGTTCAGTAAAATTGAGAATGGTCATGTATCGACCAGTCTTGAAACATTGGAACAAGTAGCCAACGCGCTTGGCGTAACGCTTTCAAGACTGTTCCGCGACTACAACGCCCCCTCAGGAAATGCACAATTCGTTAAAAAAGGGCATGGTATGGAAGTGGTACGCCGCGGCACAAAGCTCGGCCACACATATCATTTATTAGCCTATGACCAAGGGCCTCAAAAGACTTTTGAGCCATTCTTGATCACGCTGGAAGATCAGGCGGAAGAATTCCCCCCTTTTGAACATGGAGGGACTGAATTCATTCATATGCTGGAGGGGGTATTAGAGTACAAGGTAGGCTTGGAGACTTTCTTACTTGAGCCAGGCGACTCACTGACCTTTAGAGGAGACCAGCCGCATCAGCCAGCCAAGCTCATAGAGGTCCCAATCCGTTTCCTGGCCATTATTCATCACGACCCAGTTGATCATTCAGGAGGCAGTGAGTGGACGCAGTCATAAGTATTCGAGATGCACAAGAAAAAGATGCCGCTCAACTAGCCAACCTTCTACATGCGCTATTTAGTATAGAAGCCGATTTCAAACCGGACATGGAGAAACAAAAAGCCGGTTTAACTATGCTGATATCACAACCAGAACATGGGGTAATCAAAGCTGCATTTACAGAAGACGGGAAACTGATTGGGATGGTTAGCGCGCAACTAGTCATTTCCACCGCACAAGGAGCACGCTCTGCTTGGGTAGAGGACATGGTCGTTCATGCAGAATTTAGACATCAAGGAATTGGTAGAAAACTACTGCAGTCGGCATTGGATTGGGCAAAAGAAAAAGGAGCGACTCGTGCCCAGCTATTGGTCGATATTGAAAATGAACCCGCGATAGGGTATTACCGGCACCTGGGTTGGGAAAGCACTCAGTTAAATGCGAGAAGATTATTTTTATAATTGTTGTACATTTTTAACTAGTCATATCTCACCGGCTAAGGTAGCAAAGAATGCTCATTCACAAACTACCTTTTTCTAAGTGGCTAATTTTGTCACTTCGTAGAAATGAAAACGGAGCTTGGCTCTCATAAATGGAGATCTGGACTTCACCCGCGCTGTTAGACAACCGAATACATAACTCCCACACCAATCCCACAGCATGAATAAAAAATACAGTCATTCACGGACAGGCGTAAAAAAAATTTGAAAGTGAAAAACCAGCCTAATTAGCCAGTATATAAGTGAAGTATGGTGCCCGGAGCCGGAATCGAACCGGCACAGCCGTTAAGCCGAGGGATTTTAAGTCCCTTGTGTCTACCAGTTTCACCATCCGGGCGGTAGGTCTAGCAAGCTTTGTATTCTAACACCGTGATCTATGTTGCATAGCGGTGAGAATGTGTGCTTGAGAAAGATTTGGAGCGGGAAACGAGTCTCGAACTCGCGACCTCAACCTTGGCAAGGTTGCGCTCTACCAACTGAGCTATTCCCGCATATTTACAACATGAGACTGGAGGCGCGAGCCGGAGTCGAACCGGCCTAAACGGCTTTGCAGGCCGCGGCATAACCGCTTTGCTATCGCGCCAGAACCAACAACATAAAAACAACTTATGTTAAAAAGGGAAAGCCGCGCTTTCCCCAGAATTTGGAGCGGGAAACGAGTCTCGAACTCGCGACCTCAACCTTGGCAAGGTTGCGCTCTACCAACTGAGCTATTCCCGCGTATTTCCTTACGTCATGTGTCGTAAAGAAGCTGGCATTTTAATGATTTTGAGACAGGTGTCAAGGAAGATTTTGAAAATAATATGTCTTTTTTCGCCTTGCTTTTTTAGATGGTTTCGCGTATCGCCGGCCACGCCGCGCGCAGGTAGTAACCCATGGAGATCAGGGTCAGCAATGCGGCGATCACAATGAGCCATTCACCCAGCCACTGGATGTTGATGCCAAACAGCGGATCAAACCAAAGTAGCAGGATGATGGCGACCATCTGCGCCGCTGTTTTGATTTTTCCGACCATGGCGACCGCGACATTGGCGCTTTTGCCTATGCTGGCCATCCACTCGCGCAAGGCACTGATGGCAATTTCGCGGCCGATGATGATGAGCGCGACCACCGCCCCGACCCGGTGCAACTCCACCAGCACAATCAAGGCGGCGGCCACCATCAGCTTGTCAGCCACAGGGTCAAGAAACGCGCCAAACTTGGACATTTGGTGATATTTGCGGGCCCAGTAGCCATCTAGCCAGTCGGTGAATGAGGCCAGAATAAACACACTTGCAGCGGTGAGGTTTACCCAGTGTGCTGGCAGCCCGTCGCTGGCGATGGCATTCGCGGGCAAAAAGAAGATACCAACAAACACCGGGATCATCGCGATGCGTAGCAGGGTGAGTATATTGGGGACATTCCACATGGTTATTTTGCTCAGGGCTGTTGCAATGGCTTAATGCAATCGTTCGTATATGGTTTGCGCCAGTGCCAGGCTAATGCCTTCGACTTGTGCAATCTCGTCTATGCTAGCACTTTTTATCGCATCCAGGCCACCAAATCGCGTCAACAAGGCTTTGCGGCGCTTGGCCCCTACCCCTTCAATCTCCTCCAGGCTAGAGGTAATGCGCGCTTTGGCGCGCTTGGCCCGGTGGCCGGTAATGGCAAACCGATGTGCTTCATCGCGGATTTGTTGCAGCAGGTGCAAGCCGGGATTATCCACGGGTAAATTCAGCATTTCGCCAGTGTCGGAGAAAATCATGGTTTCGAGGCCCGGTTTGCGCTCTTCTCCCTTGGCAATACCAATCAGCAGGATATCGTCTAAACCGACCTCTTGCATGACCTCCATCGCCACACCCAACTGGCCCTTGCCACCATCAATAAAAATCAGGTCAGGGCGTTTGCCCTCGCCCGCAGCAACTTTTTTATAGCGCCGGGTCAGCACATCCCGCATCGCCGCATAATCATCGCCTGGCGTGATACCAGTGACGTTATAGCGGCGGTATTCACTGTTTTGCATATCACCACGGTCAAACACCACGCAACTGCCTACCGTGGCTTCACCCATGGTATGGCTGATATCAAAGCACTCAATGCGCTCGGTGTTCTCGGCGAGGTTAAGCGCCTCACGCAACGAGAGCAAACGCGCCTGCTGGTTGGCCGAAGTCGCCAGCCGTTGTTGTAGCGCCAACTCGGCATTCGTCTGCGCCATTTTGAGCCAGACTTTTTTATCGCCAATCGCATTGGTCAGCACGCGGATTTTGCGCTCGGCCTGCTCACTGAGCATGGTTTCGAACTCGGTTTTGTCGATCTCCGCCCCACACACCAGCAAAGGCGGCGTGTTTTGCGCCACATAATACTGGGTAATAAACGCCTCTACCGTTTCTACCAGCTCGGCATCTTGCGCGTTCTTGGGGAAAAAGCTCTTGTCACCCAAATGACGCCCGCCACGGATCATCACCAGATTAATGCAGTGCTGACCCTCAATCTCGGCGCAGGCAATCACATCCGCATCACTCACGCTAAAGTCACTGACAAACTGCTTGGCCTGCACCTGACGCAAGGCCTGAATCCGGTCACGCAACACCGCCGCCTGCTCGTATTCCATCGCCTCGGCTGCAGCATTCATCCCATCCGCTAATGAATCCATCACCTCACTGGTTTTGCCCAGCAAAAATAGCGCCGCGTGGCGCACATCACTCGCATAGTCTTCTTGGGAAATCAGATTCACACACGGTGCAGTACACCGCGCAATCTGATATTGCAAACAAGGTCGTGATCGGTTGGCAAACACGGTGTTTTCACAGGTGCGAAGCTTAAACACCTTTTGCAGCAACTGAATGCTCTCACGCACCGCTGGCGAGCTGGGGAAAGGCCCAAAATACTGATGTCCTTTACGCTGGGTGCCACGATGGAACGCCAGCCGCGGAAACGCATCGCCTGTGAGGCTAATATAGGGATAAGACTTATCGTCGCGAAACAACACGTTATAACGCGGCATGATGCTCTTGATAAGGTTATTCTCAAGCAGCAACGCCTCCGCCTCAGAGCGGGTCACCGTCGTCTCGATATTGGTAATCTGCGACACCATCAATTTGGTACGCGGACTGGCGAGGTTTTTATTAAAGTAACTCGAAACCCGCTTTTTTAAATCTTTGGCTTTACCCACATAGATCACGTTATTTTCCGCATTGAGCATGCGGTAAACGCCTGGCAGGTTTGGAAGGTTTTTCAGGATGGGTTTGGGGTCAAACATATGAATATTCTAACATCGCCATAGGCGGACTGGCTTCGCCTGACTGCACTCAATACAAAGGAGGTATATTTTTCATCTGCTAAATACAGATTGCTGGAGAAAATATCGCGAGCCTATTGTCAGGTTTGAGTGCAAAGTCACCAGTCAATTGGGTGCTGAATTTTTGTTATGCATTCTTTGATGATACAGCTCTAATCTTTGTTGCCAGATACCAATAGTAAGCTGCTATTGACGTAGAAATTACAACTACATCTACTACCGTTGTTTCAACTGTTACTTCATTAAGAAACTCTGGATTTAACAACAATGTCTCTAAACTCTTGCTACCAATTAACAGTGGAATCATTACTGCTGAAACACGTATCAATACTGGTAGCCCAATACAGAATACCCTTACAAGAAAATCCCTATCATCACCACAGGAGTTAATTTTATAGCAATAATAGACTCCAAATATGGATATTCCAAAAACTAGAGCAGAGCTAAGGGCGTCGTAATAATTATAGATTGACTCAATATAAAGAGCCTGATTTGAAGCTACAGACATCAATATAGTAAACATCAGCATATATTTGAACTCTTCTTTTTGTGACACTTTTCCCGACTTAAAGTCTTTTACTAGCGAGTCAACTTTCCATAGGTACATTTATTGTTTCCTTCTATGCATAGGTGCGCCGTTAGGCGTCCCGCTTGAATGATGGGTTTGAAGTAAGGGGCTGGCGAAAAACTTGGCTCAACCTTCGTTATTAATAAACATTTCATAAAAGCTTTTTCTCGCCAGTCCCGCTTGACTGATAGGTTATGCACTTACTTTGATGGGAATACCTCTGCTTCCCCCTTCTGCGCGAAAACCTCACCAAAGGTGAGTTGGTCTTTATTTAATTGGTATGGAAAGAAGACAACTACCGAATAGTTCTCGCGGTGATTGAGAGACACAGCTATGGCATCAGATTTTTTCCCAGACGACGGTAATGTGACTTTCACATCGTAAACCAATGCCGTAGCTTTGTACTCTCCTGACTTTGCACCTTTAGCAAAACCTTGCTTTAGCAAACGGATGATGTCGCTCGATGGCGGTAGTTCGCGACCGTCGTAGCCTGCCACGCTCGCGATTTCGCCGTTTTCTTTTAGAGCAGCACTGTATGGAAAGAACTCACCATGCTTCTGGAGCATTTGCTCTGCGAATGGGAGTGCCGTGTTCATGAGATTTTCGCACTCAGCCTTGGGCGTACTCATGTTTTGAGCACCAGCAACGAGTGAGTACAGCAATGAAAGTGTGAGTAATAAAATTCTCATGGCGCATACCGTTTGAATTAAGGGCCGCCGTTAGGCACACCGCTTGAATGAGAGGTTAGCGTGCATATTTTCTCTTGATATTATTATCAATTTCTTTATATTGCGACTCACTTTGGATATTGAGGGATAGCTCTACATAAGGTGATAAAGCCTTATAACTACACATTGCCTCAATAAGAATATCACTTGATTTCCTCATGAGTGTTGCACCTTTTATGTCTTGAGCGGATGTGGCATAAAGCGGAGCTAATAGATTACTTACTATCCTTAAACTTTCAAGGCAACCATTCATTTCAGAGTATTGCTTTGTGCCTCTGACGTAGTAAACAGCCTGAGTGCTGTTATTAATTGCAACCTGATAATCAACGAACGGTAATTTGGAGTTTGATGCGTTCGGTGCATTAAAGGTATAGAAACCAAGTTGGCTAGCCATGCTATCAGAGGCGCCAGGAACAGCTGCTGTGTAAGGAAAGGGCTTACTGATTTGCACTTGCAACATATCAATAGGTTTTGGTGATGGGTTTGAATGTGCTGCATTACAAATGCAAAGCATCACTACACCAAAAATATAAAACACTGAAATCTTATGGATCATATTTACGCTAACGCTTGAATTAAGGGGCGCCGTTAGGCGTCCCGCTTGAATGATGGGTTGGGCCAAGAACTAAGGCTCAATAACAAATAAATCATTGCAAGGCCACAACATGCGGATGCCAAATTAAGCAATATAACGAGCCATGAAACAGAGTGTAGATGCTTAGCTCTAGATTCATAGGTGGACAATACATGGCCTGCAACTGTAAGTTCGTAAACATCATTTACTGCTGAAAACATAAAGCCGCGTTCAGTGTGAAAGCCGATTTGAACAGACGCTCCTTTTGATATGCGCAGGTTATTGTATCTTTCGTTAGGACACCAATCTTTAAAGGTAGTCTGATTGGTCGGGCTGGTAATTGTGTAAAAGAAATGGGCACGTCGTCCATAGGTACACCTAGTAACATCGGTCAATTTGCCATCGATGAACTTTAGAGATTCTTTCGATACGGGTGATGTATAAGACTGTATTGAGCTATCAATTGAGGTCGCGAAAATGCATAGCCCAAAGAGTGCGCCGACCGCTCTTAGTATCCTATATGTCATAAAGCCCAACGTAATGTAGACACCGGAATCGGTGTATATCCTGAGGCAGAGCTATTGTTACAATCAACCATCATTCTCAATAACCATTTGTTTATATTAATTAATTTAATAATCATGAGTAAAAAAATTTTATTAAATCAATAACAAAACACACCTGATTAAGACTAGTTACCCTAAAAGCTCCCCACCAATCGCCCAATCCTCATACTCGACCTCTTCAAACACGATATAGGTGTAATTAGCTGGTTTATGCGCGTGCTTTTGCAGGGTTTCAGTGATCTCTTTGGCGATTTGTTTTTTCTGCTCTTTGGTGACTGAGCCTGCTAGTTTCACATTGACATAAGGCATATTGACACTCCTTTTGTGGTTGGTTAAATGATCTTTAAACTAGTGGTGATGACCTGCGCCGCCGCGGAGAATATCGCGGATGAGGTTGAGCGTGACCACCAGCAGCAGTACTGAAATCAGGATAGAGAGGATGGGGTCTATGTTCATCCAGCCGGTAAAGTAGATGACTACGCCTGCGACCACGGCGGTAACAGAGCCGAGCAAGTCGCCTAGCACATGCAGGAAGGCGGCACGGTGGTTTAAGTTTTCATCACCGCCGTGATGGTGTTGCTGATGATGCATGTGTTTTGCAACAACGATGTTAACCAATAAGCCTACCAGGGCAATGATGCTGACATAACCGCCTGCGACTGGCCGCGGATTTTGCAAGCGCTCGATGGCTTCGTAGACAATCCAGCCGGTGACTAGCAGCATGGAGACGGCGTTGATCATGGAGACCCGACGCTCGGTGTGTTTTGAGGCAGGATGCCCACTGCGCGCCTGCTGTGCTGCCCACATCGCAAGGCCGAGTGCCAGCACATCAAACAGCATGTGCCAGGCGTCGCTGAGCAAGGCGAGGGATTGGGTCCACCAGCCACCGACAAACTCAACCACGGTAAAGACGGAAATGGCGAGAAATGGCAGCCAAAACGGGTTACCGTGCTCGTGATTATCATGGCTATGCGCGTGTTCGTGGCTATGATCATGCCCGTGATTATCTGCGTGATCGTGACCATAAGGGCAGCGACCAGAAGAGTGAGAATGTTCGTGAGGTGTATGGCTAGGTTTCATGATGGCATGCTAATGCAAATTAGCTGCTTTTCACAATAGGGCACTTCTATAAATTCAATTTACGTCGCGATACGGCGTTGCTCATATAGTGGGTTAAGCAGGCAATTCGCAAAGCGAATGCTCGCAAAAAACTCTTCCTTACATATTACTTATATGCTGCGTCAGATTTTTTTAATCGCGCCTTGTCTAGCCCATGCATTCTAAACATAAGTCACTTGATTTTATAAAAGCACCCTATCGACTTTCTGACATAAAACAGTCTCTAATGAAAAATCTGGGATAATGCTGGCTTGTAGAGAAAATCATCATGTTAAGTTACAGACACGCCTTTCATGCTGGCAACCATGCCGACGTTTTAAAACACTGGATATTCAGCCTGGTGCTGGATTATTTCAACCAGAAGGATAAGCCTTATTGGGTGGTTGATACCCATGCGGGGGCCGGACTGTATCGCCTGGACAGTAGCGTGGCGAATAAAACAGCGGAATACGTGGATGGCATTTTGCGTTTGCAGCAAAGCCAGGCGCCTGAGCCGTTTCAAATCTATCTGGAGGCTATTGCCGCAGCAAATAAAGATCAGCCCATGCTTTACCCGGGCTCACCTTGGCTGGCCAGCCACCTAATCAACCCGGTGGATAAATTACGCTTGTTTGAGCTACACCCGGCCGATGCGGCTTTGCTGGAACAGCAATTTGCATCACAAAAACGGCAAATCGCGATTCAGCAAAAAGACGGCTTTGAGGGCATCAAGGCTTGCCTGCCGCCACCGACCAAACGTGGCATCGTGCTGATTGATCCGCCTTATGAAGTCAAAGATGATTACTCACGCGTGGTGGATTGCATTAAAGATAGCCTGAAGCGCTTTGCTACCGGGACCTACCTTATTTGGTATCCCCGCTTGCAACGCCCAGAACCGCAGCAGATGATAGACAAGCTGCGCCGCCTGGACACCGACTTTTTGCATGTGACGATGGATGTAGAACAACCTTCAGCCGATGGCTTTGGCATGTATGGCAGTGGCATGTGGGTGATTAACCCGCCGTGGACCTTGCGGCAATCGGTAGAGCCACACCTGCCGTGGCTGGCACAAGTGTTAGCGCAAGATGCAGGTGCACAAGCCAGTTGCGAAGGCAAACAGCGCTAGACTAGGTTTGATTCAACTGTGCTTGATTCAACTAGTCTTGATTAGGCGAGCTGGAATGGGCAAACACTCATGCCCCTAATAGCGGATACGGATGCGTTTATGCGTATCCCTGCCCTGCCCAAGCGTGACGGTGAATTGATGGCTGGCGATGGTTTGCCGGTTACCAGTCTGGATACGCACCCGCCACTCGCCTGGCGTGAGATTGGTTTTATAGGTATAGCCGCGATAACCGCTGTCACGTCCGCCTGTCAATGAAAACCCCGGGGTAGAGACACTCACCCACTGGTCATCCTGTTTTTTCTGCCAATCATGCAGCAGATGGGTTTTGAGGCCTTGTGGCGCAAAAATGGCAGAAAAGCATACCAGCCGTTGACCGGGCTGCAAGTAAAAATGGTCGGTATCCACCCGCCAAAACTGCCACCAGGGCGACTTTTCCACCGTCATCCAATAGCCTTGAGGTGACTTTTCCAGATCGTAGGCTACCACCACGGCTTGCTTGACCAACGGCACAGGCGGAATCATGTCTTGCCGGTAAGCCAGCATGAGTAACCCGGCAATTGCCCACACTGGCCAGATTCGGCCTCTGTGATGCGGCGCGCGCTGGTAAAGCACATAAGTGATGGTCGCCCCGAGCAAGGTACTCAGGTAAAACCAAGCCGCATGCACGCTGCCAAACAAAAAGGGAAAGGCAAAGTTACACCACAGGATGGAGCACAGGCCGAACATACTCCAGCACAAGCTCAGGCGCCGGTATTCACTCTCAAGAAACTCGTTGGCGACCAGCAACGCGCCCAACACCAGGGTAATAATCCAGGCCACGCCCTCGCTGGAGCTTTTGAAGTACAGAATAAACAGAGCGCTTAACAAGCTGCCAAACAAAAATTGTAATACCCAGTATGGCCAATCGTGCACTGGCCAGCGCGTGACTTTGTGCTGCACCCATTGGAAGCGCAACAGCCGCTCGCCCAGCCGCCGGATGGAAGAAGAAGGTTCGGCCAACTGGTACATGAGAATAGCGGCCACCAGCAAATACAAGGCAAAAATGATCATGTCGGACATGGCGACTTTTTTGCCTATGGTAATCGCGTCCCAGACAAAGCCGCCGATAAAAAACACTATCGGCAGCGCCATGCGGCTACGGGCAAGCCAACGTGACCATCTTGAAAGGGCTTGCGCTTGATCAGTCATCATTTATTACACTTTCCACATCTGTCATCAGGCAGCATTTTGTATCAGGGCGGTATTTTGCGCATGCCCTGCACGAAACACAATCTTATTTTGCGCGTTTGAAAAGTAAACTTACTTTGATAATCAAACCTTGCCTGTTAAACTTTAAGTTATCTTAAGAAAAAGCCGTTAACTATCAATAAAGTTAAGTTTTTCTCTCACTAATCATTGGCTAATACCCTGATATCCCATCAAACATGCGAACCCTAGTAAAGCAGTTGGTGCACAAAGTAAGCGAGATCAAATCTGTCAGTTATGAAACTGAGCAGGCACTGATCCGCGTGCTTTTTGTCAGCATGATTACGCTTTACTTGCTGATTAATCGCAGCAGCTATGAACCCGTATTGTTGTGTCTGATTTATCTGGGCTTTGGTTTTCTGATGTTGTATAACATCTTGCGCAACCCGGCCAAAAACGAAAAACGGCAATGGACCGCCATGGTGATGGACATCACTGCCACCTCGCTAGAGCAAATGATCTCGGGGGCGATGGCCGGCGTATTTATCGGCATTTATCTGTGGCTGATTATTGGCTATGGCTTGCGTTATGGCACCAAGTTTTTCAAAGGCTGCTATATGCTAAGTCTGGTGGGCTTTAGTCTAACCTTGTATTTAAACCCTTATTGGATAGAACACCAGCATCTGGCTTATGGCTTTTTGCTGACGCTGTTACTGATTCCACCGCATGCCCTACGGTTGCTGGTGAGCCTGGAAAAAGCCACCAAAGAGGCTGACCAGGCCAGCGAGGCAAAGACAAACTTTCTGTCGAATATCAGCCATGAGATGCGCACACCGCTCAATGGCATTATTGGCGCCAGTGAACTGCTGGCCCAGACCAAGCTTGACCGCAAACAAGCCGAATTCTTGAATATGGTTGGGGCCTCAGCCAGCAGCCTGAAAAAGCTCATCAATGACGTGCTCGATATCAGCAAGATTGAAAAAGGTAAAGTCGATCTCGAAGAGATTGCTTTTTACCTGCCAGACTTGATCAACCGCTTGCACCTCGTGTTTCAACTTGAAGTGGAGCGCAAGCAACTCTGGTTGAAGTTCAATCTCGCCAATGAAGCGGAACGGCACTTTTCTGGCAGCATGCATCATCTGGAGCAGATATTGACCAATTTGATCGCCAACGCGATTAAATTCACGCAGCACGGTGGCGTCGAGATCACGGTCAGTGTCCAGGAACAGTATGCCAACCGCAGCCTGTTATGTTTCCGCATCCAAGATAGCGGCATCGGCATCAAGGCAGAGGCCTTGCCTTTTATTTTTGACAGCTTCACCCAGGCCGATAGCAGCATCACCCGGCGTTATGGCGGCACGGGCTTGGGTACGACGATTGCCAAACAACTGGTTGAGGTCATGGGTGGCAGCATTAGCGTGAGCAGCAAGGAAAATGTAGGCACAGTCTTTGAGGTCAGCTTGCCCCTGACGCACGCAATCGCGCCCAGTGTTGACAGGAGCACCGAAATCAACCTGGATAACGCCTCCAATGTGGTGCCATTAAGTAGCCACACCCGATTCCGCAAAAAAATCCGTGTGCTGATTGCAGATGATAATGTGGTCAACCGGATGATCCTGAATGAGACCCTGCAAAGAATGCACTGTGTGGTGAAATCCGTGGACAACGGTGATGCCGCGCTTGATACGCTGGAGCGGCATCAGTTTGACCTGATGATCCTGGATTACAACATGCCTGAGATGAATGGCCTGGAGGTGTTCAGGATTTATCATGCCTTGCCGGGCAGTCAGCCTACCCGTACCGTGATCCTCACCGCAGATGCCACCAAAGCCACACAAGATCGCTGTTTGCGTGCCGGTGTTTATCAGGTATTGACCAAGCCTGTGGTATCGCGTCAGATACAAACCCTGGTGGAAGCGATTACAAGCACACTGGACACGCAAGCTGGCGCCGAGGCGCTTGCCGCCACCACATCCACCAATAGAAAACGTGGCAAACTGCAATCGCCAGCAGATGCCCATCCCTCGGCAACCGCAGAAAGTATCCCGACCATTGCACCGATGACCGAGCCGCTGCTGGATCAGGACCGTATGGCGCACTTGCTCAAGCTCGGTGGCAGCGAGGCGTTTTTAAACAAACTTATCCGCGAATTTATCGAGACAACAGATGACCTGGTCCGCGACTTAGGCAAGCAATGCATGGACCTCAACTTTGCACAAGTTCATACACTGGCGCACAGCCTGGCTGGGGAATCCGCCAACATGGGCCTGATTCCATTGAGCAAGCACAGTCGTCGCCTGCTGGGCTTAAACATGAAGGATGCCTCGACCATTTCCCTGCTATATCAGGCAGTTGCAGACTGCTACGAAGAAACCCGTGGCCAGCTCATGCAAGAGCGAGACAAGCTTTCATCCAAGCGGTCAAAAAAATAGCTAGTGCAAGCGCCTGGCATCCCCCAATATCAAGCACACGCTTACTGGTTCACCACGCGGTCATGCATGAAGAACGCCTCACTTTCAGTAGACGGTGTCAGCACAGCTTCTCTCTGCTGATCTGCAGTCACTGGCTGAAACAAGCGTGACTGCGCACGATAAAAACGGTCCATCACTTTCAAGTCGCGCTCACTGAGTTGCAAGGCATTTTCAACCCAAAGCTGCACAATCGCCGTCAATTCATCATAGCTTAGCGGATGAATTTTTTCCTTGGCTTTTTGTGCGGATAAAAACCCTGCGGCATGTTTATTGTTTTTATCGATAAAGGTGCGTACGGCCTGCTCGCCTTCCCCTTGCTCGACCACCATATCGATCAACCCCATCTGCAGGCACTCTTCCGCGCTATAGCGCTCGCACCCCAAAATCATTTTGTCAGCCACTGCCATGCCTGCTTTGCGTGCAATGAGGCTGTAAGCGCCCATGCCTGGAATCATATTGAAGAATAGCTCGGGAAAGCAAAACACAGCCTGTCGCTCTGCGATCAACACGTCACTGGTTAAAGCCGCTTCTATGCCTGCCCCCAACACCTCACCTTGCAGCAGTGAAATTTTGGTGACATTGCCCAGTTGAAAGCGGAAAGCGCGTTGTGCCACCACATCTATACTGAGTCTGGCATAGGCCTCCAGTTGCGCCCGGTCCTGTTGGCGGATGGCCGCAGCCATCTTTTGCAGATCGCCACCCATATTAAAATAGCCGGGCGTGGCAGAGGCGAATACCGAATAGCGGATCGGCAATGACGCCCCATTCGCGGCTTCAATATAACCGCCACTGCGTTCGATATCATGGTGGTGCGCATGCAAGTCCAGCAACAAGGCGTGATTGATGCACGGAATCCGTTGCGGCTGCGAAAGATAAGTCCACAATGCCTGCGATTTTTCATCATAACGGCAATACACCTGGCCGTAATCATGAGCAAGCAAGCGTTGTTGAGGGAGGTAAGGCAGTGTTTGTTCGCACGATTTCATGGGTTTCTCCTTGGATATTGGCAACCTGTTAAACCAATGAATGGCTGTGCTAGCCGCAGCCATCATTGCTTACAGCCAATACATCATAATCAAAACAGATCACCTGCGAATATCGCCGTTACCGCTTTTACAGTTGCAAGCAAATGTGCGGCTGGAAAAACAACAGCAGAAAACAAAAGAACGACGCTGAAAAAAAACAAAGGGGGCTTGCGCCCCCTTGTTGTACTTCAAGATTAAGCCCTTATGCCGTTTCTTTGATCGGAATAATCTTTTTACTGTTTTCCAGTGAGGTTGCATACTGCGTCATCTGATTGAAGTTGAGATATTTGTATATCTCGGCAGTATTGGTCAGTTTGCTGCCCAAGGTGTCCATATATTCCTGCATGGTCGGCATGCGACCCAGCTTGGCGCACACCGCCGCCAGCTCGGCAGAACCCAGATAGACGCGAGCATCCTTGCCCATACGGTTATCAAAGTTACGGGTAGAGGTCGAGAACACGGTGGCCTTGTCCGCCACGCGTGCCTGGTTACCCATGCAAAGCGAGCAGCCGGGCACTTCGGTACGGGCCCCTGCCACCCCAAAGGTGGAATAAACCCCCTCGGCACGCAGTTGTGCTTCGTCCATGCGGGTCGGTGGGGCAATCCACAAGCGGGTTGGGATGCCACCTGCACCTTCAAGCACCTTGCCCGCAGCACGGTAATGGCCGATATTGGTCATGCAGCTACCGATAAACACTTCATCGATCTTGTCCCCCACCACGGCTGACAAGGGTTTAATGTCATCCGGGTCATTCGGGCAGGCCACCAATGGCTCTTTGATTTCGTTAAGATCAATTTCGATTACGTGGGCGTATTCGGCATCACTGTCAGGCTGCAACAGCTCCGGTTTTTCCAGCCAGGCCTTCATGCTGGCAATCCGGCGCTCCAGCGTGCGTGCGTCGGCATACCCGTTTTCGATCATGTTCTGCATCAGCACGATATTGGAATTGAGGAATTCGATCACCGGCTCTTTGTTCAGCAGCACCGTGCAACCGTTGGCAGAGCGCTCTGCCGAGGCATCGGCCAATTCAAACGCTTGCTCGACCTTGAGATCAGGCAAGCCTTCAATTTCAAGCACGCGGCCGTTAAATACGTTTTTCTTGCCTTGCTTGCCGACGGTCAAGGTTCCTTCCTGAATGGCCGCATAAGGAATCGCGTTCACCAGGTCACGCAAAGTGATGCCTGGTTGCATTTCACCTTTAAAGCGCACCAAGACCGACTCAGGCATATCCAGTGGCATCGCCCCGGTTGCTGCGGCAAACGCCACCAGACCAGACCCGGCCGGGAAGCTGATACCTATTGGGAAACGGGTATGCGAATCACCGCCCGTACCCACGGTATCCGGCAGAATCATGCGGTTGAGCCAGGAGTGGATCACGCCATCGCCAGCGCGCAGACTGACACCGCCACGGCTGGACATAAACTCTGGTAGCTCGTGCTGCAACTTGATATCAACCGGCTTTGGATAGGCCGCGGTATGGCAGAAGCTCTGCATGACCAGATCGGCGCTAAAGCCCAGACAGGCTAGCTCTTTGAGCTCGTCACGCGTCATGCCGCCAGTGGTATCCTGAGAGCCGACGGTGGTGGCTTTAGGTTCGCAATAGGTGCCTGGTCGCACACCCATGCCTTCAGGCAGGCCACACGCACGGCCCACCATTTTTTGCGCCAGCGTATAGCCTTTGCCAGTATCTTTGGCAGGCACCGCTTTAATAAAGAGATCGGTCTCACCCAAGCCCAGCGCTTTGCGGGCATTTGAAGTCAGGCCGCGGCCAATAATCAGCGGAATGCGGCCACCGGCGCGCACTTCATCCGCCAGGGTAACCGGGTTCATTTCAAATGTGGCCAGAACCTCGCCCGCTTCAGACAACACTTTGCCTTCAAACGGCTTAATGACAATCACATCACCCGTATTCAGTTTGGAGACATCACATTGAATCGGCAAGGCACCAGAGTCTTCAGCCGTATTAAAGAAGATAGGCGCAATCTTGCTGCCAATCACCACGCCACCCGTGCGCTTGTTCGGGATAAACGGAATATCGTCGCCCATCCACCATTGCACTGAGTTGATGGCAGATTTGCGTGAAGAACCTGTCCCGACCACATCGCCTACATAAGCCAATGGCAAGCCTTTTTGCTTCAGGTCCTCAATCACTTTGAGGCCATCAGACATACGGTTGACCAGCATCGCCTTGGCGTGTAACGGGATATCGGGACGGCTCCAGGCATCTTGCGCCGGGCTCAGGTCATCGGTGTTGGTTTCACCATCCAGCTTGAACACCACCACTTTGATCTCATCTTTGAGCACTGGCTTGCTGGTAAACCATTGTGCCTCTGCCCAGGCTTGCATCAATGTTTTGGCATGCGTGTTACCGGCCTTCATTTTGGCATCCACATCATGGAAGGCATCAAACATGAGGATGGTCGTGGACAAGGCCTTCACGGCATGCGCCGCCATGGGCGTATCCAGTAAAGCCACCAGTGCCTGCACGTTATAGCCACCCAGCATGGTCCCCAGCAGCTCAACGGCTTTTTCAGCGCTGACCAAGGGTGAGCTGGCCTTGCCATTGGCAATATCGGCCAAAAAGGCCGCTTTGACGTACGCCGCCTGGTCTACACCGGCCGGAATGCGGTTTTCAAGCAGATGCACCAGCAAGGCTTCCTGCCCGGCTGGAGGAGACTTGAGTAACTCAACCAGGGCGGCCACTTGCTCAGCGTTCAGGGGTAAGGGAGGAAGGTTTTGCGCAGCGCGCTCTTTTACGTGGGTGTCGTATGCTTCTAACATGATGTGTAGGCTCTATTTAATAAATCAAACTTGGGCAATAAAACGAAAATCGGGGAATGGGCCGGTATTAACCACTGGCCGCGAGGCATTCTTTTGATTTGATTATAATGCACTCCCTCCGCCAGAATGTTAACTGCTTGTAACATTCTGGCAATTGATCAAAATGACAGCCGTTGTCAGCATCAAAACAACACTGCGAACGCTGTCAGCGTGTACTGTCTCCGTAAAGTTGCTTGGCAAACGGGGTACTGCAGCTTTTGCCAGCAGCAGAGGACTCCCATTTATCGAGCAGTTCTTTCTGATAGCCCTTGCCATGTTGCTTTTCCAGGTAGGCACGTACCTCAAACACATCGGCAAAACCATTATGGTCGGTGTCCATTAACGCCACCTGGTCTTCCAGACTCGGTCCGGCATATTTGCCAGTGCTATCCGTAAAATACTCCAGGGCAGACTCTGCGTGCGCTTGCACAGCCAACATCATAAGCACAACGGCGCAACACATGCTGACACCTGTATTTGCTTTTAATCCTTTTATCATACTTACCCCCATTCTGACGCTTAGTAGTATGACGTAGTGTTTAGCAAATCGTGCGCATGTTCTGTGATGGAAAGCACATTAAACCGCTTTGAGCGCAATCTTCTTGCGCCAGAGGGCTGGGCCGCTCTTGTGCGCAGAATCGCCATCGGCACTCACTGCCACCGTCACCGGCATGTTTTCCACTTCAAACTCATAGATGGCCTCCATGCCTAAATCTTCAAATGCCAGCACGCGCGCATGTTTGATGGCCTTGCTGACCAGGTAAGCCGCACCACCAACCGCCATCAGGTAGACCGACTTGTGTCTGGCAATCTCAGTCAGCGCTTCGTCACCGCGTTCAGCTTTACCGATGGAGCCAAGCAATCCGGTGTTCAGCATCATGTCGGTATAGCTATCCATCCGAGTGGCGGTGGTCGGGCCAGCGGGGCCTACCGCCTCATCGCGCACGGCATCCACCGGGCCAACGTAGTAGATAAACTTGTTGGTGAAATCCACCGGCAAGGGCTCACCCTTGGCCAGCATGGTTTGAATCCGTTTATGCGCGGCATCACGACCGGTCAGAATCTTGCCGGTCAGCAACAGCGTGTCGCCGGTTTTCCAGCGCTGGGTTTCTTCGCGCGTCACCGTCTCCAGATTCACGCGCTTGGCTTGCGGACTGGGTGCCCAATGCACATCAGGGTAAACCTCAGGGCTGGGCGGAGTCAGCACCGCCACCCCTGAGCCATCCAGCGTGAAGTGCACATGTCTGGTGGCGGCACAGTTGGGGATAATCGCCACCGGCAAACTGGCTGCATGGGTGGGGTAATCGAGAATTTTCACATCGAGTACCGTGGTTAAGCCACCTAGACCCTGTGCGCCTATGCCTAAGCGATTAACCTTCTCGTAGAGCTCCAAACGCAGTTCTTCAATACGGTTTTGCGCGCCTCGTGCCTGCAACGCCTGAATATCGATCGGGGCCATCAATGACTCTTTGGCCAACAACATGGCTTTTTCAGCGCTACCGCCTATGCCTATGCCCAGCATGCCTGGCGGACACCAGCCTGCGCCCATCTCCGGCACCACTTCAAGTACCCAATCGACAATGCTTTCATTCGGGTTCAGCATCGCCAGTTTGGACTTGTTCTCGGAGCCACCACCCTTGGCTGCCACTTGCACGTCGACCTTATCCCCTGCGACCATTTCCACGTGGGTAATCGCTGGCGTATTGTCTTTAGTGTTTTTACGTGCCCCGGCCGGATCGTTGACGATGGAAGCCCGCAGGGTATTGTCAGGATGCAGATAGGCACGGCGTACGCCTTCATTGACCATGGCTTCCAGCGTCATGTCGCCTTCAAACCTGGCATGCATGCCAACCTTGATAAAGGCCACCACGATGCCGGTATCCTGGCATAGCGGACGCTTGCCTTCGGCGCACATGCGTGAGTTGGTCAAAATCTGGGCAATCGCATCCTTGGCTGCCACCGATTCCTCGCGTGCATAAGCCGTGGCCAGTGCCCGGATGTAGTCTTCCGGATGATAGTACGAGATATATTGCAAGGCGTCGGCAATACTCTCGATAAAGTCTTGGGTTTTAATCAGGGCCATGTTTTGGTCTTTCAGGCGGGCGTTTTAGCGCGCATTGCTTTTCTGATAAGCAATGGCAGGACTCACATCTTTACGCAAGATTTTACCATTTTTGGTGCGTGGGAACTCCTTGGCCAGGTAGACTGTTTTCGGTGCTTTATACGCCGCCAGATGCTGCTTGCCAAACACCATCAGGTCTTCTGGCGCAATCTCGGCATCCGGTTTGGGGATCACATAAATCACCACCAGCAGTTTGTCTTTTTCAACTTCTTCGCCAACGGCTGCGCAATCTGCCACGGCCGGATGGCCTTTATAGACGCGCTCGATTTCATAGGGTGAAACGCGGTAGCCAAAGCTCTTGATAATGTCATCCTTACGGCCCAAAAACCAGAGATAGCCATCGGCATCATACTTGGCGTAGTCGCCGGTAAAGAAATAGCCATCATGCTTGTATTTGGTGGTCTCTTCCGGCAGGTTCCAGTAATTCAGGAACAACCCAGGATCATTATCCGGCACACTAATCATGCCCTCCTCACCTTCGGCCACCGGCTCACGGGTGTCGGGATTGAGCAATACAATCTGGTGCCCAGGTTGCGGAAAACCGGCAGAGCCCGCACGAATCGGCCGATACACACTTTGTGACAAATAGTAGGAAAACTCACTCATGCCTACCGCTTCATAAATATCCAACCCAAAACGCTCACGCCATTGCGTTAACACTTCGTCCGACAAATGCTCGCCCGCACTCATATAGTGACGCACACTGGGGATATCTGCCTGTATAGCGGTGGTTTTTTGCAATAACTGGCGGTAAATGGTCGGGACACCAATAAAGATGGTGGCTTTGTGTTTGGCAATCAACTCCAGCCACTTTTGCGCATCATTTTTGCCTTCATGCACAATCACGGTTTTACCCAGGTATAACGGGTCCATCAGCCCAGTGCCCAGCACATAGGTCCAGTTAAACTTACCGGAGTGCATGATGCGGTCTTGCACCGTGTCGCTGTAGTTAAACCAGTATTTGGCGGCTGGCTGGCGCCCCAACAAGGCACGATGCGCATGCAACACGCCTTTAGGATAACCAGTCGTACCTGAGGTATAGACCAAATAAGCCGGATCTTCTGCCCGCGTGGCATAGGCGGGCGCTGCGTCAGTCACATTCGCCAGGGCTGCCTCCAGTGACACGACATTAAACCCATCCACGGGCGAGACCTCGCCGGATAACTGTGTCAGCAGCACATGTTTCAGATGGGGTGTTTGCGCGATATTCTGCTGCATTTTGGCAGACATCGCCTGCCAGGCGGCCGCGTCAGTTACCAGGACCACGGCGCCGGAATCCTTGGCCAGATAAGCCACTTCTTCTGCAGTGAGCAAAGTAGACGTCGGCACGGAAATCGCCCCGGTTTTCATGGTGCCGAGAAAGGCCGTCGGGTAATCCAGGCTGTTCGGCAGGCGAATCAGCACCCTATCCCCTGGCTTGACAGCCAATTCACGCAACACCTGCGCAAAACGGTCTGTCCTGGCCGCCAGTTCGGCAAAGGTGATAATGCTGGTACCAAAACTGTCATCCTCCACAATCATGGCAATTTCATCGGCTTTGGGACTCCCCAAGTGCCGGTCACTACAAGCCACCCCGATATTGAAAAACTCAGGGATGTCCCATTGCCATTGTGGATAAGGGGCTAACTGTGTCATGTTCAAACCTTTCCAATCACTCTATGCACGCATGGTTGATGCGATGCTGTTATATGCATTTCTTTTGAAAATGCTTTTTAAATCTTCAATGACGCTTAAACGCTCATCAATGAGCGAGCGGGATGAAGCACAAGGCGCACGGATCACAGAAACCGGAATGTACTAAAAGTACATGAGGATTTCGAGTACCGCGCAACGCCGTGATTCGCCCGCGCAGCCATTGATTTAAAGCAGAATGCCGTAGGGCCAGTTTTGGCGTACGACCTGCGCCGGCATCAACTGCAGCACATGCAAGGCAAACTCCATATCGCTGACCTTGAGCGCGCGCAAGGCATGCGCTCTCAGCAGCGTCTGCAACGCCTTCCCAAACATGGGCGGGTCCAACATCTCGCCTTCAAACTTGATCGCCCCACCCAACAAGGCATCGGCTTCAATCGCCGCTTTCAAAATCGCCACCTTCTGGTTGATCTCTGTCGGCGATGGCGTGTAAGCGGTTTTACACAAATGAATATGCCCGGGATGGATCACCTGCTTGCCAGTCAGGCCCATGGCCGCTTCCTGGCAAGCGTGTTTGTACACCACGCGCGACTCGTTATCGCCATGCAAATCCAGCCAGCGACGCACGTCGTGCGGTTCCACAAATTTGTCCGGCATGATGTTGCTGCCAATCAGCGTTTCCACACCGCCAATCACACCTTTACCGGCGATCCTGGCTTCAAAAATCAGCTGGTTGATAAAATAGAACAGCTCTTCTATCCAATGCTCGGGCGTGATATGGATCCCCAAGGCTTTGGAGAAGTCATGGATGCCGAACACCACATGTTTCACGGTGTCGTATTGCATCAGTTCAGGCGCAATCTTGAGCGATTTAGGGTGTTCGATAATCGGCTGTATGGTGATTTGCGGGTTGATACTCAATAAAAAGCTAGACAGATCACGCACCTCGGCGGCACCGTAGGATTCACCCGCCTTGGCCAGCATGACGACATCAATAAATTCGCCCATGTCGCGTACCAGCTTCATGTCTTCTTCGTACTCATCGGTACGGAAGGAGTTGGCGCGGATGGCAATGGTGACGCGCTCATTGACCTTGCGCAGTTTGGGCAGCTCCTGCCGCAGCAAGGTGCGGCTCATTTCTTTCTGCCGACAACCATCTTCCAGGTCAAAAATCAGCGTATGCGCATTGGTAAAGTGCGCATGCTTGACCATGCGGTTGGCCGCCTGCTCCATGTCTTCATAAATGCCCAGGCTGGGCGCATATTTCACTGGCGGGTAATACAACTGTATGCCTGGCCAGTAATCCCCCAAGGCACTGGCATCCAGTGCAATCGGCTCTTCTCCCATATGCTGAATCATCTGGTCTCCTGTTCTGCCGTCGGCCGGCTCGCACTCAATTTTTGAAGAAGGGCTGCCATAGGCTTGAGGTCTCCGGTCGGGGCTTTTACGCCCTGAATCAAGTCCCAAAACACGTTATCTGGCAGTTCGAGCAAGGCATCCAGTTGCTCCATTTCTGCCAGTGTCAGGCTGCCAAATTGCTCACTGACAAAGCGTTGCAATACGATATCGAGTTCCAGCATGCCGCGGCGGCAGCGCCAGGTCAGTCGCCGCTGCTCGGCGTCACGTAAAATTTCAGCATTCAGCATGGCTTCCCCCTATAACACTTTGATACCAAATATCTTCTTACCCGGCTTGCTGTCTTGATGGGCCTTGGCTTTTTCGATCTTGAGGTCTTTAATCGCTGCAATGGCAGCGTTTGGATTCAGCTTTTTCGGGCAGACATCGGTACAGTTCATGATGTTGTGGCAACGATACAAACGGTAAGGGTCTTCCAGATTCTCCAACCGCGCATCCTGTTCCTGATCACGGCTGTCGGCAATAAAGCGGTAAGCCTGCATCAGCCCTGCCGGACCGACAAATTTGTCCGGATTCCACCAGAAGCTGGGGCAAGAGGTTGTACAAGCCCCACACAAAATGCACTCATACAAGCCATCCAGCTTGGCACGGTCTTCCGGGCTTTGCAGGCGCTCGGTTTCCGGCGGCGTCTCGTGGTTTTGCAAATAAGGCATCACCGAATGATAGTTATCAAAGAATTGCGTCATATCCACGACCAGATCACGAATCACAGGCAAGCCAGGCATGGGACGCAATACCACAGGTTCTTGCAGATCGCTGAGTTTGGTAATACAGGCCAGGCCATTTTTGCCATTGATATTCATGGCATCACTGCCACACACACCTTCACGGCAGGACTTGCGCATACTGAGCGTTTCGTCCAGTTCTTTAATCCGCATCAGCGCGTCCAATAACATCTGGTCACTGTCTTCCAGCGTGACCTCGTAGTCCTGCATATAGGGCTTTTTGTCTACGTCGGGATTAAACCGGTAAATAGAGAAACGCATATCAATACACCCTTTTCTTCAACTCGAATGGTTCTACGGTCAATGGTTTAAGGCGCACCGGCTTGTACACCAGCTTTTGCTCGCGGGCAAAATACAGCGAATGACTGAGCCAATGCGTATCGTCACGCTCGGGATAATCCTCACGGGCATGGGCGCCGCGGCTTTCCTGACGCGCATGGGCCGCTTGCATGGTTGCCAGCGCCACCTCCATCAGGTTATCCAGCTCCAGCGCTTCGACCCTGGCCGTGTTAAACACCTTGCTTGTATCAGCAATTCTTAACTGCCCGGCACGCTGGGCCACTTGCTTGATGGCGTCTACGCCGTCGGCCAATAAATCAGGAAAACGGAATACCCCGCAATGTTTTTGCATGGTCTGGCGCATCGCCAAGCCCACCTCAGCCACTTTCTCGCCCCCACCATTTTCAAGGCGGTTAACACGCGCCAGCGTTGCATCCGCGACATTCGCGGGCAGCGGCTTGTGCGCACGGTTGGCAGCAATCTCTGCCGCCATTTTGTCACCTGCCGCTTTGCCAAACACCACCAGATCCAGTAAAGAGTTAGAGCCCAGACGATTGGCGCCATGCACAGAGACGCAGGCACATTCGCCCACCGCATACAAACCATTGACGACACGCTCAGACTGGCCGTCATGTACCACAACCTGACCATCCAGATTGGTGGGCACGCCACCCATCATGTAATGCGCGGTCGGCACCACCGGGATAGGCGCCTGGGTTGGGTCTACGCCGGCAAAGGTTTTGGCAATCTCGCGGATGCCAGGCAAGCGTTTGCTGATGATGTCTTCCCCTAAATGATCTAGCTTGAGGTACACCGCGTCTTTATGCTTGCCAACGCCGCGGCCTTCTTTAATCTCGGTCGCCATGGCGCGCGACACCACATCGCGGCTGGCCAGGTCTTTGGCATTGGGCGCATAGCGCTCCATAAAACGCTCGCCCTCGCTATTCACCAAATAACCGCCCTCGCCACGCACGCCTTCAGTAATCAATACGCCGGCATTCAATACCCCGGTGGGGTGAAACTGCCAGAACTCCATATCCTGCAACGGCAGGCCTGCGCGCGCGGCCATGCCCAAGCCATCCCCCGTATTGATATAGGCATTGGTACTGGCCTGGAAGATGCGGCCACCGCCACCCGTGGCCAGCATGGTGGCTTTGGCATGAATCACATGAATGTCGCCGGTTTCGATTTCGAGCGCAATCACGCCCAAGATATCTCCATCGGCATCCCGAATCAGGTCCAGGGCAAACCACTCAATCAGGAATTGAGTGTTGGCCTTGACGTTGCGCTGATACAGCGTATGCAGCATGGCATGGCCGGTGCGGTCCGCCACAGCACAGGTCCGCGAAATCGCTTGCTCGCCAAAATTGCGGGTCATGCCGCCAAACGGGCGCTGAAAGATGCGGCCATTTTCGAGGCGGTCGAACGGCATGCCAAAGTGCTCCAGTTCAATAATGGCCTTGGCCGCATTGCGGCACATAAACTCAATCGCATCCTGGTCGCCCAGGTAATCCGAGCCCTTGATGGTGTCATACATATGCCACAACCAGTTGTCATCAGACACATTACCGAGCGCGGCGGCAATGCCGCCTTGTGCCGCCACGGTATGTGAACGGGTGGGGAACACTTTGGACAGCACAGCGACATCGGCGCCGGATTCCGCCAGCTGCAATGCCGCACGCAAGCCAGCCCCACCACCGCCGACGATGACGGCATCTACCTGATGATGCTGTAGTTTGCTTGCACCTGTCCCCTGCGCTGTCTTGGTCATGCCATTCACCTTAAATCTTCATTCCAAATAAAATCCACAATACTGCGAGTGCATTTCCCCACACCGCAATATCTACCAATCGTTGCAGCACCGACCGTACGCCCAGATGCGGCACATAATCCCTCAGCACATCTCGCACACCCAGCCACGCATGCAATAACATGCAGATAAAAAACCACAGTGTCAGCAGGCGCCACCACCAGGGCGCAAACAAGGCCACCCAGTCGTGATAACTAGCTGGCGACAACCACAGCAGCCGCATGCAGAATAACAACAGCCCCAAGGCCATGGACAAGGCACACAGCCGCTGCGTCAGCCAGCGACGCATGCCAGGGTATTTCGCCGTAAGCAGTTCAAATAGCATGCTGACTCAGCCCCAAATCGCCCATAACATCCACAACATGGTGAACGCCACCAATCCCAGCACAACGCGGCTGGAGAACCTTGCCTTTTGCAGGGTGGTCATCCAATGCACATCCATCGCCAGATGACGAATACCTGCATAAAAATGATGAAAAAACGCCCAGGCCAAGGCCGTGACCAGACACTTGACTGGCCATGTTTGCAATTGGCCGGCCACGCTTTGATAGCCCGCAGCGCTAGACAATGACAGATACAAGGTCCATAACAGCAATGGCTGGATCAAAAACAGTGCGACGCCACTGGCCCGGTGCATGATAGACACCACGGCATTGACCGGCAGCCGGATCGTGAATAAATCCAGATTCTTGGGCCGCTGTTTTTTCTGCTTTTTAACAATCATGCGGCTACTCGTCTGCCTGCGCTGCACGTGCCACTGCACCAGCCACGTATTCCATCAAGCGTGGATCAAACGGCTTGGGAATAATGTATTCCTTGCCAAACGACAAAGACGTTAACTGGTACGCCTCCAGTACTTGCTGCGGCACAGGCTCGCGCGCCAGCTGACTGAGCGCTTTTGCTGCCGCCACTTTCATCTGCTCGGTAATCTGTTTGGCCTTGGCATCCAGCGCACCACGGAACAAATAGGGGAAGCACAAGGCATTATTAACCTGATTCGGGAAATCACTGCGGCCGGTGGCCATAATCACGTCATCACGCACGGCGAAAACCTGGCTGGGTAAAATTTCAGGATCTGGATTGGCCAGTGCAAAAATCACCGGTTTGGCCGCCATACTGGCCACCAGCTCTGCTGGCAAGCCATTTTTGGCCGACACACCGATAAATACATCTGCGCCCTGCATGGCCTCTGCCAGGGAGCTCACCTTGCCAGCCGTAATGGCCAACGCACGGTTATTGTCATGCAAGTCATCCCGCGCCAAATCGAGCACGCCTTTGCGATCCACCATGGTGATATCAGTGGCGCCCATCAGCTTAAGCAACTTGGCACACGAGCAACCCGCCGCACCCGCACCTAAAAATACAATTTTGGCGCGGGGCAAGGTTTTGCCTTGGAGTTCAAGCGCATTTAACAAGGCTGCTGCCACAATCACGGCCGTACCATGCTGGTCATCATGAAACACCGGAATATCCAGGCGTTTTTTCAGTTCGGATTCAATATAAAAACAGTGCGGGGCAGCGATATCTTCCAGATTGATCCCGCCAAAAGTCGGCGCGATATTGACGACGGTCTGGATAAACTCGTCAGGCGTGGCGGCATTGACTTCAATATCAAATACATCAATATCTGCAAAGCGTTTAAACAGCACGCCCTTGCCTTCCATCACCGGCTTGCCGGCCAAAGCACCGACGTTGCCCAGTCCGAGTACGGCTGTGCCATCGGTGATCACCGCCACCAAATTGCCCTTGTTGGTATATTTGTAGGCATTGGCAGGATCCGCCTCTATTTCGAGTACTGGCGCGGCCACCCCTGGCGTGTAGGCCAGGGATAAATCCTGTTGCGTTGCGCATGGCTTGGACGACTCCACGCTCAGCTTGCCCGGCTTGGGAAACTGGTGGTAGTCCAGCGCGCGTTTTTTTAAGTCATCCATTCATTAACCTCTTTCTATTCACCAGTCTTTGCGTCGACCAAGACTTTTCAAAATACATGTTGGCTAGCTAAGCAAAGCCCAACAACGCGAAAATGTGTTTTCAAAAGTCATTTCTTTTATCCCGAATAATTCAAAAACTTCAGCAGCCAGACGGACATACGCAGCTCAACGCCGCTGATGAAGATTTTTCAATCATTCCAATTCACTCATGTAGTGGTGGTCATCGGTCAGACACAAACCTAACCGCCACTCCATTGGCTTATCGCCATAGGTGAACGACACGCGCTCTATGCTCAGCAGCGGATAGCCCTCTTTCAGCCCCAGGGCTTTCGCCACTTCAGCATTTGCGGCCACCGCTTTGATCCGCTCTTCAGCACGTATCATGCGTATGCCAAACTGCGACTCATACATGCTGTACATAGAGCCATTGCTTTCTTCCACCTTGGCGCGATTCAAGCCTTTGAATGGCGCAGCGGGCACAATAATGTGGTCATAAATCAGAGGTCGGCCGGAAAAAGTCAGCAAGCGCTTGACCTCTATGGTGGTCGCGCCTGCCTTCATTTCCAGCACCTTACCGATATGCACACTGGCTTTGCTTTTGACACAGGAGATAAACTCATTCTGTAACAATTCTTTTTGGCCGGTTTCAGCAGTCAAACGCAAAAAGCGTAATTTCACATCATCCTGATTATGGGTCGCGACAAACGTACCCTTGCCCTGACGACGAATCAGAATATTTTCAGTAGCCAGACTATCTATTGCCTTGCGCACCGTGCCCTGACTGACCTTGTAACGCTGAGCCAGATCAATCTCACTCGGGATCATGTCACCCGGGCGCCACTCCCCACCAATCAGGCTCTGGGTGATCAACACCTTAATCTGGTCATATAACGGTCTGTAGCTGGCCGATCCGACTTGTTTATCCATATCCTTGACTCCACACTTGCAGGCATCACAAGACGCCAAAAAATTAGTTATTCAATTTATATCACAGCGCTTTTTTGTTGTCTACTATTTTATATCTTATATAAGACATAAGATATTTGTTGACAGAGTTTTTTTATTCATGAATAATGAATTCAATTCTAGCTGCAACAAAGGAAAACCCATGTCATATGCACTCAGACCACGACGCTCGATGCTATATGTCCCTGGCTGCAATCAGCACTATTTGGAGCGCGCGCGCACATTAGCGGCAGACTCCGTCATTCTGGATCTGGGCGACCCGATTCTGGTGGATGTCAAAGTGCAATCACGGGAAAACGTTGTTAATGCCGTCAAGCAAGGTGGCTATGGCAAACGTGAAGTGGTGGTGCGTGTCAATGATCTGCACTCGATTTGGGGCCATGACGACATCAAGGCAGTGGCCAATATTGGCGCAGATGCCATTCTGTTCCCCAATATCGAGTCTCGCGAAGACGTGTTGCAGGCACAACAGCTGCTGGATGATGCCGGTGGCAAGGATGTGCCGATGATGGTGATGATAGAGAGCCCGCTGGCAGTATTAAACGCTAAGGAAATTGCGGCCGCCTCTGAGCGCGTGATCTGTATGGTGATGGCCACCTCTGACCTCATTTCGCAACTGCATGCACGTGTAACGCATGAACGCTCTGCCATCCTCACCTCCTTATCGCTGGTCATTCTGGCGGCGCGTGCGTATGGCAAAGGCGTGATTGATGGCATTACGTCTGATTTTAAGAACATGCATTCGTTTGAATATGCCTGCCGCCTGGGGCGCGACATAGGCATGGATGGCAAGTCACTGGTGCATCCAGCGCAAATTGCTTATTGCAATGATGCGTATACCCCGCAAAGGTCTGAGGTCGAACATGCAAGGTTGATTATTAAAGCCCTGAAAGAGGCAAACGAAGGCGGTAAAGGAACGGTCGTGGTCAACGACAAACTGGTGGAACACCACCATATTAAAGCTGCACAACGACTCATCAAATTATCAGAAGCGATTGCAGAGCTAGAAGAAGAATTCATTTAAGGAATCAACATGACAGGCAAAATCAACGCCGGGCGTTTTTTTGAAGACTTCAAGCTGGGCGAAGTCATCCCGCATGCGACGCCTCGCACCATCACCAGCGGCGACACAGCTCTATATATCGCGCTGACAGGCGCACGCAATCCATTGCATTGCAGCGCGCCGTTTGCCTTGTCGTTGGGCTATGCGCAGATGCCCATTGATGACTTGCTGGCTTTTCATATCGCGTTTGGCAAAACGGTACCAGATATTTCAGTCAATGCCGTGGCGAACCTGGGATATGCCGATGTACGGTTTATCCAGCCGGTATATGTCGGTGACACCTTGACCACTTCCAGCGAAGTGATCGGCCTCAAGCAAAACTCAAGTGGCAAAAATGGCGTGGTCTGGGTACGCTCGACCTCTGTCAATCAAGACCAGCAACCGGTTTTAAGCTGGGTGCGCTGGGTAATGGTGCACAAGAAAAATCTGGCTGCCCCAGCGCCGGACACGGTGATCCCTGACTTGCCTGCCTTTGTCGCTGCCAAGGATCTACGCCTGCCCGCCCCGTTTAATGTGCATCAAGAAATCGCGGTGGCTACCGGTGGCCGTTACTTCTGGGAAGACTACACCGTAGGCGAACGTTTGCGCCATCCCGCTGGCCTCACCATTAACGATAGCGATCATACGCTGGCTACCCATTTGTACCAAAACAATGCCAGACTGCATTTTGATGCTCATCTGATGCAATCCACGCCACAAGGCCTGCGTCTGGTCTATGGCGGCGTAGTGATTTCCGCCTGCCGTGCATTGAGCTTTGAAGGCCTGGAAAACGCGCTGTCGATTGCGGCGATTAATGGCGGCACACATGCCAATCCCAGCTACGCCGGCGACACGATTTACTGCATGACGGAAGTGCTGGATCAATGGACGCTGCCCCACCCGCAGCTCGGCGCTCTCAGACTACGCATGATCGGCCTCAAGAATATTCCGCCAGATCATGTTGAGAACATCAAGACCTCACAGGGCTACCACCCCAATGTGGTACTCGACCTTGATTACACCGTTTTAATTCCACGAAAAGGAAACTAACCATGGCCGTTCATCCTAACCAGGCGCTCTTTGGTGGCGAAAAACCCTTTCCGGTGATCCCGGCTTGTGAGCATTTTGCAGGCAGCGAAAAGCTGATTTTGAAAGCCTTGTCCTTGCAAGACCCGGCCAACCCCAATGCGGTCGGTCCTGTGTTTGACATCACCTGCGACTGTGAAGACGGCGCTGCCAGCGGCCAGGAGCAGGCGCATGCGGAAATGATCGTGCGTGTGCTGAATTCTGCTGCCAACCAATACAATATGGCGGGGGCACGCATTCACGACTATACGCATCCGCACTGGAAAAAAGATATCGATATTTTGGTGGGGGGGGCCGGTGAAGTCTTGAGTTACCTGACGATCCCTAAATGTACCGACATCGCGCAAGCCCGTGAAATGATCGGCTATATTCAAGAAGTTGCCAAACAACATGGCATACGCCGCGCAATCCCTGTGCATATCCTGATTGAAACCCATGGCGCCCTGCGCCAAGTGCACGAGATTGCACAACTGCCCTGGTTGCAAGTGCTGGACTTTGGCCTGATGGACTTTGTCAGCGCCCACCACGGCGCCATCCCTGCGGCCTCAATGCGCAGCCCTGGCCAGTTTGATCACCGCCTGCTGGCGCGTGCTAAAACGGAAGTGGTCTCCGCAGCACTGGCAAATGGTGTCGTGCCTGCCCATAACGTGACGCTGGATCTCAAGAATGTGGAAGTGACCTTTAGCGACGCCGCACGCGCGCGCAATGAGTTTGGCTTTATGCGCATGTGGAGTATCTACCCGACACAAATTCAGGCCATCGTTGATGCCATGAAACCGAATTATGACGAAGTGACGGATGCCGCCAACATTTTGCTGGCAGCACAGGCCGCTGACTGGGGGCCGATCCAATATGCAGGTGAATTGCATGACCGCGCGACCTATCGCTACTTCTGGGAGGTCTTGCAAAAAGCCAAGCAAACGGGTGTGGCCATGCCAGAAGATGCTGAACACGCGTTCTTTTAATACTTAGCCACAGCGCTGACTGAGCACACAGAGAAAATCTGAGACATTTTTTATTCGGTTTGATGGATCTCTCTGTGACCTCTGTGTTCTCTGTGGCTTAAAGATAAAGGTTTAATATGCAACAAATCAATACAGCAGGTGCACGTTTCCGCGCGGCGCTGGTCGCCGAAAAGCCACTACAAATCATAGGTGCCATCAATGCCTACCACGCCATGCTCGCCACACAATCCGGGTTTAAGGCCATCTACCTGTCTGGCGGTGGTGTGGCCGCTGGCTCTTTAGGCCTGCCTGACTTGGGGATTTCTGGTCTGGAAGATGTACTGGTCGATGTGCGCCGCATTACCGACGCGGTCGACACGCCTTTGCTGGTCGATATTGATACCGGTTTTGGCGGGGCATTTAACATTGCCCGTACCATTAAAAGCGTTGCCAAAGCAGGGGCTGCAGCGGTGCATATTGAAGATCAGGTCAGCGCCAAGCGTTGCGGGCACCGCCCCAACAAGGCGATTGTGAGCCTGGAGGAAATGGTAGACCGGGTAAAAGCTGCCGTCGATGCCAAGCCCTATGATGACTTCGTGGTCATGGCGCGCACGGATGCGCTGGCGGTGGAAGGATTGCAATCTGCCATAGACCGCGCCTGTGCTTGCGTAGAAGCAGGTGCCGACATGATTTTTCCGGAAGCGATGACGGAGCTGGGGATGTATCAGCAGTTTGTCGAAGCCGTCAAGGTGCCGGTACTGGCCAATATCACCGAATTTGGCTCCACCCCTTTATTCACCGTAGAGGAACTGGCCACGGCAGGCGTTGGCATGGTCTTGTACCCACTGTCAGCCTTCCGCGCGATGAACCAGGCGGCGCTTCAGGTGTACCAGCGCGTACGCAAGGATGGCACACAGAAGCATGTGGTGGATTTGATGCAGACACGTGCGGACCTGTACGAGCATCTTGGCTATCACGCTTTTGAACAGAAACTAGACGCGCTTTATAAAAAATAAGCGCACGCGACCAGAGATAAAGGAGGTTAGTTATGAACACCACCACTGATCCTATCAACACGGCCCCGGCTAGCGAAGCGCCCAAGCGTAAAAAAGGCGTCGCGCTGGCGGGTGTGGCTGCGGGCACCACGGCCATTTGTACCGTGGGTCATAGCGGTAATGACCTGCATTACCGCGGTTACGATATCATCGAACTGGCTAAACATGCCACGTTTGAAGAAGTCGCTTATTTGCTGATTCACGGTGAGCTGCCCACCCAACCACAACTCACTGCTTATCATCAAAAGCTCAAAAAGCTACGCGGCCTGCCCAGTGCACTTAAAGCCGTACTGGAACAGATTCCAGCCAATGCGCATCCAATGGATGTGATGCGCACAGGCTGCTCGATGCTGGGGACACTGGAACCAGAAGCTACCGACCGCAATACTGCTGGCGCACAAGCTCTGGGGGACCGCTTGATTGCCTGTTTCGGCTCTATCCTCATTTACTGGTACCACTTTAGCCATCGCGGTGTACGTATTGAGGTAGAAACTGATGACGACTCTATCGCGGCGCACTTCCTGCATCTCCTGCATGGCAAAAAACCATCCGAGCTGCATATCAAGGCCATGAATACCTCACTGGTGCTCTATGCCGAACATGAATTTAACGCCTCCACCTTCACCTCACGCGTGATTGCTGGCACCCTCTCCGACTTGTATTCTTGCGTCACCGGTGCCATTGGCGCACTACGGGGGCCCAAACATGGTGGCGCCAATGAAGCCGCCATGGAGATTATTGAGCGTTACCAAACACCAGATGAAGCTGAAGCAGATATCAAGGCTCGTATGGCGCGCAAAGAAATCATTATTGGCTTTGGCCATCCCGTGTATACCATTGCCGATCCACGCAATGAGTCGATCAAAGCCGTCAGCAAGTCACTGTGTGAAGATGCCGGCAATATGCAGCTGTTTGACATCTCTGCCCGCATTGAAGAAATCATGTGGAACGAGAAAAAGATGTTCCCCAACCTGGACTGGTATAGCGCATCCAGCTACCACATGATGGGGATTCCAACTGGCATGTTCACGCCAATTTTTGTGATTTCGCGCACCACCGGCTGGGTCGCGCATGCGATTGAGCAGCGTATCGATAACAAGATTATTCGCCCGAATGCAGAGTATAACGGCCCGGATAACAGAGCGTTTGTGCCTTTAGACAAACGTTAGTCTTACCCATTTTTTAGCCACAGAGGACTCAGAGAGCACAGAGAAAACTCTGCTGTAGCCTCTGTTGCTTAAATTTTTACTTGAAAGAATCTCTTATGTCCGCCCATATTTCTAATGTACGTCCCGATCCCGATCAAGTCATTGTAGATATCGCCAACTACGTGGCAGATTTTGAAATCAACTCTCATGAAGCTTACGATACCGCCCGCAACTGCCTGATGGATACGCTGGGCTGTGGTTTCGAGGCATTGGATTATCCCGCCTGTACCAAATTACTAGGCCCCGTGATTGCCGGTACGGTTGTGCCGAATGGCGCCAAAGTTCCCGGCACCCCTTATCAGCTGGACCCTATCCTGGCCGCTTTTAATATTGGCGCCATGATCCGCTGGCTGGATTTTAATGACACCTGGCTGGCCGCAGAATGGGGACATCCATCTGACAACCTGGGCGGGATTCTGGCTTCAGCGGATTACATGTCGCGCAAAAATGTGGCCGAAGGCAAAGCGCCATTGACCATGAAAGACGTACTTACCGCCATGATCAAGGCGCATGAAATTCAGGGCATACTGGCGCTGGAAAACAGCTTTAACAGAGTGGGTCTGGACCACGTCATTCTGGTTAAAATTGCCTCTACCGCTGTCGTGACCAAATTACTGGGGGGCAACAAGCAGGATATTATCAATGCTGTGTCTAACGCCTTTGTTGATGGTCAAAGCTTGCGTACCTACCGTCATAGTCCAAACACCGGTTCACGTAAATCCTGGGCGGCAGGCGATGCCACCTCGCGAGCGGTGCGTCTGGCCTGGATGACCTTGCAAGGTGAAATGGGCTACCCAAGTGCACTCACAGCCAAAACCTGGGGCTTTTATGATGTCTTGTTCAAAGGTAATGCCTTCAAGTTCCAGCGCCCTTACGGCAGCTATGTGATGGAGCAGGTATTGTTCAAAATCTCCTTCCCGGCCGAATTTCACGCGCAAACAGCGGTGGAGTGCGCTTTCCAGCTCAACAAGGAAGTGGGCAGCCGTCTGCAAACCCTGGAAGACATTGCCAACATCGACAAGATTATTATCACCACACACGAGTCCGCCATTCGCATCATCGATAAAACCGGCCCGTTGGATAACCCTGCTGACCGCGACCATTGTATTCAATATATGGCAGCCGTTGGTTTGCTCAAAGGAAGTTTAACTGCACAGGATTACGAAGATGCCGCAGCCGCTGATCCGCGCATAGATGCACTGCGTGACAAGATGACTTGCGTCGAAAAAGCAGAATATACGCGTGACTATCTGGATCCGGAAAAACGATCCATTGCCAATGCCATTCAGATTTACTTTAAGGATGGCACGCAATCCAGCAACATTGCGGTGGAATACCCGATTGGCCATCGCCGCCGCCGTGGCGAAGGCATCCCGGAACTGGTGAAGAAATTCAAAACCAATCTGGCACGTCGCTTTGACACATCAAGACAAGCCGACATTTTGGCCTTGTGTCAGGATCAGGCCAAGCTGGAAGCCACTGCTGTGAATGCGTTTGTAGATATGCTGGCGCTATAACAACGCAAACTCAGTCTCTAAAAAGAGCGCTCAAGCAGCGCTCTTTTTTATTGCCTGTATCAAACCCAAACGCTGAATAAAAAAAGAGCGACCACAAGGGTCGCTCTTGAACTGCTATTAGCAATACTGCTGCGATTAGTGATCCACAACAATATTTTGCTGTGTCAGCAGGTTTGCGATCACGGCTGCATCGCTGGTTTGGCCGTTGGTTAAATCGACACCAGCCACCACAATGGTCTGCGTTTCTTGACCACTATTGAATGCACCTGAAACATTGTGTGCATCATTAGCAAAGCCACCATTCGAACTGATATGAATAATGGTATCGCTGCCTGATTTCTCGAAGTGCATGTAGTTGACCAAGTTGTTTGGATTTTCACCTTGCAACAAATCACGGATATCCAATACATCGCCGCCTTGGTTGACAGGCGCTTTGTTGAAATCTGTGATCGTGTCACGTGCAGGCGCGCCAGCAGAACCATCATCGCCTTGATCCCACTTGAACACATCCACACCCGCGCCGCCGGTCAGGGTATCGTTACCTTTACCACCGATCAGGATGTCGTTGCCATTACCGCCGTTCAAGGTGTCATTACCAGCACCACCACGCAGGATGTCATTACCATCGCCACCATTCAAGGTATCGTTGCCAGCGTAGCCGTAGATAATGTCATTGCCGGAGGTACCGTTAACAACGTTGTCACCTGCATCACCACCGATAATTGGCGTAGTGTTATTGCTACTCAACAAGCTGAGATTGAGCAGATTGCTTGCACTTGCGCTATCTTGCAGGCCAGTACTGTCAGTTGCAGTGATCGTAAAGTTTTCCAACACATTGACGCCAAGAAGCTGCGGATTCACCTTCACCGTTGACAGGAATTCATTCAGAGCAAGGTTGTCGATCGTGCCACCGTCAGCAGCTGTAACCACCAGTTTGCCATTTGCACCGATTAAGCCAAGGAAGCCGCTACTTTCTGTATAGCTTACTTTTAAGCCTAACTCATTCGCTACTGCTTGCGAGTAACTCATCAGTGTAGAGCCGATGATCACACCAATCCCAGCATTGAACGCAATATTGACGTTAGTAATGTTGTTATTGGCATCACTTGCTGTGAAATTCTGACGACTTGAGAAGTCAAGCAAATCAACATTCAACAGACCAGGCAAGGTAATCAAGCCAGCCGCACCGACAGCCGTCGAGACATCAGGCGCCACCTGCGGTGTAGGTGTATAGGTATTATTTTTCGCCACATTCACCGTCAAATCAGCAGTGCTGGTGTCGCCATCTTTGTCACTTAATGTATAAGTAACTTTAGTGCTGTCTGCAGGCTGGGTAGTGCTTGAAGTCGTGATTTTAATGTTATCAAGCAGACCACCGGTACTGTTCGTATCCACTGATTTAAACTCCACGCGCATCTGGCTACCAGTCCCTGTGAAGGTATAAGAGAAAGTGGTCATCGTCAGGTTTTTAGTATTGACGGTATCAATGACCTTACCATCTACAAGAACCTGAATCGCAGAGTCGGTACCAGAGGTATAACCGGAGCGTGCTGCATAATCAAAACTTAAAGTAACCGTATCATTTTTAGACGGATTGATGAGCGTATAAATATTGCCATCGCCTTTAAAGTTTTCAATCTCAAGCACATTCCCGTAACTCGCTGACAAGCCATAAATGGTGCTTGCCTGGACTTCAATCTTACCACTAGGGTTATTCGTGAACCAACCCGATGGCAGGGATGTTTGCTGACCATTAGCGTTAGCATCAAAAGTGGTATTGATCAGGGTTACTTTTGGTTGGCCTGGCGTAAAGGCATATTTACCGTCGTCCATGTCTACAACAAATGTGCCAGCTTTGGTAACCACTGTTAGCTGATGAGTCGTCGCATTGTAAGAGCTATTATTTGTCCCAGCGACTGAAATTGAACCAGTTTTAGCATCAAAGGTATAAGTGGTGCCCTCAATCGCCACTGACTTGACATAGCCACCATCAGCGCCAAAGCCACCACCACTGGTCAAGCTGCCAACTACAGGGGTTGGTACAGTCTGGCTCAGTACAGCATCCAATTGCGCAAAGTTAGATACCTGAATTGCATTTGTATCGGTGCTGGTTGATCCATTATAAGCAATCTGGTTCATGCTGTTAGCCACCTGTGTTGCAGATACACTGCTACCCACACCAATCGCATATTCATTGATGTTATTGGCTTTCAGGAAGGCTTCCCATGCCTGTCTATCGCTATCCCCTACTTCACGGCCACTATTTGGCTCGCCATCAGAGAAGAAGTAACCAATGTTTTGTGCGCCTGAGATCTTACCGGCAGAGTTAAAGGCTGTTTTGCTTCCATCCAGCGCCGCATCATAATTGGTGCCAGATAACGTTTGCAGTGAAGCAAGCACTTGTTTTGCCTCTGAGATGGTCACCCAAGTTGGTGTTTTCTGATAATAGCCATCAGAGAAAGTCACGATCATGACACGAACATCACCGCCCAATGAAGCATATTGATCCAACAAGGTATTGATGGACTTCACTTCACTAGCAAGACGTGAGGTTCCATTGACACCATCCAATGTCGCCATACTGCCAGAGACATCAATGGTAAACATGATGTTTGTGCCTTTGTCGCCCTGAGCAGTGACCGTCTGATTGGTAGCAATCGGCGCATCATCAACCACATTAACAGTGATAGAACCAGTAGTTGTGGTATCAGAGTCTTTAGCATTTACACCAAACTTCAGGGCAAGCGTATCCTCACCTTGAGCAGGGTGATCCAGCGGGCCAGACAGCTTGACAGCGTACTTGCCTGAGGTATCAATGGATATGCGCAAGATTTCCTGACCATTAGCAGAGCCAATCAACGTCCCGGTGTTGTTACCTGTCCAGGTAATTGCGACACCACCAGAGGTATAAGTTTGAGTTGGCGCAGTCAATGTCACACTCTGCAAATCGCCATTTGGATCGGAGATACCCAAATCACCAGAAGCAATAATATTTGAAGGCTCACCTTGATCCAGAACACCATTTGGCAAACCGTCTTCAGACACAGTGGCACTACCATTTAAAGTCACAAACACTGGTGACTGGTTCAAAGTGTAGGCGTAGTTGTCACTTGGCACACTGGTATTGCCAGCGTTGTCAGTTGCAGTCACCGTATAGTTATGCAGGCCTTTAGCAATATCTGTTGATGGTGTAAATGTCCAGTTACCGTTTTTGTCAGCGATAGCTGTGCCAATCGCATTTTTGCCGTCATAAACAGTCACGGTGCTACCAGCTTCAGCCTTACCACTCAAGGTTGGGGTTGGGTCATCGGCTACGCCACCATTCGATACATTACCCGTCACCGCACCTACATCATCAAAGACACTGTCTATCGTCGGCTTGTTCGGCGCTTGTGTGTCTATCGTCACTGCATAGCTGTTAGAGGTTGGCGACTCATTGCCAGCCTTGTCCGTAGACTTCGCTGTAAACGTATGTAACCCATCTACCAACGTCGTTGTCGGCGTAAAGCTCCAAGTACCATCCGCCTTCACGGTCGTTGTGCCTAATACGGTATTACCATCGTACACAGTGATCTGTGAACCAGCTTCACCTTTACCAGAAATCGTCGGCGTGGTGTCATCTGTCACACCAGTATTCACAACCGTGCCTTGCTTGCTACCAACATCATCTTGTACGTCGTCTATCGTAGGCGCTACCGGCGCTTTCGTATCTACATTGATCTTGTACTCTGGAGTCGCATCACTTGGCTTGCCTGCTGCGTTGATCGCAATTGCCTTGAAGCCATAAGCTCCATCAGCCAACGGCGTTTTCGGCGTAAAGCTCCAGCTACCGTTATTCACAGCAACCGTACCTTGTGAAACACCATTCAAGAACACTTCTACACTGACCGCACCCGCTGGTGCTGTACCAACAACAGTAGGCGTAGTGTCATTAGTGTCTCCACCTTGTGCAACTGTCCCTGTAATCGGCGCAACGTCATCGTTAATCGCCGTGATCGTCGGCACGCCTACTGTACTTGTATCAATTGTGAAGTTAGTCGCTGGGGTCTTGCCACTGGTATTGCCAGCAGCATCTGTCGCCGTGACATTGATACTGTGCGGCCCATCTACCAATGGGGTCGTCGGTGTGAAGCTCCAAGTACCGTCTGGCTGCACTGTGGTCGTACCAATCGGCTGATTGTTATCGTACACAGTGATCGTAGCTCCAGGCTCGCCTGTACCACTTACCGTTGGGGTGTTGTCGTCTGTCGTATCCCCAGTGTTGATCGCTCCAACTTTCGGGGCAACGTCATCGGTGATTTGGTTCACGTTCACCGCAGGTGGCGTGGTGTCTACTACAAATGGGAACCCACCTGTCTTGCCACTTTCAACCCCAGCTGCACTTACTGCGGTCGCAGTAATATTGTGATTGCCTTCGCTCAATGGCTTAGTCGGTGTAAATACCCAGTCTCCCTTCGCATCAGAAGTCGTTGTGCCAATCAGTACACCATTGTCATAAACATTGATTTTCAGATTAGCTCCCGCTGTACCTACCACAGTCGGCGTCGTATCGTCTGTTGTGCTGTTCTTCTGAATCGGTCCTTGTTTTGCACCAAAGTCGTCGTCAATCCGAACAATTGATGGGTCTTGTGGCGCATTCGTGTCGACATTGATCACGTACTTGTCACTAGGCACACTGTTGTTACCAGCAGCATCCGTAGAAACAGCCGTCAACTCTCTTGTACCGTTCAGCAATGGGCTAGAGGGCTCAAGACTCCATGTACCATCCGCTTTTACAACGGTTGTACCAATCGCATTCTTGCCGTCATATACAGTAATAGTGGAGCCAGGCTCACCTTTACCACTGATCGTAGGCTTAGCATCATCGGTAAAGCCACCATTCGATACATTACCCGTCACCGCACCTACATCATCAAAGACACTGTCTATCGTCGGCTTGTTCGGCGCTTGTGTGTCTATCGTCACTGCATAGCTGTTAGAGGTTGGCGACTCATTGCCAGCCTTGTCCGTAGACTTCGCTGTAAACGTATGCAAGCCATCAACCAACGTCGTTGTTGGCGTAAAGCTCCAAGTACCATCCGCCTTCACGGTCGTTGTGCCTAATACGGTATTGCCATCGTACACAGTGATCTGTGAACCAGCTTCACCTTTACCAGAAATCGTCGGCGTGGTGTCATCTGTCACACCAGTATTCACAACCGTGCCTTGCTTGCTACCAACATCATCTTGTACGTCGTCTATCGTAGGCGCTACCGGCGCTTTCGTATCTACATTGATCTTGTACTCTGGGGTCGCATCACTTGGCTTGCCTGCTGCGTTGATCGCAATTGCCTTGAAGCCATAAGCTCCATCAGCCAACGGCGTTTTCGGCGTAAAGCTCCAGCTACCGTTATTCACAGCAACCGTACCTTGTGAAACACCATTCAAGAACACTTCTACACTGACCGCACCCGCTGGTGCTGTACCAACAACAGTAGGCGTAGTGTCATTAGTGTCTCCACCTTGTGCAACTGTCCCTGTAATCGGCGCAACGTCATCGTTAATCGCCGTGATCGTCGGCACGCCTACTGTACTTGTATCAATTGTGAAGTTAGTCGCTGGGGTCTTGCCACTGGTATTGCCAGCAGCATCTGTCGCCGTGACATTGATACTGTGCGGCCCATCTACCAATGGGGTCGTCGGTGTGAAGCTCCAAGTACCGTCTGGCTGCACTGTGGTCGTACCAATCGGCTGATTGTTATCGTACACAGTGATCGTAGCTCCAGGCTCGCCTGTACCACTTACCGTTGGGGTGTTGTCGTCTGTCGTATCCCCAGTGTTGATCGCTCCAACTTTCGGGGCAACGTCATCGGTGATTTGGTTCACGTTCACCGCAGGTGGCGTGGTGTCTACTACAAATGGGAACCCACCTGTCTTGCCACTTTCAACCCCAGCTGCACTTACTGCGGTCGCAGTAATATTGTGATTGCCTTCGCTCAATGGCTTAGTCGGTGTAAATACCCAGTCTCCCTTCGCATCAGAAGTCGTTGTGCCAATCAGTACACCATTGTCATAAACATTGATTTTCAGATTAGCTCCCGCTGTACCTACCACAGTCGGCGTCGTATCGTCTGTTGTGCTGTTCTTCTGAATCGGTCCTTGTTTTGCACCAAAGTCGTCGTCAATCCGAACAATTGATGGGTCTTGTGGCGCATTCGTGTCGACATTGATCACGTACTTGTCACTAGGCACACTGTTGTTACCAGCAGCATCCGTAGAAACAGCCGTCAACTCTCTTGTACCGTTCAGCAATGGGCTAGAGGGCTCAAGACTCCATGTACCATCCGCTTTTACAACGGTTGTACCAATCGCATTCTTGCCGTCATATACAGTAATAGTGGAGCCAGGCTCACCTTTACCACTGATCGTAGGCTTAGCATCATCGGTAAAGCCACCATTCGATACATTACCCGTCACCGCACCTACATCATCAAAGACACTGTCTATCGTCGGCTTGTTCGGCGCTTGTGTGTCTATCGTCACTGCATAGCTGTTAGAGGTTGGCGACTCATTGCCAGCCTTGTCCGTAGACTTCGCTGTAAACGTATGCAAGCCATCAACCAACGTCGTTGTTGGCGTAAAGCTCCAAGTACCATCCGCCTTCACGGTCGTTGTGCCTAATACGGTATTGCCATCGTACACAGTGATCTGTGAACCAGCTTCACCTTTACCAGAAATCGTCGGCGTGGTGTCATCTGTCACACCAGTATTCACAACCGTGCCTTGCTTGCTACCAACATCATCTTGTACGTCGTCTATCGTAGGCGCTACCGGCGCTTTCGTATCTACATTGATCTTGTACTCTGGGGTCGCATCACTTGGCTTGCCTGCTGCGTTGATCGCAATTGCCTTGAAGCCATAAGCTCCATCAGCCAACGGCGTTTTCGGCGTAAAGCTCCAGCTACCGTTATTCACAGCAACCGTACCTTGTGAAACACCATTCAAGAACACTTCTACACTGACCGCACCCGCTGGTGCTGTACCAACAACAGTAGGCGTAGTGTCATTAGTGTCTCCACCTTGTGCAACTGTCCCTGTAATCGGCGCAACGTCATCGTTAATCGCCGTGATCGTCGGCACGCCTACTGTACTTGTATCAATTGTGAAGTTAGTCGCTGGGGTCTTGCCACTGGTATTGCCAGCAGCATCTGTCGCCGTGACATTGATACTGTGCGGCCCATCTACCAATGGGGTCGTCGGTGTGAAGCTCCAAGTACCGTCTGGCTGCACTGTGGTCGTACCAATCGGCTGATTGTTATCGTACACAGTGATCGTAGCTCCAGGCTCGCCTGTACCACTTACCGTTGGGGTGTTGTCGTCTGTCGTATCCCCAGTGTTGATCGCTCCAACTTTCGGGGCAACGTCATCGGTGATTTGGTTCACGTTCACCGCAGGTGGCGTGGTGTCTACTACAAATGGGAACCCACCTGTCTTGCCACTTTCAACCCCAGCTGCACTTACTGCGGTCGCAGTAATATTGTGATTGCCTTCGCTCAATGGCTTAGTCGGTGTAAATACCCAGTCTCCCTTCGCATCAGAAGTCGTTGTGCCAATCAGTACACCATTGTCATAAACATTGATTTTCAGATTAGCTCCCGCTGTACCTACCACAGTCGGCGTCGTATCGTCTGTTGTGCTGTTCTTCTGAATCGGTCCTTGTTTTGCACCAAAGTCGTCGTCAATCCGAACAATTGATGGGTCTTGTGGCGCATTCGTGTCGACATTGATCACGTACTTGTCACTAGGCACACTGTTGTTACCAGCAGCATCCGTAGAAACAGCCGTCAACTCTCTTGTACCGTTCAGCAATGGGCTAGAGGGCTCAAGACTCCATGTACCATCCGCTTTTACAACGGTTGTACCAATCGCATTCTTGCCGTCATATACAGTAATAGTGGAGCCAGGCTCACCTTTACCACTGATCGTAGGCTTAGCATCATCGGTAAAGCCACCATTCGATACATTACCCGTCACCGCACCTACATCATCAAAGACACTGTCTATCGTCGGCTTGTTCGGCGCTTGTGTGTCTATCGTCACTGCATAGCTGTTAGAGGTTGGCGACTCATTGCCAGCCTTGTCCGTAGACTTCGCTGTAAACGTATGCAAGCCATCAACCAACGTCGTTGTTGGCGTAAAGCTCCAAGTACCATCCGCCTTCACGGTCGTTGTGCCTAATACGGTATTGCCATCGTACACAGTGATCTGTGAACCAGCTTCACCTTTACCAGAAATCGTCGGCGTGGTGTCATCTGTCACACCAGTATTCACAACCGTGCCTTGCTTGCTACCAACATCATCTTGTACGTCGTCTATCGTAGGCGCTACCGGCGCTTTCGTATCTACATTGATCTTGTACTCTGGGGTCGCATCACTTGGCTTGCCTGCTGCGTTGATCGCAATTGCCTTGAAGCCATAAGCTCCATCAGCCAACGGCGTTTTCGGCGTAAAGCTCCAGCTACCGTTATTCACAGCAACCGTACCTTGTGAAACACCATTCAAGAACACTTCTACACTGACCGCACCCGCTGGTGCTGTACCAACAACAGTAGGCGTAGTGTCATTAGTGTCTCCACCTTGTGCAACTGTCCCTGTAATCGGCGCAACGTCATCGTTAATCGCCGTGATCGTCGGCACGCCTACTGTACTTGTATCAATTGTGAAGTTAGTCGCTGGGGTCTTGCCACTGGTATTGCCAGCAGCATCTGTCGCCGTGACATTGATACTGTGCGGCCCATCTACCAATGGGGTCGTCGGTGTGAAGCTCCAAGTACCGTCTGGCTGCACTGTGGTCGTACCAATCGGCTGATTGTTATCGTACACAGTGATCGTAGCTCCAGGCTCGCCTGTACCACTTACCGTTGGGGTGTTGTCGTCTGTCGTATCCCCAGTGTTGATCGCTCCAACTTTCGGGGCAACGTCATCGGTGATTTGGTTCACGTTCACCGCAGGTGGCGTGGTGTCTACTACAAATGGGAACCCACCTGTCTTGCCACTTTCAACCCCAGCTGCACTTACTGCGGTCGCAGTAATATTGTGATTGCCTTCGCTCAATGGCTTAGTCGGTGTAAATACCCAGTCTCCCTTCGCATCAGAAGTCGTTGTGCCAATCAGTACACCATTGTCATAAACATTGATTTTCAGATTAGCTCCCGCTGTACCTACCACAGTCGGCGTCGTATCGTCTGTTGTGCTGTTCTTCTGAATCGGTCCTTGTTTTGCACCAAAGTCGTCGTCAATCCGAACAATTGATGGGTCTTGTGGCGCATTCGTGTCGACATTGATCACGTACTTGTCACTAGGCACACTGTTGTTACCAGCAGCATCCGTAGAAACAGCCGTCAACTCTCTTGTACCGTTCAGCAATGGGCTAGAGGGCTCAAGACTCCATGTACCATCCGCTTTTACAACGGTTGTACCAATCGCATTCTTGCCGTCATATACAGTAATAGTGGAGCCAGGCTCACCTTTACCACTGATCGTAGGCTTAGCATCATCGGTAAAGCCACCATTCGATACATTACCCGTCACCGCACCTACATCATCAAAGACACTGTCTATCGTCGGCTTGTTCGGCGCTTGTGTGTCTATCGTCACTGCATAGCTGTTAGAGGTTGGCGACTCATTGCCAGCCTTGTCCGTAGACTTCGCTGTAAACGTATGCAAGCCATCAACCAACGTCGTTGTTGGCGTAAAGCTCCAAGTACCATCCGCCTTCACGGTCGTTGTGCCTAATACGGTATTGCCATCGTACACAGTGATCTGTGAACCAGCTTCACCTTTACCAGAAATCGTCGGCGTGGTGTCATCTGTCACACCAGTATTCACAACCGTGCCTTGCTTGCTACCAACATCATCTTGTACGTCGTCTATCGTAGGCGCTACCGGCGCTTTCGTATCTACATTGATCTTGTACTCTGGGGTCGCATCACTTGGCTTGCCTGCTGCGTTGATCGCAATTGCCTTGAAGCCATAAGCTCCATCAGCCAACGGCGTTTTCGGCGTAAAGCTCCAGCTACCGTTATTCACAGCAACCGTACCTTGTGAAACACCATTCAAGAACACTTCTACACTGACCGCACCCGCTGGTGCTGTACCAACAACAGTAGGCGTAGTGTCATTAGTGTCTCCACCTTGTGCAACTGTCCCTGTAATCGGCGCAACGTCATCGTTAATCGCCGTGATCGTCGGCACGCCTACTGTACTTGTATCAATTGTGAAGTTAGTCGCTGGGGTCTTGCCACTGGTATTGCCAGCAGCATCTGTCGCCGTGACATTGATACTGTGCGGCCCATCTACCAATGGGGTCGTCGGTGTGAAGCTCCAAGTACCGTCTGGCTGCACTGTGGTCGTACCAATCGGCTGATTGTTATCGTACACAGTGATCGTAGCTCCAGGCTCGCCTGTACCACTTACCGTTGGGGTGTTGTCGTCTGTCGTATCCCCAGTGTTGATCGCTCCAACTTTCGGGGCAACGTCATCGGTGATTTGGTTCACGTTCACCGCAGGTGGCGTGGTGTCTACTACAAATGGGAACCCACCTGTCTTGCCACTTTCAACCCCAGCTGCACTTACTGCGGTCGCAGTAATATTGTGATTGCCTTCGCTCAATGGCTTAGTCGGTGTAAATACCCAGTCTCCCTTCGCATCAGAAGTCGTTGTGCCAATCAGTACACCATTGTCATAAACATTGATTTTCAGATTAGCTCCCGCTGTACCTACCACAGTCGGCGTCGTATCGTCTGTTGTGCTGTTCTTCTGAATCGGTCCTTGTTTTGCACCAAAGTCGTCGTCAATCCGAACAATTGATGGGTCTTGTGGCGCATTCGTGTCGACATTGATCACGTACTTGTCACTAGGCACACTGTTGTTACCAGCAGCATCCGTAGAAACAGCCGTCAACTCTCTTGTACCGTTCAGCAATGGGCTAGAGGGCTCAAGACTCCATGTACCATCCGCTTTTACAACGGTTGTACCAATCGCATTCTTGCCGTCATATACAGTAATAGTGGAGCCAGGCTCACCTTTACCACTGATCGTAGGCTTAGCATCATCGGTAAAGCCACCATTCGATACATTACCCGTCACCGCACCTACATCATCAAAGACACTGTCTATCGTCGGCTTGTTCGGCGCTTGTGTGTCTATCGTCACTGCATAGCTGTTAGAGGTTGGCGACTCATTGCCAGCCTTGTCCGTAGACTTCGCTGTAAACGTATGCAAGCCATCAACCAACGTCGTTGTTGGCGTAAAGCTCCAAGTACCATCCGCCTTCACGGTCGTTGTGCCTAATACGGTATTGCCATCGTACACAGTGATCTGTGAACCAGCTTCACCTTTACCAGAAATCGTCGGCGTGGTGTCATCTGTCACACCAGTATTCACAACCGTGCCTTGCTTGCTACCAACATCATCTTGTACGTCGTCTATCGTAGGCGCTACCGGCGCTTTCGTATCTACATTGATCTTGTACTCTGGGGTCGCATCACTTGGCTTGCCTGCTGCGTTGATCGCAATTGCCTTGAAGCCATAAGCTCCATCAGCCAACGGCGTTTTCGGCGTAAAGCTCCAGCTACCGTTATTCACAGCAACCGTACCTTGTGAAACACCATTCAAGAACACTTCTACACTGACCGCACCCGCTGGTGCTGTACCAACAACAGTAGGCGTAGTGTCATTAGTGTCTCCACCTTGTGCAACTGTCCCTGTAATCGGCGCAACGTCATCGTTAATCGCCGTGATCGTCGGCACGCCTACTGTACTTGTATCAATTGTGAAGTTAGTCGCTGGGGTCTTGCCACTGGTATTGCCAGCAGCATCTGTCGCCGTGACATTGATACTGTGCGGCCCATCTACCAATGGGGTCGTCGGTGTGAAGCTCCAAGTACCGTCTGGCTGCACTGTGGTCGTACCAATCGGCTGATTGTTATCGTACACAGTGATCGTAGCTCCAGGCTCGCCTGTACCACTTACCGTTGGGGTGTTGTCGTCTGTCGTATCCCCAGTGTTGATCGCTCCAACTTTCGGGGCAACGTCATCGGTGATTTGGTTCACGTTCACCGCAGGTGGCGTGGTGTCTACTACAAATGGGAACCCACCTGTCTTGCCACTTTCAACCCCAGCTGCACTTACTGCGGTCGCAGTAATATTGTGATTGCCTTCGCTCAATGGCTTAGTCGGTGTAAATACCCAGTCTCCCTTCGCATCAGAAGTCGTTGTGCCAATCAGTACACCATTGTCATAAACATTGATTTTCAGATTAGCTCCCGCTGTACCTACCACAGTCGGCGTCGTATCGTCTGTTGTGCTGTTCTTCTGAATCGGTCCTTGTTTTGCACCAAAGTCGTCGTCAATCCGAACAATTGATGGGTCTTGTGGCGCATTCGTGTCGACATTGATCACGTACTTGTCACTAGGCACACTGTTGTTACCAGCAGCATCCGTAGAAACAGCCGTCAACTCTCTTGTACCGTTCAGCAATGGGCTAGAGGGCTCAAGACTCCATGTACCATCCGCTTTTACAACGGTTGTACCAATCGCATTCTTGCCGTCATATACAGTAATAGTGGAGCCAGGCTCACCTTTACCACTGATCGTAGGCTTAGCATCATCGGTAAAGCCACCATTCGATACATTACCCGTCACCGCACCTACATCATCAAAGACACTGTCTATCGTCGGCTTGTTCGGCGCTTGTGTGTCTATCGTCACTGCATAGCTGTTAGAGGTTGGCGACTCATTGCCAGCCTTGTCCGTAGACTTCGCTGTAAACGTATGCAAGCCATCAACCAACGTCGTTGTTGGCGTAAAGCTCCAAGTACCATCCGCCTTCACGGTCGTTGTGCCTAATACGGTATTGCCATCGTACACAGTGATCTGTGAACCAGCTTCACCTTTACCAGAAATCGTCGGCGTGGTGTCATCTGTCACACCAGTATTCACAACCGTGCCTTGCTTGCTACCAACATCATCTTGTACGTCGTCTATCGTAGGCGCTACCGGCGCTTTCGTATCTACATTGATCTTGTACTCTGGGGTCGCATCACTTGGCTTGCCTGCTGCGTTGATCGCAATTGCCTTGAAGCCATAAGCTCCATCAGCCAACGGCGTTTTCGGCGTAAAGCTCCAGCTACCGTTATTCACAGCAACCGTACCTTGTGAAACACCATTCAAGAACACTTCTACACTGACCGCACCCGCTGGTGCTGTACCAACAACAGTAGGCGTAGTGTCATTAGTGTCTCCACCTTGTGCAACTGTCCCTGTAATCGGCGCAACGTCATCGTTAATCGCCGTGATCGTCGGCACGCCTACTGTACTTGTATCAATTGTGAAGTTAGTCGCTGGGGTCTTGCCACTGGTATTGCCAGCAGCATCTGTCGCCGTGACATTGATACTGTGCGGCCCATCTACCAATGGGGTCGTCGGTGTGAAGCTCCAAGTACCGTCTGGCTGCACTGTGGTCGTACCAATCGGCTGATTGTTATCGTACACAGTGATCGTAGCTCCAGGCTCGCCTGTACCACTTACCGTTGGGGTGTTGTCGTCTGTCGTATCCCCAGTGTTGATCGCTCCAACTTTCGGGGCAACGTCATCGGTGATTTGGTTCACGTTCACCGCAGGTGGCGTGGTGTCTACTACAAATGGGAACCCACCTGTCTTGCCACTTTCAACCCCAGCTGCACTTACTGCGGTCGCAGTAATATTGTGATTGCCTTCGCTCAATGGCTTAGTCGGTGTAAATACCCAGTCTCCCTTCGCATCAGAAGTCGTTGTGCCAATCAGTACACCATTGTCATAAACATTGATTTTCAGATTAGCTCCCGCTGTACCTACCACAGTCGGCGTCGTATCGTCTGTTGTGCTGTTCTTCTGAATCGGTCCTTGTTTTGCACCAAAGTCGTCGTCAATCCGAACAATTGATGGGTCTTGTGGCGCATTCGTGTCGACATTGATCACGTACTTGTCACTAGGCACACTGTTGTTACCAGCAGCATCCGTAGAAACAGCCGTCAACTCTCTTGTACCGTTCAGCAATGGGCTAGAGGGCTCAAGACTCCATGTACCATCCGCTTTTACAACGGTTGTACCAATCGCATTCTTGCCGTCATATACAGTAATAGTGGAGCCAGGCTCACCTTTACCACTGATCGTAGGCTTAGCATCATCGGTAAAGCCACCATTCGATACATTACCCGTCACCGCACCTACATCATCAAAGACACTGTCTATCGTCGGCTTGTTCGGCGCTTGTGTGTCAACTGTGAATGTAAGTGTTGAAGATTTATCACTTTCGTTACCTGCCGGGTCGGTAGCTGTAGTTGTAATTACATGCTGCCCGTCATTAAGCGCTTTAGATGGTGTCGCCGCCCACGTACCGTCTTGTTTGACTATAGCAGTCGCAATAACATTTACACCATCATATACTTTGATCAAATCACCTGGGGTTGCGCCAGAACCAGAAAAATCAGGAATATTGTCATTCGTGGTAGATTTATCAATAATATTTCCAACCACAGGCGCAAAGTCGTCGTATGCTACAAAAGCGCCTGGCGCAACTGGCGGTGTTCCATCAACAGTAAATGTTTCACTGGCTTTAATGGTGACATTACCTGCCAAATCAGTCACTTTGATTTGTGGTGTATAGGTACCATCAGGTAAATTCGCGTCTTTTAACGTCACGCTCCACACAACCTTACCCGAAGCATCGGTAGTAACAACAGCCTTGTATGTTCCACCATTGATGGTAACAATCACAGTGTCTGTCAGCTTTTCTGTCGTACCCGTTAAGGTTGGAGCGCGGTTCTTGGTAAGGTTATCTGTTTGACTAAACCCTGTATCGTCAATGAGAGTTTCCGGCAGTTGACCGCTAATAGCTGTAGCGTCTGGGTTTACCGTATCAACAGTAAATACAAAAGGGGCAGTTGGCACACTTACATTACCTGCCGGGTCTGTCGCAGTGATCGTGGCTGTATAAGTTTGATCCTTCAATGGGACAGAAGGAAGGCCACTCCAGGTCCCATCAGCCTTCACACTAGCGGTAATTGTAACTGTCGTACCATCCGAGCCCTTAATTGTGACAGTAACAATATCACCAGGCGTTTGATTCTCGCCTTTAAACTCGGGAACGTTATCATTCGTTACGCCCCCATTGGAGATTTGCCCTACCACAGGAGCGACATCGTCAATAACTTGGTACTCATTAGGTGCTGATGGGGGAGTCGTATCGAGTACAGCAGAGTCACTCGCTGACGGCGAGGTCTGACCAGACTGATTTGTAATCGATGCTGTTACGGTTATTGTTGAGCCTTGAGGAGGCAACGGACTTACTTCTAGTGTAATCCCTCCTCGAGAAATATCCAGTGCAGAAATAACAATTGCACGTGTACCATTGTTATCGGTGACATTTAAAACATCACCAGGCTCAACACCAACAGGCAATCCGATCAAGACAGTTACAAATTGCTTACCATTTAATTCGCTTTGGTTAATGAAGTTGTTGTTATCAACATCATCTTCAAGAGTCACCGAAGGAGCGGCACCAGATGGCGTTAAATAAACAAAGTTAGGACTAAACCCTCGGCCACCATCTCCGGCCCCACCGCCAGCAGCATTGCCCCCTGTATAGTTTGCACCAGAACCATCTTGCGTTTGGATGCGATCCAGGTTAACGAATGAGGCATTACCATCACTACCTGCTTCACCAGCAGCCGGGTTATCAAGCACCTCAGTAACATCGCGGCCTTCATTCAAGGCAGTTAAAACGGCATCAAATACGGCTTGGTTAACGGCATTTTCTGTGACATCAGATACATCAACTTGTGCAAGGTTATCCGTAATTTTGACGGTTTGCGCTTCGGCAAAATTAACGATTTCACCATTTGCAAGTTTCACAGTAACTGCTGCGCCAGAGGCAGTAATTACTTTATCTCCTGCATGCAGCGTTTCGCCCTGTTTCAACATATGGCGACTGCCATTTGCATCCACAACAATTGCCATACCTTGAACGTTTGTAACTGTACCGATCACAGTAGCCATTTTTTCCTCACTTTAAGTTGAGACAATTTTGATAGTCTCGTATTAAACGCGAGTAAACAATGAAAATCTATTGTACTAAAGTACAGTATGAAACTCGGGATATAAAACGCTTAAGTAATTTAAAAGTCATAACGCGTAGAGATATAAAAAAAGCGGAGTCAAATGACTCCGCTTTCATTTAAACAACTTAATCGTCTTGGAATAGTTACTCAACAGCCTGGAAACGAATAATTTCTACACGACGGTTGGCATCGTTACCTTCAACTGGATCGTTTTCAGCAATCGGCTGTGAGAAACCATAGCCCTTAACAACCAGACGCTTAGCATCAGTGCCTTTTTTGATCAGATAGTCGGCAACAGCTTTTGCACGTTTTTCAGACAACAGCAGATTGTACTTTTCTTTGGAAGTACTACGCTTGTCCGTGTGGCCAGCAATCTCAACCTTGTCGTTGCCCCACTCTTTGACAATATCATTCACAATATCCAGGTCGGCATAGGACTCTGGCAAGATAATCGCACTATTAGCCTGGAACAGAATGCGTGGCGTAAATTTCATGGTCGCCTTTTCTTGCGCTTTAGGCTTAAAGGCTTCACCACTACCTTCCCATGGTTTGGCATTTGCCAGCAATGCTGCTTTATCGGGCACGATTTGCTCAGGCACTACTGCTTTACACACATTCTCGCGATCCATGTATTCTTCACGAGGATAATCACCCACATCTGTGCGTGTAACGCCGAGTTTGCTCAGCAACAAGCCTTGACCTGCATACGTTTTTGCATAGGCCGTATTCAAATCCATTTCCGCAATAGTGAAGTTACGACGTGACTGGAAGTATTCGTTTTCAGTATCCAGCAAGTCAAGCAAGGTACGCTGGCCGATTTCGTATTGCTTGCGATAAGCCAAGCGCGCATTTTCAATCGAATCCTGATGCTGTTTGCGGTAAGCCACTTGCTCAGTCAGTTGCTTAATGCTGTTGTAAGAAATTGCAACCAGTTGGCGGGTATCAATACACGCTTTGTCTCGCAAGTCGTGTGAGCGGTTCAGGGTTTCAACCGCGGAGTCCAGATTGGATTTATCCGTAAAGCCGTTGAAAATATTCCAGCTCGCAGTTACTTCCAGCGTATCGGCAGCTAAAGTACTGAGTCTACTTTTATCGTTGACGTCAATAATTTTACGGCCTTGCAAATCAACACGCGGCATAAAGGCAGCTTTACGACCGGAAACAGATTTTTCAACCGCAATAATATTTTCGATCGCAGCCAGAACGTTCGGGTTTTGCTTGTAAGCAGCATCTAACACCTGATCAGCTGAAGGAGCAAGACCATCGCCCGTCATCATCACTTCATTCAGATTCTCCGGCGGCAACTCACCTACCAGACGCTGAAAGCGCGCAGAAACATCATACAAATTATTTGTTTCCGTCACCAGATTAGCCTCGGCCAAAGCAAGACGCCCTGTTGCTTGCTCAAGGTCAACCTTCTTACCTACGCCAGCATCTACACGAGACTTGATCTTATCGAAGACTTGCTTGTGCACGACAAAGTTATCCTGAGCATAAGAGACCAAGCGGCGGTAACGGATCAAATCGTAGTAAGCCGTGGCGGTATCTAACGCTACTGCCTGCATCTGCCCTTGCAACTCGTAGAAGCGTGACTTAGCCACATGGTCCAGACGACCGACTTCTGATGGCGTCGCCAGGCCATCAAAAATCATTTGGCGCAGAGTCAGGGTGGATTGCTGGTTAGGAGAATAGGTATTGCTTACATTAGGGGTCAGGCGCTCCTGATTTCTGAACACCTGATCTACAGTCACGTTCGGCAGATATTTGCCTTTGGCCGCAGACTCATCCAGTTCCGCTGACTTAAATGCATGAAAGCTCGCTTGAACTTCTGGGTTCTCTGATACTGCTTTCTCGATAATTTTTTCGAGACTTTCAGGACTCGCCGCCCAGGCCAACGAAGAATAAGAGAACACGCCCACGAGGAGCGCTGAGGCAATTTTTTTTAGTTTCATTTGCAGACTCTTAACAAGTTATAAAGATTCATCCAAAATCAGTATAACCACGGAACTAAGCCTGCACAAGAGTGGTCGCCGCAATAAACCAGAAACTTTTTGATAAATTTAGTGTAATTAGTCAAAAAAATGGAATTGACGCAACATAAAAACTCAAAAAAACCTTCATATATTCATATATTTACACGGTACATATATGCGTTAACTTATTTATTATACATTAATTTAGTTGAGATTTATTTAAGCTGGCATTTTTGATGCCCACATTACCGGCAAAATGTCCCGGCGTGGACTGCCCCTGCAGAACTAAAGCCAAATGCAACCGATCGCGCACTTTAAGCGTATCAAATACTGAAGTGAGATGGGCCTTTACTGTACGCTCGGAGATGGCCAGTAAGCGGGCAATCTCTTTATTGCTACTTCCTTTGGCGGCTTCTAACGCCACTTCTCGCTCGCGCTTGGTCAGATTCTCCAACATGTCGTCTGGCACAACTGACATGGCCTTGCCACCGGTTGTGAGGCTAATCAAGTGCTTGAGCACATCACGCCCCAGCCAGACTCCGCCTTGCGAAACCACACTAGAAACTTCTTTGAGCACATTCGGATGTGCATACGCATGCAAATAGCCTACCGCCCCTGATTCCAGCGCCTGCATGGCTTCAACTTGCTCTGGGTTATTGGAGAGGACGATGACTTTGGCGGCAGGCAACACGCGAAGAATATGTTGCACAGATTGACGCCAACGGTTGCCCTGCTCTAGTTGCGCATGCACCCAAATGACGGGCGCACCCGCAATATCTGCGGACATCACATCAGAAATGAGGGTTGATTGAGGAAAGGCCTTTTGCCAGGACTCGATTGCGTTTTTGAGGGTCGTGATAAATATATGCTTCATAGTTTTTAGCGCTCGGTCAATGCGTACGATTTAGCTTTTAACACTGGTTTTAATAAATAAGACAGCACCGTTTTTTTACCTGTGAGGATATCTACCTGTGCCACCATCCCCGGAATAATCGGCAGATGGTCGCCAAGATTATTCTTGGTTGTCCTCACTTTAACGACATAATATGCATTACCTTTATCGTCTATGGTGGAATCTGCAGCAATATCTTCTACAACACCATCCAAACTACCATAGATAGTGTAATCGTAGGCCGTGAGTTTGACCACTGCCGGCTGTTGCGGCCGGATAAAGGCGATATCCTTGGTTTGTACTTTGGTTTCAATCACCAGTGCATCATCGCCTGGCACAATCTCCATCACTTCTTTACCAGGCTGAATGACGCCGCCTACCGTATTGTAGTAAAGCTTGCTGATTTTGCCGTTCACCGGCGAAGTCAGTGTCGACTGTTTTACTTTATCTGAAAGCGCTACACTGGATTGTGTCAGACTGTTGATTTTGGCAGTCGTCTCATTCAAATCTGTGCGGACTTTGCTCATGAAGGATTGTTGTGCTTCAGAAACCTTGCGGCGCGCTTCTGAAATCGCGGCGGTCAATCGTGACATCTGTGCCGATGCCTGATCAATATCCCCTTTGGCACGGTTTGCATCACGCTCCAGGCGCAAAATCTCAATCTCCGAAACCGCTCCACTACTGAGTAAAGGGCGATTGGCAGCGAGCTCTTTACTGGTAGACTCATAAGTCTTGATCGCCACTTCTTTCTTAAACTGCACTTCCGATAGTTCACGTTCACGTTGCGATAGTTGGTCACGTGCAATATTGATTTGCGAATTCAACTCATCTCTGGCAGCGTTAAATAGCTGCAGCTCTTGCAAATAGGTATCAGGCGCTTTTTCTTGCACCTCACTGGGCGGGTTAAAGCTACCACCATTCGCCAATGCCTTCAGTCGCGCCTCTTTGGCCGTCAAAGAAAGGTACTGACTCTCGTTTTCCTTGAGAGAGGAGATCGCCCGCGTTTCATCAATCTTGATCAAGGGTTGACCGCGTTTAACCGTATCCCCCAACTGTACCATGATGTCAGTCACAATCCCACCATCCAGCGATTGCACAACCTGCACCTGACGCGACGGAATCACACGCCCTTCGCCACGGGTCACCTCATCAACCTTGGCAATGCCGGCCCAAACCAGCAAAACTACCAAGATCCCGAGGATAGAATACATGATCAGCTTGGCATGCAGCATGGTGTCTTCAACCATCACATCATGCGCCTGCTCCACCCAGGTGCGCGATTCCGCTGTCTCGGTTTTGACAATTCTATCCACCAGCGCGTGTACAGGCTTACCCAGGCGCACCCAAATACTGTCTGGTTTGGTAATCTGACCAATTTGATCGTATATTTTTTTTGCCATGATTATCTTGCCTTACCCACTTTGCCCGCACGCAATGCTGCAGTCACGTCTTCTTTACTGCCATCTGCAACCACTTGGCCAGAGTCAATAACGATCAACCGATCCGCCAGCTCCAGCATCGCGTTGCGGTGACTAATCACGACCAGCGTTTTTCCGGCAATGGCTTCGCCAATCCTGCGCTTAACGCTTTCTTCGCCTGAGTGATCCATGGCACTGGTCGGCTCATCGAGCAACACAATTTGCGGATGAGTCACAAACGCACGTGCAATCCCCACCCCCTGGCGCTGACCACCAGACAGCGTATCGCCACGCTCGCCGATTTCAAGATCAAAGCCTTTGGGGTGCGCATTGACAAACTCGGCAATCCCCCCCACCTGAGCCGCTTGCAAGACTGATTGATCATCGGCATGCGGGTCACGCAACGTGATGTTGTCACGCAACGATCCAAAAAACAGGTGATTATCCTGCTGCACATAGCCAATGCTGCGACGTAATTCGGCCGGATCGATTTGACGCGCGTCGATGCCATCAATCAGAATCGCGCCCTCGGTTGGCTGGTACAAGCCCAGAATCAGCTTGTTGATTGTCGTCTTGCCAGAGCCCATCCGTCCGATCAGCCCAACATGCTCACCCGCTTGAATCCTGAAAGACACCCGCTGCAAGGCAAACTCATCCGAACCTGGATATTTAAAGGAGACATTCTTAAACTCGATTTCGCCTTTGAACGCGGGGCGCGAGAGGAAATTCATGCCTTTACTACGCTCAACCGGCTTGCCCATAATGTCATCCAGCGATTTCAGCGAAGTCGCCGCAGTGTGGTACTGGGTAAACAGATTGGCAATTTGTGAAATCGGCGCCAGGGCACGGCTGGTCAACTGCGAACAAGCAATCAAACCGCCCATGGTCAAATCACCATTCGAGATCAGGTAAACGCCCAGAATAATGATGGCGACACTAATGATCTGCTGTAAAGCGTAAGTGCCGTTGGTAATCGATGACGAGAGCAGTTTGATCTTGCTGCCGACTTCTGACAGAAACAGCGCACTCTTCTCCCACTTGCCTTGCATTTGCCCTTCCACGCCCATGGATTTCACCGTCTCCAGCCCAACCAGACTTTCAATCAGTGTGGCATTGCGCTGTGCGCTGGCACGGTACATGGTTTCAGACAGGTCATGCAGTTTGGTTTGCACGCTCAACGAGTAGATCAGCACAATGGCACCGCCAATCACAGCAGGTAGCACCATCAACGGACTGATCCAGGCAATCACCACCAGAAAAATAATCCCGAACGGCAGGTCGATCAACGTCACCACGGTGGCTGAAGTAATAAAGTCGCGCACACTTTCAAACGAACGCAGATTGGAAGCAAACGAGCCAACGGAATTCGGTCTGGCTTCATAACGGGTGCCCAGGACCTTTTCCATAATCTGCGCACTGAGCTTCACATCAATACGCGCACTGGCCCAATCCAGAAAATAGGTACGCATTGAACGTAACAGCAAATCCCCCAGCACTATCAACGCTACGCCTAAGCCCAGCACCCACAAGGTCTCAACAGCCTTGTTGGGTACCACGCGGTCATAGACGTTCATGGTGAACAGCGGCATGGCCAGCGCAAATAGATTAATCAGCAATGCGGCAATCATTACATCGCGGTAAATCGCGCGGTTTTCGGCCAGCGTGCCCCAGAACCAGTGCCGGACTTTGATACGGCCCACCTCAGGCGTACGTGCATCAAAAATGAAGTTTTGCCGGGTAATCAAGGCATAGCCGGTATATTGCGCAGCCAAATCGGCCAGACTGATGGTGACCGGCTCAGAAGACAGTTCCGGGAAAATAACCTGGGCAAAATGCTGCGACTGATCAACCTGAATTAGCTGGCAGGCCCGGTCGTTGTTCAACAGCAACGTGACATCCACCTGCGGTTGCAGCAATGTTGGAATGGCCGCTTGCTTGACCGTGACATCCAGTTGCAAACGCTCCGCAGAACGTTTGAATAATTCGGGATTTAATTTGCCATTCTGCAACGGCAAGCCTGAAATCAGGGCGTCGCGTGTAGTGGCCAACCGGTTATGGCGGCAAATATAAAGGAGGCACTCCAGCAGAGCGTCTTTCTCGGTTTTATTGAAGTATGGCGTCGTTTCCATGGCAGATGACTTATTATTATCCTTGTCCGAGTGATATCAGCGACTGATTAGCAAGATTGATTGTATGGTGTTTTAATTGATATCAAAACGGGGAGTATATGGCATAACCCCGTTGAATTACAAAAATTGACCGTATCAGAGCTCGCCAAACGAGAGGCTTTCCTGTACGTAGGGGCCGGTCACCGCCTCTATCCCCACCGCATTCAAACTATCCAGCTCCTGCTGATCCTGCACCCCCTCGGCAATCGGCACGATGCCCATGGTGCGCACCATCATGCAGAGGCCGCGCATCAGTGATTGCTGTTGTGGCCGCAAATGAATATCGCGGATCAGAGACGCGTCAAACTTGATATAGTCCAGTCCCAGTTCGTGTAAGTCACCTAACTGCGCCAAGCGGGTGGCGACATGTTCCATCCCGACCATGCAACCCAGCGACTTGACCAGATGCACAAACTCCCTGAACTTAATAAAGTCACTAAACGCCGCTTCTTCTGCCACCTCAAAACTCAACCTGGCAGGTTGATTCACGGACAGGATCAAGGCCTGCAGCTTGTCACGGTAATCATCACTACGCATTGCCGCTGCCGAGACATTCACACTTAAATTGGCGTTGCTCTTGGCCAGCATATCGACGGCATACTCCAACGCAAGACCATCCAGCGTTTTGATCATATCGAGCTGGCTGGCCCAGTCAATAAAGGCCCCCGCTGCCAGCCATTGATCGCCCTCATCAATATGCAAGCGCAAGGGGCATTCGTAGTGGAACAATTGTTGATGCCGCTGCATCACCGGGTAGCAGGCTAGCTTGATTTGCTTTTGCTCAATTGCCTGCAGGAACTGCTGCTTCCACTGGTTCAGATAATTTTTTCTTGAGGTGACGATGCTATTGGCATTCATGACGCGCATAGGCAAGGCGGCCTGATCCTCTGCAAGGTCAAGAATAAATTGCATGACGCGGTAGATATCGGCAAAGTCGTCGCCTTTTTTGGTTTTGGTATGCGTCACGACAAACTGGAATTGCAGCATCTGCTGCGCGGCATTGAGCTTTTCCAGCACCAGTTTGAGCTCGGTCGCCACGGCGAAATCATCGACAGGCTGGCGACTGAAAATCCCGAAAACGCCCCCTGCCAGTCGGCCGCAAACCACATCAGGATAATGTGCCATCTGCTGCAACAGCGCATCGCCGATTTTTTTGATCAGCTGGTTGGTCACACTGTAGCCCATTTGCCGGTCGATGTCGGACAGGTTACGCATTTGTACCAGAATCAGCATACCCTCGACAAAACTGTCATTCTTGAGTGCCACCGATGCCGTGTTGGTAAAGTGTGACTGGTTCATGAGACCGGTCACTTCGTCATAGTTGATTTGCTGGTTAAAAGTATTCAAGCGCTCGGACTCTGCCGTCACCATAGACTTGACGCGCTCGGACAAGGTGTTCATGGTGCGCACCAGCTTCTTGAACTCTTCAGTCTCCGGCTCGGCAATCGTAATGTATTTACGCTCACCCAAGGCTTCTGCCTGCCCAATAACTTCATCCAGTGGCCGCAAGATTTTCTTGAGCCATACGCCAGAAATCGCATAGCTCAACAAGGCAACCAGCAGTGTCCACAGCAAGGCATGACGCGACGTTTCCCACAGCTGGTCATACGCCAGCGACGGCTCGCTTTCCATGATTAGGGTGCCATATTGCTGCCAACCGGACTGAATATTGGCAACGCCGGGTTGGATCTCAATTGACAATAAAGACTGGAACCAGCTTGGGGCCTCTGAATGGGGCGCACGATTCACGCGTTCTATCATGGTCTTGTTGTCAGGCGACACAATCGCAATGCGGCGATAGTGCCCCATGTCAAACTGGGCGCTGACGATCAGCTCAACCGTGACATTGTCTTTTTGAATATTGGAAAGTGTAATGGCCAGCCCGTTGGCATTATCGTTATTTTTTTTCTGTAGCTGCTCCGCCATATAGCGGTGGTCATTATAGACCCCCAGAAACAGACATCCGGCGGCCACCATCAAAATGATGGCCGAAATTGCAATACGTATTTGTTTGATTAATGACATCAGAAAGCCCTCTTACTTTCCTGGGGGGAGATTGGCAACTGCCCGTTCCTTGTGCAGACTCTATGTGCAAGCCTAGCATCCTCACCCCATAATAACCATAGCTCTAACCATTTTTCCATCATTCCAATCCGTCCTGTCGCATCCGCGTCAACACATCTCGCCATTTTGAGATGTTGGTTGGCGAGCCCGCACGTACCGTCGGGTTATTCGCCACAAACAAACCCTTGTCGTTAAAACTGAAGACAGGCGCCAGGTCGCCCCGGCGCGAAGCCGGTAGCAATTCAAAATTGAGGTTATCCAGAATCAGTGGATCGCTGTTAGGCGTGGCATAGTAAGCCAGCACCATGTGCGGGCGGATGGAGCCGCTAGGCATGCGTGCCCGAACATACGTGAGACGTAATTTATCCTGTGAAACACCCAGCTTCTTGAGCAGAATATATTTGACAATACTGAAGTCCTCGCAGTCACCCGCCCCCTTGCCCAAGGTTTCGAGCGGGCTGGCCCAGTAATCCTCCATGCCCCACAACGTATAGTCATCCACAAACAGCACGTGCTGATTGGTAAAATCATTGACCATGCCGACCTTGGTCATTTCGCCGGAGCCGGCAATCTGCGCAAACAGCTCATTCAGACGCATGACATTCTGATAAGCCTCTTCGCCGTAACGCTGGCGGACTTTCTCCAGCATCGCCAGCACATAATCATCCGCCTGGATCTGCGACCATAGCAGGCTGATTGCCAGGCATAGGCCTGTCAATACTCTGGCAAAGGTGGATGGCGTCAATTTCATGTCAGTTAAGGTTTTACAGGCAACGATTATGTCACGATGAAAAGAGACACAATTTAACAAACAAAATGGTTTTCATCGACAACTTCCGCGCGGTCTCATACCGCCAATCACTCAAACATGACAGAGACAACAAAGACAAGTATGGACGGATTGGGTAAAATGCTGGTTTTTCGCATCTATTAAATTGTTTAACCATGACGTCACTCACCACGCTCAACGCACTCTCGCCGCTAGATGGCCGCTACCAATCAAAACTTGACCCCTTGCGGCCTTATTTCAGCGAGTATGCCCTGATTAAATATCGCGCGATGGTAGAAGTCGCCTGGTTAAAAGCGCTAAGTGCCGCCCCTGAGCTGGCTGAAATCGCGCCATTCAGCCCGACGACCATAGACGAACTGGATGCTGCGATTGCCGCATTCAGCGAAGCGGATGCCATGCAGGTCAAAGCCATCGAAGTACGTACCAATCACGATGTGAAAGCGCTGGAATACTGGCTGAAAGAGAAGTTTGACGGCAATCCTGAAATCAAGAAAGCCAGTGAATTTATCCATTTTGCCTGTACCTCAGAAGACATCAACAACCTGTCTCACGCCCTGATGCTGAAATCTGCGCGTGAAGCCGTCATGCAGCCTAACCTGCAGGCAGTCATTGCCCGCCTGACTGAGTTGGCGCAAGCGCTGGCTGAGCAACCGATGTTGTCCCGTACGCATGGTCAAACGGCCAGCCCTACCACCATGGGCAAAGAGCTGGCGAACGTGGTTTATCGCCTGCAACGCCAGTTCAAACAACTGCAAGCGAACGAAATTTTGGGCAAGATCAACGGCGCCGTGGGTAACTTCAATGCCCATTTGTCCGCTTACCCTGACTTCGACTGGGAAAGCTTTGCCAAGCGCTTTGTCGAGTCTCTGGGCCTGACGTACAACCCGCTGACCATCCAGATCGAGCCGCATGATTACATGGCTGAGATTTACGACACGCTGGCACGGATCAATACCATCCTGATTGACTTGAACCGCGACATCTGGGGCTATATCTCGGTGGGCTATTTCAAGCAAAAAGTCAAAGCCGGCGAAATTGGCTCCTCGACCATGCCACACAAGGTCAATCCGATTGACTTTGAAAACTCTGAAGGCAACCTGGGCCTGGCCAATGCAATCCTGCGTCACCTGGCCGAGAAGCTGCCTATCTCACGCTGGCAGCGTGACCTGACCGACTCTACCGTGTTGCGTAATATGGGCGTGGCCTTTGGTTATACGCTACTAGGGTATGACTCTTGCCTGCGCGGCCTGAATAAGCTGGAAATCAATCCGCAGCGCCTGCTGGAAGACCTGGACAATAGCTGGGAAGTACTGGCCGAGCCGATTCAAACCGTAATGCGCCGTTATGGCATTGAAAATCCTTATGAGCAACTCAAAGAGCTGACACGCGGTAAAGGCGGCATTAACAAACAATCGCTGCATGCTTTTATTGAGACCCTGCCGATTCCTGCCGAAGCCAAGCAGGCGTTGCTGGCAATGACCCCTGCAACTTATACCGGCAAGGCCAGTCAACTGGTTAAACATATTTAAATCGCCGTTGATTTGACCAGGGAACTCTTAGCGTACTTCATTCAACCATATTCATTCAGGACATCTGCCCCGCAGCCGCTCTGGCGACCTGGGCAGGTTTCCTTGCTTCACCGTTTCATCCCGCTCTGCTTCATTAACCCCCTGTGCCTGCTGCAAGGTAATTTGCACGGCTTGATCAAATACGTTTTTCTTCTTATCCCACTGTTATCAGCTTTGCCAGCGATTGCCGAAGAACCCTTATGGTTTGAGGTGCAAACCGATAATCGCTACCGCACGCGTTTTTTTATCAGCGGCAATCCATTACCGGCGCAGCAGTCCAAGCTGCGTGAGTTGCTGCAAAAACACTTGAGCATTCATGAGGCGATGTCCAACCCGCGCATGAATGCGAGCGAGTGGCAGCGGCTGATCCAGAAAACCCCGCAGGAAATAAGCGACTTGCTCGCCACTGAAGGCTACTTTAAGACCCAAACCACCCTACGCCGGCCAGACGCGACACAAGCCGAATTCCACCTCATGTTGCCGCCACCAGCCACCGTCAAGCAGGTCAACGTCAGCATCTCTGGGGAAGTGCAACGGCCTGCCTACCAGGCTACACTCGAGGCCGCGCAAAAAAGCTGGCCCTTACCGGTGAACAGCATCTTTACGCAAGCGGCCTGGACCAGCGCCAAGCGCGATATCCTTGCCGCTTTGCTAAGGGATCAATTTCCCAACGCAAAACTGACGCGCTCACAAGCCCTGGTCGATCCGGCAACCCAGGCTGTCGTGATTGAAATCGCGGTAGATTCTGGCCCGGCAGTTAAGGTGGGGCACGTGCTCATCCAGGGCTTGCAACATTACCCAGAATCCCTGCTCAGACCGCTGATTACACTCAAAAGCGGGGCGCCCTACCGCCAGGAGGATCTGCTCACTTTACAGAACAGTTTTATGAGCACGGGCAAATTTAGAGCGGTCGATGTCATTGCCAAAACCGATCAACTCAACCCGGACCGGTCTGCCGACATCACGGTGACGGTCTCCGAACTCGAGCAATATTCCATGCGTATCGGCACCGGCGCCAGTACCAATACCGGGGCCAGAGTAGTATTCAATTACACCAACCGCAACCTGTTTGACCGCGGACTATTGTGGGACAGTAGCGTACGGCTTGAACAACGCTTACAGGCCGTGACTTCCAACATTACCTTTCTGACGGATGAGCAGGGCTATCGCGACAGCATTCAAAACAACCTGATCCGTACCGCTGTAGAAGGCCAAGTCACCACCGCCATCCAAAATGGGGTGCGTCGCTATTGGGGCCAGCCGACAAGCATAGAACAATTTGTCGGCGCCAACCTGCTCTATGAATTTTTGACCGTAGACGGCGAAAATTCCCAGTTTAATAAAGCCGCAACCGTCGCCTATGGCTTTAATATGCGCAGACTCAACAATGCGCTGGCGCCCACTAAGGGCTGGATTTTCAATACACAATTCCAGCTGGCCCCATTAGACAAGCTGTCAGATGGTCGTTTTTTGCAATCGCAGGCCAGGTTACAGGCGTTTTACCCGTTGACGGAGTCTACCCAGTGGCTGGGCCGCATTGAAGTGGGCAGTATTACTGGCTCAGGCAGGGTGCCAGCGACTTATTTGTTCCGCGCCGGTGGCGACCAGTCGGTGCGCGGCTATGCCTTCCAGTCTTTAGGTGTGAAAGAGGCCGATGCCATTGTAGGCGGCCGCGTGCTGCTCACGGGCAGCAGTGAAATCGTGCAATGGCTCACCACCTCTTGGGGTGCTGCCGTGTTTGTCGATTTCGGCAATGCGGCCAACAGCTGGAAAGACTACGAACCAGCACTGGGCTATGGCCTCGGGGCCCGCTGGCGTAGCCCGATTGGCCCGGTCGGGGTGGATATTGCCCGTGGCCAGGAGACCGGTGAATACCGCCTGCATTTTAACCTGGGAGTGAATTTCTAATGTCACGCCTGCGCTACCTGCCGTCACTATTCAAACAATTTATAGCGCTGCTGCTTTGCCTGTCGATCATCATCACGCCGCAAATCGTATGGGCGGCCAATATTCTGGTGCTCACCAGTCTGACCTCGTTTGAAACCGATTTGGGGAATGCGACACTGAGCGTGACAGGCATAGACTCGCATATGCAACTGACGGTCACGCCCCAGGGCAAACTCACCGTCTCACGGTTTTCTGCCAAGCAGGTCACTTTGCGTTACAAACCGGCAAACGAACAAACACCGACAACCTCGCAGCCCCAGCCGCCCCTGCCTGCCCATATTCACATCCCCTTGCCGTTCTATCTGCATCTGGGACAGATTGAACAATTGACCATTATTCAAGGCCAGAGCATCACGCAGGTTTCGCATCTCCAGTTTGATCTGGATGCAGACAATACCGCCCTGCAATTTAATATCAGCCAGGCACACAGCCCCTGGGGCAACCTCAGCAGCCACTTTAAGATGCAGAATGCAGCGCCATTCAATTTAAGCGGCTGGCTGGACCTGCAGCAACCGCAAGGTGACCTGCCCTATCATTTGCGCATGGCGCTGGCTGGTAATTTGACGCGACTGGAAATGACGGCTAATCATCATTACCAACCGGAGGCACGGCCATTCGCGCTGATTCCGGTTGAAATGTCCGGCCCAGAGCCATCGACCAAAGATGCTATTAATAAAAATCCTATCAATAAGCACCAGAAAATACTGGATACAGTGCAGTTGCAGGCCTCCATCGGCCTGGACGACCAGCGCCAAAGCCATCTCGCGTTTCACTTGCAACAGTTTCAAGCCAAACACCTGCATCCCCAGCTAGGCGGAGCCATGGATTTGAATATCGTCGCCGATGGTAGCCTGACCGAACAAGGGCTGGTCAACATCACCGTGGATGCAGGCAATAGCCGTTTGCAACAACAGCCGCTCATCCTCAAAGGGCAAGCGCAATTGCGTGGCAGTGTATTAAGCCTGCTGGACCTAAAAGCACAGCTGGACCAGAATACATTCAGCATCCAAACCCAGTCACTCAGCCAGGCCAATCCATGGGCAACGCAACAAACTCACTTGATCTGGCAAGCCAATCTGGCCTCGCTGGCACAGTTGATGCCGGGCTTTAGCGGCAAGCTGCAAGGCCAAGGCGACATTACCCAAGGAGAGGGCAGTTTTTCGACCTCGTATCATCTGTCTGGCGCGAAATTGCAGCTGCCAAAAGGTTTATCCCTGGCGGGTCTGCAAGTCGACGGGCACTTTTCCAATCAATCACAGGCCACGCTGGACAACCAGATTCAGTTACAAGGCCTGTCGCAGCAAGATGCGCGTGGCATGGACAGTCCACCTATTGATGCCGAACTCAAGCTGAAGGGCAACCTGGACCAACACCAACTCACCCTCACTGTCACTGACAGCGATGCGCAACGACAAAGAAACTTGCTGCTGGCGCTCAATGGCCATTGGCAGGACAGCGGTTTGCAAGACCCGGGCTGGCAAGCCACCCTCACCCAATTGCAGGATCAGGCGGGTAAAGTGTTTCAGCTTGAAAAACCGGCAGCCCTGGCCTGGCAGCCTGAGCAGGGCTTTCAACTCAGAGACTTTATCCTAAAGGCCCAATCCGGCGGGCAATTGCAGGTAACAGCACTGCACTATCGCCCGCCTCAGGCGCCCAATGCGCGCACGCAGGCGCCAGGACAAGCCGTTGCATTGCATACACAAGGCGCGCTAGACCACTTTCCAGTGCAAGCGCTGCTTGGCTGGCTTGGCCAGGGCTCTGCGGAGGCACTGCCCGCCGACGCACTGCGGTTATCAGGTCAATGGTCACTGGCCCTGGACCAACACCTGAACGGATCCTTGCATCTGGAGCGGTCTGACGGTGACTGGCAGATATTCGATACCACCGCCAACGCCTGGCAAGCGCTAGGCATACAAACATTGCAGGCAGACTGGCAAGCCAGCAACGACCGCATGCAGCTACAAGCCACGCTGCAATCCAACGGTAACGCGCAACGGGCCATCGACCTGCAATTTTCTGCGGCGACAGAAGTCACCCCCACCGCCGACGGGCTGGTGATCAAGAAAACCGCGCCGTTGCAGGCCATGCTCAAAGCACATCTGCCGCAATTAAACTGGCTCAATAAACTGCTGCCAGACACACAAGTGGGCGGGCAACTCAACATTCAAGCGGCAGCCCATGGCACCATTGCACAACCTAGCCTGCAAGGCAGCATGCAGGGCAGCGCATTATCGTTACAAGTGCCGTCTCAAGGCCTTTGGCTGGAGCAAGGCACGCTCAATGCCACGCTTGCCACAGACCAGATACACCTCCAGCAATTGTACTTTGCCGGCAAAAGCGGTGTACTGAATGGCACTGGCCTGTTTCAGTTTAATCAGGAAGACTGGCAACTCAATGCCGCCTTGCAGCTAGACAAGCTACAGGCGCTGTCACGGGTAGACCGCTGGGTGCAATTAAGCGGCCAGACCAAGCTCAGTATGAACAGCCAGCAAACGACGATCAGTGGTAATCTCAAAATTCATAAAGGCTTGTTTGAACTGCCCAAGGCGGACAAACCCACGCTGGATGAGGATGTCGTGATTGAATCCCCGCAAGCTCGGACGGAGACGGCCTCCAAACTATTGCTTCAATCATTTGCGCTGGATTTTGGCGATAAACCTACCGTGCTTCCGTTTAAGGAATCAGAACAGTTCATGCTCAGGGGTCAGGGCCTGAATGCCGCCTTGAGTGGCAAGCTGCAACTCAACGGCCTGCTGGATGCACTCAGCGCCACCGGCACACTGGACCTCACCGGCACCTATCTCGCCTACGGCCAATCGCTGAATATTGAAACCGGACGGCTGATTTTTAGTGGCAAACTGCCCAATATCGGTCTCGATGTGCTGGCGACCCGGCAAGTGGACACTACCAAGGTTGGCATTCAGATCAATGGCAGCCTACAAACACCCCGCCTGAAACTGGTCTCCACACCGGAAACCAGCAATGAAAACAAAGTCGCGCTACTGGTGCTGGGCCAACCCATGTCACAAGTCGGTAGCAGCGACCTGGCCCTGCTGTCTGTCGCAGCGGGCGCCCTACTGTCGCAAGGCGACTCGGTCTCGTTACAAACCCGGTTGGCGCAAGCCGTGGGGCTGGACAGCATTGATGTCCGCGGCAGTGGCCCGACCAATTATGCCGTCAGCGTCGGCAAACGCATTAACCGCAATCTGGTGGTCGGCTATGAAAAAAGCATTGTCGGCCTGTTAAATGTTGGTAAACTGACCTACCAACTCACCAAGCGCATTTCCATTGAAACCAGGACAGGTTCAGAGAATGCACTGGATGTGTTTTATGGTTTTAGTTTTGACTAATGCAGGAAAATCATGAACCTTGACGCTCAAAATCCCAGGCTAGCGGTGCTGATTGATGCAGACAATGCACAAGCAGCGATTATTGAAGGCTTGCTTTCGGAGGTCGCCAAGTTTGGCATTGCCAGTGTGAAACGCATTTATGGAGACTGGACCACCCCCAATCTTGGGCAGTGGAAAACCACCCTGCTGAACCACTCTATACAGCCTATACAGCAATTTCGTTACACCACAGGAAAAAATGCAACCGATAGCGCCATGATTATTGATGCTATGGACTTATTGTACTCAGGAGCATTGGATGGCTTCTGTATCGTCTCCAGTGACAGCGATTTCACGCGACTCGCATCACGAATCCGTGAATCAGGCAAACGCGTATATGGTTTTGGTGAGAAAAAAACACCTTCGGCGTTTGTGGCAGCTTGTGACCGCTTTATCTACACCGAACTGTTTCTGGAACAACCACAAGACAAAGAAACCACCAAGATTCCTGGCAACAAATTGCGTCAAGACACCAAGCTGGTCAATCTGATTAGAACTGCAATTGATACGGCTTCAAATGAGGATGGCTGGGCGCATCTGGGGCCAGTAGGTTCAAATATTGTAAAAAATGCACCTGAATTCGACCCCAGAAACTATGGTTATGGCAAACTCAGCGACCTGATTAAAGCTATAGAATTATTTGAAATTGAAAAACAGCAAACACATCTGATTTTGCGTAACAAAACAAAAAAATGACCGACATTCTCATCCTCTACTACTCCCAAGGCGGCGCTGTCCGCGACATGGCACAACAGATTGCCCGCGGCGTAGAGAGCGTACCTGGTGCTCAGGCACGACTACGCACAGTGCCCAAAATCTCGGCCAACTGTGAGGCCACCGAGCCCGAGATCCCAAGCAGTGGGGCGCCCTATGCCACACTGCAAGATCTCGAAGAATGTGCCGGACTGGCACTAGGCAGCCCAACACGGTTTGGCAACATGGCTGCCCCAATGAAATATTTTCTCGATGGCACCTCCAGGCTCTGGCTCAAAGGCGCGCTGATTGGCAAACCGGCGGCCGTGTTCACCTCCAGTGGCTCCATGCACGGCGGCAATGAAATGACTTTGATGACCATGATGATCCCGCTGCTGCACCATGGCATGCTGTTGATGGGCTTGCCATATTCCGAGCCGCAATTGGGGACGACTAAAACCGGTGGCACCCCGTATGGTGCCAGTCATATCGGCGGCGCGATGGATGATCAGCCCTTGTCTGACGATGAGAAGAAATTATGTCTGGCCTTGGGTAAACGTCTGGCCCACACCGCGCTCAAATTGCAATAATCGTTTTTTAGGGAATTTTAAGTATGTCTGATGCCCCCATCCCGAAATCATTGGCTCGTGAAGCCCGTCAATTCTTGTTTTCAACCCGTCATGCCATTTTGTCGACGCATTCGATGAAGTATCCCGGTTTTCCATTTGGCTCGGTGGCACCGTTTGTCTGCAACCAGCAGGCAGAGCCCGTGGTTCTGATCAGCACGATTGCCGAACATACCAAAAATATTCTCGAAAACGCCAAAGTCTCTTTACTGGTGTTTTCCGGAGCTGAAGACTTGCAAGCCAATGCGCGCCTGACATTGATGGGTGAAGCCATGCCTTGCGACAAGCAGGATGCCGATTCGCGCGCCCGCTACCTGCGCTATTTGCCACAGGCAGCCAGCTACTTTGATATGCATGACTTCCATTTTTACCGCATTCAGGTGGAGCATGTGCGCTACATTGCCGGCTTTGGCCGCATGGGCTGGTTTGAAGGCTCGGCGCTCAGCGAAGGGCTGGGCGAGAGCATGCTCGCCGCGCAAGAAGCGGGCATCGTCGCCCATATGAACGAGGACCACAAGGATAGCCTGCTACAGTATTGCAAACATGTTCATGACATCACCGCCGACCATGCAGAAATGATAGGCCTGGATGCTGAAGGGTTTGATGTGCAATATCATCAGGGTGAAGAAACACAAGGCCTATTGCGATTTGCCTTTGAGCAGCCGGTACTGAACGCCATGGATGCGCGCAAAGCCTTGGTAGCCTTGTCTCAAGCGTGTAAAGCATGATCGCGCGCTGGTTGATGGTCAGTCGCTGGGTCGCCAGCGTCAGCTTGATTGCGCTGATTGTATTGTGTCTGGGGTGGGAGATTTTATGGGCGCCCTTGCGGGCTGGTGGCAGCTTGCTGTTTTTAAAAGTCTTGCCGCTGTTGGGCCCGTTATTCGGCATTTTGCGTGGCAAGCGTTATACCTACCAATGGTCAGGCATGCTGATTCTGTTTTACTTTACCGAGGGCGTGGTGCGGACATGGTCAGAGACAGGGCTCAGCCAGTGGCTGGCGCTGGCAGAGGTCATCTTCAGCGCATTGTTTTTTGCCAGCGTCGTCACCTATGCCAAATTTAGCGGTAGCCGCTATCAGGCCGCTTGACCAACATTGCCTCACCGCCTGGGTTGGCCATTTTTGCTGTAAATTCTTTGTTGAATCCACGCTGACAAGCTCGGTAAACCTTATATAATATCGGGCATGAAAATCCTGTTATCTAATGACGATGGCTATCTTGCGCCCGGCCTCAATGTCCTGGCCGCGCATTTGAGCAAAATAGCCGAAATCACCGTGGTCGCGCCCGAGCGTAACCGCAGTGGTGCCAGCAACTCACTTACCCTGGACAGACCTTTAAGTGTCAAACAAGCCGCCAATGGCTTTTTTTATGTCAATGGCACCCCCACCGACTGCGTACACATTGCCCTGACGGGCCTCATGCAGGAAATGCCGGACATGGTGATCAGTGGTATCAATGATGGCGCCAATATGGGCGACGATACCATTTACTCTGGCACCGTAGCTGCAGCGACTGAGGGGTATTTACTGGGCATTCCTTCTTTTGCCATTTCGATGTCACAACATCAGGCACTGCACTTTGAAACGGCGGCCAAGATCGTGGTGGACCTGGTCCAGCAATACAACCACAGCGAGTTTACCGAGCCAACCTTGTTAAACATCAATGTGCCAGATGTACCATTTGAAGCAATCAAAGGTAAAAAAATCACGCGACTGGGCAAACGTCACAAGGCCGAACCCGTCATTCAACTGCAAACCCCCAGAGGCGAAACCGTTTACTGGGTAGGTGCCGCGGGCCAGCCGAATGACGGCGGTGAAGGGACTGACTTTCACGCCGTGGCCGAGGGCTATGTCTCCATTTCACCCATACAGGTAGATTTAACCAAACACTCTCAAATTGCCACCCTGCAGCAATGGCTGCAAAGCAAGCAATAAGTCATCAAGAATTCAGTGACATGGCGATTCCAAGAACATCACACAAAACCGGTATCGGAATGACCTCTTCGCGGACACGCGAGCGCATGTTGACGCGCCTGCGTGAGCAAGGCATCCAGGATGAAGTGGTCATAGCGGCCATGGCAGAGATTCCTCGCCATATCTTCGTCGATGAAGCGCTGTCTATCCGCGCCTATGAAGACGTTTCATTGCCGATTGGTTACGGTCAGACCATTTCGCAGCCATATATCGTGGCCAAAATGACGCAAATTCTGCGCAATGGCAAACCATTGAACAAAGTGCTTGAGATTGGCACGGGCTGCGGCTACCAGACCGCAGTATTGTCGCGCGTGAGCACCGACGTCTACTCACTGGAACGCATCCGGCCGCTGGTGATGAAAGCCAGAAACCATCTTCGCACCTTGAAATGTACCAATGTCAAACTGGACCACGCCGATGGCAGCCTGGGCCTCAAGGATTATGGCCCGTTTGATGCCATTATGGTCACCGCGGCGGCCAGCCATGTGCCGCCTGAGCTGGTCGAACAATTAGCCGTCGGTGGCCGCATGGTCATCCCGGTCGGCACCACCGACCAGGTACTGCATTTAATTGAACGCACCGCCCAGGGAATTCAGCAAACCGCGCTGGAATCCGTGAAGTTTGTCCCATTGCTAGGAGGCACTGCTTTATCATGAATCTACGCACCTTGCTGACCGCGTGCGGAACCGCCTGTACACTTGCTGCCTGTGCCCTCAACTCTCCCATGCCGCGCGCACCGGTGGTCACCAGCGTGTCACCTGCGCCAGAGAGCAAACCGGCTGCGCCGGTCAGCGTGGGGGCAAATCAGTACCTGGTACAAAAAGGCGATACGCTCTACAGTATCGGCCGCAAATTTGGCATCCCGTTCATAAAGCTGGCCGAGTTCAACCAGCTGCAAGCGCCGTATGAGATTCATGTCGGCCAAGTCCTCAACCTGACCGCAAAAAGCGGCACCAGCGCAACAAACAATAAAGCCACCGATCCTGCAGGCGCGGATGATGCTGAAGTCGTCACCTCGGCGATCAGCAGACCAGACATGAATGCGACCCCAGAGGCTGCAAGCACGGCCAATGCCGCACCAGCGCTGCAGACCACCATCGAGGGCGAAAAGTCTGCAGCCCCCTTAGACCTCGAAGCCATCAACGACAGCGACATTCAATGGCAGTGGCCGCTGGCAGGCAAAGTGAGTGCCGGGTTTGACGTACAAACCAATAAAGGCTTGAATATCACGGGGAGCGCCGGTCAGGCGGTCAATGCCGCGGGCGCGGGTAAAGTAATTTATAGCGGCATGGATGTGCGTGGCTATGGCAAGCTGATTATCGTCAAACACAACAGCAACCTGCTCTCTGTCTATGCGCACCAGGGCAACTCGATGGTCAAGGAAGGCGTGTTTGTGACCCAAGGTGAAAAACTCGCCACCCTGCCCGCCCCGGCCAATAACAAACTGCCTGTGCTGCATTTTGAAATCCGGCAAAAAGGCAAACCGGTAGACCCGGCGACATATTTACCGAGTACGCCGGCCACTGCCAGCAGCCATTAAGCCAAGCACGGTCGGCATGCCTCGACCGCTGGCAGGTTAAACCATGCAGGTGCACTCAGCAAAGGAGCTGGTATGGACCCCAACCGCTACAGCAAAAATCGCGATATCCGGCCAGACAGCGGATGGAAAATCCTGCAGGCGGTGCTAACGCTAGGCCTGGTGCTTTGCGGCCTGGTCGGGATCGCCGTCCATCTATTCAGCAGTGAGTCGCGCCCGACTGACTGGTTGCAATGGCTGATGGCCAGTCCGATGAATATAGTGCTAGCAGTCGCCACCCTGCTGCCCCTGTTTCTGTTTCACCGCTATATCAGCCACCTGAGCAACCAGCAGCGCCGCTCAGCGAGTGACTTTCCTGTTTATGTCATGATGCTGTTAGGCGCTTATTTTATCTACCAACTGCTAACCACAGGGCATTGGTAGACGCCTGCTAGCGCCCCAGTCTAACCAGATCAAAATCCAACCAGATTAAGGCCCAACCAGATCAGGCTGTTTTGCGCAGGCTGCCCGCCTGCACATGGCAACGGTTCATACCACTAAAAATGGCCTTGATCGAAGCGGTGACGATATTGGTATCCATCCCCACGCCGTAACATACCTTGCCCTGACACGCGACCTCGACAAACGCGCAGGCCATTGCCTCGCCAGCAGACGGGCTGGCCCCTAGCGAACGCTCTTCAAAACTGCGTACCTGTACCTCAATGCCCATATGTTGCAGGGCATGAATCGCCGCATCCACCGGCCCGTTGCCTTGCCCACTGGCGATGGCGGGCACGCCATTGACTGCCATATGCATGCGGATCGCCTGGCCCTGGGCATGACTCTCCAGCTGATAGTCCTGCATATGCATAGGCATCACCGTAGACACATAGTGAGCATTAAACAGCTGCCACAGGGTCTCAGGCCCCACCTCGCTGCCGTGTTGGTCGGTATATTGCTGCACCACGGCAGAAAATTCGACCTGCATGCGTCTGGGCATCACTACCCCATAATGGCTCTCAAGCAGATAAGCCACGCCGCCTTTGCCTGATTGGCTATTCACCCGGATAATCGAATCATAATTGCGACCCACATCCTTGGGGTCTATCGGCAGGTAAGGCATATTCCAGGGCGCATCGGCGGGCTGCGTCTGTCTTGCCGCGAATCCCTTTTTAATCGCATCCTGATGCGAACCAGAAAACGCAGTAAACACCAGATCGCCCGCATAAGGGTGGCGCGGGTGAATCTCAATCTGAGTACACTCCTCCACCGTCCGGCCAATCGCATCAATGTCGGAAAAATCCAGGCCAGGATGCACACCTTGCGAATACATATTCAGCGCCACAGTCACCAGATCCACGTTGCCCGTGCGTTCCCCATGCCCAAACAGGCAGCCTTCCACGCGATCCGCTCCGGCCATGATGCCAAGTTCGGTGGCCGCCACCGCCGTGCCGCGGTCATTGTGTGGATGCAGGCTCAGAATCACGCTGTCGCGATGCGCCAGATGTCTATGCATCCACTCAATCTGGTCGGCATACACATTCGGCGTGGCCACTTCCACCGTCGCCGGCAGGTTGATAATGATCTTGCGGTCAGGCGTTGCCTCCCAGGCCTCGGTGACTGCGTCGCACACCTCTTTGGAAAATTCAAGCTCGGTCGCCGTGAACGTCTCCGGGCTATATTGCATCACGACTTCGGTCTCAGGCATCTCGGCGGCCAGTGCTTTTACCAGACGCACCGCGTCCACGGCCATCGCCTTGACCTCTGCCTTCGTCATATTAAACACCACATCCCTAAACGTTGGCGAAATCGCGTTATACACATGCACAATCACCCGACGCGCACCACGGACGGACTCCATCGTACGGCGGATCAGAGGCTCGCGTGCCTGCGTCAGTACCTCAATCGTCACACCCTCGGGAATCTGCCTTTCTTCAATCAGGCTACGCACAAAGTTGAAATCGGTTTGCGAAGCCGAAGGAAACGCCACTTCAATTTCCTTAAAGCCCATCTGGCACAGCATCTTGAACATACGGCGCTTTTTATCCGCATCCATCGGCTCAAACAGCGACTGATTACCATCGCGCAGATCGGTACTCATCCAAATCGGCGGTTGCGTGATCACCGCATTCGGCCATTGACGGTCCGGCAGATGAACGGGAGGAAAAGCCTGATATTTATGTGCGGATTGTGTCTGCATGTTGTGCTCCAGAAGAGATGTTTTTGACAAGACACATGATAAAGACTTTGCAAAAAATTAAATTGCCAATTCAATCAAAAAACGCATTAATTAAAAATAATATTTCAATAAAATAAAATATTTTGTAATATTATTTCAATATTAAAATATTAAACGAAATAACCATGAAATTAGACCGTTTTGACAAAGCCATTTTAAATATCCTGCAAACCGAAGGCCATATCAGCAACCAGGACCTCGCCGACCGTATCGGCCTCTCCCCTGCACCCTGCCTGCGCCGGGTAAAAGCCCTCGAACAAGCCGGGCTAATCCTCGGCTATCAAGCGCTGGTCGACGCTAAAAAACTAGGCCTAAGCCTGATGGCGCTTATCGGCATTTCGATGGATCAACACACGCCGGAACGCTTCGCCAATTTTGAAACCAGCATTACAGAAATCCCCGAAGTGCTGGAATGCCTGCTGATTACCGGCCAGCAGTCTGACTACTTGCTGAAAGTGGTGGTGAAAGACATGGACGACTACCAACACCTACTACTGCATAAAATCACAAAGATTGCAGGCGTCACCGGGGTGCATACGAGTTTTGTATTGAGAAATGTGGTGGCTCGGGCGAAAGTGCCAGTGGAATAACTCTTGAGCTGGAGCAATGCATGGAAGACTGTTTGTTGATTTGTCTAAATGAATGAATGAATGAATAAAATATACCCACTTACTTGTTCTGGTCATTTAAGGTCCTCCAAAAGTTAGGTCGATGTGTCTATTTTTTTAAAGCAACTCCGCACTCCAGCTTGATAGAATCTTAGGCGCGAGATTTGATGCGATTAAGTTCACGCCAGAATATCTCCAAATCTTCTTGCGGCAAGTCGAGTACGAACGCTATTTTATTACCGAGACCACCAAATGATGTACCCAGTGCTCTGGCTTCAGTTTTGTTTTTGATGAGAACACGGTCATGCACTTCAGTTGTTGCCCAATTACGCAAAGAAATATTCTTCTTGCGACAATGTTTTTCAATGTTGGAAAAGATTGCTCGGTTTGGTCCAGGTAGATGGAACACTTCGATCGACTCGAGCGTCCTTGGTAGAAGTTCGATAATAGACTCAACGTACTGTGTTTGGGTTCGGTAAATCTTATTGGATCCACTAAAGGAGAAGAAATATGGATCAACCACCGTCAGGTGGCTTGTGCCAGAAAGCCAGCTCGTTATGTGCTTCCTTTCTTCACGGTTCTTGCCCTCTATCCCTGTGACAAGGTGCATTACGCGGTCTGCGCGGTCGCCTTCAGCGAGTGCGCAGCGTTGTGGCTCTATTGACTCTAAACGCCGCTCGATACGACGAAGGCGAGAGGCTATTTCATCGCCCGTTGGGTGATCCCACCACCAATATCGAATCCAATGACGGACTTGTGATAGATCGGAGTCTTTGTTTTCGACGAACTCAAGTAGTTCTTTTAAGTGGCGAGTAAGTAATTCGCGTTCGTTATTCATTATCTGGTGGGCTTTCAGTCTAACGTCTAAATTCATCGGACTGTGCGGCTTTATGCACATGTAAGGCGGAATAATCAGTTGGACGGCACATGTCAGAACTTAACAAATTGATACTCGTTACCAGAGGCGACCGTGCTTCCAAAGCCAACATCTTTACGCATTTCAACGACAACTGCCCTATATGCATTCTTCAAGGTAGATTGATCAATTGATGATGGGGTATTGGTGTGTTGAATCTGTAACGCAACGAAATGATTAAGCGCAATTAGAACACCATCAGAGGCCCACAACCATGCGGCTGCGTAAGCCGCATGAAACCGCTCTTTCATTTCAAGTGTTCCACCATGCCCTGAAATAAAAACTCGCAGGGCCAGACAGACTTCCTCTTAGACCCGACGACGACGCTCGGTAAGTTCGCTTTCAGTATGAAGCTCTGCTTTGAGGCGCTCCAGTTCCGACGTATGAAGAGTCTTCACGCTTTCCACCACCTCAGTAAGGTGAGCAAGATCCTCTTTCGATGCAAGATTCTTACCTTTCTCAGCGACGTAAGAGGACAGATGAGCTCGAAAAAGTAATCCAGCTAATACGAGTCCGACAAGACTAAGACTTGATATACCGATAGAGATTAGATTCATTAAAATGAGTTCCGAGAATACGACCAACGTTCAAGGTATGGTGCGCGCGGCTTGCGGCTCCTGCTTAACCGCATTGTTAGCCGTCCATTCGCCCCATATGCTCCAAGAAGCCACAAGAAAAACACACACACCAAGGCCAACAGTAATTTCCTTGCGGTATTTTTCTGCACGTTTTGAGCGATACTTCATTGACGGAAATTGCAGCAACACGAAGGACAGGAAAATTACAGCCGCGACAAACACTGCTGAGATAATAGCCAATAAAAAACCAGAAACTGCCGCCATAAACCCCTGCTTAACGGCTACGGAGACTGCGAGACCGACGACTA